>JBBRBV010000001.1:0-122802 GCA_038205545.1 Actinomycetales bacterium
GGGCCAGCGCGGCCTCATCGTCGCACCGCCCAAGGCCGGCAAGACCATCGTCATGCAGCAGATTGCGAACGCCATCGCGACGAACAACCCTGAGGTTCACCTCATGGTGGTTCTGGTCGACGAGCGTCCGGAAGAAGTCACCGACATGCAGCGCACCGTCAAGGGTGAGGTCATTGCCTCCACCTTCGACCGCCCGGCGGAAGACCACACCACGGTCGCCGAGCTCGCCATCGAGCGCGCCAAGCGTCTGGTCGAACTGGGCCATGACGTCGTCGTGCTGCTCGACTCGATCACCCGCCTCGGCCGGGCCTACAACCTCGTGGCCCCGGCTTCCGGTCGTATCCTCTCCGGTGGTGTCGATGCATCGGCTCTGTATCCGCCGAAGCGTTTCTTCGGTGCGGCGCGTAATATCGAAAACGGTGGCTCGCTCACCATCCTCGCCTCCGCGCTGGTAGAGACCGGGTCCAAAATGGACGAGGTCATCTTCGAGGAGTTCAAGGGCACTGGCAACATGGAACTGCGCCTGTCCCGCCAGCTGGCCGACAAGCGCATCTTCCCCGCCGTTGACGTGAACGCATCGGGCACCCGCCGCGAAGAAATGCTGATGAGTGCCGATGAAGTCAAGGTCACCTGGAAGCTGCGTCGCGCCCTCGCGGGGCTTGAGCAGCAGCAGGCACTCGAACTCATTCTCGGGCGTCTCAAGGAGACCTCGTCGAACGTAGAATTCCTCATGCAGGTTCAGAAGTCGATGCCGACCCTGAACGGGTCAGACAAGGATAAGTAATGTTCGAATCCGTCCTCACGCTGCTGGCCGAGCACGATGACCTTCAGTCGCAGTTGGCGGATCCGGAACTGCACGCGAATCCGGCCCGTTCGAAGAAGGTCAACCGGCGGTATGCCGAGTTGAGTCGTATCATCGCGGCGTATCACGAGTGGAAAGCGGTCGAGGATAACCTCGAGGCTGCTCGTGAACTCGCTGACGAAGATGTTGCCTTTGCCGAAGAGATCCCGGATCTCGTGGAGCAGCTGGAGGTCACGGCTGAGAAGCTGCGGCGCCTGCTGATTCCCCGCGACGAGCTCGACGCCCGCGACGTGATCATGGAAATCAAGATGGGGGAGGGTGGTGCCGAATCGGCACTGTTCGCCGCCGATCTCCTGCGAATGTACCTGCACTATGCGGAGTCGAATCGCTGGAAGACCGAGATTATCGAGCAGACGTCGAGTGACCTTGGCGGTATTAAAGACATCCAGCTCGCGATCAAGGGTAACTCGAGCGATCCGGCCGAAGGCGTGTGGGCCCACTTGAAATACGAGGGGGGTGTGCACCGCGTCCAGCGCGTGCCGGCAACCGAGTCTCAGGGGCGCATCCACACTTCCGCGGCTGGAGTGCTGGTCTTTCCAGAGGTCGACGAACCCGAAGAGGTCGAGCTCCATCCGAACGACCTCAAGATCGACGTGTACCGGTCGAGTGGCCCCGGTGGCCAGTCGGTGAACACCACCGACTCCGCCGTTCGCATCACGCACCTGCCGACCGGAATCGTGGTCGCGATGCAGAACGAGAAGTCACAGCTTCAGAACAAGGAAGCCGGCATGCGGGTGCTGCGGGCCAGAGTTCTGGCCCGCCAGCAGGAAGAAATTGACGCTGCCGCCAGCCTTGTGCGCAAGGGACAGATTCGCACAATGGATCGTTCAGAGCGCATCCGCACGTACAATTTTCCCGAGAACCGCGTTGCCGATCACCGCACCGGCTACAAGGCCTACAACCTGGATGCCGTCATGAACGGAGCCCTCGGCCCCGTCATCGACTCCTGCATCCAAGCCGACGAGGAAACCCGTCTGGCCGAGCTCGGCGACCCCGAGTAATACTCCAGTACCTGCACGGGGCCCTGGCCCGGAACGCAGGCCCAGGTTATAAACTGGGCCCACGTTCCGGGCCCGGGCCCCGTCACTGTATTACAGGTAGTATTCGGGCTCCAGGGAGCCACCGCGGGCGGATTCGGCCGCTGCGGCATTCTGCGGGCGAATCGTCGCCGGAATGCCCACCAGCAGCGATCGCGGCGGGGAATCCTTGGTTACCACGGCGTTCGAGCCGATCGTGCTCCAGGCCCCGATCGTGATGGGGCCAAGCACCTTGGCACCGGCGCCCACCGTGACTCCGTCATCGAGAAACGGATGCCGTCGCACCCCGCGCGCATGCCCGTGCCGGCTCTTGCCACCCAGCGTTACAGCGTGGTACAGCATCACGTCGTCGCCAAGAACCGCTGTTTCGCCAATCACGACACCCATGCCGTGATCGATGAACAGCCGATGCCCGATCGTGGCCCCCGGGTGAATTTCAATCCCGGTGAGAAACCGGGTCACCTGAGACACCAGGCGAGCGGGCAAGTGCAGCCCGGCCCGCCACAGACGATTCGCGACCCGATACGACCAGACCGCGTGCAGCCCACTGTAGGCAAGAAAGACCTCGGTGTTGCTGCGCGCGGCGGGGTCGTGGGTGCGTGCTGCCGCAATATCTTCGCGGAGGCGCGAGAACACACTCATAGACGACAGCGCGTGTTCTCTTAGTCCAGCAGGTCTTCGTAGAGCACGGTCGAGATGTAGCGCTCACCGAAGCCCGGAATAATGACCACGATGGTCTTACCGGCGTTCTCTGGCAGTTTCGCTTGCTCGAGTGCGGCCCAGGCAGCAGCGCCGCAGGAGATGCCGCCGAGGATGCCCTCCTTAGTGCCGAGTGCACGGGCCGTGGCGAGCGAGTCGGCCAGGGTGACATCGGTGATCGAGTCGTAGATCTCTCGGTCGAGGGTCTCCGGTATGAAGTTGGCACCGAGGCCCTGAATTTTGTGCGGGCCCGGCTTGCCGCCGGTCAGAATGGGGGAGTCGATCGGCTCAACGCCGACGACCTTGAGTCCTGGCTTCTGTTCCTTGAGATACCCGCCGGCACCGGAAATGGTGCCACCGGTGCCGATCCCCGCCACGAGGATATCGACGGTACCCGCGGTGTCGTTCCAGATTTCCACGCCCGTCGTGGCACGGTGGATAGCCGGGTTGGCCGGGTTCGTGAACTGGCTGGCCAGTACGGCGCCCGGCGTGGTGGCGACGATCTCGGCGGCCTTCTCGACCGCGCCGCGCATGCCATCAGCGCCCGCCGTCAGCACAATGGTGGCGCCATAGGCGCGCATCATGACACGGCGTTCCTTGCTCATGGTCTCGGGCATGGCCAGAATCACCGTGTAGCCGCGGGCCGCGCCGACCATGGCGAGGGCGATGCCCGTGTTGCCGCTGGTCGCTTCGACGATCGTTCCACCGGGCTTCAACGAACCGTCCTTTTCGGCGGCGTTGATGATCGCGACGCCGATGCGGTCTTTCACGCTGCTGGAGGGGTTGTAAAACTCGAGCTTCGCGAGCACGGTCGCGCCAAGACCGGCCGTCAAACGGTTCAGTTTGACGAGCGGGGTCCCACCTACGGCTTCGGTGATGTCGGAATAGATCTGAGGCACGAGGGCTACTTTCGTTCGGTGGAAAAGGCCGACTACAGCCTATGTCCCCCGGCTGAATACCCGCAGGTGCGTTACATTTCACTACGTGCCTTCTTCAGATTCTGCCCTGCCTCCCACCCTGCGTTCCTTGCGCGATGGAGCGATCGCCCGCCTCACCGCCGCGGGCGTTAGCGACCCCGAGGTCGACGCCGACCTGTTGATCGGCCACGTGCTCGGCCAGAGCCGCGGCGAAGTGCAGGCCGGCAGCATCCTTGATCGCAGCATCAGTGCAGCGGATGCCGGTTCCATCGACACCCTGTTGGAGCGGCGCAGCACACGGGAACCCCTACAACACATTGTGGGCCGTGCCCCGTTCCGTTCCCTCACCCTGCACGTGGGACCCGGTGTGTTTGTTCCGCGCCCCGAAACCGAACAGGTTGCCCAATTCGCCATCGATGCACTGCGTTCCATGCCCGATCCCGAGCCCATCGGCGTAGACCTCGGCACGGGAAGCGGCGCGATCGCCCTGGCGCTGGCCACCGAAGTGCCCCACGCGCGCATTTTCGCAATTGAAAACTCGCCGCAAGCCTTCCCCTGGACCACCCGCAACTTTGCCGAGGTCGCCGCCGGCAACACCACCCTGGTTTTCGGTGACCTGGCCGACGCGTTCGCCGCGCTCAACGGCCAGGTCGCCGTCGTCATCTCGAACCCGCCCTATATCCCAGCGGATGCGATTCCCCGCGACCCCGAGGTGCGCCTGTACGACCCGGCGCACGCCCTCTTCGGCGGTATCGACGGTCTCGACGTGGTGCGCAGCGTGTCCACGACCGGCCTGCGGCTGCTGCGCCCCGGCGGTGTGCTCGTCATCGAGCACGGCGAACGGCAGGGTGCGGAGATTCGCGCGCTTCTCGTTGCCGATGGCTGGCGTGCCGCGGCGACGCACCGCGATTACACCAGCCGAGACCGGGCCACCACAGCGCTGCGCGCCTGACACAGCCACCGCGTTCAGCCACCGAACTCGTGCGCATCCGGTCTTCTCAACCGTGCTGGGTTAGAATTGCCGGAAATGACACGTATCTACGATTGCACGAGCGACTCGGACACGAGCGAGTCTGACTACGCCGCGCACCTGGAAGTGGCGCGCACGGCCATTGGTCGCGGGGCGCTCGTCGTCATCCCTACCGACACGGTCTATGGTGTGGCCGCTGATGCGTTCAACGCCGAGGCCGTACAGCGACTTCTCGACGCGAAGGGCCGTAGCCGCCAGTCGCCGCCGCCCGTTCTTATTGGCGGTATTCCCACCCTCGACGCCCTCGCCGTCGACGTGCCGCAGCCGGTTCGCGACCTGGTCGAGGCATTCTGGCCGGGTGGTCTGACCGTCATCGTCAACGCCCAGCCATCACTGGTCTGGGACCTGGGTGAAACCCGCGGCACCGTGGCGCTGCGCATGCCCAGCAATCAGATCGCGCTCGACCTGCTCGCCGAAACCGGCCCGCTCGCGGTTTCGAGCGCCAACCTCAGCGGGATGCCAGCAGCCAGCAACGCCCAATCCGCGCAAGCGGCACTCGGCGAGAAAATCGACGTCTACCTCGACGGCGGTACATCCGGCGGCAGCTATAACAGCGTGTTGGGCCAGTCCGGCGCGGCCCAGTCCGGCGAAGACCAGCCCGCGGAGGGCTCCTCGACGATCATTGACGCCAGCGGGTTCGAGACCAACGGCGGCTTTCTCCACATCGTGCGCAGCGGCGTCATTTCCCGGGATGCGATTGCGGCTGTCGTGGGCGACGTACTCGCAGCGGCACCGGCGCGTCCGGGAACATCGGCAGAAACGGTTGAAGCGGAGGCAACGGCTACAATCGCGGCCCCGTCTCAGGATGAAACGCAGGATGAAACGCCAGGCGAAATCAACGGCGTGATCAAGGGCGAAACGGATGCCAGCCGGTAGCCGATGACTCTTTTCATACTGCTCGGGCTTGTTTCGGCGATCGTCACGTTTTCGTTGTCGCTCGTGGTCTACAAACTCAGCCACAAATACCACCTGTACCCCAAGATTCGTGAGCGCGACGTACACACGCAGCCCACGCCACGCCTTGGTGGCATTGCCATGTTCCTGGGTATCCTCGTTGCTTTCGGCGTTGCCTATCTCGCCGCGGGGGCCTTCGCGCCGCTCAGGTTGGTGTTCGCCGATCCGGAGCAGATCCTGGCCATTCTGGGTGCGGCCTTGCTCATCGTGCTCGTCGGTGTCGCCGACGATATCTGGGACCTCGACTGGATGACCAAACTCGCCGGTCAATTCATCGCTGCCGGGCTCGTCGCCTGGCAGGGCGTGCAAATCTACTCGCTGCCCATCGGTGGGCGCACGGTCGGCAGCGGCTGGATGTCGATTGCCTTCACGATTGTGGCCATCGTCGTTGTCATGAACATGATCAATTTTATCGACGGACTGGACGGCCTTGTCACCGGAGTAGCACTCATCGCCAACGGCGTGTTTTTCCTCTACAGCTATCTGCTCGTGCGCGATACCTCGCCGACCAACTACTTCAACCTCGCCTCGCTCATCGCCGCCATCCTGGTCGGTGCCTGTGTCGGGTTCCTCCCGTTGAACTGGCACCCGGCCAAACTGTTCATGGGTGACGCCGGTGCCCTGCTTGTTGGCCTGCTCATGGCTACGAGCGCCATCGCCGTCACCGGCCAGATTGACCCCACCGCCATCAACCGTTCGCAGCTCTTCCCGGCATTCATCCCCATCCTCTTGCCGGTAGCAATCATGATCATTCCCCTACTCGACTTCGGGCTCGCCGTCTTCCGGCGGGTGCGGGCCGGAAAATCGCCATTCAGCGCCGACCGAAAGCACCTCCACCACCGATTGCTCGATATGGGACATTCGCACCTGCACGCCGTGCTGATCTTCTACGGGTGGACAGCCGCAGCATCCATCGGGTGTTTGCTGTACTACATACTGCCGGTGTACTTCGCGCTGCCGACCTGGTACGCCACCATTTTTCTCGTGACGACGCTCCTCATCTGCACCGTCGTCACACTCGCCCCGCTCGGCCGCCGTAAGACCGGTGAATGGGTCAGCCAGTCGGCGCCGGCGCAGATCCCTGTTCTTGACCGGTACGACCCGCTCGACGAGGCCGCAGCACCCGCAGCACCCGCAGCAACAGCACCCGTACCAGCAGTCCCAGCCGAGGAGAACGCATGACCAGCACCCCACCCGCTTCCACCCAGCCCACCTCGATCCCCGTGCTGCGTCGCATCCTGATCTACGGGGCCTGGGTAGCCCTTGCCATCGCCGTGGTCGGTTCGGTCATCGGCTACGTCGTGGATGGTGGCACCGGTGTGCTCAGCGCCCTGGTCGGAACGATTATGTCGGTCGCGTTCATGGGCATCACCGCCGGCAGCATTTTGCTGGCAAACCGGGTCGCCGGAAACGAGTCCGCGATTGGTGGCTTCTTCGGCATCATCATGGGAGGGTGGCTGCTCAAATTCGTCGTGTTCCTGGTGCTGCTCGTCGTGTTGCAAGACCGCGAGTGGATCCAGCCAATGGTGCTGTTCCTCTGCATTATCGCGGGGGTCATCGGGTCTCTCGTCGTTGATGCTGTAGTTGTCATGAAGAGCCGGATGCCCTACGTCAGCGATGCCACGCTGCCCCCTGCCCCGGTCGACGAGTAGCGCGACGAGTAGCGCGACGAGTAGCGCGACGACCCATTCACCCACCGTTCCGGCTTTCGATTCGGCGGCGCGCCTGATCTTTGCTAGAGTAAACACCGATCCCACCCGGTTTGCACATGCTTTACAGCGTCGTGAACCTGCCCATATTCGTCGTTGCGCGAGCAGAGCTCACCGCCCCGAAACAGGAGAAAGCGCTGCTAGAAATCGCCGTAAACCTGATGGTCCCGTCTGCCACCGGCGACGGTGAATTCACCGGTCCCTCCATCAATGAGTTTTTCCCCGACGTAATTTTCTTCGCGGGTACGAACTTCGAAATCAACCGCATCATCCTGATCCGCTTCCTCGCTGTCGCGGTCCTGATGCTCGTCTTCTGGCTCGGCACACGCCGCATGAAGATCATTCCGACCCGCGGCCAGAGCCTGGCCGAAATGGGACTCGACTTCGTTCGCGTCAATATTGCGGAAGATCTACTCGGCAAGAAAGATGGCAAGCGTTTTCTGCCGCTTCTGACGACCATTTTCTTCATGGTGTTGTTCATGAACATCACGGGAATTATTCCGTTCCTCAATATCGCCGGAACCTCGGTGATCGGGGTTCCGCTGCTTTTGGCGGTCATCTCCTACGGAACATTCATTTACGCCGGCGTCAAGAGGAGCCCGGGCAAGTTCTTCCGTAACTCGCTCTTCCCGCCCGGAGTTCCCAAGGGTCTCTACATCATCGTGACGCCGATCGAATTCATCTCGACGTTCCTGGTGCGACCGGTCACCCTGACTCTGCGACTGATGATGAACATGATCGTCGGGCACCTGCTGCTCGTGCTGTTCTTCAGCGCTACTCAGTTCTTCTTCTTCACTGCGGATGGTGGGTTCAAGCTCTTCGGCGCTGGCACCCTCGTCTTCGGCTTCGCCTTCACGCTCTTTGAAGTGCTGATCGCCGTTCTCCAGGCTTACATTTTTGCCCTACTCACCGCCGTCTACATCCAGCTCGCGCTGGCTGAGGAACACTAGACACTTTAGGAATCCGGCACTCGCCGAATTCACCATCACGGAAGGAAATATACGTGGACGCAACAACCGTTCTCGCGGAAATCAACGGAAACATCGCGACCGTCGGTTATGGCCTCGCAGCCATCGGCCCGGCAATCGGTGTGGGTATCGTCGTTGGCAAGACCATCGAAGGTGTCGCCCGTCAGCCTGAGCTGGCCGGTCGCCTCCAGGTGCTGATGTACATCGGTATCGCCTTCACCGAGGCGCTCGCCTTTATCGGCATCGCGACCTACTTCATCTTCACCGGAAACTAAGCCTCTTCACTAATCAAGTTAGGAGGCATGATGCTTCACGCAGTAATTGCAGCCGCAACGGAAGGGCCGCGAAACCCGCTCATCCCAGAGGTTTACGACATCATCTGGTCGGCGGTCTGCTTTGTCGTGATTTTGTTCTTCTTCTGGAAGCTCGTGCTCCCCAGAATGCAGACGCTTCTTGACGACCGTGCAGAAGCCATTGAGGGCAACATCGCTAAGGCCGACGACGCCCAGCGCAAAGCCGAAGCTGCACTCGTGCAGTACACGGCCCAGCTGGCTGATGCTCGCGCCGAAGCCGGCACCATTCGTGACCAGGCCCGCACCGACGGACAGCGCATCGTCGCTGAGCACAAGGAGCAGGCTGCGGCTGAAGCTGGTCGTATTGCCGCCAGCGCCAAGACGCAGATCGAAGCCGAACGTCAGGCCGCCGTCGTGTCGCTTCGCAGCGAGGTTGGCACCCTTGCCATTGACCTCGCCTCGGGTGTCATCGGTGAAAGCCTGTCCGACGACGCGAAGGCCAGCGCCATTGTCGATCGTTTCCTGGCAGAACTCGAAGCCAGCGAAGCGCCGTCTCAACCAGCAGCTCCATCAGCAGGAAAGATCTAGCAAATGGGAAGCGCCACCAGAGAAGCACTCGCCACATCGAGGGCGGCACTGTCCGTTCCCGGCGGCACGACTGATCTGGCGACAGGCGAAAGCCTTTTCGGCGCCGGTCGAGTGATCGGGTCGTCGTCCCAGCTGCTTTCAGCACTGGGTGATGCAGCAGCGGATGCCGCGGCCAAGGTCACCCTTGTCCGTGCCGTATTCAGCACAAGCGTGACGCCGCGCGCACTCGACCTGCTCGCGGCCGCCGTGTCCGAGCGCTGGTCCAGTCATGACGACCTGCTGGCAGGCATCGAAGAGCTGGGATTGCGGGCAACTGCCCTCTCTTCTCCCGCTGATCTGTCTGTCGAGTCGGAGCTCTTCGCCTTCGGTAACACGGTTTCTTCCGACGCAGGGCTGGAGCTGGCCCTGTCCAGCAAGCTCGGTCGCCCCGCAGCGAAAGTCGAACTGGTCGATACCCTGCTGACCGGTAAGGTCAGCGGGCAGACACTGGCCATTGTCAGGCACCTGATGCAGCAGCCTCGCGGCCGCCGCATCGGGGAACTGCTCCGACACGCGGCATCCGTTGTCGCAGACCAGGCGGGAACCTCAATCGCCACCATCACCTCGGCGAGTGTTCTGACACCCGCTCAGCTCGACCGGTTGACCAAGAACCTGTCGATTCGAAACGGGCGGGCCCTCACCATCAACCAGGTTGTCGATAAGGCTCTGGTCGGCGGCGTTCGCGTGCAAATCGGAGACTTGGTCATCGACGGCAGCATTGCGACCAGGCTCGCAGACCTTCGACTTCAGCTCGCTCACTGATCTGCTCGTCGGAACAGAAGCTAGCAACACCACAAACCTTGAGACGCAAGTCTCGAACAGACAGAACCTGTACAGCCGTACAGAAAAGGGAAGATGATGGCAGAACTAACGATCAGCCCCGATGAGATCCGTGGCGCTCTCCAGGACTTCGTGAAGTCCTACGAGCCGAACAAGACCTCCACCACCGAGGTCGGCTACGTCACGACGGCCGGCGATGGAATCGCCCACGTCGAGGGACTGCCCGGCGTGATGGCCAACGAGCTCATCAAATTCGCCGATGGCACCCTGGGCCTGGCCCTGAACCTCGACGAAGACGAGATCGGTGTCGTCGTACTGGGCGAATTCGCCGGCATCGTTGAGGGCATGGAGGTGCACCGCACTGGCGAGGTTCTCTCGGTACCCGTCGGCGACGGCTACCTCGGGCGGGTCGTTGACCCGCTTGGTGCTCCCATCGACGGTCTCGGTGAAATTGTAACCGAAGGCCGCCGTGCCCTCGAGTTGCAGGCTCCCGGCGTCATGGATCGCAAGAGCGTGCACGAGCCCATGCAGACCGGAATCAAGGCCATCGACGCCATGATCCCGATCGGCCGTGGCCAGCGCCAGCTCATCATCGGTGACCGCCAGACCGGCAAGACGGCGATCGCGATCGACACCATCATCAACCAGAAGGCGAACTGGGAGTCGGGCGACAGCAACAAGCAGGTTCGCTGCATCTATGTCGCCATCGGCCAGAAGGGCTCCACCATCGCTTCGGTGAAGGGTGCGCTTGAGGATGCCGGAGCGATGGAGTACACCACCATCGTTGCTGCCCCCGCCTCCGACCCTGCCGGGTTCAAGTACCTCGCCCCGTACACCGGTTCGGCCATCGGCCAGCACTGGATGTATGCCGGCAAGCACGTTCTGGTCGTTTTTGATGACCTTTCCAAGCAGGCCGAGGCCTACCGTGCGGTATCGCTCCTCCTCCGGCGGCCGCCGGGGCGCGAGGCCTACCCCGGAGACGTCTTCTACCTGCACTCGCGTTTGCTTGAGCGTTGTGCCAAGCTCTCCGACGCGCTCGGCGCGGGTTCGATGACGGGTCTTCCGATCGTTGAGACCAAGGCCAACGATGTCGCCGCCTACATTCCCACCAACGTGATCTCGATCACTGACGGCCAGATCTTTTTGCAGTCCGACCTGTTCAACGCCAACCAGCGTCCCGCTGTTGACGTGGGTATCTCGGTCTCCCGTGTCGGTGGCGACGCGCAGGTCAAGTCGATCAAGAAGGTCTCCGGCACGCTTAAGCTCGAGCTGGCCCAGTACCGTTCGCTCGAAGCCTTCGCCATGTTCGCGTCGGACCTCGACGCGGCCAGCCGTCGTCAGCTGGCCCGCGGCGCCCGCTTGACCGAGCTGCTGCGCCAGCCGCAGTACTCGCCCTATCCCGTTGAGGACCAGGTGGTCTCGATCTGGGCCGGCATCAACGGCAAGCTCGACGAGGTACCGATTCCCGACGTGTTGCGGTTTGAACGCGAACTTCTCGACTTCCTCGGTCGCAACACCGAGGTCCTGAAAAACCTGGGCGAGACCAACGTTCTCTCCGATGAGACCGTTGCGGCTCTGACTGCCGGTGTTGACAAGTTCAAGCTCGAATTCCAGACTGGCGAGGGCAAGCCGCTCGCCTCGGTTGGCAAAGAGAAGTTTGAAGCCATTGCCGTCGAAGACGTCAACCAGGAAAAGATCGTCAAGCACCGCCGCTAGTGGCGCTGTAACACGGACGACGCCGCAATACTGACGACAACGAACTGAAAGACAAGGAAGCAGATACATGGGAGCGCAACTTCGGGTCTACCGGCAGAAAATCAAGTCTGCCCAGACGACCAAGAAGATCACTCGGGCCATGGAGCTGATCTCCGCCTCGCGCATTCAGAAAGCGCAGGCGCGAGTCGCTGCGTCAACCCCGTATTCGCGTGCGGTCACGCGCGCCGTTTCAGCGGTGGCCACGTACTCGAACGTTGAGCACGTGCTAACCACTGAGCCCGAGAAGATCGAGCGTGCAGCGGTCGTCATCTTCGCTTCCGACCGAGGACTGGCCGGTGCATTCAGCTCGCAGGTTCTGCGCGAAGCCGAGTCACTCAGTGAGTTGCTGCGTGGCCAGGGTAAAGAAATTGTCTACTTCCTGGTGGGTCGCAAGGCCATCGCGTACTTCAGCTTTCGAAACCGGGCATCGGTGCGAGTCTGGACCGGAGGAACCGATCAGCCGCAGTTTGAAACGGCCCAGGAAATCGGCGAGGCCCTACTGGAGTCCTTCCTGACGGATTACGCCGATGGCGGCGTTGACGAGATTCACATCGTTTACAACCGTTTCGTCAGCATGGTCACTCAGGTACCCGAGGTCGTAAGGCTGCTGCCGCTTGAGGTCGTTGAGGGTGTCGAAGAACCGGGCGACAAGACGGTTTTGCCTCTGTATGAGTTCGAACCCGATGTTGAAACGGTTCTGGACAGCCTCCTCCCCGTCTACATCGAGAGTCGTTTGTTCAACGCCATGCTGCAGTCGGCTGCTTCCGAGCACGCGAGCCGCCAGAAGGCTATGAAGTCGGCGAGCGACAACGCCGACAAGCTGATCACGGATTTCACGCGTCTGTCCAACAACGCGCGTCAATCCGAGATCACCCAGCAGATTTCCGAGATCGTGGGTGGAGCCGACGCGCTCTCATCCGCTAAGAAGTAGTTCACATGTCCCATGGGCAGAGAAGAGAGATCAATGACTGACACCGCTACCGCGCCAGTCCGGGCGGAGGACACGGCCGGCTCCGTCGGCCGCATCGCGCGCGTCACGGGCCCCGTTGTCGACATCGAGTTTCCGCATGACTCGATCCCCGGCATCTATAACGCGCTAAAGACCACGATCACCTTCGGTGGCGAGACGAAAGAGATCACGCTGGAGGTTGCCCTGCACCTCGGTGACGACCTCGTTCGCGCTATCGCACTCAACCCGACCGACGGAATTGTCCGCGGCCAGGAAGTGCGCGACACCGGCAGCCCCATCACGGTTCCGGTCGGAAACGTCACCAAGGGCAAGGTCTTCAACGTCATCGGCGATGTACTCAATGCCGCGCCCGGCGAGAAGATCGAGATCACCGAGCGCTGGCCCATTCACCGCAAGCCGCCGCCCTTCGACCAGCTCGAGTCCAAGACTCAGCTGTTCGAGACCGGTATCAAGGTCATCGACCTGCTTACGCCGTATGTTCTCGGCGGAAAGATCGGACTCTTCGGTGGCGCCGGTGTCGGCAAGACCGTCCTCATCCAGGAAATGATCCAGCGCGTTGCGCAGGACCACGGTGGAGTATCGGTATTCGCCGGAGTCGGTGAGCGCACCCGTGAGGGCAACGACCTCATCGCCGAGATGGAAGAAGCCGGTGTCTTTGATAAGACCGCCCTGGTATTCGGCCAGATGGACGAGCCGCCGGGAACGCGGCTGCGCGTCGCCCTCAGCGCCCTGACCATGGCTGAGTACTTCCGCGACGTCGCCAAGCAAGACGTGTTGCTCTTCATCGACAACATCTTCCGCTTCACGCAGGCCGGTTCCGAGGTGTCGACCCTGCTGGGCCGGATGCCATCCGCGGTGGGCTACCAGCCCACCCTCGCCGACGAGATGGGCATCCTTCAGGAGCGCATCACGTCAACCCGTGGGCACTCGATTACTTCGCTGCAGGCCATTTATGTGCCCGCCGACGACTACACCGACCCGGCGCCGGCGACGACATTCGCCCACCTTGACGCCACCACCGAGCTGTCGCGTGAAATTGCGTCCAAGGGCCTGTACCCGGCCGTTGACCCGCTCACCTCGACCAGTCGTATCCTCGACCCCCGCTACCTGGGTGCCGATCACTACAACACGGCTGTGCGCGTCAAGGCGATTCTGCAGAAGAACAAGGAACTCCAGGAGATCATCGCGATCCTCGGTGTTGACGAGCTCTCTGAAGAAGACAAGGTTACGGTTTCTCGTGCCCGTCGTATTCAGCAGTTCCTCTCCCAGAACACCTACATGGCGAAGAAATTCACCGGGGTCACGGGTTCCACCGTTCCGCTGAAGGACACCATTGAGGCGTTCACCGCTATCTCCAACGGAGATTTCGACCACGTGGCCGAGCAGGCCTTCTTCAACGTCGGTGGCATCAGCGACGTCGAAGAGAAGTGGGCTCAGATCCAGAAGGAGAATGACTAACCATGGCGAAGCCGCTTTCCGTCAGTGTTGTCTCGGCCGACCAGCAGGTATGGACGGGCGAGGCGACGATGGTCGTGGCGAAGACCGTCGAAGGGGAGATCGGTATTCTTGCCGGTCACGAGCCCATGCTGGCGATCCTCGCCGTGGGTGAAGTCCGGGTCACCATGGTGAACGGTTCCAAGGTTCTGGCTCAGGCTGAAGACGGTTTTCTGTCGGTCGACAATGACATTGTGACGATCGTTGCTCGCAAGGCTGAACTCGTTTAGTTCGCCTGAAAATATCCAGCTGTGCTGATACTGCTTCCGCCGTCGGAGACGAAACGCTCCGGCGGCGAAGCTGTACCCTTGGACTGGACGACGCTGGTCTACCCGAGCCTGAATCCGAAGCGCCGGGAACTGGCAGCGGCGCTGGTGGCACTCGCGCAGGATCCGGTCGCTGCTCGGACCGCCCTCAAGCTGGGTGGAACTCAGCTGTTCGAGATCGATCGCAACCGCGAACTGCTCTCGGCTCCCACGCTACCGGTCATCGATCGGTACACCGGGGTGCTCTTCGATGGGTTGGATGCTGCCACCCTTTCGCTCAGTCAGCGTAAGTTCGCGCGTGCGCACCTGCTCGTCCACTCTGCCCTCTTCGGTCCTATCGCCGCACTTGACCCGATACCTGCCTACCGGCTATCGAACGATTCACGAGTTCCCGACCTGACTCCGGCCAATCACACGCTCAAGAAATACTGGAGTGTTGAAGTCCAGCGGATTCTCGGTGAGACCCACGGACTACTGCTCGATTTGCGCTCTGAGGGGTACGTTAAACTCGGTATGCGACCCCTGCGCACAGACTCGCTGTACCTGCGTGTGGTCGCCGCTTCGGCAAACGGTCAAAAGCGAGCCCTGAATCATTTCAACAAGAAGTCCAAGGGCGAATTTGTGCGTGCGCTGCTCGAACAGGAACACGATTTCACGACCTCGGCCGAGCTCGTCGCCTGGGCGCGATCGGTCGGAATTCGCTTGGAAGCCGGTGCGCGCGGCGAGCTTGACCTTGTCGTCGCGCAAGAGTTGGCCGCTGCGGGCCATCCCGCGTCGTCGACGATCTATACCGGGGTTAGGCTGGGCGCGTGAGTACAGACGCCAGCACCTCCACGTCAGCGGCAGCCACCAACGTTCCCGTCCTGCGACAGCCGGTGCGGGTGACCGTCACCGGGGCGGGCGGACAGATTGGGTATGCGCTCCTGTTTCGCATTGCCGCCGGCGCCCTGCTCGGTCCTGCGACACCGATTCATCTCACCCTGCTGGAGATACCCCAGGGCTTAAAGGCCGCAGAGGGTACCGCCCTCGAACTTGAAGACTGTGCTTTCGGTCTGCTGCGCGGCGTGACGGTGACGGACGACCCGTCGATCGCCTTCGACGGCGTAAACATTGCCCTGCTCGTCGGCTCTCGCCCACGCGGGCCCGGCATGGAACGGGCCGACCTGCTGGAAGCGAACGGTCGTATCTTCGGGCCACAGGGCGCCGCGATCAACGTGGGCGCTGCCGGTGATGTACGGGTGCTCGTGGTGGGCAACCCGGCCAACACGAACGCCCTTATCGCCGCGGCGCATGCGCCCGATGTGCCAGCGGATCGCTTCACCGCCATGACTCGTCTCGATCACAACCGGGCCGTTGGGCAGTTGTCCAGCCACCTCAACGTGCCCGTTGACTCCGTTCAGGGACTGACGGTTTGGGGCAACCACTCGGCGAGCCAATATCCTGATGTCTTTCACGCGACCGCCGAAGGACGTGCTGTTCGCGATCTGGTTGACGAGACGTGGCTGGCGGAGACGTTCATTCCTCGAGTCGCTCAGCGCGGGTCAGAGATCATCGCCGTGCGCGGAGGCTCGTCGGTTGCCTCCGCCGCCAACGCTGCCATCGACCACGTCGCTGACTGGGTGACCGGCCGCGGCGTGGACTGGACCAGCGCGGGGGTAGTCTCCGACGGTTCCTACGATGTTCCGGCCGGACTGGTGTGCTCATTCCCGGTTCGATCCGTTGACGGGCAGTGGCGCATCGTGTCTGGCCTTGAGCTGAACGACTTCTCTCGAAGCCGCATCCGTGCATCCGTTGCTGAACTGGTGGAAGAGCGCGAAGCGGTGCGGGCGCTCGGCTTGCTGCCGCTCGGTCGCCGCTGAGCCGTGCGCCGCCGGGCTATCGATGCACGATTCCTTCATGATCGAGTAGCCAGGCTTTGGTCGGAATGCCCTGGCCGGCGCTGTACCCGGTGATCTGCCCGCTGGTGGCGAGCACCCGGTGGCAGCCGATGATGATGGGCACCGGGTTCGCGCCGACTGCGCCGCCGATGGCGCGGCCCGAACCCGCCCGTCCAATCTCATTGCCGAGTACTCCGTAGGAGATGACATCGCCGAATTTGAGGGTAGCGAGCCGTGCCCAGACCCTGCGTTGAAATTCGGTGCCGCGGGTCAGGTGCACGGGAAGGTCGAAGGACTGCCGGGTTCCGGAGAAATACTCGTCGAGTTGTTCGGCCGCTCGCGCCAGCACGGGGGAGTGCTTCTCAGGCATCGCCTCGAGCGGCAGCTGGCCGTCGGTTTCGATGGATAGCGAGAGGATGCCGTCATCGTCGGCGGTAAGTTCGAGCCGACCGATGGGGCTTGTCAGACGAAGGAGCGCCGGCGCTGTAGCTGTGGCTGGGCGCTCGGCGAGTGGCGTGGGGATGCTGTCCATACGTCGACTGTAGCCGCAGCCTTCCCTGCGACCTCGCGGGTTTCGGACATCGGTGCACACCTCCCGAACACGTGCCCTGTGCAGGAGACGGCTGCGCCCCTATTCTGTAGGAATGGCTCAGATTGAATATCGCAGACTTGGCTCCTCCGGACTCAGCGTGTCGACGATCGGCCTCGGCTGTAATAACTTTGGCCGTGCCGGCACTGCATCAGAAAGTCAGGACGGCACAACGGCCGTCATCGACGCCGCCCTCGAGGCGGGGGTGACGTTGTTTGACACCGCCGACATTTACGGCGCCGAACGCGGACTGAGCGAAACACTCATGGGGCACTCCCTGCGCGGCAAGCGAGATCAGATCGTGCTCGCTACCAAATTCGGGATGGACATGGGTGGGCGCAACGGTCCGGACTGGGGCGCGCGCGGCTCGCGCCGGTACATCCGTCTGGCTGTTGAAGCATCGCTCCGACGGTTGCAGACCGACTGGATCGACCTCTACCAACTGCACGTTCCCGACCCACAAACACCGATCGAGGAGACCCTCGCAACGCTTGACGACCTCATCACCGAGGGCAAGATTCGCTATATCGGGCACTCAAACCTCGCCGGGTGGCAGATCGCTGAGGCTGAGTTCACCGCCCGAATGAACGGGCACCCCGCGTTCATCTCGAGCCAGAACGAATACAGCCTGCTCGTACGCGAGTCAGAAGACGAGGTCTTGCCGGCCGTAAACGCCTACGGCCTGGGCTTTCTACCATTCTTTCCGCTCTACAACGGCCTGTTCACCGGCAAGTTCTCACGCTCGGGGGGGCCTGCAGATAGTCGCATCATGATGATTCGGGCGCACCTGGTCGAGAACGCCCCCTGGGACCTCATTGAGCAGTATCAGGCGTGGTGCGACGCGCGCGACGTGACAATGCTGGCGGCGACGTTCGCCTGGCTCCTGGCGCAACCGGGCCTGACCAGTGTTATCGCTGGCGCCACCAAGCCCGAGCAGATCATGCAGAACGCGACGGCCGCGACGTCCTGGCAGCCGTCGGTCGACGAGGTCGAGTACATTTCAGACCTCTTTGCCTGAACGCACGATGTGAAGTTGACGCAATCGTCGGAGATTTCTGGCTGACGCTAGCTTTTCGGTCGACGACGTTCCGGAAAGAGAGCAGTATTGCAACAGTGGTAGCCGCGCCGACCCAACTGGTCGGGCCGGTCGCCGTTTCTACTAGGAGTACTCCGTGCTGTGGTCCCTGCTCGTGCGTTACCTGCGTCCATACTGGCAACTACTTCTCGGGGTGGTTGTCTTCCAACTGGCCCAGTCGATCGCCTCCCTGTTTCTGCCCACCCTCAACGCCGACATTATTGACAAGGGTGTCGCAACCGGTGACACCGGCTATATTGTGCGCGTCGGTGGCGTCATGCTGCTGATCACCCTGGCCCAGATCATCTGCGCGATCGTGGCGGTGTATTTCGGCGCCAAAGTGGCCATGAAAGTCGGGCGTGACCTGCGCGGGGCCGTCTTCAGCCGAGTCGGCGAATTCTCCGAACAGGAGGTCACCCGGTTCGGGGCCCCCTCGCTGATCACCCGATCCACCAACGACGTGCAGCAGGTGCAGATGCTCGTGCTCACCACCTGCACCCTGCTCGTCGCGGCGCCGATCCTGAGCATCGGTGGTGTGATCATGGCCATTCGTCAGGACGTTCAGCTGTCTTGGCTCATCGCGGTGAGCGTGCCCATCCTTCTCATCGCCGTCGGGTTCATCGTCGTGAAAATGGTGCCGCTGTTTCGCAAGATGCAGACTCGCATCGATACCGTGAACCGGGTGCTGCGAGAGCAGCTCACTGGCATCCGCGTGGTGCGCGCCTTCGTGCGCGAAGACGTGGAAGCGTCCCGATTCGCGAAGGCTAACCGAGACGTCACTGAAGTGGCCCTGAGCTCTGGTCGTCTCATGGCGCTCATGTTCCCCATCGTCATGCTCGTGCTGAACGTCTCCAGCGTTGCCGTGATCTGGTTCGGCGCCTTTCGTATTGAAGACGGCTCAATGCAGGTGGGCACGCTCATCGCCTTCCTCAGCTATCTCATGCAGATTCTCATGGCCGTTATGATGGCGACCTTTATGGCCGTGATGATTCCGCGGGCGGCCGTTTCGGCCGACCGTATCGGTGAGGTGCTCGCTACCGCGTCGAGCGTTGTACCGCCAGCCAACCCCGTGAACGTGACGCTGGGTCACGGCGAGCTCGAACTGCTCGACGTTGGATTCGCCTATCCCGGAGCCGATCAGCCGGTGCTGCGCAATGTGAGCTTGATCGCCCGACACGGCGAGACCACGGCGATTATCGGCAGTACGGGCAGCGGCAAAACCACCCTGATCAACCTGTTGCCGCGACTGTTCGACGCCACGAGCGGCTCCGTGCTCGTCGATGGCGTGGACGTGCGCGAGCTCAACCCGGACCTGCTGTGGGGCCACATCGGCCTGGTACCGCAGAAACCGTATCTTTTTTCCGGAACGGTGCGCAGCAACCTGCTCTACGGAAAACCTGATGCGACCGAAGAAGAACTCTGGCGGGCTCTGACAATCGCCCAAGCCCGAGATTTTGTCACAGAACTGGACGGCGGGCTTGATGCTCCGATTGCGCAGGGCGGCACGAATGTATCGGGCGGCCAGCGCCAGCGCCTCGCCATCGCCCGTGCGCTGGTGAAACAGCCAGAGCTGTACATTTTTGACGACTCGTTCTCGGCCCTCGACCTTGCAACGGACGCTCGGCTTCGGCTCGCCCTCAAACAGGGTGCCGGCGGCGCCACCATGGTCATCGTTGCGCAGCGGGTGTCGAGCATCATCGACGCCGACCAGATTCTTGTGCTCGAAGACGGCCGCATTGTCGGGCGTGGAACCCACGGGCAGCTACTGGAATCAAACACCACCTACCAGGAGATCGTCTCATCCCAGCTCACCGCGGAGGAAGCAGCATGAGCGAGACCCACGCCGATGACAAGCCGGCACCCAGGCCACAGCGTGGCGGGGGCCCATTCGGCGGCATGAATCTGCCGGCCGAGAAATCGCTGAACTTCACCGCATCCGGCAAACGCCTGATCGGCAAACTACGCCCGGAACGACTCTGGTTGGGCCTCGTTTTCGCCCTCGCCGTGATCAGCGTCACTTTCTCCGTGCTCGGCCCGCGCCTTCTCGGGGAGGGCACCAACCTGATCTTCTCCGGCGTCGTGTCGAAGTCCCTGCCGAGCGGCAGCAGTCAGGCCGAGGTCATTGCCGGGTTGCGGGCAGCCGGCAACACGACCCAGGCCGACATGCTCAGCGGTATGACGCTCACGCCTGGCCTCGGCATCGACTTCGCGATGCTCTCCACCGTATTGTTCTGGGCGCTTGCACTGTACATGCTGTCGAGTGTTTTCAGCTGGATGCAGGCCTACGTGCTCAACGGCGTAGTGCAACGCACGGTGTACCGGCTGCGCGAAGAGATCGAGTTGAAGATCAATCGCCTCCCGCTGAGCTACTTCGACAAGAAACCGCGTGGTGAACTGCTCAGCCGGGTCACCAACGACGTCGATAATATCTCGCAGAGCCTGCAACAGTCGCTCAGCCAGGTGGTGACCAGCCTGCTCACGGTCATCGGAGTGATCGTGATGATGCTCATCCTTTCGCCGCTCCTGGCGCTGATCGCGCTCGTCACGGTGCCTCTCACCCTGGTGATCACTGCCTTCATCGCCAAGCGGTCACAGAAACTGTTCGTAGCTCAGTGGGCCAATACCGGAGAGCTGAACGGGCAGATCGAGGAGACGTTTACCGGTCACGCTCTAGTCAAGGTGTTCGGGCGGCAAAAAGAGGTCGACGCCCGGTTCAAGCAGAAGAACGATGACCTGTACGAGGCGAGCTTTGGCGCCCAGTTCATCAGTGGCATGATCATGCCGGCCATGACTTTCATCGGCAACCTGGTTTACGTCGCGATTGCCGTTGTCGGCGGACTGCAGGTCGCCTCGGGCGCCATGCAGCTGGGGGACGTGCAGGCGTTCATTCAGTACTCCCGCCAATTCACCCAGCCGCTCGCGCAACTCGGGTCGATGGCGAACCTGCTGCAGTCGGGTGTCGCATCCGCTGAGCGGGTCTTCGACCTGCTCGACGCCGAAGAACAGAGCGAAGACCCCGATCCCGCCGAAACGCCGACCGAACATCATGGCCGTCTGGTCTTCGAGAACGTGTCGTTCCGGTATAGTGCAGACAAGCCGCTGATCGAGGAGCTTAGCCTCGTCGCGGAGCCGGGGCAGACCATAGCCATCGTCGGTCCCACCGGAGCCGGCAAGACCACCCTGGTCAACCTTATGATGCGGTTCTACGAAATCGACTCGGGGCGCATCCTGCTCGACGGAGTTGACGTCGCCACCATGACCCGGCACGATCTGCGCAGCCGCACGGGCATGGTGCTGCAAGACACCTGGCTGTTCGGCGGTACGATCCGCGACAATATCGCCTACGGCCGACCGGAGGCGACGGAGCAGGAAATTCTCGCCGCCGCCACCGCGACCTATGTGGACCGATTCGTGCACTCCCTGCCCGACGGCTACGACACCCTGCTCGACGACCAGGGCAGCAACGTGAGCGCCGGCGAGATGCAGCTGCTCACCATCGCCCGCGCCTTCCTGGCCAAGCCGAGCGTTCTCATTCTCGATGAGGCGACCAGCTCGGTCGACACCCGCACCGAAGTGCTCGTGCAGAAGGCGATGAGCGCCCTGCGGGCGCAGCGCACGAGCTTCGTTATCGCGCACCGCCTATCGACCATTCGCGACGCTGACCTGATTCTGGTGATGGAGTCGGGGCGCATCGTGGAGCAGGGCAATCACGTGCAATTGCTCGCCGCCAATGGTGCCTACCAAGCGCTGTACGCTGCACAGTTCGCTGCGCCCGTCGCCGACGAGGTATAGCGGCGCGTCCTCCCCAATTCGCGCTGGCTCGAATCAACCCCAGATTCCGGCCGGCGTGAACCTGGGCGCGATCGGACGGGCACAGTAGCGGCATGCATCCCACCATTGTCAAAGCCCAGAAGGCCCAGGACTTTCTGGCACTCGTTCCCCAGCTGCTTGGTTTCGTTCCCGAGACCAGCGCCGTTCTGGTCGCGTTTCGTGGCAACCGCACCTGCGGTGCGCTGCGCTTCAACCTGCCGGACGACCACGCACCCCGCAAGGTGTACACGCGTATTGCGACGACTCTCGCCGGAATGCTGTGCAAGATTCCCGGTGTCGATGCCGTCGTTCCTGTCATCTACACCGATGATTGCTTCACTGCCGCCCCCGGCATCCCCCGGGAGCAGTTCGCAAAAATCCTGAGTCGACGACTGGAGTTGAGCGGTTTTCTGCTCCGTGACTCCCTGTGCGTTGCAGCGGATGGTTGGGGCAGCTACCTCGACCCGCACTGCCCGGCGGGCGGGCTGCCGCTCAGCGATATTGCGGAGTCGTCGGTTAACGAGAAGCCGATGAACAGGAAGCCGACGACCCCAGCGGAGCGCCCACTTGGCACTCTGCAGAATGGCGCCGAGCCCCTGACTATTGATCTGGCGACCAGGGAACGGCTGGCACGGGTCTACCGGCGGTACCACCGCCTAATGATGCGGGCCGAGAATGCGCCAGAGCGTTTTCCCACCCTCGGATTCCTGCTCGACCCGGTTGAGGTCGCTGAAGCATCGCTGACGTGGCGCATGCCGCCGACGGAGGAAGATGCAGCGGCATTGCTCGTGCTCGTGCAATCCCCGCCCAATCGCGACCAGGTCATGGTGCAGTTCGCGTTCGGGTATGAAGAAGGCGTGCGCGCTCACGAACTCAACCGGCACTATGCGCGGCTGCAAGACGAAACAGGGCGGAGCCTGGACGACCTGGTTGCCGAGGATATCGAATCCGCTGACGCGACCGCTGAGCGAATGGGCGACATCATGCTCGGCCTGCAGCGTGAACGACCCGACATCGATCGGATCCGCATCGCGATCACGCTGTTGCGCACCGTGGTCGCGATGGCACCGCAGTCGGCCAGGCCAGCACCGCTGTGCATGCTGGCCTGGCTCTCGTGGGCGCTCGGTAGCGGTTCCGTGGCGGGACTCTTCGTGGATCAGGCCCTCGCCATCGACTCGCAGTACAGCATGGCGACCCTGTTAGATTTGCTTCTGGAATCGGGGCACCTGCCTGACTGGGCATTCGCGG
Organism: Actinomycetales bacterium; assembly: GCA_038205545.1. Taxonomy (GTDB): domain Bacteria; phylum Actinomycetota; class Actinomycetes; order Actinomycetales; family Microbacteriaceae; genus Cryobacterium. Next base: position 22,961 of record JBBRBV010000001.1, read on the forward strand.
TGCCGCGCGAACAGGGGGAGGAGGGCGACGGCTACGAACTCGACGAAGATTGGAGTGCGGACTTCGACGAGCGCACAGCCGACCGCTGAACCCGGCGCGTTTCGAACAGGCGCTCCCGAATTAGAGGTACTTCGGCGCTTCCGACAGCACTCCGTGTAAAATCTCGCCGATTTCCGCGAACTCTTTCGGCCCGACGGTCAGCGGGGGAGCGAGCTGGATGACCGGGTCACCTCGGTCGTCGGCGCGGCAGTACAGGCCGGCCGCATAGAGCGCCTTGGACAGGTAGCCGCGCAGCAGACGTTCAGACTCTTCGTCGTTGAACGTTTCCTTGGTGCCCTTGTCCTTGACCAGCTCGATGCCGAAGAAGTAGCCGGCACCGCGCACGTCGCCGACGATGGGCAGGTCTTGTAGCTTCTCCAGCTCTTTGCGGAACAGCGGCGAATTCTCGCGTACGTTTTCATTGAGCTTCTCCTCTTCGAAAATGTCGAGGTTAGCCAGTGCTACAGCCGAGGAAACCGGGTGTCCGCCGAAGGTGTAGCCGTGATAGAACGTTGTGTCCCCGTGCTTGAACGGTTCGTAGATGCGGTCACTGACAATCGTCGCGCCGAGCGGGGAGTATCCGCTCGTCATGCCCTTGGCGCAGGTGATCATGTCCGGCTGGATATCGAAGGTCGTCGAGGCGAACATGTTGCCGATACGACCGAAGGCCGTAATGACTTCGTCCGCGACCAGGAGCACGTCATACTTGTCGCAAATTTCGCGTACGCGCTTGAAATATCCGGGGGGCGGTGGGAAGCAGCCGCCCGAGTTCTGCACTGGTTCAAGGAAGACGGCCGCGACGGTTTCGGGGCCCTCGAACTGAATCATCTCCTCGATGCGGTTGGCGGCCCACTGGCCGAACACTTCGAGGTTGTCGCCGAGACCGAGGCCCGGGCTCATCTCGTCGGCTCGGTAGAAGTTCGTATTGGGCACCCGGAAACCACCGGGGGTGACCGGCTCGAACATCTCCTTCATCGCGGGGATACCGGTGATGGCGAGCGCGCCCTGCGGGGTACCGTGGTAGGCGACATTGCGGGAGATGACCTTGTGTTTGGTGGGTCGCCCCATCAGCTTCCAGTAGTACTTGGCCAGCTTGAACGCGGTCTCGACGGCTTCACCGCCGCCGGTGGAATAGAACACCCGGTTGAGGTCGCCGGGAGCATAGGAGGCGAGTCGGTCCGCCAACTCGATCGCGTTCGGGTGGGCGTACGACCAGATTGGAAAGAAGGCGAGTTCCTCGGCCTGTTTTGCAGCGGCCTCGGCGAGACGCTTGCGTCCGTGCCCGGCGTTGACCGTAAAGAGTCCGCTCAGGCCGTCGATGTACTTCTTGCCGTGGGAATCCCAGATGTGGTGTCCCTGGCCCTTGACGATGATGGGAACTCCAGCGTCGGATTCCAGCACCGACTGACGGGAGAAGTGCATCCAGAGGTGATCCTTGGCCTTTTGCTGCAGCTCGGCGTTGTGAGCGTCGCTGTATTTCGTCGATGAATCGATGGGTGTCGTGAGAGTCATTTTTTTTACCGTGTTCCCCAGTTGTAAAACTGTTTGCGGAGTTTGAGATAAACGAACGTCTCGGTGGAGAGAACTCCATCGAGATTGCGGATTTTGGAGTTGAGCAGTTCGAGTAATTCGTCATCGTCTTCGCAGACGACTTCGGCGAGAATGTCAAAGCTACCGGCGGTGAGCACGAGATAGTCGACGGCGTCGATTTCCGCCAACTTTTCTGCCAGCACACGCGTGTCTGAAGAGGCCCGAATGCCGATCATCGCCTGACGAAAAAAGCCAAGTTGCATCGGGTCTGTCACGGCGACGACCTGCATGACACCGGATTCAGTGAGCTTCTGCACTCGCTGACGCACGGCCGCTTCGCTCAGACCGACAGCTTTACCGATCTCCGCGTACGAGCGACGCCCGTCCGTCTGAAGCTGTTCGATGATCTTCTTCGACACATCATCCAGCTGAGCCGGCCTGGCTGGGTGTCCACGCCTTTGTCCATTCATGCATCGATTCTGTCAGTCTAAATGCACTTCGGCAAGCGAATCCGTCGCACATTATGCAAATTACTGCGGATTTCATTTGTGATTCTGGGTGCGAACCAAACCGAAATAGGTACACTGATCCGCATGAGCACCCCTGAACTGCGCAACTTCATCAATGGCCAGTACGTTGACTCCACAGCGACGGATCGGTTTGACCTCGTCGACCCCGCGACCGAAACGGTCTATGGGAGCAGCCCGGTATCGAATGCAACCGATGTTGACGCGGCCTACCAGGCCGCCGCATCCGCCTTCGAGATTTGGGGAGAGACGACGCCAGCTGTGCGCCAGCTCGCGCTATTTCGACTAGCGGATGCGATCGAGGCCCGCGCCGAGGACTTCGCCGACGCCGAGTCGCTGGATACCGGCAAGCCGCGCTCCACCCTCGTTGATGACGAGATCCTGCTCTCGGTCGACCAGATCCGCTTCTTTGCCGGCGCCGCCCGCAACCTTGAAGGTCGTGCAGCCGGGGAGTACATGACCGACCACACTTCATTCGTTCGGCGTGAACCGATCGGTGTCGTCGGTCAGGTCACGCCCTGGAACTACCCGTTGAATATGGCGGTCTGGAAATTCGCCCCCGCTCTCGCCGCCGGCAACACCACGGTACTCAAGCCGTCGGATACGACGCCGAGCGCTACCCTGTTGCTCGCCGAGATCGCTGCCGAGTTTTTCCCGAAAGGCGTGCTCAACGTGATTACCGGCGACCGCACGACGGGCGCCGCCATGATCGATCACAAGATCCCGCAACTCGTGTCGATCACCGGGTCGGTGCGGGCCGGAATGGCCGTCGCCGAGGCCGCGTCTCACGACCTCAAGCGGGTGCACCTCGAACTCGGCGGTAAAGCGCCCGTGATTGTTTTCGACGACGCCGATATTGAGCTCGCCGTTGCCGGAATTGTCGCCGCCGGCTTCTTCAACGCCGGCCAGGATTGCACCGCGGCCACGCGCCTGCTGGTGCAGTCTGGAATTCACGACGAATTCGTTGCGGCGCTCGCCGCCTATGCCCGGGAACACGCCCGCACCGGAGTTCCCAGCCAGGACGGAATCCTGTTCGGACCGGTCAACAACGCCAACCAGCTCGCCCAGGTCTCTGGCTTTGTCGACCGTCTGCCCGACCACGCCGTGCTCGAACTCGGCGGTCATCGTCTTGGAGCGACGGGCTATTTTCACGAAGCAACCATTGTGAGCGGCTTGCGGCAGACCGACGAGGCCGTTCAACAGGAAATCTTTGGCCCGATGATGACAGTGCAGAGCTTCACCGACGAGGCTGAGGCCCTGCGCTTTGCGAACGACGTGCAATACGGTCTGGCGTCGTCGGTCTGGACCCGTGACCACGGTCGCGCGATGCGCTTCGCCAAGCACCTTGATTTCGGTTGTGTGTGGATCAACACGCACATTCCGATCGTTGCCGAGATGCCGCACGGAGGCTTCAAGCACTCGGGCTACGGGAAGGACCTCTCAATGTATGGTTTTGAGGACTACACCCGCATCAAACACGTTATGTCGTTTATCGGGCACTAGACGGTGCAGCGGCCGTGAGCGGTGACGTTATTATGGTCCAAGTCCTTCGGTGATCGTTGGAATGGCGGGGACGATCTCGCGCCCACACTCGGAAGGCATTACCCGTGACCCAGATAGGTCAAGGTTCGACCGAATTTCGTGTCGAACTGCCCAGCGTTGCAACGACGATAACGCTGGCTTGGGCGGGCCTGACCGATGTCGGTCATCGCCGCGAGATCAACGAAGACAGCATGCTCGCCGCACCGCCATTGTTCGCCGTCGCCGACGGCATGGGCGGCCACTCGGCTGGCGATGTGGCGAGTGGAGCGGTCGTAACCAGGCTCGCCGAGCTCTCCGGAACGCTCGTGGCCGATGCCGCATCGATCGATCGGGCGCTCGTTCTCGCCGTTGAAGACATGGCCCACGGCGCGGGAGTGACTGACGAGGGCACCGGAACAACGGTGACCGGCGTCGCATTGGCGCTGATTTCAGACGCGGTCAGCTGGATTGTGTACAACATCGGGGATTCCCGGGTGTACCAGCTCACCCACGGTGTACTCGAGCAGGTCACGAATGATCACTCTGTGGTGCAGGAACTCGTCGATGCCGGGCGCATCACCCGGGAAGAGGCCGACGTCCACCCCCACGGCAATATCATCACTCGCGCCGTCGGCTTTCACGAACCGCCTCTTCCTGACTACCGCGTCCTTCCCATCCAGGCCGGTATGCGCCTTCTCGTCTGCTCCGACGGTCTCACCAAAGAACTCACCTCTTACGGCATCCGTCATTTTCTGCTCGAAAGGAAGCTCGCAGCGGATGCCGTCACGGCGATGGTTGAGGCGGCACTGGAAAATGGTGGTCGGGACAACGTCACCGCTATTGTGGTCGACGTGCTCGCGGTCGAACCGTACGAGCTGCCCTAGTCCCGGTCGCTACGTTGTCGAACAAGGCGGTGGCGTAATATGAATCGAGTGAATGAGTCCCTGCCTCCGTGCCCTGAATGCTCCAGCGACCTGAGTTATGAGATGGGCGCCCTTCTGGTTTGCCCGCTCTGCGCGCACGAGTGGTCGAACGAACCGGTCGAAGAAGAGCAGGAGGCGCGGGTCGTGGACGCGTTCGGATCCGTACTGACCGACGGGGACACCGTCTCGATTTTGAAGGATCTCAAGGTGAAGGGCCAGGCGTTGTCGATCAAGGTCGGCACCAAAGTTCGTAATATTCGCCTTGTTGATCCGGTTGACGGCCACGACATCGACTGCAAGGTTGATGGTTTCGGGTTCATGCAGCTCAAGTCCAGTGTGGTCAAGAAGGTCTAGGTCGAGTCGATCGTGACGTGTCAAATTTGCGGGGCCTGGTTGCCGGTCGGGGCCATGTTCTGCGGCGAATGCGGCAGCTCCCGCACGGCCACTCTTCAGTCGCGGAAGCGCCCGGACCCCCGCCCGAACGACACCGCGATCATTGCGCGCCTGCCCCGTTCGACCGTAATCATTTCTGTACCGGTTGCCGCGGTCGTGCCCGAGCAGGTACCGGCCGCCGCTGTTGTGACCGCCGCGCTGCCGACTCGCGCGACTTTCGTCTTGAGCTTCAGCACCGGTCAGCGGGTATCCGTGCACGGCTCCGGCCTGATCGGCCGCAAACCCCTGCCCCAACCCGACGAGATTTTCGACGAGCTCATTCGGGTAGCCGATGCCGATCGCTCGGTCTCGAAGACTCACCTCGAGTTCGGGCAGCATGACGGCGAGTTCTGGGTCAGCGACCGGGTTTCGGGCAACGGCACCGTGATTCGCCGGCCCGGCGACAGGGCCGCGTCGCTCGAACCGGGACGACGGTATGTTCTACCACGCGGAACCCGGGTTGAGATCGCGGACCACTCCTTCAGCATCGACTAAGCGTTCCCTCCTCCACCGGCAAATAAGACGCCGGTTGTGCACGGATATCTCAATGGGGCTGCTCCTCGATTGACACTCTGGTTTTCTGGACGCGTGTCTACCGTCGACGAAACCCTCTCGCTGCCGCCCGCGCCGGCCGCTGCGCCTCCCGCCGGGTTTCCCGTACTTGCCTCGGTGGCGCCACTGTTGGCCGCTGGTGCGATCTGGATGATCACCGGCTCCGCCTTTGCGCTGATCTTTGCCGTACTCAGCCCCATCATCGCGGTGGCCAGTATGGTCGATTCGAAACATACGGGCCGCAAACGCCGCCGGGCCGAAACGGCCTCGCACGCCGAGGCCCTCGCGCTGCTGCGCACGGTCATCACCGAGCGTCACTCCCGATGGCGTGACGAGGCCTGGCAGCACACGCCGTCGGCACGGAATATTGTGCTCGGTCGTGCCGCTGCCGCGCGCTGGCGGCAGACGGATGCCACTCTCGTCACTCTGGGCACCGGACCGGCCCCGAGCGGCGTCCGACTCGTTGGGGCGAGCGCCCCGAACGAGTACCGGGAACTGCGGGAGTGGGCCGCGACCGTAACTGGTGCACCCATCGTCATCGACCTCACTCACGGACTCGGCATCGTCGGGTCAATTCCGCTTGCGGCAGCCCTCGCCCGCGCCGTAATCGTACAACTCTGTTTCGCCCTGCCGCCGACCGATCTGGGCGTCTCCAGTGAGACCGGCACGCTGTCCACCGACTGGGAGTGGCTGGCGCACCTCCCGCACGGTGCACCTTCGTCACACCGGCTCACGATTGTGCTGAGAACCACCACCTCCGAACCCTGCAGCGTCGACCCGGACCGTGGCCGGCTTCGTGTGGTCCTGGCGACGCGACTCGAGGACCTGCCCCCGGGCTGCGGAACCGTTGTGCGGGTCGAAGGGCCGGCTCGTGCGCGGGTTATCCGCTCGCGCGATCGGCCACCGCCACTCGACTTTTTTCCGGAGCTGCTCGCCCGAACGGAAGCCGCCAACTTCGCGGTGGAACTCGCTGAACAGGCTCGCGCCGCCGGCCTGGTGCCGAGGGCCGGGGTGCTCCCGACCGTTGTCACCCTGACGGCCCTCCTCGAACAGGACAGGGACGCGCTCCTGGACGACCGGGCGACTCACCGGGCGACAGCGCCACCCAGCCTTGACTGTCTGATTGGCATCGGCGGTGATGGGCCGCTGAGTGTCGACCTGGTGCGGTCCGGCCCGCACGCCGTGGTCGGCGGCACCACCGGCAGTGGCAAGAGCGAACTGCTCATCACCTGGGTTGCTGCGTTGGCCGCGACCTATTCTCCCGACCAGGTGAACTTTCTACTCGTCGATTTCAAGGGCGGCGCAGCCTTCCAACCCCTCGGTCGGCTACCGCACTGCGTTGGCCTCATCACCGACCTCGACTCGACCACTGCCGCCAGGGCTCTGGCCAGTCTGGGCGCCGAACTCCGCTACCGTGAGCGGATGCTGAACGCGGCCGGCGCGCGGGACGTGACCGACGTGAGGCTGAAGCATCCACTGCCCCGGCTCGTCATCGTCGTTGATGAGTTCGCGACGATGCTCGGGGTGTTCCCCGAGCTGCACGCCCTCTTTGTCGACATTGCCGCCCGAGGGCGCTCGCTTGGCGTGCACCTGATTCTGTGCACGCAACGGCCGGCCGGGGTCGTGCGAGACGCGCTGCTGGCCAACTGCAGCCTGCGCCTGTCGCTGCGGGTGAATAACCGCGCCGACAGCCAGGCGGTCATCGGCACGGATGCCGCGTGGGCGTTGGCACCGAACCGGCCCGGCCGGTGCCTGGTCGCGACCGAATCGGGCGAACCGATGCTCTGCCAGGTCGCGACGACAGGGGACCTCGACATTGAAAGCATCGCCTTCGCTCAGGCTTCGACGCTCTCCGGATGCACCCCACGACGTCCGTGGCTTGATGCACTGCCGCCGCTGGTGCGCGACGCCGATCTGCGGGCCGCCAGCGCGGGGGAGACTCTGGTACCCGGCTACTCGCTCGGCCTGCTCGACGAGCCCGAGCAGCAACGGTACCGCGTGTTCGTCTACAATCCCGATGTGGACGGGCATCTGCTCGTTGTCGGTGGGGCCGGTTCGGGCAAATCCACGCTGCTGCACAGTCTTGTGCGGGTGGCCGAACATGACATCGACGCCCAGTTGGTCGCTGCCGACGTCGAATCAGCCTGGGACGCCCTCGCGAGCCTCAGCGCACGGGTCGAAACTGGCCAACAGACATCAGCGTTGCCTCGGTTGGTGTTGTTCGACGACTTCGATTCCGTGTGTGCGCGCTGGCAGCCCGACCATCGGCTGGCCGCCGCTGATCTGCTCACCGGGCTACTGCGAGATGGGCCGGCTGCCGGTGTACACGTCGTCGTCGCGGTGCAACGGCACACCAACGTTGTTCCGGGCTTGGCCGCCCTGTGCCCGAACACCCTGTTGCTGAAGCTCCCCAGCGTGCAGGACCACCTTGCGGCTGGCGGGCACTCGGCCAGCTACAACGCCACGCTGCCACCGGGTGGGGGACTCTGGCGTACCCTGCGCGTGCAACTGCTGGCGCCAGCGCCAGCGCCAGTGCCAGTGCCGGCGCCGGTCGTCCCGTCGAACCCGCCGCCGGCGAACCTGCTGAAGTCGTTCTCGCCGAAGGCGATCCCCGCCCTGCCCGCGCACGGGCCGCTCCTCATCGTGTCGTCTCAACCGGCGAGTACCGCTGCGCGGCTGCGTGGTGCTCTGGGCGTGTCGGTGACCGAACTGGCGGGAACGAGTGGGCCGGCGGCATCGGCCCTGCAGGTATCCGGTGAAGCTGGTCAATTCATTGTGGTCGGTGACGCCGACACCTGGCAGGCGCACTGGACCCTCCTGGCGCGGTTGCGAGGCCAGGCTGCGGGCGGCGCCGTCAGCCTGATCTTCGATCGGTGCAGCCTGACAGATTTTCGGCTGATCAGTCACCATCGGGAGCTGCCGCCGCCACTGGGTCCCGGAGGCGGGCGGGTCTGGGTGTTGAAACCTGACGGCCAGGTGACCAGGGCACTGTTGCCGGAACCGGCCACAGTCAGGTGACCGTGGACCACAACCACTCAAAGCAGGACAAACCGATGATTTCGAGGGCGAATGTTGCGAGTATGTGCTGATTTCGTGACAAAACGGTTGCAAGATCAATCTTTTGAACTCTTTTAGGTGTTTCCACCATCGATATGTGCAATTATCGACCAACTCGCAACGTAGCGAGTCTCGACCGTGTGCGTGCCCAGAATGCTAGGAGAACCATGATGAAGTCCAAGCCGCTGCCCGCCGATCCTCTGATCCGCCAGCTCATTCGCCAGGCGCAGAACGCTCAGATGGGCCGTCGCACTGTGCTGGCCGGTGCCGGTGCCGGGGCTACGGCGCTCGCGCTCGCCGCCTGTTCCGCCGGTGCCGCGTCCAAACCCACCGCAGCCCCCGATACGAGCGAGACCGACAAGTTGGTTCGCTGGGACAATTGGGCCCTCTACATCGACGTCGATGACGCAGGCAACTACCCCACCCTCAGCGCCTTTGAGGCGCAGACCGGAATCAAGGTCGAATACACCGAAGCCGTCGACGACAACAACACGTACTACGGCAAGGTTAAAGACCAGCTCGCGCTCGGCAAGGACATCGGCGCGGATGTTGTCTGTCTCACCGACTGGATGATCGCTCGGATGATCCGGTTCGGTTATACCCAGAAACTTGATCAGGCAAATATGCCCAACGTGGCGAATCTGTTGCCGTCATTGCAGAACGTCGACTTCGATCCGGGTCGTGAGATGAGCGTGCCGTGGCAGGGCGGGTTCGCCGGCATCGCCTGGAACAAGGAAAAACTTCCCGGTGGCATCAAGTCTGTTCAGGACCTCTGGGCTCCCGAGCTGAAGGGCCGTGTTGGCGTGCTCTCCGAGATGCGCGACACCATGGGGCTGATCATGCTCGACCAGGGTGTTGACATCTCCGGCAAGTGGGGCGACGACGAATTCAACGCGGCGATCGACGAGTTCCAGAAGCAGGTTGCTGACGGTCAGATCCGCAATATCAAGGGCAACTCCTATAAAGAAGACCTCGCCAGCGAGGACACCCTCGCCGCGATCGTGTGGTCGGGAGACATCGTTCAGCTCAATGCGGAGAACAACAACAAGTGGGAGTTCATCGTTCCCGAGGCCGGTGGCACGCTGTGGAACGACAACTTCATGGTCCCGATCGGTAGCGGCGGTAAGAGGAACGTGGAAGAGCTCATCAACTACTACTACGATCCGGCCGTGGCCGCCGAGGTCGCCGCGTACGTGAACTACATCACGCCCGTCGCTGGCGCCCAGGAAGCCGCGATGGCCATTGACCCCGAACTTGCCAACAACCAGCTCATCTTTCCCGACGAGGACACGCTCTCCAGAGCTTTTGTGTTCCGCGGGCTGGACGGCACGGAGGAGCAGAAATACAATGCCCAGTTCCAGAGCATTCTGCTCGGAGCGGCCTGATGGCCACTGGGGCTTTCGCCGAGAGCGGTGCCGATCTACAACTGGTGGGGATTCAGAAGCGCTTCCCGGGATTCACCGCCATCGAAGATCTCAACCTCACCATCCCGGCCGGGTCATTCTTTGCCCTGCTCGGCCCGTCCGGTTGCGGCAAGACGACGACATTGCGCCTCGTTGCCGGGCTTGAGGCCCCCACGGCCGGGCGCATTCTGATCGGTGGTGACGATGTCACCAACCAGAAGACGTTCCAGCGCCCGGTCAACACGGTGTTTCAAAGCTATGCCCTGTTTCCGCACATGACCGTGCTGGAAAATGTCGCTTTCGGGTTGCGCCGCCGAAAGCTGGCCGACCCGGTAGGCAAGGCGCACGAGGCCCTGCTCCTTGTCGAGCTTGACCACCTGGCGGGCCGGAGACCGCAGCAGCTTTCTGGTGGGCAGCAGCAGCGGGTGGCCCTTGCCCGTGCCATCGTTAACCGCCCCGCACTGCTCCTACTCGACGAACCCCTCGGTGCACTCGACCTCAAACTACGCCGCCAGATGCAGCTCGAGCTCAAGGCAATCCAGGAGGACGTCGGCCTTACGTTCTTGCACGTAACGCATGACCAGGAGGAGGCCATGACCATGGCCGACACGATCGCGGTCATGAATAAGGGCCGGATCGAGCAGATGGGCGCCCCGCAGGCGCTCTATGAACTTCCGAGGACCACGTTTGTCGCGAATTTTCTCGGCCAGTCGAACCTGTTCACCGGCTCCGTTGTGGGCGCTACGAGCGCCGGAATCGCGGTCGATATCGCGGGCCAGAAGGTCGTCGTTCCCCTGGACCGGGCTCATCGCACCGACGGTGAGATCACGATCGGCGTACGCCCCGAAAAGCTGACCCTGCACGCACACGAGCCAGCGTACGATGCCGCCCAAAATGTTATGGGCCCGGGCCGCGTCATCGACGTCTCGTTCAGCGGGGTGAGCACGCAGTACCTCGTCGACGTTCCCGGCGCCGGCAAGCTCATCGTTTTTGCCCAAAACATGTCGTTCGGATCAGACATTCTGGACGGTGCCGAAGTGTGGCTGAGCTGGACCATTGACCACGGTTTCGGTCTGGATGACGGCCCTGCGGATGCTCCGCGGTTCGAGTCGGAGCTGGACACCCGCACGATTGCCGCGCAACATCGTTTGAAGGAGGCATAGCGATGGCCTTCGCCGCATTCTCAACGTCGACTGCGCCCGCATCAGATGACAACGCTCGCAAAAAAAGCCCGGTCGCACTTTTTTTGCTCCTGCCCGGAATTCTCTATTTGGTACTCTTCTTTCTCACGCCGCTGGTGTCGCTGCTACTGACCTCATTCAAGGCTCCGACGGAGTTCGGCGACATTGGCCAGTTCAGTTACGCGTTCCGCTGGGAGAACTACGTCGAGGTCGTCACGACGTACTGGCCGCACATTATTCGCTCGTTCACGTACGCGCTGGCCGCGACATTCTTCGCGCTCATCATCAGTTACCCACTGGCCTACTTCATTGGGGTGAAGGCCAGGCGCTGGCCATTGCTGCAGAGCCTCATGCTCGTTCTGGTTATTGCACCGTTCTTTATCAGCTTTTTGCTGCGCACCCTGGCCTGGAAGCAATTGTTCTCCGATGAGTCGTTCGTTGTGCAATCCCTCAAGGCACTGTCCCTACTCGGACCGGAAGCTCACGTGACCGGCACCGCATTCTCGGTAATCTTCGGCCTGACCTATAACTTCATTCCATTCATGACCCTGCCGTTGTACACGACCCTCGAACGGCTCGACGTGCGCTACCTCGAAGCGGGCAGCGACCTTTATGCCAGCCCGTTCCATGTGTTTCGCAAGGTGACCATCCCGCTGTCCATGCCCGGCATCGTGGCGGGAACCCTGCTGACCTTCATTCCGGCCGCCGGCGATTATATTAATGCCAGCCGGGACTTCCTCGGTGGCACGGGCACGCAGATGATGGGGAACGTGATTGAGGCGAACTTTCTCGTGCTGCAGAACTTTCCCTCGGCGGCGGCTCTGTCGATCATTCTGATGACTGTGATTCTCGTGATCGTGAGTATTTACGTGAAGAAATCTGGAACGGAGGAGCTCCTGTGAAACTGTCTCTTGGCAAGTGGCTGCTTCCCGTATACAGCGCTCTGGCGCTGCTGTTTCTGATGATTCCCATCGGTTACACCTTTGTCTACTCGTTCAACGACTCCCTCAAATCAAATATCACCTGGCGCGGGTTCACCTTCGACAAGTGGCTCAATGTCTGCAATGTGCAAAATGGTGCTGTTTGCGAGGCCTTCGGCAACAGCATATTCATCGGTGTGGTGGCCACTGTGGTGGCCACCACACTCGGAACGATGATCGCGATCGCCATTGTGCGCTACCGGTTTAAGTTCCGGTCGCAGACCAGCCTGCTCTTGTTCCTGCCGATGGCGACCCCCGAGGTTGTGCTTGGTGCCGGGCTCGCCGCGCAGTTCCTCTCCCTCGGGGTGCCAAAGGACATGCTTACGATTATCCTGGCGCACACGATGTTCTGCATCAGCTTCGTCGTGGTAACGGTGAAGGCCCGCGTCGCAAGCCTGGATCCGGCGCTCGAGGAAGCTGGCCGTGACCTTTACGGTTCGGCGGTGCAGGTCTTTCTGCGCATCACATTCCCACTGTTGCTGCCCGGAATTCTCGCTGCGGCCCTGCTGTCGTTCGCTTTGTCGTTTGACGACTTCATCATCACGAACTTCAACTCCGGGGCGGTGACGACGTTCCCCAAGTACATTTGGATCTCGGCGGCCCGCGGTATCCCGGCCGAAGCCAACGTGCTCGCCTCAGCCGTGTTTATCCTTGCGCTCGTCGTCGTGGTGACCGTGCAGGTCTCCGGCGCCGCACGAGCCAAGCGCCTGGCCAAAATGAGCTGAGTATGCGTTGTGCGGCTTGTCGAGACCACACGATCTCGACAAGCCGGGGTGTCGACCGACGTTGGCTAGATGTAGCTGGCGCGAATCTCTCCGACCGGCTGGCCGCCGCCCATAACGCCGAGGCCCAGCTCCGGTACGAGCGCGTCAACATCCGCTCGATGGAGAGCACCGGCATCAGCCAGAAATTGCAGCGCGACAATGGATGCCGCGCGCAGGTTGCCGTCCAGAATCTTCAGCGCCACCGTCGTACCGTTCTCGGCAGCGGCGACCATGATGCCCTCGGCTCCGCCCTTCATGAACAGGCCGAGCCGATCGATCACGATGCTGTCGGACTGGCCCGGACCGGCCACGACCCCGCCATTGGCGCGCACCGCTTCGGCGAGAAATCCGGCCTCGCGGTAGATCGCAAACGGTGAGTTGGACTTGCTGGTGGCGATGCGCGCGATGCCGCGAGCCAGCCCGGTGAGGGAGATCGCGTGCACCGGGGCGCCGCAGCCGTCGATGCCCGATGCCACGGGCCGTTCCCCGGTGAACCGTTCGAGCACGTCGAGAATACGTTTTTGCAGCGGATGCCCAGGGTTCAGATAGCCGTCCAACGCCCAGCCGTTCTGCTGGCATGCTGCCAGCATCGCCGCGTGCTTGCCCGAGCACTCCATATAGACCGGAGCCCTACCTGAGCCCAGGCGCACGAGGGTGTCGCGGGCAGCAGAGTCGTTCGGCCAGGCGCTAGGGCACGCGAGAGCAGTCTCGGGCACTCCGGCGCGGGAGAGGAGCCCTCGAACGAGTTCGACGTGGGCGCTGGTGCCGCTATGACTTGCGGTGGCGATGGCAGCATCCGCTCCCCGCAGGGCGACGCCGCTCGCCATGACCGCGACGGCCTGGAACGGTTTCATCGCCGAGCGCGGAAAGACCGGACTGGTTACATCGCCGACGGCCCGCAGCACCTCACCGTTGGTGCCGAGTACGATCGCCGATCCGGCGTGGCGGGACTCGACGAATCCGCTGCGCTCGACGACAGCCAGTTCAACGGAATCGTCGACCGTGAAGGTTTCCGTCACGAGGATTAGAGCGCCGCGGTGTGTGCGGCCATGGCGTCGTCGATCACCGAGAGGGCTTCGACGATAAGCGCATCGGACAGCGCGAGGCTCGGCAGAAAGCGCAGCACGTTACCGAAGGTACCGGCGGTGAGCAGTAGAACGCCATTTTGGGCGGCGTAAGTCGAGATGGCGCTCACCGCGGCGGCATTGGGTGCCTTCGTCGTGTCGCCGGTGCCGGGCTGCACGAGCTCGATGGCCATCATGGCACCGCGACCACGAATCTCGCCGATGATGTCGTACTTGTTCTTCAACGCGGTCAGGCCAGCGGTGAGGGACTTCTCGATACGCGCTGCCTCGCCGAGCAGGTTGTTGGTCTCGATAGCGTCGAAGACGGCGATCGCTGCGGCGCAGGAGACGGGGTTGCCGCCGAAGGTGCCACCGAGGCCGCCGGGCTGCGAGGCATCCATGATTTCGGCGCGGCCGGTGACGGCGGCGAGCGGGAAGCCGCCGGCAATGCCCTTGGCACTGAGCACAAGGTCGGGGATCCAACCGAAGTGCTCACTCGCGTAGTACTTGCCCGAGCGAGCCATGCCGCTCTGAATCTCATCCGCGATCATGACCACACCGTTAGCGGTGCACCATTCCTGCAGGGCCGGCAGGTAACCATCCGCTGGAACCATGAAACCGCCCTCGCCCTGGATGGGCTCGACAACCAGGCAGGCCAGATCGGAGGCCCCGATCACCTTGTCGAGGTAGGTGATGGTGCGGAGGGCAGCCTCGGCGCCGGTCAGACCATCGTGATAGGGATAGGAGCTCGGTGCGTGGTAGACGTCGCTCGCGAGCGGGCCGTAACCGGTGGCGTAGGGCATGGCCTTGTAGTTCATGGCCATGGTCAGCACGGTGCGACCGTGGTAAGCGTGGTCGAGCACGGCGACAGCGCGACGCCCGGTGTACTTGCGGGCTATTTTTACCCCGTTCTCGACGGCTTCGGCGCCGGAGTTGATGAGCACGCTCTTCTTCGGGAAATCGCCCGGGGTGTGCTCGGCGAGCAGTTCGGCGACGCGCACGTACTCTTCGTAAGGGGTGACGGTGAACAGGGTGTGGATAAAGTCCTGGGACTGTTCGACGGCGGCGGCGACGACGCTGGTTTCGGTGTGGCCGATCGTGGTCACTCCAATTCCGGCGCCGAGGTCGATGAACTGGTTGCCGTCAACATCGACGACGATGGCGCCGTTGGCCTTGGCGATGTAGACCGGGAGCATGGAGGTGACACCGTCTGAGACAACTGCGCGGCGCCGTTCCTGCAGCGCCGCCGAGATCGGACCGGGAATTGCGGTCACGATCTTTCGTTCTTGCGCAACTGAGTACGGCGTGACGGCAACGGGGGCAGAGTTTGTGAGGGTGTCAGTCATGATGCCTCCACTTTACCGGGGGATTGTGGTCCCCAGCTGAGTTCTCCTGCAAGAATCTTGTAGAGCCAAGGGAGAACTATGAACGGAGTGCACGATTATGCGGTGCGGGTCGAGTGGACCGGTAACCGCGGCACCGGAACGAGCCACTACAAGGCCTATGGCCGCGACCATCTGATCTCGCCGGCCGGCCGAGCATCCGCTGACAAGGCGCCCATCCTCGGCTCCTCGGACTCGACATTTCACGGCGATAGTGATCGGTGGAACCCAGAGGAGTTGTTGCTTTCGGCGCTCAGCCAGTGCCATCTCTTGTCGTACCTACACGTGGCGGCCCGCAACGGGATCACGGTGATGACCTACACGGATGCCCCGATCGGCACCATGGCACAGCTCCCCGGCGGCGGTGGCCATTTCACATCCGTCACTCTCCGACCGCGAGTGAGCATCACAGACCCTGAGCAGGTCGAGTTTGCCCAGTCGCTGCACACCGAGGCTGCGCGGGAATGCTTCATCGCGGCCTCCGTTAACTTTCCCGTGGGCCACGAGCCCGTTACCGTCGCCTGATCGGCCCACTCAATCCACCGACCTGTGAGTTTTGGGTCGTTTTCGCGCTGAAATGGGCCAAAACTCACAGTTCGTGGGGCAAATCGTGCGGCGGGCGGCTACGCCGGGTAGGCGGCGACGAGGGCGGTGAGGGCCTCCTCGATTACGGTCGCCGCGTCGTCGATGAGTTCGTCGGAAATCACGACGGACGGCATGATGCGCAGGACCGAATCCCAGCTGCCGGCGTCCAGCACGATGACACCGTGCGTAGTCGCATGCTCGATCACTGCCGTGAGGGCCTCGGGGTAGGGCTTCTTGGTGTCGGGGTGCACGAACTCGACGCCGAACATGGCACCCTTGCCGCGCACCTCGCCGACGATAGAGAATTTCTCGGCCCAGTCGCCGATGCGCGCCCAGAGTGCGGCTTCAACCCGCTGGGCTTCTCCGAGCAGGTCGTCTCGCTCGATAATATTGAACACCGCGAGGGCCGCGGCGGTCGAGACCGGGTTGCCGCCGAAGGTCCCACCGATGCCGCCGGGTTGGACGGAATCCATGATGTCGGCGCGGCCGGTGACGGCGGCGAGCGGAAAGCCGCCGGCTATGCCCTTGGCCGTGGTGACCAGATCAGGCACGACGTCATGGTGTTCGATTGAATACCACACGCCGGTGCGGGCAATCCCGGCCTGAATCTCATCGGCAACCAGGACGATGCCGTTCTCGGTGCAGAATTCGCGAATGCGCGTGAAATAGCCGGGCGCGGGAATAACGACGCCACCGTCGCCCTGGATCGGCTCGACGAAGAAAGCCGCGATCTCGGTCGCTCCGATGTGGGTGTTGATGTAGTCGATGGTCTTCTCGGCCGCTTCGAGACCGTCGAGGCCGTCACGGAACGGGTAGCTCGTTGGCACACTGTAAATTTCACCTGGGAACGGTCCCATCCCGGCGCGTTCCGGCCAGGGCCGGTAGGTCATCATCATAGTCAGGTTGGTGCGACCGTGAAAAGCGTGGTCGAGGGCCACGATGGCACGTCGCCCGGTGAACTTGCGGGCGATCTTCACCGCGTTCTCCACCGCCTCCGCACCGGTGTTTACGAGCACGGAGTGCTTCTCAAAATCGCCGGGAGTAATCTCGGCGAGCTTCTCGGCGACCGCCACATAGTTTTCGTAGGGAGTGGCAGTGAACAGGGTGTGAGTGAGTTTCCCCGCCTGAGCGGATGCCGCGGCCGCGACCTCCGGATGCGCGTGACCGATGGTGGTGACCCCGATACCGCAACCGAGGTCAATGATCTGGTTGCCATCAACGTCGACGAGGATGGCTCCGGCACCGTGGTCCATGTAGATGTTGGCGAGCGTTCCGGCGCCGCGGGCGACCGTTTTCTCCCGCCGCTCCTGCAGTTCAACCGACTTAGGGCCGGGAAGAGCCGTCGCGAGTTTGCGTTGCTGGGGCACCGAATACGTTGCAGTCATTGTTCCACCCTATGACTGTCGGCTGAACCTGCGGTCCGCGACCCGGCGACCGCCCTACAGGCGTTCGCGCGGAAAGACCCGACGGGCGAGGCGATTCAGCGTGCCGAGCGGCGGTGTTTCGTTGTAGGAATGTGCCAATTCCTGGCCGGACAGGCCATGAATGGCCGCCATGATCTCATCCGTTGCCTGGCGGCGGGCCTTGCCCGAGGTAGCCTGGCCGTGATGGCTGAGGTCGAGCGGCGTGCCGAATGACACCGTGACTCTGCGGATACGGGGAACCTTGGTCCCCACCGGCTGAATCTCCTGCGTGCCGATCAGTCCCACCGGAACGACGACTGCACCCGTCGTGAGGGCGAGCCAGGCGACGCCGGTGCGACCCTTGTAGAGGCGGCCGTCGAGCGAGCGGGTACCTTCCGGGTAGATCGCGAATGCGCCCTCGGCGTCGAGCACTGCGCGACCCTCATCGAGTGCAAGTTGAGCAGCCGCTCCGGCACCGCGTTCGACACCGATCGCTCCGATCGCGGTAAAAAACGTGCGGGAGATCCAGCCCTTGAGACCGGTTCCGGTGAAATAGGTCGACTTGGCGAGAAATTGCACCCGCCGGGTAGCGACCAGTGGAATGACGATGCTGTCGATGAAGGAAAGGTGGTTGCTCGCCAGAATGACACGGCCGGTGGTCGGGATATTTTCGCGGCCCAGAATGTGCGGGCGAAACACGAGCCGGGCGACGGGTGCCATGATGCCGTAGCCGAGAAAGTAGACGAATCCCGGGCGCTTCACGGGTTCTGGTTCATCGAGCGAATCGAGCGAATCGGGGGAGACCTCTACCGCTGCGTCGTCGGGGGCGGCTGCAGGATCGCCATCGCTGGTGTGGGTCGCGTCACTATCGTCGGGTTCTGCTCTGGCACCAGTCACCCGTAGACACTACAGCTCCTCTGGCGTGCATCTAGCATGGAGTGGTGCAGAGAGTAATTATCCTTGGGTCTACGGGCTCGATCGGAACCCAGGCCCTTGACGTCATTCGTGCCAACCCGGAGCGTTTCGAGGTGGTCGGTCTCGCGGCCGGTAGCAACCGTGACCTGCTCGATGCGCAGGCCCTCGACTTTCAGGTTGAACACACCGCTTTGGGAGCGGATGCTGCCGAGCAGCTCGTGCGGGACGTCGACGCCGATGTCGTGCTCAACGGCATCACTGGTTCGGTTGGCCTGGGACCGACGCTCGCCGCGTTGAAAGCCGGACGTACGCTTGCCCTGGCCAACAAGGAGTCGCTCATCGTGGGTGGCGAGCTGGTGAAATCGCTAGCGTCCCCGGGCCAGATTGTGCCGGTCGATTCCGAACACTCGGCTATCGCGCAGGCATTGCTCGCGGGAACTCAGCACGAGGTGCGTCGACTCGTGCTGACGGCATCCGGTGGGCCGTTTCGTGGTTTCACCCGGGAACAGCTGGCCCGGGTTACGCCGGTGCAGGCGCTCGCGCACCCGACCTGGAACATGGGACTCGTGGTGACGACCAACTCGGCGACCCTCGTGAACAAGGGCCTCGAGGTTATCGAGGCACACCTCTTGTTCGATGTGGAATACGACCGCATTGACGCTGTCGTCCACCCACAGTCCGTGGTGCATTCGATGGTCGAGTTCGTCGATGGATCGACCATTGCGCAGGCCAGCCCACCCGACATGCGGCTGCCGATTTCGCTCGGGCTGGATTGGCCGCACCGCGTTGCTGCGGTGGGCACCCCGATTGACTGGACCGTGCCGCACAGCTGGAGCTTTGAACCGCTCGACAATGCTGCCTTTCCGGCGGTCGAACTGGCCAAAAAGGTCGGGCGCAAAGGCGGCACCTATCCGGCGGTGTTCAACGCGGCGAACGAGCAGGCCGTTGCCGCTTTTCATGCCGCGCGCATCGGCTTTCTGGGGATCGTCGACACGGTGCTGCGCGTGGTCGAATCCCACGACCAGAACGGGGAACTCACCCTGGAATCGTTGAGTGACGCCGAGCGCTGGGCGCGGTCCGCAGCCGATCGGTTGATCGACGCACACTAACGCCCCCTATTTACACTCACCGGCCCTATCTTGGTCCTTATCTTTGCGGCACTTCTCGCGCGCATCCCGCTCCTCCGAAGTGGCCTCCTGAGCGGCCTCTTCGGCGGCATCCTTGGCCTCGTCAGCCCGATCTTTGGCATCCTTGGTCTTCTGTTCCTCCGCGAGGGCCGCCGCATCGGCGGCGTCCTGAGCGGCGGCTGCAGCGGTGGCCTCGATTTCCACCGTCAAGTCGGCGCTGACCCGGTTGATCGCGGACTGGATTGACGCCGACCGTTCGGCGCTCACCTGGCCGGCTGCGGCGGCCGTGCGCAGGGTGGCCTGCATTTCGGTCAGGAGTGACTGGGCGTCGGCGAAGTCGCCGGCGGCGGCCGCCTCGGAAATATTGAGCATCACGGCCTGTAGCTGCTCAGCAGAGGAAGCGTGCAGGTCGACCGGCTCGGCAGCACAGCCGGCCAGCGGCAGGAGTAGGAGTCCAATGGTGATCACGATCATGCGATTGCGCAGACGTCGCTTCATGGGTTCACGCTTTTCTGAAGCTGTTCGAGGTGCGTGCCGAGGGTTCCGTCGACCGCCGGGTAGTTTGGCGGAACCACCGCCGGTTCGTCGCCACCGCGCTGGAAGAGCGCACCGAGAGCGATCGCCGTGACAAGAAGGGCGGACGCCAACATCCACAGGATGGCCGGGCGGATGCGTGTGGCCGACACGGGCGTAGTCCGGGTCCGCTTCGAGGAAGAAGCCGCGGTTGGCGTGGGCTGCGGCGTCGGTTCCGACGTCGGTTCCGGCGTCAGGACCTCGGTCGGTGCGGCGTTGGTGGGGGAACTTGTCGGCAACAGCAGGGTGGTGGCTTCGGTCTCGGCGGTGCCAGAGGCCAGCGCGCGTAGCAGCAGGGCTGCCTCGGCGGCGGTCGGCCGGTCGGCGGCGTCGCGGGCGGTCATCGAACGCAGTATCGCGGTCCAGTCACGGCCGAGCGCGCTCGGAATCTCGGGCTGCCGTTGCAGCCGAGCCATCGCTGATTCCACGGCCGTGCCGGGGTAGGCACGCACCCCGGAAAGGCACTCGAGCAGAACCAGCCCGAGTGAGTAGACGTCGGTTGGTGGCCCGATCGTGCTGCCGAGTGCCTGCTCCGGGCTGAGGTAGCTTGCCGTGCCGAGCAGCGAGCCGGTCGCAGTCAGCCGGGTCTCATCAAGCAACCGGGCAATACCGAAATCGGCGAGTTTGGCATGCATACTGCGACCGGGAAAACCGGACGGCGCCAGTAAAACATTGGCGGGTTTGACGTCACGGTGAATGATGCCCTGCTCGTGCACGTAGTGCAGCGCTTCGGCAATGTCGGTACCCATCATGCCCACGTCGGAGCTCGACAGGGGGCCCTCCTCAATTCGGGTACGCAGGTCGGGGCCATTGACGAGTTCCATCACGATGAATGTGCGCGGGGTGCCAGTGACGTCGGTGGTGCCGGCGTCGAACAGGGTGACCAGCGCGAAATGATTCAGGCTCGCGAGGAGTGCGATCTCGCCGCTTTGCCGCGCGGGGTCAGATGCTCCTTCGGCGGCGCGAAAGAGTTTAACAGCCACGGGGCGGCCGAGCGCGGTGTCCGTTGCACGATAGACGGAGGCCATCCCGCCGGTGCCGATCAGGCTCACGATCAAGAAACGGTCGGACAGCAGGCTGCCCACCGGGCCGAGTTGCGGTGGCGCGAATGGCTGATGCGTCGAAATGGGTTCGTGAGACAGAGGGGACCTCCAGGTGCGCCCGCTCTCTAGCAAACCACATGCACCCCCTCAGCGGGAGGTCGGCCCGTACGGCCAGCCGCTTTGCAGCTTGAAGCGGTTATTCTACAAAAGTGGAAACAGTACTGCTATTCATACTGGGTGTCGCGATTGTCGTCGTGGGTCTGGCCCTGTCGATCGGCCTGCACGAAATCGGCCATCTAGTGCCCGCGAAGCTTTTTGGCGTCAAGGTCACCCAGTACATGATCGGCTTCGGCCCGACGCTCTGGTCGCGCACGAAGGGCGAAACGGAGTACGGCGTTAAGGCCATCCCCATGGGGGGCTATATCGCCATGATCGGCATGTTCCCGCCTTCGAAGAAGGGCGGAGCTCCCCGCAGCACCACCACCGGATTCTTCGACCAGATGGTGCAGGAGGGCGAACCGGAGAAGAAGTCGAGCGCGCTGTCGACCATGGTGGACGACGCCCGTCTGGCCAGCGCGGAGACCATCGGCGAGGGCGAAGAGCATCGCGCCTTTTATCAGCTGCCGGTATACAAGCGCGTGATTATCATGCTCGGCGGGCCGACCATGAACCTGCTCATCGCGATCGTGATGTTCGCCATTCTGCTCATGGGATTCGGCAACGCGCAGATCAGTACGACCATTGGCAGCGTGAGCCAGTGCGTGCTGCCCGCATCGAGCGACCGGCAAACCTGCGAAGCTACCGACGAAGCCTCGCCCGGGGCCGCTGCCGGGTTGCAGCCGGGAGACCGCCTGGTCAGCATTGGCGGAACATCCATTACGAGCTGGGCGCAGTCCACGGAGATCATTCGCGCGTCGTCCGGCCAAAGCCTCGCGGTCATTGTTGAACGAGATGGCACCGACATGAGGCTCACGCTCGCCCCCAAACTCACCGAACGCTATGTCTATACAGAAGCCAACAAAACTAAAACGGATGCGTCCGGCGCTGCCGTGACCGAGCAGGTCGGGTTTGTCGGCATCGGGGCGGCGAGCGAACTGGTACCGCAGCCTGCCACCGCCGTACTCCCGGCTGTCGGCGACAACATTGCCAATGTCGCGCACATGATCCTCAACCTGCCGGATCGCCTCGTGGCCGTGGCTAACGCCGCGTTCGGGCCGGGGGAGCGCGACTTGAACGGCCCGATCAGCGTCGTCGGGGTCGGCCGGGTCGCCGGCGAACTCGCGAGTATCGATACGATTCCGGTGGCCACCAAGGTTGCGAGCATGCTTGGCCTGCTGGGTTCGCTCAACATCGCCTTGTTCGTGTTCAACCTGGTGCCGCTGTTGCCGCTCGATGGCGGGCACGTGGCCGGAGCGCTGTGGGAGGGCATCCGTCGCTTCTTCGCGAAGCTGTTCAAACGGCCCGACCCGGGGCCGGTCGATATGGCCAAGCTCATGCCGCTGACCTTAGCGGTCGTGGTTCTGCTCGGCGGCATGAGCCTTCTGCTCATCTATGCGGACATCGTCAAGCCGGTCAACTTCTTCGGGTAGCAGTTGACCCCACTACTTCCACGGCCGCACTCCGCTCGGTCACTCCCTGGACTGGTCTGGCCGGGTAGTTTCTCTGGGTCACCCTCGCCCTAATCGGCCCGCTCACCCACCCTCCGCGAACGGATTGACGGCGCCGCGTGCTGGGAGTAGCATGCTCGCTGAAATAGCTTGAGCAAAACAGCTCCATTGAAAAAGCTTGAGTTCGAAGGAACGTGTTCGATGCCAGCCCCCGCACCATCACTTGATCGGGTCGACGTACCCGCCGAGGTTGAGCAGCGGCTGGGAACGTTGCGTGTAGCTCTCGACGCGGTTGTTCCGCCGAAAACCGCGTCCAACCTGTTAATCGCGACTTGGAACCTGCGGGCTTTCGGTGGCCTGACCCCCAAATGGCAGGCGGGACCCGACGATTCACCCAAGCGGGATTGGTTCGCTGCGGCGTGCATCGCCGAGGTGATCTCCCGATTCGATGTTGCTGCAATTCAGGAGGTTCGCCGGGATACGACCGCCCTGCGATTCGTACTCGATCGCCTCGGCATCGACTGGCGGGTGATTGTCTCTGATGTTACAGAAGGTGCCGCCGGCAACGGCGAGCGTCTGACCTTTCTTTACCATTCAGGCCGGGTCCAGCCTTCGGGTTTGGT
This sequence comes from Actinomycetales bacterium, assembly GCA_038205545.1. GTDB lineage: Bacteria > Actinomycetota > Actinomycetes > Actinomycetales > Microbacteriaceae > Cryobacterium. Next base: position 46,192 of record JBBRBV010000001.1, read on the forward strand.
GGGCGAGATCGTGCTTCCGCCCAGCGTGGCGTCCCCGGAAGGTGCGCTGGGCCCGGAGCGCCCGCTCGAGCAGTTTGCCCGCAGCCCGTACGCTGCAGGGTTTGCGCGCGGAAGCGCGCGGTTCGTGCTGACCACGGTGCACGTCTTGTGGGGTGGCAGCGCAGCCGACCGACTGCCTGAGATCACGGCTTTCGCCGGGTGGATGCGGGACTGGGCCGACCGCCCGAATGACTGGAACGAGAACCTGCTGGTGCTCGGGGATTTCAACCTTGATCGGCTGGACGACCCCCTGTTCGAAGCGTTCGTCTCTACTGGGCTCTGGCCGCCCGTTGAGCTCAACGGCGTGCCGCGCACAGTGTTTGACAATGACAAGAGCCGGCACTTCTACGACCAGATCGCTTGGTTCTCTGACACGTCGGGGGCGCCGCTGCTGCGATCACTGGCCTATGCCCAACGGGCGGGTTCGTTCGATTTCGTCCCGCACGTCTTCAGGCAGTTGAACCGAACCGAGGTGTCCTGGCGCATCTCAGACCACTATCCGCTTTGGGTTGAGTTCGACGTCGATCCCTAGCGTGAGAGCAGCAGCGCTTCGCCCTGACCGCCGCCGCCACACAGGGCGACGGCGGCTTTTCCGCTACCGCGGCGGGCGAGCTCGAGCGCTGCGTGCAGTGCCACGCGACCGCCGCTTGAGCCGATCGGGTGACCGATGGCGATGCCGCCGCCGTGAATGTTGACCACATCGCTCGTCACGCCGAGATCCTTCGACGACTGGGCGACGACCGCCGCGAACGCCTCGTTGATCTCAATGAGATCGAGGTCACTCGCCGACCAGCCCTGACGTGCCATGGCGTGAGCGATGGCATTCGAGGGCTGCGAGTGCAGGGAATTATCGGGCCCGGCAACCTGGCCGGAGGCTTCGATCACGGCGAGCCAGGTCAGCCCGTGCTTTTCGGCCCAAGCGCGGCTGGTGACCACGACGGCGCTCGCGCCGTCGCTGAGCGGGGCAGCGTTGCCGGCGGTGATCGTGCCGGCCGGGTCGAACGCCGGGCGCAGCTTGCCGAGCGTGGCCGAGGTACTGTCGGGGCGCACGCCCTCGTCGGTGGAGATGAGAAGCGGCTCGCCTCGACGCTGCGGCACGCTCAGCGGGGTTATCTCGTCGTCGAACACGCCGGCAGCCTCGGCCGCCGCGGCCCGCTGGTGTGACGCGGCCGCGATCTCGTCCTGCTCAAGGCGACTGAGTCCGAGCGAGGTGATCGACTTCTCGGTTGAGAGTCCCATCGAAAGGCCGTCGAAGGCATCGGACAATCCGTCATGCGCGGCATGATCGAGCGCCGACACCGTGCCGTAGGCCCAGCCCTGGCGGGAACCGGGCAGCAGGTGCGGGGCCCGCGACATGGACTCCTGCCCACCGGCGACAACGACATCTGCTTCACCGAGACGCACCAAACGGGCGGCGTCGATAACCGCGGCCAGACCGGAGAGGCAGACCTTGTTGAGGGTCATTGCCGGTACGTTCCAGGGGATGCCGGCGGCGACGCTCGCCTGTCGGGCCGGGTTCTGCCCGCAGCCGGCCTGCAGGACCTGCCCCATCAACACGAAGTCGACCTGGTCGGGTGCGACGTGGGCCCGTGCGAGTGCTCCGGATATTGCTGCCGCTCCCAGCTGAACGGCGGTGAGGTTCGCGAGCTGACCGTTCACGCGACCCTGCGGGGTGCGTGAACCGGCCAAGATTACGACGTCGATTTCGGTCATCGGGACTCCTTTGTCAAGTTCGTGAGCCGGCGTTCATCGAGAACGCGCCCTGATCCAGCTTGTCACTGCTGGCTCTGGTTTATTCACTCGGGGTGGCTACCCCTTGACAATATCGACAAAACCCACGAAATTTGTTGTACCCAAATCAGCTCACACGTTTCTGTTCGCTGGTTCGGCAGCAGGCCTGTACCGCGTTTGTAGCGTCACCGCCGGCACGAGAGGCGTGCTGGACACACTCGGGCCGCAGTTCGTCGGCACAGCTGCGGCCCCACTTCGCCGAGTAAGCTGAGCGCGTGGCTGCAATCAATTTGGGAATGCCCAAAATACCCGAGATACTCGCTCCGAGACGTAAATCCCGTCAGATCAAGGTCGGGAAGGTCTTGGTCGGTGGTGACGCCCGGGTGAGCGTTCAGTCGATGACGACAACGCAGACGACGAACATCAACGGCACTTTGCAGCAGATCGCGGAGCTCACTGCGAGCGGCTGCGATATCGTGCGGGTGGCTGTGCCCACCCGGGACGATGCTGAGGCTTTGTCGATCATTGCGAAGAAGAGCCAGATTCCGGTCATTGCGGACATCCACTTTCAACCAAACTACGTGTACGCCGCCATCGACGCTGGTTGCGCCGCCGTGCGTGTCAACCCCGGCAACATTCGTAAGTTCGACGACCAGGTGGGTAAGATCGCCGCCGCCGCCAAGGCTGCCGGAGTGAGTCTGAGAATCGGCGTGAATGCGGGCTCCCTCGAACCCAGCCTGATGCAGAAGTACGGCAAAGCCACCGCTGAGGCCCTGGTCGAGAGCGCCGTCTGGGAAGCCAGCCTGTTTGAAGAACACGACTTTCACGAGTTCAAGATCTCGGTCAAGCACAACGACCCGGTGATCATGGTCAAGGCCTACCGCCTGCTCGCCGAGCGCGGTGACTGGCCCCTACACCTCGGCGTAACCGAAGCCGGACCGAGCTTCCAGGGCACCATCAAGAGCGCTACGGCGTTTGGCATTCTGCTCGGGGAGGGCATCGGCGACACTATCCGCGTGTCGCTTAGCGCCCCACCAGCCGAGGAGATCAAGGTGGGCCTGCAGATTCTGCAGTCGCTCAACCTTCGAGAGCGTAAGCTCGAGATCGTCTCCTGCCCGAGCTGCGGCCGAGCCCAGGTGGATGTCTACAAACTCGCCAACGACGTCACCGACGGGCTCGAGGGGATGACCGTACCGTTGCGCGTGGCCGTCATGGGTTGCGTCGTCAACGGACCCGGCGAGGCTCGAGACGCCGACCTCGGTGTCGCGAGCGGCAACGGCAAGGGCCAGATTTTTGTGCGCGGCGAGGTCATCAAGACCGTGCCGGAGAGCGAGATCGTCGCAACGCTCATCGAAGAGGCCAACCGCCTCGCCGCCGAGATGCCGGCCGCTGAATTGGGCAGTCCCACGGTGTCCGTCGGTACGAATTAACTGATCAGGTCGGTTCGCCCCAGCGCGGTTTGGTGCTGGGGGTATTGGCGCGGTGGGCGTGGGCGGGGCGCAAGGTGTGGGTGGGGCGCCAGGTTTGGGTGGGGTCCCAGACTAGGGGCCCGCGTATGTGGGGGCGGCCTTTGATCAGGCGGATTGTCCAGCCGCTGGTGGCTCGTAGTCTGGCCCCATCCACCCGGCGCCCCAGGCCTTCCAAGGCTGCGAACACCGCGACGGCCTCGGCGTCGTCGAGGTGACCAAACCGCATCCCGTTCACCGCTTCTGCCAGAATCGCACCCGCCCGACCCATCACCTCCACCAGACTAGACAACGGCGGGAGTTGTATCAGATACCCCATTGGGTATACTGGACACGGTGCCACCGGCATCCAGACGACGAAATAGAGGTTGCATGCCGACACCCATCGCTGGTACTGCCAAGGGCCGTCCGCTCATGTTCGCTGACCTGCGCACCTGGCCCCGTCGACGCTGGCTGATCGCGCTAGCAATCGCGGCCATGGTTTTCGTTGCGCTCGTGCTGGCCGCCGGGCTCCTATCACCAACCGGCGACTCTGTGTGGTGGACCCTACCGGTGACGACTGTGGGGTCCGGTCTGATCGGCCTCATTGTTTCGAGCTACCTCGGCACGCCTATCGGTGCCGACGCCACCATGTGCGACACGCGCTGGCCGCTATTGGGTCTGATCGCTCTATACCTGACGACCGAAGTTCGCTCGCTCGAACCGGTTCTCACCGGCATGGTACGACCGGCCGTAGCGGCTGCGGCCCTGGCCCTGCTGATCTGGGCCCTGCACGAGCGACTGAGCAGTGAGCGTGAGGCCACCCGTGCGAGCTCGATCGGCGGTGCCGACGGTGAGGTGTGCACGACCTGCCGCCCGCTGTTTACTCGCCCGACGTCGTGAATGACCGTGGGGGAGCGGATGTCGTCGCGCGCGTAAGGTAGACGGGTGCCTACACGTCTCTCCAACTACTTCCTCCGTACTCTCCGCGAAGACCCCGCCGACGCCGAGGTGACCAGCCACCGCCTGCTCGTGCGAGCCGGGTACATCCGTCGTCAGGCTCCGGGTATTTTCGCCTGGCTGCCACTCGGCCTGCGGGTGAAGGCCAAGGTTGAGCGCATCATCCGCGAGGAGATGGACGCTGCCGGTGCCTATGAGGTGCATTTTCCGGCTCTGCTGCCGCGTGAACCCTATGAGCTGACCGGCCGCTGGAACGAATACGGTGAGGGACTTTTTCGCCTGAAAGATCGCAAGGGCTCGGACATGCTGCTCGCGCCGACCCACGAAGAGGTCTTCGCGCTGCTCGTGAAAGACCTCTACAGCAGCTACAAGGACCTGCCGCTGTCGATTTACCAGATTCAGGACAAGTACCGCGATGAGGCTCGCTCGCGCGGCGGGCTACTGCGCGGTCGCGAGTTCACCATGAAGGATGCTTACTCCTTCGACTACACCGATGCCGGTCTCGACGTGAGTTATCAGGCGCAACGCGACGCCTACGAGCGCATCTTCACCCGCTTCGGCCTGGAATACGAAATCGTACAAGCGGATGCCGGAGCGATGGGTGGCTCCAAGAGCGAAGAGTTTCTGCATCCCACCCCCGTGGGCGAAGACACCTTTGTGCGCAGCAGTGGTGGCTACGCCGCCAACATCGAGGCGTTCCGCACCCTCGTGCCGGACGATAGGGAGTTCAGCGCACTGCCCGCCGCGCAGGTCTTCGACACCCCAAACACCCCGACTATTCAGACGCTGGTCGACAAGGCCAACGCCGAGCACCCCCGCCCCGATGGTCGCGAGTGGACAGCGTCCGACACCCTCAAAAACGTCGTACTGGCCCTCACGAGCCTGAACGGCAACCGTGAGCTCATTGCGATCGGCGTTCCCGGCGACCGCGACGTCGACCTCAAGCGTGTCGAGGTCGCGTTCGCCCCCGCCGAGGTCGAGGCCGCCAACGAGGGCGACTTCACCAAAAACCCCGGCCTGGTCAAGGGGTACATCGGCCCGTGGGGTAAGAACGGCGCGGTGCTCGGTGCGAAGTCGAACACCGGCATCCGCTTTTTCGTCGACCCGCGTGTGGTTGCTGGCACCGAGTGGATCACCGGAGCCAACGAAGAGGGCCGCCACGTCTTCGGCCTCGTAGCTGGCCGCGACTTCGCCATTGACGACGTGGTCGAGGCCTCCGACGTACGTGCCGGCGACCCCGCCCCCGACGGAAGTGGCCCGGTAGAACTCATTCGCGGCATGGAAATCGGGCATGTGTTCCAGCTCGGTCGCAAGTACGCCGAGGTGCTCGGCCTGAAGGTTCTCGACGAGAACGGCAAGCTGGTCACGGTCACGATGGGCTCATACGGCGTTGGCGTCACCCGCATCCTGGCGGTTATCGCTGAACTCAACAACGACGCAAAGGGTCTGATCTGGCCCGAATCGGTCACTCCGTTTGACGTGCACGTGATCGCCACCGGCCGGGACGAGATCGTCTTTGACACCTCAGAAACCGTTGTCGCCGCCATCGAGGCCACCGGCCGAGACGTGCTCTACGACGACCGCCGCAAGGTCTCGCCCGGCGTCAAGTTTGGCGACGCCGAACTCATCGGTGTGCCCTGGATCGTCATCGTCGGTCGCGGCGCCGCTGACGGCATCGTTGAGCTGTGGAACCGCCGCACCGGCGACCGCGAGCAGGTGGACGTCGCCGACGTCGCCCGGCACTTCGGGTAAGCAGTTTTCTTCAACGGATGCTGCCGGCTCGCGAGCCGGCAGCATCCGTGCTGCAGAGAACCCGCTCCGACCGGCGTCACACGGGCAAGTGGGTGACAGGCCGCCAAAGATTCGGGTACCGTAGTATCCAGCCCGCTGCGCGGTTTCGCGGCGGCAAGATCTGAATAGAGGAGGCCGGCCATGGACATCGACCTCAGTGTTTTGCGGCTATTGGAGCGCGAAAAAGAGATTCCCTTCGAGGAACTCGTGCACATCATCGAACAGGCGATTCTGACCGCCTATGTCAAGCACATCCAGCAGGACGTCACGAAGCTTGAAGCTTCGAAGATCGCTGACGCCAAGCACGACGTCCAGGAAGTGCCCGAGGCGCGCGTCGTTCTTGACCGCAAGTCCGGGCATGTGGACATCTACGTTCCCGAGCACGACGAAGAAGGCAATGTCATCGGCGAAGCCGTCGACAACCCGACCGACTTTGGGCGTATCGCTGCCTTCGCCGCCAAGCAGGTCATCAACCAGCGTCTGCGCGACCTGGCCGATGATGCGGTGCTTGGCGAATTCAAGGGGCGCGAGGGCGACATTGTTGCCGGAATCATTCAGCAGGGTCCCAATCCGCGCATGATTCACGTCGACCTCGGCACTGTCGAAGCGATCATGCCCCCCGAGGAGCAGGTCCCTACCGAAAGCTACGTTCACGGCGCGCGCATTCGCGTGTTCGTCACGACTGTAGCGCGCGGGCTCAAGGGCCCGCAGATCACCGTGTCGCGCACCCACCCGTCGCTCGTGCGAAAGCTGTTCGCACTCGAGGTTCCCGAGATCGCCAGCGGTGTCGTCGAGATCGTTTCGCTCGCGCGTGAAGCTGGCCACCGCACCAAGATCGCCGTGCGCGCCACCGAGCCCGGCGTCAACGCCAAGGGTGCCTGCATTGGTGAACTCGGCCAGCGCGTGCGCGCCGTCACCATTGAACTCAACAATGAGAAGATCGACATCGTCGATTTCTCGCCCGACCTTCCGACCTTCGTTGCCAGTGCCCTGTCTCCCGCCAAGGTGACCAGTGCCTATGTCATCGACGAGTCGATCAAGGCAGTGCGGGCCCTCGTTCCCGACTACCAGCTCTCGCTCGCGATCGGCAAAGAAGGCCAGAATGCCCGTCTCGCGGCCAAGCTCACCGGCGCGAAAATCGACATTCAACCCGACAGCATTCTGGAGGATGCCGAATAGGGGGTACGATGGAATCCGTAAGAACGTGTATTGGCTGCCGTTTGCGCGCCCCTCGATCCTCACTTTTGCGGATCGTTGCCGGGAAATCAGAAGTTGTGGTGGATGAAACCGCCACGATCCCCGGTAGAGGTGCGTGGCTGCACGCCCGCGACTCGTGCTTTCAGGATGCCGTAAGGCGACGCGCTTTCGGGCGTGCCTTTCGCGTGACCAGGTCACTGGACGCGAAACAACTAGAGAACAGGCTGAATTGGCTTATGGATAACTAATGAGCGGCTCGAAATGAGACCCGTCCGTTACTAACGGTCTGCCCCTTTCCGGGTGCAGGCCCGGAACAGGAGAATTGTGGCTGCGAAACCACGCGTACACGAGATCGCTACCGAGCTCGGAGTCGACAGCAAGGTAGCCCTTGCAAAATTGAAAGAAATGGGCGAGTTCGTCAAAGGACCGTCCAGTAGCGTTGAACCGCCCGTAGCGCGTCGCCTTCGCGCCGCTCTTGAGGCCGCGAGCACTGCCGCCAAGGCGGCCAAGCCCGCAGTTACCGCCGACGTGCCCGCCGCGGCAACGCCCGCTCGCCCGAGCAGCGCTGCCAAGCCGGGCGCTCGTCCCGGACCGAAACCCACCGCTGAACCGGTTACGCCGGTCGTCGCCGAGGCTGCTCCGATAGCGGATGCTGCGCCCGTTCCGGTCGCACCGCTCACCGTCGCCGAGCGCCAGGCCCAGGCCGCCGAGAGGGCTGCCGCTGCCGAGAAGACCGCCGCTGCGGAGAAAGCTGCTGCAGCTGAGGCCGTTGACAAGCCCAGCACGGACACCCCCGAGGCGAAGACCACGGGAGGATCGGCTACGCCGGTCAAGCCGGGCATGCCTCGCCCCGGAGCTGCACGACCGGGTAACAACCCGTTCGCCAGCAACCAGGGAATGGGAAAGCGTCCTGCCCAGCCGCCGCGTCCGGGCAACAACCCGTTCGCGAGCGCTCAGGGCATGGGCCAGCGTCCCGCTGCACCCTCCCCAAGCAACATTCCGCGCCCCGCGGCACCTCGTCCCGGCGCCCCGCGGCCGGGAGGACCCGGCCAGGCCGCCCGTCCGACCGGTTTCGGTCAGCGCCCGGGCTCCTTTCAGCGTCCCGGCGGCGCGCCGGGTGGGGCTGGTGGAGCTCGCCCCGGTGCACGTCCGGGTGGGGCACCCGGCGGAGCTCCGGGTTTCGGCCCGCCCCGCCCTGCCGGTGGTGGCGGTGGAGCCGGTCGCGGTCGCGGTCCGGGCGGTGGCACCGCTGGTGCCTTCGGTCGCGGTGGCGGCAAGAACAAGGCGCGTAAGTCGAAGCGCACGAAGAGAGCAGAGTTTGAGCTGCGCGAGGCCCCGTCGCTGGGTGGAGTATCCGTACCCCGTGGCGATGGTGGAACCATTGTTCGTCTTCGTCGCGGAGCATCCATTACGGACTTCGCCGACAAGATTGACGCGAGTCCCGGAAACCTCGTTACCGTGTTGTTCCACCTCGGTGAAATGGCCACGGCAACGGAGTCCCTCGATGAGGCCACGTTTGACGTGCTCGGTAGTGAGCTCGGCTACAAGATTCAGATGGTGTCGCCCGATGACGAAGACCGCGAGTTGCTGCTCGCCTTCGATATCGACATCGATCAGGAACTTGAAGAAGAAACCGATGACGTTCTCGAGATCCGTCCTCCCGTCGTCACCGTTATGGGCCACGTCGACCACGGTAAGACCGCGCTTCTTGACGCGATCCGTAACGCCAAGGTCGCCGACGGCGAGGCAGGCGGTATCACGCAGCACATCGGTGCCTACCAGATCCTCACCGAGCACGAGGGTATCGACCGCGCCGTGACCTTCATTGACACACCGGGTCACGAGGCGTTCACCGCCATGCGTGCTCGTGGTGCGCAGGTCACCGACATCGCCATTCTCGTTGTCGCCGCCGATGACGGCATCATGCCGCAGACCGTTGAGGCGCTCAACCACGCCCAGGCCGCCGACGTGCCGATCGTTGTCGCGGTGAACAAGATCGACAAGCCCGGCGCCAACCCGCAGAAGGTGCGCCAGCAGCTCACCGAATTCGGGCTCGTCGCCGAAGAGTACGGCGGAGACGTCATGTTCGTGGACGTGTCGGCGAAGAACAAGACCGGCATCAAGGAAATTCTTGACGCTGTGCTCCTGGTCGCCGATGCCGGACTGGATATGCGAGCCAACCCGAACAAGGACGCCCGTGGTGTCGCCATCGAGGCCCGCCTCGACAAGGGGCGTGGCGCGGTGGCAACCGTGCTCATCCAGTCGGGAACGTTGCACGTGGGAGACTCCATCGTCGCCGGAACGGCCTACGGCCGCGTACGTGCGATGGCGGACGAAAACGGTGTAGCCGTTCTCGCCGCCACCCCATCCCGCGCGGTTCAGGTGCAGGGTCTCTCGAGCGTTCCCCGCGCTGGCGACACCTTCCTGGTCATCCAGGAAGACCGCACCGCGCGTCAGATTGCCGAGAAGCGTGAAGCGGCCGAGCGCAACGCCCTGCTGGCCAAGGCCCGCAAGCGCATCAGCCTCGAAGACTTCACCCGTGCCCTCGAAGAGGGCAAGGTCGAGTCGCTCAACCTCATCATCAAGGGTGACGTTTCCGGTGCCGTTGAGGCCCTGGAAGAGTCACTGCTCAAGATCGAGGTTGACGATTCGGTTCAGCTGCGCATCATCCACCGTGGTGTCGGCGCGGTCACGGAGAGCGACGTCAACCTCGCCACCGTCGACAATGCCATCATCATCGGGTTCAACGTTCGCCCAGACACCAAGGCCCGCGAGCGTGCAGCTCGCGAAGGCGTCGACGTGCGCTTCTACTCCGTCATCTACTCGGCCCTCGAGGACATCGAGAATTCCCTCAAGGGAATGCTCAAGCCCGAGTATGAGGAGATCCAGAGTGGTGTCGCCGAAATTCGCGAGGTCTTCAGCTCGTCGAAGTTCGGAAACGTCGCCGGTGTCATCGTGCGAAGCGGTACCATCACCCGAAATGCCAAGGCTCGCGTTATCCGCGAAGGCATCGTGGTGGGGGACAACCTGGGCATCGAGTCGCTGCGCCGCTTCAAGGACGATGTCACCGAGGTCCGCACAGACTTCGAGTGTGGTATCGGACTGGGCAAGTTCAACGACATTCGGATTGGCGATGAGATTGAGACCATCGAAATGAAGGAAAAGCCGCGCGCCTAGCTCGCTGGCTGTTTGAGGGGTCGGGTCTTCGCGGAATTTCCCATTTGTGGGAAAGAGCGGAGACCCTCACCCCGATTCCCATTTAAATGGGAATCTCCGCTCCGACCCTGAGTCGGGCGGGCAGTGGCAATCATGCCTACTGCGGCGTGACAACTAAAGAACGACCCGGCGCGAAGGCGCCCGCTAACAAGGAGTAATCACATGGCAGATCCGGAACGCGCAAGAAAGATGGCGGACCGTATTAAGGTCATCATCGCCAAACGCCTCGAACGCGGGCTGCGCGACCCGAGGCTCGGGTTCGTCACCATCACCGATGTGAAGGTAACCGGCGATCTGCAACACGCATCCGTTTTCTACACGGTGTACGGCTCGATCGAGGAGCGCACCGATAGTGCGGCCGCGCTCAAAGCCGCCACCGGCATGATGCGCAGCGAGGTCGGCAAGAACATCACCGCACGGCTCACTCCGTCGATTGAGTTCATTGCTGACGGAATCCCCGAGAACGCGGCCCTCATCGACGACCTGCTTCGCGAAGCGCACCAACGTGACAGCGCCACCGAGGACAGCAAGGGCACGGCCACCTACGCCGGTGATGCCGACCCGTACAAGAAGCCGCGTGAATACGACTTCGAAGATGACGAGTCGGTGGAGTCTGAGCCCACCGACGATTCTCGGCCCACCGACGATCCTGACGACGCAGGCGAGTCCAACACGGCCAGCACCGCCAAGCACTAGCTCTCCCTCAGCACCGTGCACGGGGCCCGGGCCCCGAACCCAGGCCCAGTTTACAAACTGGGCCCGCGCTCGGGGCCCGGGCCCCGAACGGTTTCAGGAGGGAGGCGGCAGGCAGCAGGCCGGGCCGGCATGGGTCAGGTTGCGGGGGAGCGCTGGTAGCGCACGAAACGGTACTGTAGCCCGTCGCTGGAGCTGAGCCATCCGCTCGGCTGTTGCTGCTCGGCTTCGGTCCACTCCGCGGTAATGACGGGTGCGAGCGTGTCACCGACAATCTCGGCGTCAATCTCGGTTACCACGAGAATCTCCGCCACGGGTAACGCCAGTTGGTAGATTTCGGCGCCACCGATCACCCAGACCGGCCCCTCGGCGAGCACGAGGGCATCCTCGAGGGTGTGCGCCACGGATGCTCCCTCCGCGGCCCAGTCCCGCTGCCGAGTGATCACGATGTTCTGTCGCCCGGGCAGCGGACGAAAACGCTCCGGTAGAGAATCCCAGGTACGCCGGCCCATGATGACGGTGGAGGCACGGGTCACCGTTCGAAAATGGGCGAGATCTTCGGGCAGGTGCCAGGGCATGACCCCGTTGGCTCCGATGACGCCGTTGCGGGTCTGCGCCCAGATCAAACCGAGCATCAGACGGCAACCCGCCCGCGAATCGCGGGATGGTACTGGTAGTTCTCCAGTACGAGGTCGTCGTAGTCGTAGTCGAACAGGCTGGTGCGGCCGGGCTTGATGCGCAGGGTGGGGGAGGTGAACGGGGTGCGCGAGAGCTGCTCGGTGACCTGCTCGACATGGTTGTCGTAGATGTGGCAGTCCCCGCCGGTCCAGACGAACTCACCAAGCTCAAGCCCGGCCTGCTCGGCGACAAGCTGGGTGAGTAGGGCGTAGCTGGCGATATTAAACGGCACGCCGAGAAAGAGGTCTGCGCTGCGCTGATACAGCTGGCAGGAGAGCTTTCCGTCGGCCACGTAGAACTGGAACAGGGCATGACAGGGGGCGAGCGCCATGTTCGGCAGGTCCGCCACGTTCCAGGCAGACACGATCATGCGACGGGAGTCCGGATCGGTGCGTAGGGTATCGAGTACCTGGCTGATCTGGTCGATGGTGTCGCCGCCGGGGGTGGGCCAGGACCGCCACTGCACCCCGTAGATCGGGCCGAGTTCGCCGTCCTCGTCGGCCCACTCGTTCCAGATGCGCACGCCCTTCTCCTGCAACCAGGTCACGTTGGAATCGCCGCGCAGAAACCAGAGGAGTTCGTAGGCGATCGACGCGAAGTGAACCCGTTTTGTGGTCACGAGCGGAAAACCGGCGGCGAGATCGAATCTCAGCTGGCGCCCAAACACGCTGCGCGTGCCGGTTCCGGTGCGGTCGGCCTTTTTCGTGCCGTTCTCGAGGGCGTCGCGCAGCAGGGACGCATACTGGGCATCGGCGTCGGGGTAGCTGGCCGAAGAAGAATAATTTGTTGACGTCACCGGTCAATCGTACGCGGTCACCTACTGCGGCAGGCCTAATCCGTCCGGTATGGCAACCGCCAAACCGTCCGCGACGAGGCTGGCCAGCGCGCGCTGCAGCTGCGCAGCATCCGGCCAGAGGGTTTTGATCTCGGCATCCGTGACCGAGCGGTGTGTCGACCGCAACTCGGCCATGATCAGGCCACGCACCTGACGGTCGCTGCCCTCGAACTTCTTTTGTATTTTTTTGCGCGAACCGGCGTACTCGGGGTAATCGGCGGCCCGCCAAGCGCAAGATTTCCGAATCGGGCATATTTCGCAGTGCGGGCTGCGGCTGGTGCACACGACCGCACCGAGCTCCATGATGGCGGCGTTGAACAGGGCCGCCTCGTGCGCACTCTTCGGCAGCAGCCGACCCATCGCGTCGAGGTCCCGACCGCGGCTGGGCGGAGATGGTTCGCCAGCGCCGGCGACGGCGCGTGCGATTACCCGCCGGGTATTGGTGTCGACGACCGGATGCCGATGGCCGTACGCAAAGGCAGCCACCGCCCGCGCGGTGTAATCCCCGACCCCGGTCAATGCCAGCAGATCGTCAATATCGGAGGGCACGACACCGCCATGAACGGTGGTGATCTGCACTGCCGCGGAGTGCAACCACAGCGCGCGCCGCGGGTACCCGAGGCTGGACCACGCCCGCACCGCTTCGCTTCGCGGTACAGCAGCGAGGTCGGCGGGAGTCGGCCAGCGCGCCAGCCATTCCTCCAGCCGGGGAATGACCCGGTTCACCGGTGTCTGCTGCAACATGAACTCGCTCACCAGAATGCCCCAGGCCCCGAATCCGTCGCGACGCCACGGTAGGTCGCGCGCGTTGGCCACAAACCAGGCGTTGAGTGTGAAGCTGATGGCGGCGGCTTGTTCCTGCGCGGTGGGAGTGGAGGGTGTGACGTTCATCCGTTCTAACCTAGGCTCGATTCGTGAAGCCGGCATCCACAGCCCGCCTCGATTTTCTGTGCGCCCTCGCCGCCTCATCCGGACCGACCGGTGCTGAGCAGCCACTGACGGCCCCTTCCCGATCAGTGAAACCGCGCGAGCACCTCGGCTGGCGTAAGAAAACGACCGGATTGTTCGACCTCGTGCACAAGCTCGGTGAGGAGCGCATTGACCGGTGCGCCCACGCCGACGGTCGCTGCGGCACGCACCGTTGCTCCATTGAGAAAATCGATCTCCGTGCGTTGGCCGCGTTGCAGACTCTGCAGAGTGGAACCCTGGTTCGGCACCGTACCCATGCGTGAGCGCAGGAACAGCGGCAGCACCTGGCCGGCCCAAATCGGTGCCAGCGCAAAGACACGCAGGCGCCGGTGGGAGAGGCCCTGCAGGGTGCCGAACCTAACCCCGCTAGCGAGCCCCACACGCACGGTTTCACGCATGCTCGTCGTCATCAATCGGCGCAGCCTGGCCTGCCCGATCACCTGCTGAACGCTGCGCCCGGTGACGGCGGGCAGAGCGTTGAGCATGTTGACCACGAGTTTGGTCCACTGAGCACCGACAAAGTTGTTCAGGGCCAGAGTGGGCGCGGCGGCGCCCAACACCGACTGCCAGCGCAACGACTCCGCATCGACCTGGCCGTCGCCGCGCCCGATATAGCTGGGCGCCTTCGTTGTCACCCGCACTCGGCCGGGCGCCTCATAGTGAGCGGCAATGATCGTGATCAGCCCAAAACACTGGGAGCCTGGCAGCAGCCGCTGCGCGGTCGTCACCCCGTCGAGCCCGTTTTGCACGACGATCACCGGCGTGCCATCGAGCATGGCGGCGTTCTCGGCAATCGCTCCCGCAGCATCCTGCGCCTTGGTGCAGATCAGTGCCAGATCGCAGGGTTCAGTCATCCGTTCCACGGCCAGCGGCCGCGCGAACCGATCACCGAAGCCGCCGGTCACCCGGATGCCGTCGGCCCGCACTGCCGACAGTGCAGCCCCGCGCACGGTCACGACCAGATCGTGCCCCTGCGCCGCGAGGAGGCACGCGAAAGTGCTGCCCAGGGCGCCCGCACCGATCACCGCGATTCTCACGCGTCACATACTACGGGGCCGCAATCAGCGATGTGCACGTCGGCACCGGTCACACGCTGATACCCTCAGGAAGTGACCAGCGGCCTTCTACTCATCGACAAGGCGCAGGGCTGGACCAGCCATGACGCTGTCGCCCGAACCCGGCGTCTGGCCGGAACCCGTAAGGTCGGCCACGCCGGCACCCTCGACCCCATGGCCACCGGGCTGCTCGTACTCGGCATCAATAGTTCGACCCGGCTGCTCACCTACATCGTCGGCCTCGACAAGGAGTACCTCGCGACCATCCGTCTCGGCCAGTCCACCACAACGGATGACGCGGAGGGCGACGAACTCACCCGCGCCACCGTCGAGCGGGTCGTCGCTATTGACCCTGCAGCCATCACGGCTGGCATCCGTGACCTCACCGGCGACATCAGTCAGCAACCGAGCGCGGTCAGCGCCATCAAGGTGGACGGCAAACGGGCCTACGCCCGGGTACGGGCCGGCGAAGATGTGCAATTACCCTCCCGCCCGGTGACCGTGAGTGAGTTCGAACTGCTTTCCAGCACGTGCCGCGACGGCTTTCTCGACCTCGAGGTGCGCGTCGAGTGCGCCTCCGGCACCTACATTCGTGCCCTGGCCCGCGACCTGGGGCTCGCGCTCGGTGTGGGCGGCCATCTCACAGCCCTGCGCCGCACTCGCATCGGCCCGTTTCGCGTCGAGAACGCCGCCACGCTGGAACAGGTCAACGTTACCGCCGACCTCATTTCGCCAGCGGATGCCGCCACCCGGCTGCTCCCGCGCCTTGACCTGTCCACCGAGCAGGCGATCGACCTCGGCCACGGCAAACGAATCACCGTCGACACCGACACCGACACCGACACCGCACGCACCGGACCGGTTGCCGCGATCGACCCGAACGGCCGATTGGTTGGGCTGGTCGAATACCGCGGTGACCAGGTTAAGTCGCTTCTGAACTTTCCGCCAGATGAACCCGAACCGAGCGAATCGACACCCACCCCATGATCGAATGGTTCACCTGGCTGCAACTGGCCATCGCCGTGCCCGGCGGCCTGCTCTGCGTCATCCTGGGTCTGGTCGGACGCAAACCCACCGACCTGACCATGGGAGCGACCGCGCTCGTTGAACTGCTGTTGATCGTGCAACTGGCGGCCGCAATAGCGGCACCGCTCGCTGGCAACAACGCCACCGGCAGTTTGCTCGAGTTCTATACCTACCTGGTCAGCGCCATTCTGCTGCCGGTCGCGGCCGGATTCTGGGCCCTCGTCGAACGCAGTCGCTGGAGCACGGTCATTCTTGGCCTGACCAGCCTGTCGGTGGCCATCATGCTTTACCGTATGAACCAGATCTGGAATGTGCAGGGCAGTTGACCCCGTTCACGGGTTCGCTGCGGAAGCTGCAATAATTACCGAGCAATGATGAATGATTCCCGGAATGAAGCGCCCGCCCCCTCCCGCCGGGTGAGTGGCATCGGCCGACTCCTCATCGCCGTCTACGGCGTGCTGGCCCTCGCGGCCACCGGGCGCTCGTTCGTGCAGATCGCCTCCGAGTTCGAGGATGCCCCGCTCGCCTACTCGCTGTCGGCTATCGCCGCCGTCGTATACATCGTCGCAACGATCGCACTGATCAAGCGCAGCGCCCGCTGGTACCGCATCGCCTGGATCACCATCAGCTTCGAACTGGTCGGCGTGCTCGTCGTGGGAACTCTAAGCCTGGTCGATCCGGCGCTGTTCCAACACAAAACGGTCTGGTCGGTCTTCGGTCAGGGCTACGGTTTTGTTCCCCTCGTGCTCCCACTGCTTGGCATGTGGTGGCTCGCCCGACACCCGGTGTCGGCCGAGACCTCCCGCCGAACGATCCGTTCTGGCCGCGCATGAAAACCTTTTACGGCGTCGACTCGGTACCGAGTAACTGGCCTGCCTCAATCGTGAGCATCGGAAAATTCGACGGGGTGCATGCCGGCCACCGGGCGGTCATTACCGAGCTTCGGCACATCGCCGCACGGCACCAACTGGCGGCCGTCGTCGTAACGTTTGACCGGCATCCGCTCGCTCTGCTTTCGCCAGCCACCTGCCCGCGCGCGCTGGTCAGCGCCGAGCAGAAGCTCAAGCTGATTGCCGAGACCGGAGTCGACGCGACCCTGCTGCTCGAATTCAACCAGGCGCTGTCGAGCCTGCCGCCGCGGGAATTCATCGAGTACATCCTGGTCACGGCCCTGCATGCCCGCTTCGTGATGGTCGGTCGCGACTTTCGTTTTGGGGCGGGGGGCGCGGGCGATGTAGCCCTGCTTCGTGAGCTCGGCACCGAATTCGGCTACGACGTGTGCATGATCGACGATGTGAAGCCTGACGGAGACCGCCGGGTGTCGTCAACCTGGATTCGTGAGCTACTGGCCAGTGGTGAGGTGTCTGCGGCGGGTCGCTTGCTCGCCCACCTGCCGACCGTGCGCGGCGTCGTCGTGCACGGTGCGGCTCGCGGTCGCGAGCTGGGATTTCCCACCGCCAACCTGTCGGCCGATTCCGACGGCCTGATTCCGGCAGACGGCGTGTACGCAGGCTGGCTGACGGATGCCGGTACCCGCTACCCTGCAGCCATCTCGGTGGGCAACAATCCCACCTTCGACGGTGTGGCGCAGAAGCAGGTTGAAGCGTACGTGCTCGACGAGGTCGATCTCGACCTCTACGACCACGTCGTCGACGTTTCGTTTGTGGAACGGATTCGCGGCATGGTCGCCTACTCCGGTGTCGCCCCACTGATCGCGCAGATGCGCGATGATGTCCAGCGAGTGCGCTTGATTCTGGGCTAGTCAGTGGGTACAAGGCCAAACCTGGCGTGCCGTTGGCGCGTCGTGACAGCTACGGTAGACAGATGTCGCAGACCGTCAGCACACTCCTGATTTTGGGCGCGGGAGGGGACCTCACCTCCCGTCTCCTCTTGCCGGCCCTCGGTCAGCTCCTGACAGAGCATCCGGAACGAACCGTGAACCTCGTCGGGGCGGGTCAGGAACGGTTCACCCACGGCGAATGGCGAGAACGGATCACCAGTGCCTTTGCCACCTGTGCGGCCACGGGGGCTGGCGTTGACCGTCTACTCGAGGACACTCACTACCTGCACGCCGATGTGACCGAACCCCACGAACTCGAACGGCTCCTCGCCAAATGTGAGGGCGCACCGGCCATTTACTTTGCGCTGCCGCCTCGCATTGCGGTACTGGTCGCCGACGCGCTCGCCGCAGTCTCGTTGCCCCCGGGCACTCAGCTAGCCCTGGAGAAACCGTTCGGGACCGACGAGGACGGTGCGAAATCGCTCAACGCACTCCTGACCAAGCTCGTGCCTGAAGAGTGCATCCACCGGGTCGATCATTTCCTCGGACGCTCCACCGTCTTCAACTTGCTCGGGCTGCGCTTTGCCAATCGCATTTTCGAACCGCTCTGGAACAATACTCACATCGAACGCGTCGATATCGTCTACGACGAGCAGCTCGGTCTGGAATCTCGCGCGGGCTACTACGATCATGCCGGTGCGCTCGTTGACATGATCCAGAGTCACCTCCTGCAGGTTCTCGCCGTATTGGCGATGGAGCCACCGTCGACGCTTGACGCGGCAGATCTGCGGGATGCCAAGGGTATGGTGCTGCGTGCGACCAGGGTGCGAGGGGACGATGCAGGCTCCTCAAGCAGGCGGGCACGGTATGTCTCGGGTAGCGTCGATGGTCGCCTGTTGCCCGCCTACGTCGATGAACCCGGCGTTGACCCGGAGAATCAGACCGAAACGCTCGCCGAGGTCACTGTCGAGATCGATACCTGGCGCTGGGCTGGCGTGCCGTTCACCCTGCGATCGGGCAAGGGACTCGGTGCCCGACGGCGGGAGATCGTGATCACTTTTAAGCCGGCCTCGCACGTGCCGACCGGGCTGCTCGGCCAGAATCAACCCACGATCCTGCGGATCTTTCTGGCTCCCGACACGATGTGTCTCGACCTGAACCTCAATGGACCGGGCGATCCGTTCGAGCTCGAGCGGGTCAGCCTACGGACTGATTTCGGGCCGGGCCAATTACTCGCCTATGGCGAGGTGCTTGAGGGCATACTCAACAGGGACCCGGCACTGTCGGTGCGCGGTGACACGGCCGAACAGTGCTGGCGTATCGTTGCGCCCGTTCTTGCGGAGTGGCACGCCGGCACGGTGCCTCTTGAGGAGTATGCGGCGGGCACAACGGGCCCGGCCGACTGGACCAGGCTCGGCTGAAATCTGAGGTCGGCAATACCCCTGATTGCAGACACTTTCCCTCTGTTCCCACTGCCAGAAACGTACCAAAGAGACTTTAAACTGTATAGCCACAAAGGGGGGTGGTCACGGGTCCGTGCGCATTTCTGGCGTCGAGTTCGCCCCGGTACGCTTGGCACACAAGCGTTATCCCGGGGGGTTCCATGCCACAACAAGTTCGAGCGATAGAAACGCGCGCGTCCATTATTCGAGGCGCTGCGGCGACCTTTGAACAACGAGGGTATGGGAGCACGTCCCTCGCGCAGGTGAGCGCTGCCGCCGGTGTCACGAAAGGTGCACTGTACTTTCACTTCGACTCCAAGGAAGCCCTCGCCGTCGCCATTATCGACGCCCAGCACGAGCGGTCAGTCGGCGCCGGTCGCCAGCTTCTCGGCACCAACGTGCCCGGTCTGCGCGCCCTCGTCTCGATGTCGTACGAGCTCGCCCGGCAGCTGCGCGATGACCTCATTGTCAGTGCGGGGGTGCGCCTGACTATTGAAGCCGCGAACTTCCAGACTCCGGTCTCCACTCCCTATCTGGACTGGATGATCGCCTGTGAGGAATTCCTGCGCCGGGGGATAGCTGAAGGCGACGTGGTTCCCACGCTCGACGTTGGCGCTGCAGCCCATTTTTTCACGGCCGCTTTTACGGGCGTGCAGCTCGTCTCCGATGTGCTGACCCGGCGCGGCGATATCGACCAGCGATTAACCGAGATGTGGGCGCTGCTGTTGCCCGACCTCATCGCCCCCGATCGCCGGGAGGACCTGAAGGATCTGGCCGCCGATGTGCAGCGAGAACGCGCCGCGGCCCGGCCTTAGACTGACCGAGTGAACACTGCCGCCTCCCGCCGCCTGTGGCCGGGACGCGGATTAGCGCTGCTGGGTATCATTTTGGTTGCGGCGAATCTGCGCAACGCGGTTGCCGCCCTGTCGCCCATTGTGACCGAGGTCAGCGTCGATATCCCCCTGAGTGCCGTGTCGCTCGGGGTACTGGGCATGCTCCCCCCAGTGTGTTTCGCCGTGTTCGGCATCTTCACCCCCTTGATTACGCGCCGCCACGGCCTGGAACTTCCCCTCGTAATCGCTCTCCTGGCGATCCTGGTCGGGCATGTCACTCGAGGCTGGTCAGGCTCGATCGCCATGCTCATCCTTGGTAGCGTCATCGCTTTCGCCGGGCTCGGCATCGGCAACGTTCTCCTCCCGCCGCTGGTCAAGAAATACTTTCCCGACCGTGTCGGGCTCATGACCAGCGTCTACGTCACCGTCGTGTCCCTGAGCACCCTCGTGCCGCCGTTGGTCGCGGTGCCCGTGGCGGATGCTGCGGGCTGGCGCGTGTCGCTCAGCATGTGGATGCTGCTCGCCCTGCTGGCCTTGGTGCCGTGGATCACCATGCTGGTGCGACAACGCACCGCGCACGTGCCCGGCCCCGTTGTGGAAGAGGCCGATGCCACGATTCTGGGTCATCTGTGGAAATCGTCAATCGCCTGGGCGATCACCGGGGTGTTCGCAGCGTCGGCGCTCAATGCTTACGCCATGTTCGCGTGGCTGCCGCGGTTGCTTGTCGACACGGCGGGCGTGACCCCCGCCCAGGCGGGAACGCTTCTGGCCCTGTATGCCAGCATGGGCTTTCCGTGCGCGCTGATAATTCCGATGCTGACAGCGCGCCTGACCAACATCGGGCCGCTCGTCTACGTCGGCGTGTTCGCATTCATCGCCGGTGACCTGGGTTTATTGCTTGCACCAGAGACGCTGACCTGGCTCTGGGTCGGTCTGGCCGGGCTGGGGCCGTTGTTCTTTCCGCTCGCGCTCGTGCTTATCAACCTGCGCACCCGCACCCACGCGGGTGCTGTCGCGCTGAGCAGCTTCGTTCAGAGTATCGGTTACACCGTGGGAGCGGCCGGGCCTCTCGTCGTCGGGCTGTTGCACGAGCTCAGCGGGGGGTGGACCTGGCCGCTGCTCTTTCTGATGACTACCGCGCTGGGCGTCATCATTGCCGGTGCGGTCATCGGACGCCCACACAAGCTGGAGGACCAGCTGGCACGCTCCCGCGAAGAACTGGCTTAAGGCACCAACTCGGCGCGATGAATCAGCGCTGCGGCGCCGATCAACGGGCCATCGCCGGACAGCGCCGATGGCACCACGCGCACCCGGGTCGCATAGGCGAACTGCACACGCTGGGCCAGGGTGGTACGGGCAAAATCAAGCAGGTCGGGCGTGACATTGGAGAAGCCGCCGCCGATCGCGACCATGTCAAGGTCAAGCAACGTCACCGCCGAGGCGATGGCTTGCCCGAGCGCCCGTCCGCTGCGTTCCACGGCCGCGAGAGCAATCGGATTCGCGGCCGCGTAGGCTGCGGCGAGGTCTTCGCCGGACTCGCCCGTGAATCCCTGGGTGCGCGCCCAGGCGACGGTCTTCGGCCCCGAAGCGATCGCCTCAATGCAGCCCACCCCACCGCAGGCGCAGGCGTCGTTGAAACCGCCAACCTCGACGTGTCCGATGTGGCCGGCGTTACCGGTCGGCCCCGACGCGGTGACACCGCCGAGGATCAGCCCGCCGCCGATGCCGGTCGATACGATCATGCCCATCAGGTTGTCGATGCCCTGGCCGGCACCCACCCAGTGTTCAGCGAGGGTGATGCACAATCCGTCCAGGCGCAGGCGCACCGGTAGATCGGGCACCAGGCCGGCGACCAGTTCTCGCAGCGGGTAGTTGCGCCAGACCGGCAGGTTCAACGGCGACACCGCTCCGTCCCGGAGGTGAATCGGCCCGGCACAGCCGATCCCTACGCCGATCAGAGCCGAGCCCTGGGGCAGGCTCGCTCGGGTCTCGGTCACCACGCTGCTGACCGAGGCTGCGAGTTGCTCGCTCGAAGCGCTCCCGCCGGTTGCCGCGCGATTCCTGCTGTCAGTCAGCAGGACCGCGTGGTCATCGACGAGGGCGGCCTCGACCTTGGTGCCGCCGACATCAACGGCAAGAACAAAACGCGGAGCGGCGCTGCTGATCATGCACCGATCGTACCGGTGCCCGCCCCGACGGATACAACGGTCAATCTTCTGCTCATGTGAGCAATATTCCCCACGACTGTTGAATGGGCTGCTCGGCCGAAGTAGGCTGAGCTCAAACGATTGGACCGCGACACTGTCATGAGCGACACCGACGAACTCCTGTCTATCCGCGCCGCCGAGCTGTATTACGAAGAAAACCAGACGCAAGACGAGATCGGGGTGATTCTGCGCCTGACCCGCTGGAAAGTCGGACGGTTGCTCGCGAGCGCCAAAGCCAATGGTTTCATTCGCATCGAGATCGTGCACCCGCGTGCGCGCCGCCTGCCCATTGAACGCCGCCTGCGCGAATCGACCGGCCTCACCGACGCCATCGTGGTCTCCTCTGCGGGAGTGTCCAGCGACACCGAACTGCAGTCGCGAACCGCACAGGCTGCCGCGGACTATCTGAGCGCTCTGCGCCCGACTCCGCGCACCCTCGGCATCAGCTGGGGTCGCACCCTGCACGATGTGTCCCTACATCTCAAACAGGGCTGGGGGCCGGGAGTGAACGTGGTGCAGATCAACGGTGGCGTGAGCCTGAACCAGCGCACCGGCACCGCGGCATCCACTGCAGTGACCATCGCCCACAAGGCCGACGGCTCTGCGACCCTGTTGCCGAGCCCGGCCATCTTTGAACGCCTCGAAACCAAACAGGCGATCGAAGCCGACCGCACCATTGCCGGGGTACTTGCCCTGGCCCGCAACGCGCAGGCCTTCGTCTTCAGCGCCGGCCAGGCGGATGCGAATTCCGCCCTCGTCGACAGCGGTTACCTGACCGTGGAGCAGATCAACGACCTCGTCGCGCGCGGCGCCGTCGGCGACGTTGTTGGCCGCTACATCGACCGGAACGGCCGCATCGTTGACCCGGAACTCAACGAACGCACGGTCGGCATCCAGCTCGACCAGTTGCGTCGTGCCCCGCTCACCATCGCTGTCATCTCCGGACACACCAAGCACGCCATCGCGCGCGCCGTCGTGCGCAACGGGCTCTGTACCGTGCTGGTGACCGACGAAGACACCGCGAACGCCCTGCTTAAGGGCTAACTTCCGTGTGTATTAGATGCTTCCGTGCGTATTAGATGCTTCCGTGTGTATCAAACGCCCTCTGCCAATAGACCCCCTGACTGACAGCTCCAACGCTCAAAAGGACACCACATGACCACTAGCCCCTTGGCCGCTTATCAGCCCGATCAGCGCGCGCTCGCGCTGATCGGTGGGGAGGCCACCGACGCCAACCTGCGCCGGTATCTGCACGGCATCCCCGGAATCGATGCCGTCGGACTCGAAGCCCGCGCCGCCGACCTCGGCACCCGTTCGATCAAGACCAGTTCCAAACGCTGGGCCATCGATACCATCATCGGCCTGATCGACCTCACTACCCTGGAGGGCTCAGACACCCCCGGCAAGGTGCGTTCCCTCGTCAGTAAGGCGCTCCTACCCGACCCGCATGATCCCGGCTGCCCCCGCGTCGCTGCGGTCTGCGTTTACGGCGACATGGTCGGCGCGGCCGTCACGGCGCTCGGCTCCGCCCACGCCGCCGGCGGCACCGAGGGTGTCAACGTCGCTGCGGTCGCGACCGCGTTTCCGAGCGGCCGTGCGTCCCTCGCTGTCAAGCTCGCTGACGTGCGCGACGCTGTCGCGGCGGGTGCCGACGAGATCGACATGGTCATCGATCGCGGAGCGTTCCTGGCCGGCCGGTTCGGGCAGGTGTACGACGAAATCGTCGCCGTGAAAGAAGCCTGTCGCCGCACGGACGGTTCGCTCGCCCACCTCAAGGTGATCCTCGAGACCGGCGAACTCAACACCTACGACAACGTGCGCCGAGCCTCCTGGCTGGCCATTCTCGCCGGCGGCGACTTCATCAAAACGTCCACGGGCAAGGTCGCCCCCGCCGCGACGCTTCCGGTAACGCTGTCGATGCTTGAGGTTGTGCGCGACTGGCACCGCCTCACCGACGTGCGCATCGGAGTAAAACCGGCCGGCGGCATCCGCACATCTAAAGACGCGATCAAATATCTCGTCACGGTCGCGGAAACGGTGGGGGAGGAGTGGCTCACCCCGCACCTCTTCCGCTTCGGCGCCTCCAGCCTGCTGAACGACGTGCTGCTGCAGCGCCAAAAAATGACGACCGGGCATTATTCCGGCCCCGACTACGTGACGATTGATTAGGGAACGACCATGAAATTTCTTGACTACGCCCCGGCCCCCGAATCGAAAGCTCTGCTGAATCTCAGAAGTGACTACGGCCTGTTCATCAACGGTGACTTCACAGCGGGCCGCGG
The DNA here is from genome assembly GCA_038205545.1 of Actinomycetales bacterium. Classification (GTDB taxonomy): domain Bacteria; phylum Actinomycetota; class Actinomycetes; order Actinomycetales; family Microbacteriaceae; genus Cryobacterium. Next base: position 70,371 of record JBBRBV010000001.1, read on the forward strand.
CACACCGTTTGCGACCATCAACCCGGCCACCGAACAGCAAATCGCAATGATCGCTACCGCCAACGAAGCGGATGTCGATGCCGCAGTGTCGGCCGCTCGTCACGCCTACGACGGTGTCTGGTCCCGGCTCTCCGGGAGTGACCGCGGTAAGTACCTGTTTCGCATCGCCCGGTTGGTGCAGGAACGCGCCCGCGAACTCGCTGTCGCTGAGACCCTCGACAACGGCAAGCCGATCAAGGAAACCCGGGACGTCGATATCCCGCTCGTGGCGGCGTGGTTTTTCTACTACGCCGGTTGGGCCGACAAACTCGACCACGCGGGAGCCGGACCCAACCCGGCCTCGCTCGGCGTCGCCGCCCAGGTCATCCCGTGGAACTTTCCGCTCATGATGCTGGCCTGGAAGATCGCCCCGGCGCTCGCCGCCGGCAATACGGTCGTGCTCAAGCCCGCAGAAACCACCTCGCTCACCGCACTGCTCTTCGCCGAAATTTTGCAGCAGGCCGACCTGCCCACCGGCGTCGTCAACATCATCACGGGTGACGGCCAAACCGGCCAGGCCCTCGTTAACCATCCCGGCATCAACAAGGTCGCTTTCACCGGGTCGACCGCGGTTGGCCGGGCCATCGCGCGCTCGGTCGCCGGAACGGACAAAAAGCTCAGCCTGGAGCTCGGCGGCAAGGGCGCCAACATCGTCTTCGACGATGCCCCGATTGACCAGGCCGTCGAGGGCATCGTGCGCGGTATCTTCTTCAACCAGGGCCACGTGTGCTGCGCCGGAAGTCGCCTGCTGGTGCAGGAAAGCATCCACGACGATGTCATCGATCGGCTTAAGAGCCGCATGCAGACCCTGCGTCTGGGCGACCCGCTCGACAAGAACACCGATATCGGTGCCATCAACAGCGCGGAACAGCTGGCTCGCATCCGCGAACTTTCCCACCTTGGCCAACAAGAGGGCGCCGAACGCTGGAGCGCCGACTGTGTTATCCCGGAGAACGGTTTCTGGTTTGCGCCGACCATCTTCACGAATGTGTCGACCAGCCACCGCATTGCCCGTGACGAGATATTCGGCCCGGTGCTCTCGGTGCTCACCTTCCGAACCCCGGCCGAGGCCATTGCTAAGGCGAACAACACGCCCTACGGTCTCTCCGCTGGAATCTGGAGCGACAAGGGCAGCCGCATCCTCGCCGTCGCCGACAAACTACGAGCCGGCGTTATTTGGGCGAACACCTTCAACCAGTTCGACCCGTCGAGTCCGTTCGGTGGCTATAAAGAAAGCGGCTACGGCCGCGAGGGGGGCCGCCATGGCCTCGCTGCCTACCTCAAGCCCGCCGTGAGAAGTGGCTCGCGGTCGATAGACGCCGCGCCCATTCAGTCGACGACTCCCGTTACCAAGAAGTCCGCATCTGCAAAGAAGGCTGCCAAGTGAATCGCCTCGCAATTCCCAAGACCTACAAGCTCTACATCGGCGGTAAGTTTCCGCGCAGCGAATCCGGCCGCGTCTACGAGGTGCTCTCGCACACCGGCGACTTTCTGGCCAACGCTGCCAAGGGTAGCCGCAAGGATGCGCGCGACGCGGTCGTCGCCGCACGCAGTGCCTTCGGCGGCTGGGCCGGAACCACGGCCTACAACCGCGGGCAGGTGCTGTACCGCATCGCCGAACTGCTCGAAGGTCGTCGGGCGCAGTTCATCGACGAAATCGTGGCCAGCGAGGGCGTGAGTGCCGCCGACGCGAGCGCCCAGGTTGACGAGGCCATCGACCGCTGGGTCTGGTATGCCGGTTGGGCCGACAAATACGTGCAGGTCGCCGGCAACGCCAACCCGGTTTCCGGCCCGTTCTTCAACCTCTCGGTGCCCGAACCGACCGGTATCGTCGCCATCGTTGCACCGCAAGGCGCCCAATCGTTGCTCGGCCTGGTCAGCGCGATTGCGCCGGCCCTCGTGGCCGGCAACACCGTCGTCGTCGTCGCCAATGAGAACGCTCCACTGTCGGCGATCAGCCTCAGCGAGGTGCTCGCCACGAGCGACGTGCCCGGTGGGGTCGTCAACATCGTGACCGGTTCCCCGGCTGAGATTACTCCCTGGCTCGCCAGTCACGCCGACGTCAATGCGCTCGATCTCGTCGGTGCGGGCGACCTCGATTGGGTGGAGCTGCAGATCAGCGCCGCTGAGACCCTCAAACGGGTACTGCCTCCGGAATCGGGAGCGGATGCTGCAGCACCGGCGCTCGCCCGCATCCTTGCCTTCACCGAACTGAAGACGGTCTGGCACACTAAGGCGATCCTCTAACCGTCTCGTTGGCATCCGTTGCGCGCACACTGCACGTGCAGTGGAGATGTTCGGCGGAGACGTTCAGTTGGCTTCCGGGGGAAGGCGATAGGCTTCCCGCCATGACTTCACGCAGAGTACTGGTCACCGGCGCGACGGGCTACATTGGGGGACGCCTCGTTCCCAAACTTCTGGAAGCCGGCTTCACGGTGCGCGTGCTCGTGCGTACCCCGTCGAAACTGCGGGATGTGCCCTGGGCAGACCAGGTCGAGGTCGTCGAGGGTGACCTCGGCGACCTTGCATCGGTCGAGCGCGGCTGTGTCGACGTGGACGTGCTCTACTACCTCGTGCACTCGATGGGGGCGGCGGGCGACTTTGAAAAAACCGAGCACACCGCGGCCAGGAATGTTGCCCAGGCCGCTCTCGCCGCCAAGGTGGGGCGCATCGTCTACCTCGGCGGGCTGCACCCCGATACCGACACGCTCTCGGCCCACCTGCGCTCCCGCATGGAGGTTGGCCGCATTCTGCTGGCCAGCGGCGTACCGACCGTGGCCTTCCAGGCCGGAGTGGTCATCGGCTCCGGCTCGACGTCGTTCGAAATGATCCGTCACCTGACCGACGTGCTGCCGTATATGCCCGCGCCCAAGTGGGTGCGCAACAAAATCCAGCCGATCGCGGTGCGCGACGTGCTCTACTATCTGCAGGCTGCGGCCGACCTTGCGCCCGAGGTGAACCGTACGTTTGACATCGGTGGCCCCGACGTGCTGCGTTACGGCCAGATGATGAACGGCTACGCCCTCGAAGCCGGCCTCAAACAGCGGGCCATCGCTGCCCTGCCGGTGCTCACCCCCTGGCTCGCCTCGCAGTGGGTGAACCTGGTCACTCCCATTCCGCGCAATCTCGCCATCCCCATCATCGCCTCGCTGCAATACGACTGCATCGTGCATGAGAACGATATCGACGACTTCATTCCGCAACCCAAAGGCGGCCTCACCGGTTACCGCCGAGCGGTGCGCCTGGCGCTCGGGCGCATGCGGGACGGCGATGTCGAGACCAGCTGGCGCAACTCCTCCATCGAGGGGGCGTCCAGCAACCCGCTGCCCAGCGACCCAGACTGGGCCGGCCACGCCGTCTACACCGACCTGAGAGAAAAGAACACCCCGGCCGACCCGGCCGCACTCTGGCGAGTCATTGAAAGCATCGGCGGTGAAAACGGCTGGTACTCGTTTCCGCTGGCCTGGGCGACACGTGGCCTGATGGACAAAGCCGTCGGTGGCGTCGGCCTGCGACGCGGCCGGCGCAACCCCGACCACCTGCACATTGGCGAGGTGCTCGACTTCTGGCGGGTGGAGAAGATCGACCACGGCAGCTTTCTGCGGCTACGCGCCGAGATGCGCGTTCCCGGCCGCGCGTGGCTCGAAATGAGCGTCACTCCAACGGATTCCGGGGGCTCGGTTTATCGGCAACGCGCGGTATTCTTTCCCCGCGGCCTTGGCGGCCGGCTGTACTGGGCGATGATCTTCCCGTTCCACGGCATCATCTTCGAGGGGATGGCCACCCGCATCACGGCCACGGCAGTGGCCGAGGGCAAAGCCGAGGAGCAGTATCCGCTGGAGCCGGTTTCCTAGGTCCGCCTGAGCTGGCCTTGCCGGTAGAACGTGCGTATAGTCTGAGAATCCCGGTCACGCCGCCCAGTTCGGCCCACTTCGGGGCATGATGGGGTAGGAGTTGGAGGCTACTATGACTGTTTCTCTCGCCTTTCTGGGCGACGGTTTCGTTGCGGATGGACAGTGGGACGAATGGCTTCCCGATTCAGACGTGCACAACCTGGCGTCGAGCGGTAACACCACTGACGAAGTGATTTGCCAGCTTGATCGGGTGATTGAGTTGCGACCAGACGCCATCATCATCGGGGTCGGGACCAATGACCTCGGCTGGCGCAAATCCGATGAATACGTCGTGCGCAACGTTGAAACCATTCTTCACACGCTGCGGCGGGCGCTGCCGGAGACGCGCATAATGGTGCAGTCGGTTCTGCCACGCGACCTGGATTTTGCCGAGACCATCCGCTCCATTAACCGGCATATCTGGCAGTACGCCCCCACCCAGCATGTGCAGTACCTCGACCTGTGGCCGGCCCTCGCCCTTCCCTCCGGCGAGCTCGACCCGGCGCTTGGCGTCGACAGTCTGCACTTGAATGCTGCCGGCTACGCGGCCTGGTTGGTCGAACTGAAGGCGGGGCTGGAAGTGTTGTTCGAGCACCCGCCGTCGACGACGTCGATTCCGATACAGCACGCGTGACGCCAGCAGGGATCGGGCAGCGCGGCGGCCCACCCTGTGCTCGGTAGAGTGGACTCATGCTCCGATCGGTTCGCCTCGCCCGTTTCCTGACTCTCGGTGCGCTGGTCATCGTGGGAACCGTGCTCACCCTGGCATCGCCGGCACAGGCCGGGTCAACCTTGTCCAGCGCCAGCGCCAGCACGGTCAGCGTGGTGGGCCAGGATGCTAGTGACTTCAGCTTCGACTCGTTCGACGCCCAGTACGAGCTGGGGCTGGACGCCTCCGGCCGCTCGACGCTGACCACGCTCGAAACGATCGTGGCCCGGTTTCCGAACACTGATCAAAACCATGGCATCCGCCGGGCAATCCCCACGCGATATCAGGGGCATCCCACCGATATCGTAATCGAGAGTGTCACCGATGCGGACGGTACGCCGCGCGGTTTCGAAACCGAGACCACGAGCGACGAGCGGGACCAGGAATTTCTCGACGTGACGATCGCGGCCGACGAGTTCGTGCACGGCGCGCAGACTTACTCGATTACCTACTCACAATCCAACGTAATCCTGTATCCGTCCGACGCGAACACCGAAGAGTTCTACTGGGACGTGAACGGTACCGGTTGGGACCAGACGTTCGGCTTGGTCACCGCAACTGTTCGCTTCGATCCGGCCCTCGCTGACCGGTTAGCGGGACAGGCAGTGTGCTTTCAGGGACCGAAGAACTCCACGGCACCGTGCGACGGCATCCGTTTGAACGGTCCGTCGACCCAGCCGGTCGTGTCAGCGCTGGCCACTGAATTGCGCGCCCGGGAAAACCTCACCGTCATCGTGTTCTTTGAGCCGGGTACTTTTGTGCCGCGCGACGACTCCTTCACCGCCAATGTGCTGCCCAGCATCGGGCTGGCCGGCGCTATTCTGGGTCTGCTGACGGCGCTTGTCGCCGGAGTCATGCGGGCCACCCGCTGGCGCAGTGCGGCCGGCCGTTTCACGATCATCGCCGAATATTTGCCGCCGCGGGGAGTGAGCCTGCTCACCTCGGGTGATGTCACAGGCACCTCCAGCAAGGCGATGGCCGCTCAATTCCTCAGTTTCGCGGTTAGAGGTAACGTGCGCATTCTCGACGCAGGCGGCAAGAAGAGCCACTTCCTGCTCGAATTTGTGCACGCCGACGGTGTCGATGAGACCGAGAGCCGCATTCTCGGCAAGCTCTTTCCCGGTCTGCAAGCCGGCGACCAGCGAGACCTGAAAAAGAAGAGCGCATCCCTGACCAAGGCGCTGCAGAAGGAGCGTTTGGCGGCGCGGGCCAAATCCCTGCGACTGGGCTTGCGAGAAAAGAAGAACGACGGGCTGCGCGCCACATTCTTCGCGCTGGCGATTGTGGCCGCCGGTGTCGGACTTGCAGGAAGCCTCGGCGCCGTGATTACCGTTGTAGGAGGATTCTGGCCCCTCCTCATCATCGTGGTGTCTATCATCACCGCGGTCGCCACGTTCGTTTTTGCGGGCAATCTGCGACCATTGACTGCCAGCGGTGCGGAATTACGAGACTATTTGAAGGGCGTCAAGTTGTATATAGGTCTTGCCGAAGCCGATCGGCTTCGGGTATTGCAGAGTCCAGAGGGAGCTGTGCGTTCGGTGTATCGGCCGGAGACCGGCCGACTCAACCTGGCAGGCAGCACGGGCAGCAATAACACGGTGCAAGCCGATGCCCCCTCCGTGCAGATCGTGAAACTCTACGAACGGGTACTTCCCCTGGCCGTCTTGTTTGGGCAAGAGAAAGAATGGTCCGGCGTGCTCGGCCAGTACTACGTCGAGAGCAATACCCAGCCCGACTGGTATTTTGGATCTGGACTGTTTCAGGCGGCCTACTTCGCCGCTGCGATCCGTTCATTCTCTTCCGCCGCGACCACCTCGTGGTCGGGCAGTGCCACGAGTTCCTCGAGTTCCGGCGGGGGTGGCCGCGGTTTCTCGGGCGGCGGCGGTGGCGGCGGCGGGGGCGGGGGCGTCTGATGGGCACTCCAGCCGCACCGACCTTCACCCGTTCGGCGCTCGCACCCGGTTTGCTCGGCGCTATCGTGCTGCTCGCCGGACTGGCATTGTTGGACGGTGACAGTTTCATCATCATCCGCTATGTGGTGAGTATTCTTGCCCTCATCATCTGCGTCTTCGTCATTCAGGCACGGTCCTGGTTCTGGCTCATCGGCCTGGTTCCGATAGCCGTTCTCTGGAACCCGGTCGTGATCCTCGATCTGCATGGTCAGGGCTGGGTGTCGGCGCAATTTATTGCGGCAATCATCTTTATCGTCGTGGGTTTTCGTACCAAGGTGCCGGTTCGCAAGGATTGAGCGCCGGGCGTAGACTACTATCGCGTTGAGAGAACCGGGTCAGGTCTCTACTGTGCGCTCGCATTAGGTGGCAGCATCCCGCTAGATTCGCACCACCGCTGCGGCAGCTCCCGCTATCGTGGGTCTGGGGGCCAGGATCGCGACCCGAGCTGTGTTTCGTGAATCAAGTGTTCTGCAAGCCGCGGAAACCATTTGCGGCGTGCAGCGCTTTCGGTAACACCAGAATGCCGTGACCGGCAAGCGCGGTACCCGTACCGTGCTGCTTCGAAGTGGAGAACAATGGCCTATACCCATACCGATGCCTCGGGCAGCCGGAACAACATCGGTCGCAATGGAGCCACTCGAAATCGAGCCCACCCGCGGTCTCGTGACGACGACGCGCCCATCATTCCGATTCTCGCTCGCAAGGTGCGTGAGGTCGAGGCGAAGGCGCAGTCTGGCACCAAGCTTGGACCCACCAATCGCACGAAATACCAGGTCATCGCCCTGCTGATGCGTGAAGAACGCGCCCGCGTCAAGGGTGACAAAGAACTCTCCGACGCGAACCGAGCAGAGCTGCTCAAACGCCTCGACGGGATCGCCCAGATCCTCGCGAAGACCGCTGCGCGGGACACGAGCCTGATCACCCTGCTCGAGCCCGATGCCGGCGTCTCCACCGTCGCCCAACGGTTTCGCCGTGACTGGCTGCTCGATTCCGGTGCCGAGCTGAGCCCGGACGAGCTCATTATTACCCGCGAGCCCGAAGCGGCACCGGTGGTGTTGCAGAACCAGGTAGTCCCGCCGTCGGTGAAAGCCCGGCAGCTGGCCAACCCGTTCCTTGCGCCGGATTTCAGTGCTTCCGCCCAGCCAGTCGTGCACCCGAGAAGGCTCGCCAACTGGGAACTGCTTGGCCCCCTGTTCAAATCGTTCGAGTACGGCGCCGGCGGCCAGGCGGCCAGCATGGACATGCCGGAGGCCCCGAAACTGGATCGGCTCTCACCGAAAGGCATGGAGCTCATGCGGCACCAGGCCCGCTTCATTGAGAGCGCTCGACTGGGGCATCGCAGCTACCTGCTCGCCGACGAACCGGGCCTCGGCAAGACAGCGCAGAGTCTGCTGGCGGCATCTGTTGCCAACGCCTATCCGCTGCTGGCGATCGTGCCCAACGTCGTCAAGATGAACTGGGCTCGTGAAGTGGAACTATGGACGCCTAACCGGCGTGCCACGGTCATTCACGGTGATGGACAAACGCTTGATGCCTTCGCCGATGTCGTCGTGGTGAACTACGACGTGCTTGACCGCCATCTGGCCTGGCTGGGCACGCTCGGCTTCAAGGGCATGGTCGTCGATGAGGCGCACTTCATCAAAAACCAGTCGTCCCAGAGGTCCAAACATGTGCTCTCGCTGGCCGACCAGATTCGCCGCCGCACCCCGGGCGGCAACCCGTTGCTGATGGCCCTCACCGGGACCCCCCTCATTAATGACGTCGACGATTTTCGCGCTATTTGGCAGTTCCTCGGCTGGATCGACGGCGACAAACCGGCTCCCGCCCTGCTGAAGCGACTGGAAGAGACCGGTCTGACCCCGGCCGACATGGGCTTCTACAAAGAAGCCCGCGCGGCCGTCATCGACATGGGCATCGTTCGTCGCCGCAAGGTGGACGTCGCCGCTGATCTGCCGTCCAAGCGCATTGCGGACTTGCCGGTCGAACTCGACGACGACCTCGGCCGATCCATTCGCCAGGCCGAACGCGAACTCGGTGCTCGCCTGGTTACCCGCTACCAGGCCCTCGTTGCCGCCCGGCAGGCCGGTTCCGGCGGCCCGGTCGAACCCGACGAAGATCAGCGGGATGCCTACATTCGCGCCGTCGCCCACGCGGAACTTGAAGATTCCAAGGGCCAGACCACCGGCGAGAACGTCTTCACCATGGTGCGCAAGATCGGTCAGGCCAAGGCCGGACTCGCGGCAGACTACGCCGCTCAACTGGCGCGCTCGGTGGGTAAAGTCGTGTTCTTTGCCAAGCACATCGACGTTATGGACACCGCCGAGGAGATCTTCGCCAAGCGCGACCTCCGCACGGTCTCCCTGCGCGGAGACCAGACCGCATTGGCCCGCCAGGCCGCGATCGACTCCTTCAACAACGATCCCGATGTTGCGATTGCGGTGTGCTCACTCACCGCGGCAGGTGTCGGAGTCAACCTGCAGGCTGCATCGAACGTTGTGCTCGCCGAACTGAGCTGGACCGCGGCCGAACAGACGCAGGCCATCGACCGGGTGCACCGCATCGGGCAGGACGAGCCGGTCACCGCCTGGCGCATTATCGCCGCGCACACCATCGATGCGCGCATCGCCGACTTGATCGGCAGCAAGCAGGGTCTGGCGGCCCGCGCGCTTGACGGGTCTCAGGAAGACTACTCGGCGGCGGATTCGGTGCAGGCCAGTGCTCTCATCTATGTGCTCACCCAGGCTCTCGACGAAAAGCTGTAAGGCCAGCAACAGCATCGCCTAGGCCAACGGATTTGAGTCGACCCCGCCTGAGGCACCATGATTGTGGCAGTGTCCTTGTAAGAACATGATTGCCACCGGATACGTGCTGCACCATGCTCATCAGCACCAGACCAGTCCCGCTACCAAGATCGGCCAGTAATGAAGATCGGTATTCTCACCAGCGGCGGCGACTGCCCCGGACTGAACGCGGTCATTCGCGGTGCTGTACTCAAGGGTGTGCGCACCCACGATTTTGAGTTCATCGGAATCCGCAATGGCTGGCGTGGACTCGTGCAGAACGAGTTCATGGCGCTCGACCGTCATAGCGTACGTGGCCTGTCCCGGCAGGGCGGCACCATTCTCGGCAGCTCCCGAACCAACCCGTTCGAGGGCGAGAACGGAGGTCCGGAGAACATTCAGCACACCCTCAATGCCAACGGTATCGATGCCGTAATAGCCATCGGTGGTGAGGGCACGCTAACCGCCGCGCACCGCCTCACCGAAGCTGGGCTTAACATCGTCGGGGTGCCCAAGACCATCGACAATGACCTGGAAGCCACCGACTACTCCTTCGGGTTCAACACCGCCGTCGAAATCGCCACCGAGGCCATCGACCGCCTGCGTACCACGGCTGAATCCCATGGCCGATGCATGGTCGTTGAGGTTATGGGACGCCATGTTGGCTGGATCGCTCTGCATTCCGGCATGGCCGGCGGGGCTCACGCCATCCTCATTCCTGAGCAACCCAAGTCGATCGAACAGATCTGCACCTGGGTTGAGCACGTTCGGGATCGCGGCCGTGCGCCGGTCATTGTTGTCTCAGAGGGTTTTCTGCTCTCCGGAATGGAAGAGGCGCACTCCACCAAAGGCCTCGATGCTTTTCACCGCCCCCGTCTCGGCGGGATCAGCGAGATCATTGCTCCGCTGATTGAGGAACGCACCGGCGTCGAAAGCCGGGCGACCGTTCTCGGTCACACCCAGCGCGGTGGTGCCCCCTCGGCCTACGACCGCGTGCTGGCCACCAGACTCGGCATGGCCGCCGTCGATGCGATCGACAACTCGCAGTGGGGGTCGATGGTAGCCCTGCGCGGCACCGAAATTGACGTCGTCAGCATCGCATCGGCGACCATCGGCCTCAAGCGGGTGTCACCGGAACGATACGACGAGGCAGCCGTCCTGTTCGGTTAAACCCGTTGGACACCGCGGGTCACGCTGGTCGAGCGTGGCTCACGTTGGTCGGGTTTGTCGAGACCATGCAACGTCGTGGTGTCGACAAGCTCAACCAACGATGATCGCTACGCGAGTTTGGCCTGCACCTGGGCCAGGGAGGGGTTCGTCGCGGAAGAGCCGTCGGGGTACAGGATGGTCGGCACGGTCTGGTTGCCGTCATTCAAACTCATGACCAGCTCCGGCGTTCCCGCAACGTGCTCGATGTTCACCTCGCTATATCCGATTCCAGCGGTGTCCAGCTGTTTCTTCAAACGTTTGCAGTAGCCACACCAGTCGGTCGTGAACATGGTGATGGTTCCGGTAGCGGGTACAAAGTCCATCCTCGGAGCTTATCCGAGCTGCCTTTGAACCCGCTCCATCCGCGTTAAGATGAATCAATGACTTTGCCCCAAGTATGCGTGTGCTACATCACTCGACTATCTCCCGAAGGCAACCGGCAGGTTCTGTTGGGGCGCAAGAAGAAAGGCCTCGGCGTGGGCAATATCGTCGGGCTCGGTGGCAAGCTTGAAATCGGTGAGCGGGCAGCGGATGCTGCAGTGCGCGAAATCGAGGAGGAATCCGGTCTCGTGGTGGTGGCATCCGCTCTCACCGAACTGGGCTACCTCACCTATCTCTTTCCGCACCGTGAGGCGTGGAGCCAGGAATCGACCGTGTTCGTCTGCGACGATTGGTTGGGAACTCTGCGGGAGTCCAACGAGCTGAACCCGGTATGGTACGACGTAGCCAGCCTGCCGGTCGACGAGATGTGGGACGACGCCCGTCACTGGCTGCCGAGCGTGCTCGCTGGAGTTCCGGTGCGCGCCACGTTCACGTTCGGCGCCGATCTGCAAAGTGTGGTGTCCCGTGCCTGAGTTCAGCCTGATTGTCATTCTAGTAATTGCACTGGCGCTCATTTTTGACTTCACGAACGGTTTCCACGACACGGCCAACGCCATGGCCACCCCGATCGCGACCGGGGCCATGAAACCCAAAGTCGCCGTCGGTGTTGCCGCCATCCTCAACCTGGTCGGGGCTTTTCTCTCCACCGAGGTTGCGCGCACCGTGTCGGGCGGCATTATCAAGGAGGGTGACGGAGGGGTGCTGATCACCCCCGAACTCATCTTCGCGGGCCTGATCGGCGCGATCGTGTGGAACCTGGTCACCTGGCTGATGGGCCTGCCGTCGAGCTCGAGCCACGCATTGTTTGGCGGGTTGATCGGCGCAACCATCATCGGGGCGGGAACCCAGGCCGTCGACTACAACGTCGTTGCCGCCAAGGTTATTCTGCCCGCACTGATCGCACCGTTGATCGCCGGCGGCGTGGCGATCGTCGCCACCCGGCTGGCCTACATCATCACGCGACGCGACATCGGCAAGCCCGACGGCCGCGGCGGGTTTCGTTATGCTCAGATCTTCTCCTCGTCGCTCGTCGCTTTGGCTCATGGCACCAACGATGCCCAAAAGACCATGGGAGTGATCACCCTGACCCTTATTGCGGGTGGGTTCCAGGCCGTCGGCAGTGGACCCACCTTCTGGGTCGTCGCTGCTTGTGCCCTCGCGATCGCCATCGGCACCTACACCGGCGGCTGGCGCATCATTCGTACCATGGGCAGCGGTCTGACCGAAATCAAGCCGGCGCAGGGGTTTGCCGCGGAGACCAGCACTGCGGCTACGATCCTCGCTTCCAGCCACCTCGGATTTGCCCTCTCCACCACCCAGGTCGCCTCCGGTTCGGTCATTGGTTCGGGGCTCGGGCGCCGCGGCTCCACAATTCGGTGGGGGATGGCGGGACGCATCGCGCTCGGGTGGGTTATGACCCTGCCGGCTTCGGCCATCATGGGCGCGTTTGCGGCCGGACTCGCGCTGCTGGGGCCGATTGGCATTGTGCTCGACGTGGTGATCGGAACGATCGTGATCATGGCGCTGTTCCGCTGGTCGCGCCGCAACCGAGTCACGCACAATACGCTTCTCAATGACATCGATGATGCCGGACGGGTTGTTCACATCAAGAAGACGCCGCGCAGTCCGCGTCGGCACGATCGCCAGAAGAAGGTGTCGCTGTGATTGAGTGGAGCGCTTTTCTCATCGTCTCGGTGGCATCACTGTTCTCGGCCGCCGTGCTCGTGAGCCTGTACTCGCTTGGCCTGCGTCTGCTCACGACTGCCGGCCGCATCCCTCTGGTCGACCCGCTCGAGTTCACCGGAGCGATTACCGTGCTGACCCCGAAGAAGGCAGCGAAGCAGCAGAAACGGGCGCGGAAGGCAGCAGCAGCCAACCCGCTCACGCCCGGCATGAAGCGAATAGCGCTGCTGGCTGGCTATGGCTGTTTCGTACTCTGCGGCCTCGCGGTGCTCTATGGCATCTACCTGATCGTGCCCGCCCTGCACGGTTAGTCCCCCTCCTATGTTCGGGGCCCGGGCCCCGAACCCGGGCCCAGGTTATAACCTGGGCCCACGTTCCGGGCCCGGGCCCCGAACGTGGTGGCGGGGCAGTGCTAGGCGGTGCGGCGCACGCGGCCGAGCCAGGTCATCAGGTGGTAGATCACGATGGCCGCGACCGTGCCGAGGGCGATGCCGTTGAAGCTGAGCGTGCCAGCGTTGAGCGTGAAGTCCGCGATACCGATGATGAGCGCGGTCGCGGCCGTGAATTGGTTTACGGGCTTGGAGAAGTCGACCTTGTTGTCGAGCCAGATCTTGACGCCGATGACACCGATCAGACCGTAGAGGGCCGTTGTCACGCCGCCGAGTACACCGTCGGGAATCGTGAAGATGATCGCACCGACTTTGGGGGAGAGGCCGAGCAGAATCGCGACGATTCCAGCCACCCAATAGGCTGCCGTGGAATAGATGCGGGTCGCCGCCATGACGCCGATATTCTCGCCGTAGGTCGTCGTGCCGCTGCCGCCGCCGAAGCCGGCGAGCAGGGTGGCGAGCCCGTCGGCGAGCAGAGCCCGCCCGGTGAGTTTGTTCACCTTCGCATCCGTCATCTGCGCCACACCTTTGATGTGGCCGACGTTCTCGGCAATCAGAACGAGCACGACCGGGAGGAATGCTGGCAGTACGCCCAAGACGACGGCCGGGTTCTCAAAAGGGTTGGCTGGCGCGGTGAACGGTGGCAGGCCGATCCACGCGGCATCGGCGACCTGGCTGAAATCGACTTCGCCGAAGAAGAACGCGGCGACGTAGCCCACGAGCACACCGAGGAAGATCGACAACCGGCCCAGGATGCCGCGAAAGAGCACCGTGCACAGGATCACGGCGATGAGCGTGATGAGCGCGGTGAGCGGTGCCTTGTCGAAGTTGGCCTTGGCCACCGGGGCAAGGTTGAAGCCGATCAGCGCGACGATGGCGCCCGAGACGATCGGCGGCATGAGCCGGTCGATCCAGGCGGTGCCGGTAAGTTGCACGATGACACCGACCAGGGCGAGCAGTACGCCGACGGCCATGATGCCAAACAGCGCGCTGCCCATACCGGCCGAGGCCGTAGCCGCAGTGATCGGCGCGATGAACGCAAAGGACGAGCCGAGATAGCTGGGCAGCTTATTTCCGGTGATTGTGAGAAACAGCAGGGTTCCGATGCCTGAGAACAGCAGGGTCGTGCTCGGCGGAAAATCGGTGAGTAGCGGTACCAGAAAGGTCGCACCGAACATGGCGACGACGTGCTGCGAGCCGATGCCGATGGTGAGCGGCCAGCTCAGTCGTTCACCCGGACCGACGACCGCGTGAGCCCCGACTGATTTTCCGTCGCCGTGCAGGGTCCAGGGCAGTGCCATCGTGGTTCTCGTTTCGTCTGGTGCATGATCTATTCTGTTTCGTGATCTGAATTGAGCGTAGCCTGCGTCGGATGCGGCGGGGTCGTTGACACCGCGCGCGCAGTCGTGCCCCATAGACTCGGCGCATGACCCAGCGCACCGATTCGACCATCTCAGCGGGTCTTGAGGTGCGAGTGGCCACCGGCCTGCTGCGCGGAGTGCGCGAACGCGGCGTGCTCATCTGGCGGGGCATTCCCTATGCGGCGGCTCCGGCGGGCGATCAGCGGTTTCGAGCCCCGCAGCCCGCGCCGGCGTGGCGCGGAGTGCGAGACGCCAGCGACTGGGGCCCGATCGCCACGCAAAGTCATAAGGGCCAGTTTCGCGGCGCCCACCCCCGCATTCCCCAGAGCGAAGACTGCCTCAACCTCAACGTGATCGCTCCCGACGAGCGAATCCGTCCCGGCACTCAACGGCAGGACGCTCTCCGGCCGGTGATGGTGTTCATCCACGGCGGCGCCTACAGCGTGGGCTCAAGCCGCGAGGTTCCTCGGCAGGGGGAGGGACTGGTACGGCGCGGCGGAATCGTCTACGTCAGCCTCAACTACCGACTGGGGGCCCTCGGGTACCTGGACTTTTCACGCTTTGCCTCGCCCGAGCATCCGTTTGAGAGCAATCTGGGACTGCGCGACCAGGTAGCAGCCCTGCAGTGGGTCCGAGACAACATTCGCGCGTTCGGTGGCGATCCCGATGCCGTCACCCTGTTTGGCGAATCGGCCGGCGGCAACGCGGTCACCACGCTGATGACCGTACCGAGCGCGGCCGGCCTGTTTCACCGGGCGATCGCGCAGAGTGCGCCTCCGAACGCGGTATACCCGAGTGACCTCACGGCACGGTGGGCGGGCGAGTTCGTGGACAGCCTGATCGAAAACACCGGGCCCGGCCCGTACCGCGCCACCGACGCGGCCCGCCTGCTACTCGCGACCGATCCGGCTCAGCTCGCCGCGGCGACGACCGCGCTGACCGTGCGTACGCCAGATCAGGACCCTGGCACGATCCCGCTCTGCCCGGTCATCGATGGCGATTTTCTGCCGGAACGGCCGCTCGACGCCTTTCGTGACGGCCGGGCCGCGCGCATCCCGCTGATCATCGGCACCAACGCGCGCGAGGGCTCGCTGTTCAGCGGCCGCATTGACATTCTTGCCACAACGCCCGCGCGCATTCGGACAATATTCACGAAGACGACGAAGAAGGCGAAGAAGGCCCTTAAAGCGCAGTATCCGGGAATTCCGGCGCTGCGCGCTGCGCTCGATTTCGGCGGCGATTACTCGTTCTGGTATCCGAGCGTAAAAGTGGGAGAACGACACTCGCGCTACGCTCCGGTGTACTTCTACCGGTTCGATGCCGCGCCCCGGCTGCTCAAGCTGATGGGCCTCGATGCCACACACGGTCTCGAACTCTTTCCGCTGTTCGATCGACTCGACGGCTGGTTCGGCCGCGGCATGACGGCGCTCGGCGGACGCCGCACCTTTCAGGAGATCGGCGTGCGGATGCAGGGCTGGTGGCTCGGTTTTGTGCACGCCGGAGTGCCGTCGGCCACCTGGCCGCGCTATGGAGAAGCTACCCGGGAGACACTCATTATTGATGGGCACGACCGCGTTGAATCCGACCCGAATCGGCAACGGCGGCTCGCCTGGGGACGGTTCGTACCGCACGTTTGAGCGGCCGGCCCAGCCCGGTCGTAGAATGGAACCTTGCGTTAGAGCCACGGCACCGGGAGCACACCATTTCGAAACTTGATTTACCCACCACCGCGGCCTCGCCGCAGCCGGCAGCACGTGGCGTGAAAGCCCGGCTCGACTCCTACTTTGAGATCACCAGCCGCGGCTCCACCTGGTCCCGAGAACTGCGCGGCGGACTCGTCACCTTCGTCACGATGGCCTACATCGTCATACTGAACCCGCTGATACTCGGCGGCTTCAGTGCCGACCAGGCGGCCATCGACGTGGAAGGCGGCTGGCTGCCCAACGAGCAGGTGGCGGCCGTCACTGCGTTGACCGCCGGCGTCATGACGATTCTGTTCGGAGTCGTGGCCCGTCTGCCCTACGGCTTCGCTGCCGGGCTCGGCATCAACTCGTTCCTCGCTGTGAGCGTCGTCGGCCAGGTTACCTGGGCCGAAGCGATGGGCCTCGTCGTCATCAACGGCCTCATCATCGTGCTGCTGGCGTCGACCGGCCTGCGCGAACTCATCTTCAACGCCATTCCTCGCCCGCTGAAAATTGCCATCACCGTCGGTATCGGCCTGTTCATCGCGTTCATCGGCCTCGTCGACTCCGGCTTTGTGCGCGCCAGCGGTGCAAACTCGCCGCCGGTGCAGCTCGGTGACGCCGGCTCGATCGCGACCCTGCCGACCGCGGTCTTCGTGATAGCGCTCATCATCATGGGTGTGCTCCTGGCCCGAAAGGTCAAGGCCGCGCTCTTGATCGGCATCGTCGCGACCACCCTCATCGCCGTGGTTCTCGAGGCCATCTTTAAAGTTGGCCCCTCGTTCGGCACGAATCCGGCCGGCTGGAACCTGAACGCCCCCGTGCTGCCGACGAGCGTCGTCGCCGTGCCCGACCTTGGTCTGATTGGCCAGGTCTCCTTCGGTGCTTTTGAACGTATTGGCATGCTCGCCGCCGTGATGCTCGTGTTCACCCTGGTGTTCACGAACTTCTTCGATGCCATGGGCACGATGACCGGACTGGCCAGTGAAGCCGGGCTCGCCGACGCGGACGGTAAGTTTCCGCGGCTGAAATCCGCCCTGATCGTCGAGGGCATCGGCGCCGTTGCCGGTGGGGCAACGAGCGCCTCCTCGAACACCGTGTTCATCGAATCGGGCGCCGGTATCGGTGAGGGAGCCCGCACCGGCATGGCCAACGTGATCACCGGCATCCTCTTTTTGGCCGCCATGTTCTTCACCCCACTCACCCAGATCGTGCCACTTGAAGTGGCCGCCGCCGCACTCGTCATCGTCGGAGCGCTCATGGTGTCGCAGATTCGTCACCTCGATTTCACCGAGTTCTCGAGCACGTTGCCGATCTTTTTGACCATCATCGTGATGCCGCTGACCTACTCGATCGCCAACGGAATCGGTGCCGGGTTCATCAGCTGGGTGCTCGTACGCAGCCTCTCGGGCAAGGCCCGCGAGATCAGCCCGCTGCTCTGGGTCGTCGCGCTCGGTTTTGTGCTCTACTTCGTGCGTGGCCCGGTGGAGGCTCTGATCGGCTGACCCTCTTCACGACATCGCTGAGGCGGGCAGGCCTCTGCCCGCCTGTTTCCTGCGGTAACGCGCCGAGCGGATGCTGCCGCGCCAGGTGCGACGGCGGCTATATCTCGCGACAGTGCGTGGTGAGCATGCCGATCTTGTCGATCGAGATGGTCACGGTCGACCCCTCGCGCAGAAAGATCGGGGGCTTGCGGCTGTAACCGGCGCCGCCCGGGCTGCCGGTGGAGATCAGGGTTCCGGGCATCAGCGTGGAAGTTTTCGACAGGTAAGAGATGATCTCAGCGACGGTGCGCACCATGTCCCCGCTCGAGGCATCCTGAAGAATGCGACCGTCGACGTGGGTGGTCAGCCACAGGTTCTGCGGGTCGCCGATTTCATCAGCCGTGACCACGAGTGGGCCGGTTGGAGTGAAGCCGTCGAAGGACTTACAACGGGACCACTGCGCTTCAGAGAACTGCAGGTCCCGCGCGGTGATGTCGTTCACGACCGTGTAGCCAAACACATAGTCCAGTGCATTGGCGACGGACACGTTGCGGGCCGGACGGCCAATGATGACACCAAGCTCGGCCTCGTAGTCCACCTGCGTGGTGAGGTCGCGGGGCCAGGTGATGGTCGAGCCGTGCCCGGTGAGCGAGTTCGACCAGAGTGAAAATATGGTCGCTGCGGTTTCCAGGCGCAGGCTGAGCTCCGAGGAATGCGCGGCGTAGTTGGCACCGATGGCGATGATCTGCGGCGGGCGTAGCACCGCGGAGGAATGCCGTAGGTCATCAACCGGGGTCAGTACAGCGCCCTGGGCAACGGCGTTGAGGCTGATCGCGCGGATACGTTCGTACCCGGCGTCGCCCTGTTCCAGCAGGTCTTGCAGATCGCGCGGGGCGTCCTCTATAACGTCGTCGAGAAACAGTGCCGCATCATCGAAGATCACGGCCAATCGGGGAACGGAGGAGCCGTCAACTCTCAAATGCGCAAATTTCACTCTTCTAGGCTAGCTGGCCCCGCCCCGGGTTGCGTGTGGGCTGCTCCAACCCTCGACCGGTCTGCTTGGAGGAAACGGGCGAAGTGCACCCGCGGCTCGCCACAGATGCATGCCAGCGTAACTGCGCCACGGAGCCCAGTCGGCACCCCGCGCCGCGAGAGCACGAGGTTCAATGGTGAGCCCGAGTCGGCCGGCACCCTGCCGCAGCGCCAAATCGCTCGTCAGTAGAATGTCAGGGCTGCCGAGCACCCGCATGGCCACATAGCCGGCCGTCCACGGTCCGATTCCGCGCAGCGCGATCAGGCGCTCTTCCATCTCGGCACGCGTCTGACCAAACGACACGACGAGATCGCCCGAAGCCAACGCCTGCGCGACCCGAAGGATTGTCTCGATGCGCGCTGCCGGTCCGCGCAAGACCGACCGGCCGTCGGCAGCGATCTGCGCCGCGGTAGGAAAAAGCAGTCGCTGTTCGGGGCCAGGCACCCGGTCACCGAGGGTGTCGGCCAGCCGGGTCAGGGCCGTGCGAGCAGCGGCGACCGAGATTTGCTGCCCGATCAGCGCCCGAAACAGGGTTTCTTCGGCGTCCATACTGCCCGGAACACGGATGCCGGGGGTCTGCACGACCGAGGCGGCCAGTGCCGGATCCGCGGAGAGGTGGCGGTCGATGGCGTGTGCGTCGGCATCGAGGTCGAACAATCGACGCAGCCGGCTCACCAGTGGTGCCAGGTCGGTGAGATGCCCGAGACGGATGCTGCAGGCCAGTGTGGGGGCCGCATCCGTTCCCGACAGGGTCACCTCGACCGTGGCCGCGCCGTGCGGTAACCGCACGGTACGGGCGTAGCTCGTGTCGGTGGCCGTTTCGACGCCAACCAGGGCGCGGCGGCCGAGAAAATTCAGCACGCCGGAGCCATCAAACGGAGCCCGGGCCGGTAGGTGCAGCGTGAGTCTGGTCGTGGCGTGTTCGGAAGCATCGGCGTTGTTGGCGCTCGGAATCACATACTGGGGTGTGGAACGCCGGAACCCGCGCACCTCGGTGGGGGTGCGTTCGTACACGGCAGCGATCGTGTCGTTGAACTGGCGCACACTGCCAAACCCGGCGGCGAAGGCCACGTCGGTGATTGTGAGGTCGGTGCCCAGTAACAGCAAACGCGCGGTCTGCGCACGGTGGGCCCGGGCGAGGGCGAGCGGACCGGCGCCGAGTTCGGCAACCAGAACCCGGGTCAGGTGCCGGGGCGTGTAGCCGAGGCGCGTCGCCAGCCCCGTTACACCGTCCCGTTCCACCACGCCGTCAGAGATGAGTCGCATCGAGCGGGCGGCAAGGTCATCGCGCATGTTCCAGGCGGGAGAGCCCGGCACCGCGTCGGGCAGGCAACGTTTGCAGGCCCGCAACCCGGCCTCGTGGGCAGCCGCGGCGGTGAGGTAAAACGACACATTGCCGGGTTTGGGCGTTGTCGCCGGACAGCTGGGCCGACAGTAGATGCCGGTCGTGTGCACGCCGGTGATGAACTGGCCATCGAACCGACTGTCGCGCGAGCACATGATGCGGTACCGCTCCGCGAAAACCGGGTCAGAGCCGGAGGATGTGGTCACCCTGTGAGCCTGCCATGCCGAGCCGGTTTGCGGTAGCGGAAATCAGACATGGGGCGACTGGATAGGCTGGGGGAATGAACGCACTGCTGCGCCTCCAGTCCGAGCTCGGCGATATCGTCAGCGTTGACCCACTCGACCTCGCGGCCAGCCGCACCGACAAGTCGGGCTGGGTGGCCGACGGCACGCCGCTGGCCATCGTGCGCGCCACGACGGTCGAGCAGGTGCAAACCGCCTTGCGCCTGGCGACCGAATTTCGGGTTCCGGTGGTGACCCGTGGCGCTGGAACCGGCCTGTCGGGGGGAGCCTGCGGCACCGATGGTTCCATCGTGTTGAGTGTGGCCGGGCTGACTCGCATTCTTGAAATCAACCCCGCCGACGAACTCGCCGTCGTCGAAGCGGGCGTGATCAATCAAGACCTCAACGACGCGCTCGCGAAGCAGAACCTCTGGTTTGCCCCCGATCCGGCCAGCAAAGCCATTTCCACAGTCGGTGGCAACATCGCCACGAACGCCGGCGGTTTACTCTGCGCCAAGTACGGGGTGACCCGGGAGGCGGTGCTCGGCCTGACCGTCGTGCTCGCCGATGGCAGCCTGCTGCGCACCGGGCATCGCACGGTCAAAGGCGTCACCGGCTATGACCTGACGGCACTACTCACCGGGTCTGAGGGCACGCTCGGCGTCATTGTCGAGGCGACCGTGCGGGTACGCTCTGTCACGGCGGGCACCGTTGCCACCATCGGTGCGGTATTTGAGACGGTCACGATGGCGGCCGCGGCCAGTGCTGCCGTCACGGCTGCACGCATCCGCCCCGCCGTCATGGAACTGATCGATCCGGTCGCCCTCGGAATGGTTGCCGCCTACCTCGGGCCAGAGGGGTCGGCCGGGCTACCCCTCGGCCAGGGCGCCTTTCTGCTCCTGCAGACCGACGGTCCGTCGGCGCTCGCTGAAGCGGAGGCGGCCATGGTGGTGTTGCGGGCGGCCGGCGGCGAAGCCAGCCTGTCAATGGATGCGGCCTCGGGCGACCGCCTACTGGCCATCCGCCGCGCCATGCACCCGGCCCTGGAACAGTTCGGACAGGTACTCATCGAGGATGTGTCGGTACCGCGTTCACGGATGGCGGAGATGTTCGCCGTGATTGCCGAGATCAGCGCTCGCACCGGCATCCCCATTCCCACCGTCGCCCACGCCGGTGACGGTAACCTGCACCCGAACTTCGTCATTCCGCAAGACGGGGCAGCGGATGCGGCGGTGCCCGACGAGATCTGGGCGGCCGCCGACGAGATGTTTCAGGCCGCGCTCGCTCTCGGCGGCACACTGACCGGCGAACACGGCGTCGGCGTATTGAAACGTCGCTGGTTGCGCGATGAAATCGGCGACACGAGCCTCGAGCTGCAACG
This sequence comes from Actinomycetales bacterium, assembly GCA_038205545.1. Classification (GTDB taxonomy): domain Bacteria; phylum Actinomycetota; class Actinomycetes; order Actinomycetales; family Microbacteriaceae; genus Cryobacterium. Next base: position 91,913 of record JBBRBV010000001.1, read on the forward strand.
CCAGCTCAAATCGGTCTTTGACCCGCTGGGCCTGTTGAACCCGGGCACCATGTTCGACGCCTGAGCCTGCGGCCGGCGCCGGGACCGATATTCTCGAGACATGAGCCTCGAGCAGCCGCCCGCACACCAGCCGGCCGCACACCAGCCGGTGCAGGCGAGTCCGAACCCGGTGCAACCGGTCTGGAGTACGCCGGTTCCGCAGCCCCGCACGGGCCGCATCGTCGTGGCCGTTGTTGGCATCGTGCTCGCCGGGCTGGCCCTGCTGGCCGTGTTTGCCTATCTGACCACGTTCCTCGGTGCCGGCGCGCTTGTGGTGGGACTGCTCCTGGCGCTGCTGCCACTGTCGGTCGTGCTGCTCGCGGTGCGCTGGATCGACCGCTGGAACCCTGAGCCGCGGCCCGCGCTAATTTTTGCGCTGCTCTGGGGAGCAGGTATCTCTATCGTCACCGCGCTGGTGTTCGATCTCGGCGTGCAGATCACGATAGCGGCCAGCGCCGGCGCGCTCACCGGTAGCGATTTCGCATCCGCTGTTATTCAGGCCCCGCTGGTGGAAGAAGTGGCCAAAGGCTTCGGCGTGCTCGTGCTGTTTTGGGCGGTGCGACGCCATTTTGATGGTCCCCTCGACGGGGTTGTCTATGCCGCAACGATTGCGGCCGGCTTTGCGTTCTCGGAGAATATTCAATACTTCGGGTTGGCCATCACCGAGGCAAACGCGCAGACCCTGGGCATCACCTTTCTATTGCGTGGAGTGTTCTCGCCGTTCGCGCACGTCACCTTCACCATCTGTACTGGGCTCGCGCTCGGCCTGGCCGCGCGCCGCAGCGCCAGCTGGAGCGGGGCCGTCGGCTATTTCCTGTTCGGCCTGATGCCGGCGATCGCTCTGCATGCGCTGTGGAACGGCGCAACCTTCGTGCTCACCGGCGACGCCTCCGTGCTCAGCTACTACCTGGTCGTGCAGATGCCGCTGTTCATCGCCGCCATACTCAGCGTGCTGTTTTTGCGTCGGCAGGAAGCCCGGATAACCCTGCGCCGGCTGCACGAATACTCTCAGGCGGGGTGGTTCACCCCGGCCGAAGTCTCCATGCTCGGTACCGGCGCCGGTCGACGCCAGGCTCTCGCCTGGGGCGCACACCAGAAACGACAAAAGAAGCTCGCTATGCGCCGCTTCATAGCGGATGCGACGCGCCTCGCCATTGTGCGTGACCGCCTCGTTCGGGGGCAGGGCGCTCCGGCGCTCCAGGCCGACGAGGCGCGGCTCCTTGGTCTGCTCATGCGCCATCGGGCTGACGTACTGGGGCCAGCCTGATCGGACTCGGCGCCAGCGCCACCGAGCAGCCGGACACACACAAACTCGCCGCCTCGGTGGTGTGGCAGTGCCGACGACTCTCCCGATGCGACGAGTTGGTGTATGACAAGAGTGCACCCGCAGGCAGCCGAGCGCAAGCATTTTTTTCTCGAGGGTGGCGCGAAGTGCAATTCGCTGCTGAATCCGGTTGGATGGGGGGTATGACTGATTTGAATTCCAAGCCCGAAATTGATTTCCCCGAGGGCACTGCGCCCGAACAACTCGAGATCACGGACGTCGTCGTTGGCGACGGTGCCGAGGCGACCACCGGCGCCACCGTCGACGTGCACTACCTCGGCGTTGAGTTTGCCTCTGGCGCCGAGTTTGACTCGTCGTGGAGCCGTGGCCAGTCGATCAACTTTCCGCTGCGCTCGCTCATCGCTGGCTGGCAGGAAGGCATCCCCGGCATGAAGGTCGGCGGGCGTCGCAAGCTCGTTGTGCCACCACATCTGGCATACGGCCCGGCCGGCTCGGGCCACCGTCTTTCCGGTCAGACCCTGATTTTCATCATCGACCTGCTCGGCGTGAGCTAGTTGCCTCGACTCTGACAGCTATCGGGATGCGGCTATTGCAGTCGCATCCCGATTCCAGGAGGCAAAGCTAAAGCAGGGTCGCCGCCGGCTCCGGGCCGAGCGTGAACCTCCGGCCGGTGATCGACTCCGGCACGATCTCGACAAAGACCGCTTTCACCGTAGGCACCAGCGGGTGCAAGGGCAATGCGGCGGCGTCATCGATCTCTCGCTGGGTGTCAAGCGCCCTGGCCCTTCCGTGTACGACGACACTCCACCCCTCGTCACGCCCCACGCCATCCGTCTCGAAAGCGACCCGAGCGTTGACCGTGAGCTCAACCAATTTGGTGCCCGATGCGGTGCGAAACAGCAGGCGCCGGTCGGCGGCCACAAAATTTACCGGAAAGATGTCGGGGATGCCGCCAACGGCAACGGCAAGGCGCCCCAGGCTGGCCGACATCAGCGCATTCCAGCATTCCTCCTCGGTGAGAATGTGCACGGGGGACTCGGCCGGGTCTACATCGTCGAAGGTCATGAACCATCGTTACACGCCGAGTGCCCGGGGGGCGAGTGGGAGGGGCAAGTATTTCGCTCCCGACGGGTCTGCGCCGAACCCTCAGGCGCACCAGGAGCTTGCCCTCACAACGCGGGGCACTTTGCCGCTAAGCTGGCAGTTTGTCCGGAGGCTCCCCCTCCCTACGGCTCCACAAGCGGTGACCTTTAAGCGCCGCAATCTATTCTTTGAGAGAGTTTTTCAGTGAGTGCGCACCCCGATAGCTCGGCGAAATCGCCGAGAATCAGTTCCCCGAAGTCCCGGCGTCTTGTCATCCCGGCACCCCGAGTGTTCTATCCAGCACTCGGCATCATTCTGGCCGTCGTCATCGTGGCCATCGCCTTCCCGGTGCGCACGGGCAGCGTTCTCGCCCTGCTTCAGGGCTGGGTGGTAGCTGGCCTCGGCCCCTACTACATGGTCATCGTGGCCGGGTTCGTGGTCTTCGCCATCTGGATGGGCGCCAGCCGGTTCGGCGATATAAAGCTGGGACAGGACGACGACAAGCCCGAATTCGGGATCATGAGCTGGTTTGCCATGCTGTTCGCCGCAGGAATGGGCATCGGCCTTGTCTTCTGGGGGGCAGCCGAGCCGCTCACCTTCTTTACCAACCCCAAGCCCGGTGTGAGCGGGGATTCCCGAGAGCTTGCAATGAAGGCCATGTCGCAGACCTTCTTGCACTGGGGGTTTCACGCTTGGGCCATCTACGCCGTCGTCGGGCTCGCTCTTGCATACTCCATCCACCGCAAAGGCCGCCCGGTCTCGATCCGTTGGGCGCTGGAGCCGCTGCTCGGGGACCGAGTCAAGGGACGCCTCGGTGATGCCATCGACGTCATCGCCATCGTGGGAACCCTGTTCGGCGTCGCCACCTCGCTGGGCCTGGGCGTCAAGCAGATCGCCGCGGGCCTGAGCTCTCTGGGTGTCGTCGGCGGGGTCAACGACATTCTGCTCATTGTGCTGATCACGGCCATCACGGTCGTCGCTACCGTTTCCGTGGTCAGCGGTGTCGGTAAGGGCATCAAATGGCTCTCCAATATCAACCTCGGCATGGCTGGCCTGCTGCTCGTAGCCGTCTTGCTGCTTGGACCAACGCTGTACCTGCTGCGCGTGCTCGTGCAATCCATCGGCGCGTACTTTCAAGATGTCGTTGGGCTCACCTTCGACGCCAGCTCCTTCACCGGACAGGCCGGAATCGACTGGCAGGGTGCCTGGACGGTCTTTTACTGGGGCTGGTGGATCTCCTGGGCGCCGTTCGTTGGCGTGTTCATCGCCCGTATTTCGCGTGGACGCACCGTACGGGAATTCATCGCCGGCGTGCTTCTGGTGCCCACCCTGGTTACCTTCGCCTGGTTCGCCATACTGGGGGGCAGCGCCATTCGCCTCGCTTGGGAAGGTGACGGTGGGGGACTCTTTGATCCCGCGGTCGGCATCGTTTCTGAGAACGTGCTGTTCAACTTTCTCGGCCAGCTTCCCTTCGGCAGTGTTCTCTCCGTGATCGCAGTCATCGTCGTGGCGATTTTCTTCATCACGTCAGCTGACTCCGGCTCGCTCGTTATCGACATGCTGGCTTCGGGCGGGGATACCAATCCGCCCAAGTGGAGTCGCATCATGTGGGCAAGCCTGGGTGGACTGGTCGCGATCGCACTGCTGTTGGCCGGGGGACTGGCCGCGCTACAAACCGGGGCGATACTGACGGCCATTCCGGTGAGTATCGTCATGATCGGCATGTGCATCGCAACGTACAAGGCATTCCGTATCGAACACGAGGTTCTGGTCAGCGCCGAACGGCGTCAGCGGCGCGCAGAGATGGCGCGCCGCATCGGCAAGTCCGTCACCGACCACCTGGAAGAAAACTTCGACGACCATTTCGGTGATCAGGTCGACGGTCATATCGAGGCAGCACTGACCGACGATCCGGCCCGCCGACCTCGCTGGGGGCGCCGCCCGAGGGGGTAACGTCCCCGTGCCCGCACAGTTCTTCACGTGCCAGTGGCTACATGCCGTTGGCGGCCCTGACCCGGTCGACCAGGTCGCGCCACGGGCCGTTCACCTCGGGTTCAGCGAGCACCACCTCGTGCGGAGCGCACCGGATGCGGTAGGCGAACCGGTCGGGGGTGGCCTCGCTGTCGGTGACGTTGTCCCAGGGCAGGGAGTTCAAGAAGTCGGTCCAGGTGTCCGGGTCGGGTTGTTCGTCGACTCGGACTTCCCAGGTGAGGCGGATTCCCGCTATCCCGCCGCTGCGCGAGACGATGACTTTCATACCGCGATGTTACTCCGGTGGCTGTGGTGCGGTTCGCGGTAGCGGAGTGGGAATCGCGGCCACCACGCCCACCGTCGTCCAGGCCCGGAGCACTGCCGCGTGGGCGGCCCCGCCGGTGCCGTACAGTCTCGCCGCGGTATCGGCCGTCGCCGCGGCGAACGCGGCGAAGTTGCTCTTTTGATGCAGAGCTGTTCCGGTGAGCGTGTCGTACCAAATGCGCCCCGGAGTCTCCCAGGCGTTGCCGCCGAGGGCATCGGCGACGAGGTAGAACGCACGGTTGGGTATGCCGGAGTTGAGATGAACCCCTCCGTTGTCGTCGTCGGTTTCGATGTAGCCGGCCATGGTGGCCGGCTGGGGATCTTTACCCAGAACATCATCGTCGTAGGCGGTGCCGGGCGCTTTCATCGAGCGGAGGGCGACGCCCTCAACCTGATCGGTGAACAGGCCCTCGCCGATCAGCCAGCTGGCACGGGCAGTCGACTGTCCTGCGGAGTGCTGCTCGACCAATGCCCCAAAAACGTCGGAGATGGACTCGTTGAGAGCCCCCGGCTGGCCCCGGTATTCGAGGTTGGCCGTGAACTGCGTGACACCGTGCGCGAGTTCGTGACCGATGACACTGGGGGAGATCGTAAAGCGGTTGAAAACCTCGCCATCACCGTCGCCGAAGACCATGCGTTCACCATCCCAGAAAGCATTGTCGTATTGCTTGCCGTAGTGCACGGTCGCGTCCATCGGCATTCCCAGGCCATCGATGCTGTCCCGGCCGAACTGCGTCCAGAACATGGTCTGGGTGGCGCCCAGACCGTCGTACGCTTCGTTCACGGCCGGGTCGTTTCCGGCCGGCTGACCCTCGGAGCGCACCCGTCGACCGGGCAGGCGCTCCTGGCCACCGGCATCCGAAATGGTGCGGTCAGACTCGCCCGGGGTACGAGCCGGCAGGGTGCGAGCTCCGGAATAAGCAAATGGGTGCGTCCCGCTTCGCAATTGACGAATCTGCGAGTCCCGAAGCAGTGATCGGCGTGCCGCCGCCGAGGCCTGCGCGAATCGGGGATCGTCAAGTTTCGCCAATCGCACCAGGAGATACGGCGGAATGATCGTGCAGTGTGGGGGGAGCCCGAATACTGTCTGCGGAGTGTCCATGTGCAGAGTCTGGCACCGGCCGCCGACATTGCAACCACCGGGGGCATCCGCACCGCGCACCGGCGCTGCCTAGACTCCAAACATGCGCTTTGGAATTGTCATACTTCCGCAAGACCCTTGGTCGGTTGCCCGCAGAAAATGGCTCGGCGCCGAGCAGTACGGATTCGACCACGCCTTCACCTACGACCATCTGTCCTGGCGTTCGCTCGCCGACGAACCGTGGCACGCGACCATCCCTACCCTTACCGCGGCGGCGGTGGTGACCGAGCGCATCAGGCTGGGCACCTTCGTCTCCTCACCGAATTTTCGACACCCGGTGCCCTTTGCAAAAGATGTCGCGACGGTCGATGATGTGTCGGACGGGCGGTTTCTGCTCGGCATCGGGTCTGGAGGCACTGGATTTGACGCGAGCGTTCTCGGTCAACCGCAGTACACGCCCCGGCAGCGGCACGAACGGTTTGCCGAGTTCGTTGTGGACCTCGACCTGCTCCTGCGCGGTGAGCCGTCGGGCACGAACGGCGGCGTCAGTTTCGCCGGGGACTGGTACACCGCCCAACAAGCGCGCATGGTGACCCACCATGACGGCGGCCCGGCACAACAGAGGGTGCCGTTTCTGATTGCCGCCAACGGTCCGAAAGGCCTCGGGCTGGTGAGCCGGTTCGGCCAGGGCTGGGTGACCACCGGGCAAGACGGTGTAGAAGGGGAAAACTGGTGGACCAGCGTGCGCGGTCTTAGTCGGCGACTCGACGACGCCGCCAGCGCTGCGGGCCGCGACCCCGCCTCGATCGACCGTTACCTGTCGCTCGACAGCGGCGGAACATATTCCCTGCAGAGTATGAACGCGTTTGAGGATGCCGTCGGCCGGGCCACCCAACTCGGTTTCACCGATGTGATCAGCCACTGGCCGCGCGAGCGCGGGATCTATGCCGGCGATGAATCCATTCTCGACACGGTCGCGGGCGCCCTGAACTGAATTTGGCCCACAGGCCGGTCGTCGATGGCTTTTATGCGCCGCATGTCTAGGCTGGGTTCATGCGCGCACAAGACGACCCCACGCCCCCGGTCCCTCGCACTCCGCTGACTGATCGGCTCGGCTGGCTGGGATTGCGTAGTGGCCAGATTCTACTCGTCATCATTCTCGCTTCCGCGGTTATTTACGGCCTGGTACAGCTCAAGCTCGTGGTCATCCCGGTACTGATCGCCATCATTCTCGCCTCGGCGCTGAGCCCGGTCATCAACGCTCTACGCAAGCGCGGTGTCGCGGCCATCCTGGCCACCTGGATCACCCTGCTCGGCGGCATCGCCGTCTTCGGCGGCATCATCACGCTCATCGTCTTTGCGGTGCGTGATCAGTGGGACGAACTGTTCTCGTCGGCCTCTCAGGGCATCGATCGTCTTCAGGAATTTCTGACCGAGGGGCCCATTCAGGTCGACCCGAAGCAAATCGACGACGCGCGCACGGCGGTGGTTGACTTTCTCACGAGCAGCCAATTCGGCACCGGCGCCCTCGCCGGGGCATCCGTTGTCTTCGAACTGCTCACCGGCACGGTGCTGCTCCTGGTCATTTTGTTCTTCTTTCTCAAGGATGGCGGCCAAATCTGGAACTTCTTCCTGACCTCCTTCAAGGGTGAACGTCTCGCCCGCGGGCGCCGAATCGGCCACACCTCGCTGCGGGTGCTCGGTGGCTATGTGCGCGGTACGGCGATCATCGCCGCCGTCGATGCCACCGCGATCGGCATCGGTCTGTTCATTCTGCAGGTTCCCCTCGCCCTGCCCCTGGCGGTCATCGTCTTCATCGGAGCGTTCATTCCGCTGATCGGCGCGACCGCAGCCGGCGTGTTGGCCGCTCTGGTGGCCCTCGTGGCGAGTGGGCCGGGCGTAGCGCTGATCGTGATCATCATCGTGGTCGCCGTCAACCAGCTCGAGGGCAATTTTCTGCAGCCGGTCGTTATGGCCCAATCGCTGAAATTGCACCCGCTGGTGATTTTGGTCGCGTTGACCGCCGGAACCATCCTCGGCGGCATTGTCGGGGCGGTGCTCTCGGTACCGATCGCGGCCGTCGCGTGGGCCATCGCGAAGGCCTGGAACTCACCGGATGCCCCGACCCCGCGTTTCGTTCCGCCCAGGCGTCGTTCTCGCAAGCGCTGACCCGCGCCCATTCGCGGCACTCCTGATCGTGCCGCTGCCGACACTCGCGGAACTGGAGAACCATGACCTTGCAGAGCCCCTTTCACCTGCCACGCCCGCTTCTGACGCTTGAGCAGGCGAGCGATCTGGCGCGCGATCATTTTGGCATCACCGGCACCGTCACCGAACTCGGCAGTCACCAGGACCGCAATTTTCGCATCACAACGCCTGACGGCGTGCTGGTTCTCAAAGTCTCCAACCCCGCCATCGCTACTGTCGAGCTTGAGGCTCAAAACGCGGTTCTGACGCACCTCATCGGCAGCGGCCTTGAACTGCCCACGGTCGTTGCCGGGATCAATGGCAGCGGCATTGCGCGAGTTGCGATCGACGGGCAGAACCTCGACCTGCGGCTGCTGACCTACGTCGACGGGCATCCGCTGACCGACTCACGACGCCTGTCGACCGAGCAGATTCGAGCGTTGGGTGACGTGGCCGGTCGCATCGTTCGTGGCCTGTCCGATTTCGAACACCCCGGAACCGAAAGGTTCCTCCAGTGGGATCTCCGGCGCGGGGGAGAGGTCATCGCCGCGCTTTTGCCGTATGTCGACGATGAGGCACGCCGCGAACGGCTGCACTGCGTCACCGACGTTGCCCGGAAGCAGATCGCACAGGTTGCGGCCGACCTCCGCGTGCAGACGATTCACGGCGATGTGACCGACGACAACGTGGTGAGCCGCGAAACGGCCGACGGAATCCGCGACGCGATTACCGGAGTGATTGACTTCGGAGATGTGGCGCGGGGCTGGCTTGTCGCTGAGCTCGCCGCTACCTGCGCCTGCGTACTCTATCGCAGCCCGCACAACCCGCTCGCGATCCTCAACACGATTGAGGCCTTCAACGCACAGGTGCCGATCACCGATGCCGAACTGAGCGCTCTCTGGCCCCTGATCGTGCTGCGCACTGCGGTTCTCGTCGTCAGCGGGGAACAGCAGGTGCACTTGGACGGGAACAATGACTATGCCGACGCGAACCGCGCCAGGGAATGGGTCGCTTTCGACACGGCCGGCGACCTCGATGTCGCGCAGATGGAAGCCCTTGTTCGCCTCACCGTGACCGGACCCGAAGCATTGGTCGTTGCCAGCGAATATCCCCTGGCCGGCACCCTCGATCCTGCGGGCATCGTTGACCTGTCGGTCACGAGCGACGTGTTCGATGCCGGCAGTTGGCTCGAACCCGGCATTGACCGACGGGTAGCAGCGGATGCCGCTGACCGCTACGGCCACGCGGTCACCCGATACGGCGAGTACCGTCTGTCGCAAACCCGCCTCGACACGGCGGTGGAATCGGTTACCCTGGCCCTCGGCGTTGAGCTGTACCTGTCGGCCGGCAGTGTGCTGACGGCACCGATCGACGCGCAGGTCGTCGTGATCGATGCCGACACGGTGCGGCTGAGTGGCGCCCACTACGACCTGTGGTTGACCGGGGTTGATGCGGGTGATCTGGATGGCCGGAACATTCAGGCCGGATCCGATCTCGGATTTGTCGCCCCCCGCATCGCCGCCGCACGGCACAAAACAGCCATCGCGCGTGTGACGGTTCAAGCCAGCCAGCTTCGCGGTTTCCGGCCCCCGTTTTTTGTCGCACCGACCGCCGCCATGCTGTGGCAGCGGATTTGCCCCGACCCGTCTGCGCTGCTGGGTCTGGCGACCAGGCGCCCACTGGCCGACCCGGCCGCCCTGCTGCAGCGCCGCGACAGGTCCTTTGCGCGCGTGCAGGAACACTATTACGCGGCGCCGCCGCAGATCGAACGCGGCTGGAAGCACCACCTCATTGATACGCACGGGCAAAGCTACGTCGATATGGTCAACAACGTCACGACGGTCGGTCACGGACACCCGCGCATTGCCGAGGCCGCGCGTAGCCAGTGGTCGCTGCTCAACACCAACTCCCGTTTTCACTACGACGAGCTCGTGCAATTCACGGAGCGCCTCGCCGAGCTCGCTCCCGACCCGCTCGACACCGTTTTTCTGGTCAATAGCGGCACCGAAGCCGTCGACCTCGCGCTGCGGCTGGCCCTCACGTACACCGGCCATGACACTGTCCTCGCGGTTCGCGAGGCGTATCACGGCTGGTCGATGGCAGCGGATGCCGTCTCCTCCTCGGTCGCCGATAACCCCCGGGCGCTCGACACGAGGCCGGACTGGGTGCATCTCGTGGAGGCGCCGAACGCCGTGCGCGGCAAGTATCGGGGCATGCAGTCGGCGCCGCGGTACCTCGAAGACCTCGACGGTGACCTGCAGACCCTCGCCGACGATGGGCGCACGGTCGCGGCCTTCATCGCCGAACCGGTGTTTGGGAATGCCGGTGGCGTGCTGCTGCCCGACGGCTACCTCGCTGGCGTATACGAGCGGATACGTGCCCGCGGCGCACTCTGCATCGCCGATGAAGTGCAGGTCAGCTACGCGCGTCTGGGGCAACACTTCTGGGGCACCGAACAGCAAAATGTCGTTCCCGATATCATCACCATCGCTAAGGCAATGGGCAACGGGCATCCGCTGGGAGCAGTGATCACTCGCCGTGACATCGCCGAACGTTTTGCCGACGACGGACCGTTCTTCTCCTCTGCCGGCGGTAGCCCGCTCAGCTGCCGAATCGGCCTCACCGTGCTCGACATCATGCGCGAGGAGGGCCTGCAGGAGAACGCCCAGGTCATCGGTCGGCATTTGAAACAGGGGCTCGAGCAGCTCGGGGAGCGATTCGATCTGGTCGGTGCGGTCTACGGCATGGGGCTCTATCTCGGCGTTGAGCTGGTGAGCGATCGGGCCGACTTCACACCGGCCACCGCCGCTGCCGCAAGGCTCTGCGACGAGCTGTTGCTTCATGGCTGCATAGTGCAGCCCACCGGGGACTTCAAGAACGTACTCAAGATCAAGCCGCCGCTCTGCCTGACCCGTGCCAGCGCTGACCATTTTTTGCACGCTCTTGCCGACGTGCTCGGCGAACTTTCGTCATGAAGTCCTCCTGAGGGCGCGCTGCCGGCGTGCTCTCACCGGCGTGCTCTCACCGGGGCGAGTGCCGTCGGCTCCGGTTCAGCGATGAAGACCAGGCCGCCGGCGCTATTGGCCGAAAGCATGAGCGCTTCAATCCATTCACGATTAACGGTCGGGGTGCGGCTACCGAAATATCGATAGTAGAGCGTGCTGGTTGGATCAAGCCAGATGGCGCTGCGACCACTGCCCTCGTTGGCGGAATCGGTCCAGGTGAACACGAAACTCTCGCGCCTTCGCAGCTTGGTGCTGATCACGATCTGCAAGTGCATCAGGGCACGATCGTCGAAAGAAATCACAATGCCCGGATTGCCGTAAAGCAACGTCCCCATACGTGCACCTCCTCGAATATTCCCCCCACTGTAGCGGTACGGGAGGGGGTGACGGGGAGGACCGGGTGCGCGGCCGCCAGATTCGCCACCGTGACTAGGATGGCCCCCGCTCTGCTAAAGTGAATAGGTTGCCGTTCATCGGCCGCGGATAAAGAGAGCTCAGGCATTTGGCCAAGGGCACCGCGCAGTGAGAGAAAGGGGATCCACTTTATGGCACTCGAACCAGATGCTAAGAAGGCGATCATCGAAAAGTACGCTACCCACCCAGGCGACACCGGGTCCCCGGAAGTTCAGATTGCAATGCTCACGCAGCGCATTCTCGACCTCACCGAGCACCTGAAAGAGCACAAGCATGACCACCACTCACGTCGTGGACTGCTTCTTATGGTTGGTCAGCGTCGCCGTCTGCTCGGTTACCTGTCGGACATCGACATTGCTCGGTACCGCACCCTGATCGGCAGCCTCGGCCTGCGTCGCTAATTTTCTTTTAGCCAGTACTTTTCTCGGTACAGCGCAGCGTTGACAACGCGAACTTCTTCATAACGGGCCGTCACCTACATGGTGGCGGCCCGTTCTGCGTACCCGGGGTCGCCGGACTGAAGGGGGTAGACGGAGGCGGCTAGCATAGAGGGTTGGCAATAACGAATGGATACCACCACGCATGAGTCTCTGGCGCACTAAGAGTATTGAAGATTCGATAGCAGACTCGCTGGAGAAGGGCCACAGTCTCAAGCGCACCCTCGGCACCTGGGACCTCATGATCATGGGTGTTGCCGTAGCCGTCGGTGCGGGAATCTTCTCGGTCGGCGCTAAGGCGGCCGGCAGCTATGCCGGGCCTTCGGTCACCCTCGCATTCTTACTCGCCGCGTTCACCTGCGCGCTCGCAATCATGTGTTACGCCGAGTTCGCCTCGGCTGTTCCCGTCGCGGGTTCCGCTTATACGTTCACCTACGCCACCCTCGGCGAACTGCTCGCCTGGATCATCGGCTGGGACCTTATCCTCGAAATGCTGACGGCGGCGGCGGTGATCGCCAAGTACTGGGGCATTTACCTCAGCACCGTCTTCGATCTGGCCGGTTGGAACGTCCCCTCCACAATCAGTGTGTTCGGCCTCGAAGTGAGCTGGGGCGCCTTCGTGATCGTCGCTATCTTCACCGCGTTGCTCGTGCTGGGCACCCAGCTCTCCGCCCGGGTCGCGAGCGTCTTCACAATCATCAAGGTCGCTATCGTCGTTTTCGTCATCGTCGTCGGCGCATTCTTTATAAACCCCAAGAACTACACCCCATTCATCCCCGCCGAGGTGCCCACGACCGGCGACGACGGTGACGTTTGGATGCAGTCGTTGTTCTCCTTCATGACCGGTGCAGCTCCGGCCCAGTACGGCCTGTTCGGCCTGCTCGCCGGTGCGTCCCTGGTCTTTTTCGCCTTCATCGGCTTCGATGTCGTCGCCACGAGCGCTGAAGAGGTGAAGAACCCGCAGAAGACCCTGCCGCGCGGCATCTTCGCCGGACTCGCCATCGTTACCGTGCTCTACCTGGGCGTGAGCTTCGTGCTCACCGGCATGGTCCCGTACACGGTCCTGGCCGATGCCGAGGATGCATCCCTCGCGACGGCTTTCGTCTTTGTTGGAGCAGGCTGGGCCGCCCAGGTCATCTCGGTGGGCATTCTGGTGGGGCTGACCACGGTTATTATGGTACTGCTGCTCGGACTGTCCCGCGTCTTGTTCGCCATGAGCCGTGATGGTCTGCTGCCGCGCTGGCTGAGCGTGACGAGCGAGAAGCGCCGTACGCCGGTTCGCATTCAGATCCTCGCGGGCACCGCTGTAGCGCTAATCGCGGGCCTCACCGATGTGGGGGTGCTCGAAGAGATGATCAATATCGGTACCCTGTCGGCCTTCGTGCTCGTGAGCATTGCCGTCGTCGTGTTGCGCAAGAAGCGCCCGGATCTGCCGCGCGCCTTCAGAGTTCCGTTCTCTCCCGTGCTGCCGATTCTTTCGGCCGGACTGTGTATGTGGTTGATGCTGAACCTCACGACCCTCACCTGGGTGCGTTTTGCAGTGTGGCTGGCCATCGGATTCATCGTTTACTTCGCGTACGGACGCCGCCACTCCGTGCTTGGCATCAAGCAGCGTGCTGCTGCTGCTGCCGCCGCTGATGAAGTCCCCGTCGACCCCCAACCGGTCGATTCTGGGCGGTTCCGCTAGGGCGTGCGGGCACGGAACTCACCGTTCGCATGCAGTTCGTCCTGAATCATGAGCGCCAATTGTCGCAGGAGCACAGAATTGAAACCCGAACCGTTCCGCGGTTTCGGGTCGAACACGCATAGGGCGCCGATGCGCTCGCCCGAGGGCGATTCGATCGGAAACCCTGCATAGAATCGGATGTACGGCGGTCCCGATGTAGGAGAATTGCCGCTGAAACGCTCGCTAGCGTGGAGGTCTCCGACGACAACCGCTCCGGGCTGGAGCGCCACCATGGCAGACAGGGAACCGGCCCACGCTCGATTCTCGTATGAGGGACCGGCACTCGCTACGACCAGCAGCCGATCATGATCGCGCAGGACGAAAACGGCAGACTCGGTGCCAAAGGATTGTTGTGCCAACGCCAGGGCACGATTTATCCGGATTTGCTGAATTCCGTATCGGTCGAGCGCTGTGGTCTGCCCTCCCGCGACGTTGATGACGGTTGGCTCAACCTCGTTTGCGCCGAGGCGTTCGTGCGCCAGGTCGAGACGCGAGGCCATCTCGTCAGCCAAGAATTCTCCCAGCACGCGATAGTCCATCGAATTTCGGTACCGCCCGGAAACCAGGAGTGTGTTCTCGGTGAGAGGAACGTAGACCGCGCGCGGTACGGCGCGGCAGACCCGTTCCGTGCGCACGGTTAGGCGTCGTGCGTGCAGATTCGCAATGGAACCGAGCACGCTGTCAAAGATCGGAACCGTTCTGATGGGTTGGATTTCCACCACATACACATAGGTATCGTCGAGCGTGTGGGCCTCCAGAGCCCGGAGCAGACGATTCATGTTCTGCTCCCACTTCTTTTCTGGGGTGAGCTTCACCGCATCATTCGCGCCGACGAATACGACGACCGCGTTGAGCCTGCCCAGGTCTTGACCGATGAGTAGATTGGGGAGCTGCTCCAGAAAACCAAAGGGGTCAGCTGCCAGGGACACATCGGAACCGCGGCCCGTTCGCGCCGACAACGCCCGGGCCAACGATCCGGGTAGCGCCAGATCATGGCTGGTGACGCCCCAGCCCGAAGCGGGTCCGCCGCCAAGAATGAGCACACGATCGCTGTGGGCTCCCGGCGAGTGAGCCTGTGGAGGTCCGGTCGGGCGAGGGATATTCTCGCTGCCCTGCCGCACCAAACGCAGCCACGCGCGCATGGTTCCGACCAACAAAAGCCAGCTCAGTCCCTGCACCGTCGTCACCCTCCTTCGTCTATCTATCACTCTGCACGAGTCGGCGGCCCAACTCTTTGGCAGACAGACACCAGTTCGGGGGTGTTCTGCGTCGCCCCTGGGCAGTCTGGTACGCTCGTAATGGTCCTTCTTCGGGAGTGGCCGAGTATCCGGAGCAGGCTGGCAGGAAGCTGGTCCTCGGTGGTGGTTTCCCAGATGCACAGCCTCTGGTGAATTTCTACTGGTGGCCAGCGAGGCACATGCGTTCACACGCGGCGCAGTCCTGCCTGTTCGCAGCTCCTCGTCCCACTCGCGCGCCACAGGGGCACGCGAGCCTTCGTCGCCAGCATGGCGAGAAGCAAACTTAAAGGAGAAAACCCCCACATGGAGGGTCCAGAAATCACGTTCGCCGAAACCGTTATCGACAACGGCAAATATGGCAAGCGCACCATCCGTTTTGAAACAGGGCGTCTCGCCCAGCAGGCGCAGGGTTCTGCCGCCGCCTACATTGACGAAGAGACAATGCTGCTCTCCGCCACGAGCGCCAGCAAGCAGCCGAAGGATAACTTCGACTTCTTCCCGCTCACCATCGACGTCGAAGAGCGCATGTACGCTGCCGGACGAATCCCGGGCAGCTTCTTCCGTCGCGAAGGTCGTCCCTCTACCGACGCCGTTCTCACCTGCCGTCTGATCGACCGGCCGCTGCGCCCGTCGTTCGTTGACGGTCTCCGCAACGAGATTCAGGTTGTTATCACCGTTCTGGCCATCGAGCCCGACGAACTCTACGACGTGCTCGCGATCAACGCGGCCTCCATGTCGACCCAGCTCGCCGGCCTGCCGTTCTCCGGACCGATCGGTGGCGTTCGCGTCGCCCTCATTCCCGACGAGAACGGTTCCGGCCAGTGGGTTGCCTTCCCGAAGCACTCGCAGCTCGAGACGTGCGTGTTCAGCATGGTTGTTGCCGGCCGCGTTGTCACGGATGCCAGCGGCGCGCAGGACGTCGCCATCATGATGATCGAGGCCGAAGCGACCGACGCCGCGTGGAACCTGATCAAGGGTGGCGCCATCGCGCCCAACGAAGCTGTCGTTGCCGAGGGCATCGAGGCGTCCAAGCCGTTCATCAAGCAGCTCGTTTTCGCGCAGCAGCAGGTAGCAGATGCGGCAGCCAAGCCGACCGGCGACTTCACCCTGTTCCCGCCATACCAGAGCGCGACCTATGACGCCGTCGCTGCGCTGGCCTACGACCAGCTGAAGACGGTCTACACGATCGCCGACAAGGTGGAGCGCCAGAGCGCCGACGACGCACTCAAGGCGTCCGT
Organism: Actinomycetales bacterium; assembly: GCA_038205545.1. Taxonomy (GTDB): domain Bacteria; phylum Actinomycetota; class Actinomycetes; order Actinomycetales; family Microbacteriaceae; genus Cryobacterium. The sequence goes on from JBBRBV010000001.1 coordinate 107,941, forward strand.
CAAGTTGGCCATCGCGGCCAAGGTCGACGCTGGCGAGCTCGATGCGAGCGCCAACAACCAGGTGAGTGCGGCCTACAAGTCGGTCACCAAACTCGTCGTGCGCTCACGCGTTCTCGATGAAGGCATCCGCATCGACGGTCGCGGGCTGGCTGACATTCGTCCGCTCGACGCCGAGGTTGCGGTCATCCCGCGCGTGCACGGTTCAGCCATCTTCCAGCGCGGCGAAACCCAGATCCTGGGCGTCACCACCCTGAACATGCTCAAGCTGGAGCAGTCGATCGACTCCCTGAGCCCGGTCACCAAGAAGCGCTACATGCACAACTACAATTTCCCGCCCTACTCGACTGGTGAAACCGGTCGAGTAGGAACGCCGAAGCGCCGCGAGATCGGCCACGGAGCGCTCGCTGAGCGGGCCCTGGTTCCCGTGCTGCCCACGCGTGAGGAGTTCCCGTACGCCATTCGTCAGGTCTCCGAGGCGCTTAGCTCCAACGGCTCGACCTCGATGGGTTCCGTCTGCGCTTCCACCCTGTCGCTGCTGAACGCTGGAGTGCCGCTGCGCGCCCCGGTCGCCGGTATCGCCATGGGCTTGATCAGCGACACTGTTGATGGTCAGACCCGCTACGCGGCCCTGACTGACATCCTTGGCGCCGAAGACGCCCTCGGTGACATGGACTTCAAGGTTGCCGGCACGAGCGAGTTCATCACCGCGATCCAGCTCGACACCAAGCTCGACGGCATCCCGGCCTCGGTCCTGGCCGGCGCGCTGAACCAGGCGAAGGATGCCCGCACCACGATCCTCTCGGTTTTGAACGCTGCGATCGACGCGCCCGACGAGATGGCGCCCACCGCGCCGCGCGTCATCAGCGTGCAGATCCCCGCCGATAAGATCGGTGAGTTGATCGGCCCGAAGGGCAAGACGATCAACTCGATCCAGGACACCACCGGTGCCGACATTTCGATCGAGGAAGACGGCACCGTGTACATCGGCGCCGTTGACGGGCCGTCGGCCGAGGCCGCTCGCGCCCAGATCAATGCCATCGCGAACCCGACCAACCCCGAGGCTGGCGAACAGTTCCTCGGAACCGTCGTCAAGATCGCCGCGTTCGGTGCCTTCGTCTCGCTGCTTCCGGGTAAGGATGGTCTGCTGCACATCTCTGAAGTGCGTAAGCTCGCTGGTGGAAAGCGCGTGGAGAACGTCGAAGACGTCCTCAGCGTTGGGCAGAAGATTCTCGTAGAGATCACCAAGATCGATGACCGTGGCAAGCTGTCGCTCGCCCCGGTTCTCGAAGAGGCTGCTGACACCGAAGGTCGCGCTGCGGCTTCCGACAGCGCCGACGCGTCCACCGAGGTCCAGGTCTAACCTGCCCCCACAGATCTCCCGATCACCTCTCGCCAGGTCGGTCGGGTAGCCGGAAGGCCCGCACTGTTTGCAGTGCGGGCCTTTTCGCGTCTGCCATGCGGCATCCGTCACCACGCCTTGTCAAGCGCGCTGGCTGGGTCTACTGTTCCCCGCATGAGAAATCAATGGAAAGTCTTGCGCCCACTGTCGCGCCTCGGCGCCATTTCCCTGCTCACCGCCGCCCTCATAGCGGGCGGTGCAACGGCACCCGCGCTCGCGCAGTCCGCCGCCCGGTCGAACGACCCGGTGTCCCCGGCTGCGACAGCCACTCTCGGGTATGTCGCCCTCGGTGACTCCTTCACGGCCGGTCAGGGTGCCCCGCCCTACGTCAATGACGGAACCGCGTGCTTCCGAAGCAAGCGGCTCGGCTACCCGACCATGTCGGCAGTGATCAGCGGGTATCGGCTCGTCGCCAACAAGGCCTGCTCGGGCGCCAGTACAGCGGATGTCCCGGCGCAGCTTCTCGGCGTCGACCCCGCTACCGCTCTCGTCACGCTAACCGTCGGCGGCATCGATGCGGGTTCCAACATGGTTCTGGCCGCGTGTGCCCCAGACCCGGCCAGCCCGGTCTGCGCCGGGGCCATCAATACCAGCGTGGCCCAGCTCGGAGTACTCGCGCCCAAACTCGTTGCCACCTACGGTGTCGTGGCGACAACATTACCGAACGCGACGGTTGCGGTGCTGAGCTACCCCCGCCAGTTCAAGCCCGGCTTCTCCCCGCTCGGTGACCTTGTGAACACGGCGACAGACGCGCTCAATGCTGTTATCGCCGGATCTGTTGCGGCGATGGCGACCCCCCGTATCCGCTTCGTTGACGCGTCGCAGGAGTTCGCCGGTCACGGCATTGGCGCCCGGGTGCCGTACTTCGCTTTTGCCCCGCTGAACCCGCTTGCAACGGCCAACTTTCACCCCAATGCCCTAGGAAACGGTCTCGGCTACACACGGGCTCTCGTCAACGATGGACTGCTGCGTCGTCCATAGCCCGCAGGAGCAGTCTCGCGCTGACCTGCCATCTTCGGAGGGACAATCTAAATGAAAGAATTATAAAGTCGCGATATACTAAAACTGTGCTCTCCTCTGGACCCTCCGCCGCCCAATTGAAGTCCGACCTGTTCAAGTCGCTCGGGCATCCATTGCGCGTGCAGGTTCTGGAACAGCTCGTTGCCGGGGAACGCTCGGTGGGGTCGCTCGCCGAGGCACTCGGCTGCGAGCTGTCTAATCTGTCCCAGCAGCTGGGCGTTCTGCGCCGCGCCGGCGTGGTCGTCACCCGCCGCGACGGCAACTCCATCTTCTACACCCTGCGAGACCCGAGCACGGTCGAGCTACTGGCGGCCGCCAAGCGCATGGTGCTCACCAACCTCACCGACTCGCACGCCCTGCTTCGCCGCCTCGAACAGGAATAGCTGCGCCTTTCTGGCTGCGAACCGTTGGCTACAGGTCGTTTCCGGCGTACGAGAGGTTGAAGCTCTTGTTGGCCAGGGGAAAATCGGGAACGATTGTCTCTGACAGGGCATCCGGCACGGCGGGCCAATTGAGGAAGGATGGGTCAACGACCTTCACCCTGGCGAGTCTGCCATCGATGGCCAGTTCCACCCGGTGCGTTGCCGTTCCGCGCCACGCTTCGACCAGGGCGAGCCCGGTGCCGGCGGACTGCGGCCGCACGCTGAGTGCGGTTCCCGTGTGGCCGTGCAGCCGGCGCAGCAGGTCGAGGGCGAGCGCAGTGGATACTGCCACCTCGCGTGCACGTACGGTGTAGCGCGCCAGCACATCGCCGCCCTGCTCGAGAACCACATGGAAGGCCTCACCGAGATTGACAAACGGATGCTCGTTGCGGGCATCCGTATCGATGCCCGATGCGCGAGCGACGTAGCCGAGGGTACCGATCGCGACAGCGCGCGCGTTAGAGAGCCGGGCCGTGCCGGTGAAACGACCGCGCACGATGGCGTGGCCGAGGGTGATGTCGGCCAGTTCGGCCATGGCTGCATTGATCCGAACGAGATCGGCTGCTTCGGGGAGGGCATTCACCCGGACGCCGCCCACGCGCAGGGCCCCGCGCAGCAGGCGGTGACCGGTCACGGATTTGTTGATTCGCAGAAGTTGCTCGCGCAAACCCTGCGCGTGAGCGTCGATGATGCCAAAGCCCACGTCGTTGGCGAGGGAACCGAGGTCGGTGATGTGGTTGTAAAGGCGTTCCAACTCCAGCAGCAGGGCGCGCAGCAGTCGGTCAGGCTCGGAGACGTCGATTCCGGCGGCCTGCTCGACTGCCATGACGAAAGCGAGGGAATGGCCTACGGCGGTGTCGCCGCTGATCTGCTCGGCCAGGAGCACACCTTCGGTCGCCGTCTTGCCTTCGAAAACTTTCTCGACACCACGATGCAGGTACCATTGGCGGGCTTCCATGCGCACGATGGTTTCGCCAACGACCGAAAATCGAAAGTGCCCCGGCTCGATGATGCCGGCGTGGATGGGACCGACGGCGATCTCGTAAACGCCCGGTCCTTCCACCGGAACGAACGGGAATGATTCGACGTCGGGCTCGAACTCCGGCACGACTGCATTGGCGCGAAGCATGGGGTACCAGCCCCGCGGCCAGTGGCCGTGGCGCACCAGCCGGTGGGGCTGCGGGTGGTTTCGGGGAACGACGCCGTACAGGTCGCGTATCCCGCGCTCGAAGTTACCGGCCGGCAAGGAGATTTCGGCGAGGCTCGGAATCCAGGCATCATCACGCGGCACGCTGACCGAGAGGTCGGCACGGAGGGCGCTGGTAGCGCCCACAAAGCAATAGACAATACGAAAGTAGTCGCTGTCTTCGTGGCAGGCGACCAGGGCCAGGCGGCTGCCCGCGTCGAGCAACGCTCCGGCAGTACTGAGGAGCTCGGCACGGTCGAGCCGGATGGTGACGTCGTCGTTCATCAGTTGGTTCCTCCCAGAACGGCTGTCGCCTGAAGGAGCAGAGCGCCGACCGGTTCGGCGACGAACGCCACCGTCGCCGTCGTGGCGAGAGCCAGAACAATCGGCAGGCGCGGGCCGTGGGCCGAGTGGTCGGGCGTGAACGCGGTGCCTTCCGGCGGAGTACCGAGGGTCATCTGGATGGTGAGCCGGATCAATGCGGCGAAAATTACCAGCAGCAGCACGAGGGCTGCGCCGACGACGCCGCCGAGACCCGCCGACCAGCCAGCCATGATGATGCCGACCTCGGAGAAGAAAATGCTGAAGGGGGGAAAGCCAACGATGGCGGCCATCGCGATAAGCCAGGGCACGGCCAGGCCGGGCCGTCGCACCAGCAGGGCGCGCACGTTGGAGATCACCGGGGTTCCCTCCACCTTGAGGATGCGCCCCGAGAGCACGAACAGAGTTGCCTTGATCAGGCCATGGCCGAGAATGTACAACAGCACCGAGGGGAGCGCGGCCGGTCCGATGGCCACACCGATGGCCATGAGACCCATGTGTTCGATGCTGGAGTAGGCCAGCATCCGCTTGTAGTCGCGTTGGCGAATAAGCAGGGACGCAGCCACGAGCAGCGAAAGTAGGCCCCCGATGCTGAGCATGGTGCGCAGAAAATCCGGGCCGATCACCAGATTGGTGATCGACTGGATGCGCAGGATGGCATAAAGGGCAACCGAGAGCAGTACGCCCGACATCAGGCCGGAGACCGGCGCCGGCGCCTGGCTATGAGCATCCGGTAGCCAACTGTGCATCGGGGCGAGACCCGACTTGGTGGCGAAACCGAGTACGGCCAGGGCGCCCCCGGCCGTGATGAGCGAGGGGTCGAGGTCGAGGCCGGACTTGGCGAGCAGTACCCAGGACAGCGTGGGCGTGTCTGTTTCGACCGAAGCGGCGTAGATGAGCACGATGCCCAGCAGTGCGATGGCGACACCGACCGAGCCGAGGATGACGTACTTCCAGGCGGCTTCGAGCGACTGACGGGTGCGGTGGTGGCCGACCAGAAAAGCGGTGGCGATGGTCGTGGCTTCGATGGCGGCCCACATGAGGCCGATGCTGTCGGCGAGAACGGCGAGCGACATTGCTGCCAGAAAAAGGGCGATGAGCGCCTCGTAGCCGGCGGCATTTTTGGTGCGGCTCGACGCGGCGCTACTCAGGCCGCCCCAGGTGGAGATGAGGCCGACCATACCGACGACGCTGAGCATGTAGGCCGAGAGGGCGTCAGCGCGCAGCATGCCGCCGCCGCTTATGGGCACGGTGCCATTCAGGACCGCGCTGACCAGGAGCAGTCCGGAGACGAGTACCGCGCAGGATGCCGCCACACCGACAAAACGGCGCAGCGCCGAGGTGCGCAGCAGCAGGCTCAGGCCGGCGAAGGTGAGCGGGCCAACCAGGGGGATCCACAGTACAGCTGACATCAGTCGTGCAACTCCCTCAGCTGATCGACGGCTGTGCCGCCGAACTTGGTGCGCATCCGGCCGGCAAACACGTGCAGAATGAGCACGACCAGGAGTACGTCGAGGGAGACTGCGAACTCGAGCAACACCGGCACGCCACCGCTGGTCAAAAATGCGATGGTGGCGATGCCGTTGTCGAGCAGCAGAAAGCCAATGAGCTGGGAGCGGGCGCGGCGCCGGCTGATCAGAAGCAGAAATCCGATGAGCACCATGGCGAGGCCGATCGGAGCGGCATGGCCGGTTGTGGTGTCGCCGAGGCCGAAGACGCGGCTCACCACGACATAGCTGAGGATGGTCAACAGGGTCACGGCGAGTAGGGCGGCCGTCGGGTTGAGCCTGGGGGACTCTTGAATCTGCTTAATCGATGCCTTGGACTGGTGGGCGAGCACCCACGGCAGGCCGAGGCCCTTGACCGAGAGAATCAGCAGCGACACCAGCACCAGCTCGGGTTCATTCTCGGCGATGCCGATGACAGCGACGAGGGCGGCGAGGGCGACGCCCTGCAGGGCGAGCAGCCGGATCGAGGCGAGCAGGGAGTGACGCCACACCATTAGGGCACTGGTGAGCAGCAGGGCGCCGGTGCACAGGCCGATCAGTTGGGGATAGAAGGTTTCAAACACGATGGATGCTCCTCAGGCGACCAGGTAGGAGGCGGTGACGGCGAGGAAGGCGAGGGCGAAGGAACCCGCGAGCAGTTCGGGTACCTGGAACAGGCGCACCTTGGCCAGAAAGATCTCGCCGACGCTGAGCAGCACGCCGAGCACGAGCACTTTCACGGCGATGCTGACAACGCCGATCAGCAGGCCCAGCGTGCTGAAGTCGGTCACGACACCCCACGGCAGGACGAGGTTGCTGACCAGGCCGAGCAGGGCGGCCAGCTTCAGCCAGGAGCCGACTTCGAGCCAGGCCAGGTCGCGGCCGCTCGCTTCCAGGGTCATGGCCTCGTGCAACATGGTCAGTTCGAGGTGGGTGCCCGGATTGTCGATGGGCAGGCGCCCGGTTTCAGCCATGATCGCGATCGATAACGCTACGAGGGCGAGCACGCTGACCGGCGAGATGATGACCTCGGGGGAGAATAGCCGGGTCTCGACGATGGCCGAAATGGTGCTGGTTCCGGCCGGGATCGACAGGGCATAGACCGCGAGCAGCAGCGTCGGTTCGACCAGGGCGGCGACGGTCATGTGCCGGCTGGAGCCCATGCCGCCGAATGCGGTACCGCCGTCGAGCCCGACGAGGGCAAGCGCTACCACGCCGATGAGCATGACCGAGACGATGACAAACAGGTCGCTGGGAATAGAGGGGAAGGGGATGGTGCCCACGAGGGGGAGCAGGACGCACAGGAGCAGGCTTGAGACCATGAGTGCAACCGGGCCGGCCCGCAGCATCCAACTGCTATCGGCGGCACGCACCGGGTTTTTCGCGAGCAGCTTGCGCACGTCACGCCACGGCTGCCAGATTCCGGCACCGGCGCGACCCTCGATCCGCGCCCGCACCTGACGGATCACGCCGATGAGTAGCGGAGCAAGGAAAACGAAGAGCACGACCTGCACGAGGGCGATGATGATGGCGGTGACGGCGTTGTTCACAGCGACACCACGATCAGCACGATCAGAAGTGCAACAAAAGAGTAGGAGAGATAGCGGTGGATGCTGCCGTTGGCGACGTGGCGCACGACGATTCCGTAGCGCTGGAACAGGTTGAGTGCCGGGCGATACAGGCGGGTTTCAAAGACGTCCGAGACGCGTTGTTCCACGCGAACGCGTTCGACCAGATAGCGAGACTCGGCTACGTGGGTGACCTGCACGTCGCGGGACGGCTTGAGGACGTCGTCGAAGACGCGCACGAGCGGCTCGGCGTAGGAGGTCGCGGTGTACTGCATGCGCGGCCGCGCCCGGGATCCGCCGCCGCCCCAGGGCAGGTCGATGGTGCGATGCGGATGACGGTGGGCCGACACGATAATAGATGCGACCACCGGTACGGCGATGAGGGCCGACAGTACGACGAGCATGATTGGGTCGAGCATGGCGCCGATACCCGGCAGGGCGACACCGCCCAGGCCGACGGAGCGCACCGCGGCCGTGGGATCCGAGCTGACCGTGCCCGCCACGAGTGCGGCGATCGGCCCGGGAAGCAGACCGAGAGCGAGCACGAAGAGGGCGCCGAGCGCGAGGGCGAGCTGCATGAGCGGTGGCACCTCGCGGGCATCGGCGGCCTCCTCGCTGCGCGGACGTGCGAGGAAGGCAATGCCATAGGCCTTGACGAAGGTGAGGAGGGCCAGTCCCGCAGTGAGCGCGATCACGGCGACGGCGAGGGGCATGGCAACGGATGTCGCAACCGAGACGACCGCCCCGTCACGGCGACCGCCGTGGATGAGGGACTGCAGCAGCATCCACTCGGCAACGAATCCGCTCGTGATCGGGATGGCGGCGGCGCCGAGGCTGGCGATGCCGAACGCGGCGGCGGTTACCGGCATGCGAGCACCGAGCCCGCCGAGGCGGTCAAGGTTGCGTTCCCCGGTCGCGTGGATGATGGCGCCGGCGCCGAGAAACAGTGTGGACTTGAACGCGGCGTGGCTGACGGCGAGGAGCAGGGCTGCGACGAGCGCGGCATCCGCTGCCGCCGTGGCGCCGGACCCGCGCAGCAGCATACTCGCGCCGAGTCCGAGAAAGACCAGGCCCATGTTTTCGGTCGTCGAGTAGGCGAGCAGCACCTTGAGGTCGCTCGACACGGAGGCCTGCAAAATTCCGTAGAGAGCGGATGCCCCACCGACCAGCATAATCGTGATGCCCCACCACGCTGGGCCGTCCGGGAGCAGGCGCACGCAGACTAGCAGACCGCCGTAAACACCGATTTTGACCATGGCCCCACTCATCGCGGCGGAGACGTGGCTCGGCGCTTCGGGTAGCACGCGGGGCACCCAGACGTGCAACGGCACGAGTTCGGCCTTGCCGCCGAACCCGAGCAGGAACAAGACAAAGGCCACGTTCGCTGACGCTCCGCCGGGTTCGATGGTTTGCAGGTCGGTAAAACTCGTACCATTGGTCGCGGCGGCGAGCACCGCGAAGCCGGCGAGAATGAAGAAGAAACTCAGCTGCGACATGGCCGAGTACCAGATTCCGGCGGAGGCGACGGTTGCGCGACTGGCATGGTCGGCCAGCAGCAACACGGTGGAGCCGAGGGTCATGACTTCCCAGGCCAGCAGAAAAGACACCGAGTCGGTCGCGGCTGGCACGAGCTGCATTCCCACGAGGAAAACCGGCATGGCCACCCAGGCGGTGCGGCTCGCGTCGGGGCCGCGAGTGGAACTCATGGAGTAGAGCGACACGAGAATGCCGACGCCGGAGACGATGAGCATGAACAGTCCGCCGAGGCGATCGGGGGCCAGCAGCAGCGGATCCATTGGCAACGCGATGGGAATGGGCAGGCCGCCGGTCGCGCCCAGAAGGGCGGCGAGGCCGGTCAGAAAGCCGGCGACGGCAATGAGTGTACAGAGGATGCCGCCCGCCCGCGACCGCAGGGACGGCGCGGCCGTGAGCGCGCTCATCACCGCCAGTGCGCCGAGGCCGAGTTGCAGGAGAAGTCCCACTCCCACGCCGGTCATCGGCCGGTCATTCGGCGCAGGGCCCGCACAATATCGGCCGGTTCCGGCGGGCTTCCGGGCACCTCGATGTCAACGTGCACGAAATCAGAAACGGGGCCCGTGATGCCGTATCCGGCCTGGAAGACGCCACCGGAAAGCGCACAGTCTCCGACCGCGATCACAAATCGGGGGGTGGGGGTGGCCGCGATGGTGCGACGAAGCGGCTCAGCCATGTTGCGGGTCACACTGCCGACGATGAGCAGCACGTCGGCGTGCCGTGGCGACGGTACGAGACGCACGCCGTAGCGTTCCACGTCGTACACCGGCCCGAACGCGGCCGATACCTCGAGGGCGCAGTCGTTGCATCCGCCGGCATTGATGAAACGCACCTGCACACTGCCCCCAAAGACCTGCGCGCCTTCAAAAAGTGGAGGAGCCGGCGGTGCCGGTTCGGCGATGCGGGCACCGTGGCGGATGAGGGAGGCCAGGCGCAGGAAACTCATGAGAGTATCCAATGTGCATGCATGTTCACGAAGCTGGTGCCTTCTGTGTGAAGCGCGACGTCGAAGGGTGACGGGCAGGCGACGGATTCTGCGCTTCGTCTGGTTGAGTGCAAGACTACCAGCGCCGTAAACTTCATTACTTCTTTATATATCTATATGAAGAAATTAGCAAATAGATGCTCAGCCGAGTAGTTCTGAAAGCCGCACCGCTCAAGGTCTACCCGCGGCGATCGAGCAACGGGGTGAGACGATAGGGAATGACCTCGCCCATCGCGAGCGAGGTCTCGGTGCGTTCCACACCGTTGCAGGCAAGGATCGTGCCGTCGATACGAAACAGGTCGGCGGCATCCGTGCAGACCACCCGCACGAGCAGGTCGGCCTGCCCGCTCATTCCGTGCGCCTGAACGATCTCGGGAATCTGTGCGAGATCGAGCACGATCTGAGCTAGCCGTTTCTGTTGCACGTGCACCTCGATGAACGCGGTCAGCGGGTAGCCGAGCGCGGCCGGATTGATGCGGCGATCGAATCCGAGAAAGGTGCCCGAGTCTTCCAGTCGCTTCATGCGGGCCTGCACGGTATTACGGGACAGGCCCAAGGTATCGGCGAGCGCAACGAAGGTGCTCCGCGGGTCAGCGGAGAGCGCTTGCAGGAGCTTCGTGTCGGTCTTGTCAAGGCTGTACATACTGCAAAACATTAACACGGTCGGGCGAGCCTGAATAGGGCACTCTGCTCACTTTTTTTGACAGTGGTTGTGCTCCCTGTTCGCTCGACATAGGCTCACGTCAACTTTAGCAATGACGCTCGGAGCGACCCATGATTGATTTCTCCCCCCAGCTGGTACAGCTTCTCTCACTCGACGGCGAGCGGATACCGCACTCCGACTTCGACCCGTGGGTTGCCGATCTCGATGGGCCCGCCCTGCTGGCCCTCTACCGTGACATGGTCGTGGTGCGGCGCATCGACACCGAGGCGACCGCCCTGCAACGCCAGGGTGAACTCGGCCTGTGGCCACCGCTGCTCGGCCAGGAGGCCGCCCAGATCGGCTCAGCCCGCGCCTTGCACCGCGACGACTTCGTTTTTCCGAGCTATCGCGAGAACGCGGTGGCCTATTGCCGGGGTGTGAACCTCACGGACATCGTTAAAGTCTGGCGAGGGAACGCCCAGTCCGGCTGGGACCCCTACAGCGTTAATATGGCCACCCCGGCAATCATCATCGGCGCGCAGACGTTGCACGCCACCGGCTGGGCCCTCGGCGCCCAGCGCGACGAGGTTGACTCCGTCGCCATCACCTACTTCGGTGACGGCGCCACGAGCGAGGGCGACGTCAACGAGGCCATGGTCTTCGCGGCGAGCTTTCAGGCCCCGGTGATCTTCTTCTGCCAGAACAACCAGTGGGCTATTTCCGAGCCGGTCGGGGTGCAGGCGCACCGCAATATCGCCGATCGCGCTCCGGGTTTTGGCATTCCGAGCCTGCGTGTCGATGGCAATGACGTGATTGCGGTCATGGCGGCGACCCGCATCGCTCTCGACCGGGCACGCGCGGGCAACGGCCCCACTTTCATTGAAGCGGTCACCTATCGCATGGGGCCGCACACCACAGCGGATGACCCGACGCGCTATCGGGACCCGGCCGAACTCGCCGAGTGGAAGACCCGTGACCCGTTGCTGCGCCTGCACCGGTTGCTGACCCAGCTCGGTGAGATCACCCCAGAGAACGAAGCAGGAACGAAGGCCCTCGCGGATGCGGCGGCTGCTGAACTGCGCGCCGGCTGCATCGGCATGCCCGACCCCGAACCGCTCAGCGTATTTGACCATGTCTATGCCACCCCCCAAGCCACCCTCGAGCGCCAGCGCACCGATTACGCGGGGTACCTCACGAGCTTCGGCAGTTCAGAACAGCCTGGAGAAGGACGATGACCATGACGACCCTCAGTACCCCGGCCACAGTGTCGACTGTTCCTGGCCTCACCACGCCAAAACCCACGCCGCTGAATGAGACCAAGACCCTGACCGTGGCCAAGGCCATCAATGAGGGACTGCGCCAGGCCATGCTCGACGACCCCAAGGTCGTGCTGCTCGGTGAGGACATCGGCGCCCTCGGTGGTGTCTTTAGGGTCACGAGCGACCTGCTCGCCCAGTTCGGCGCTCGCCGAGTCATCGATACGCCGCTCGCCGAATCCGCGATCATCGGTACCGCCGTTGGGCTGGCCTACCGCGGCTACCGCCCGGTATGTGAGATCCAGTTCGACGGCTTCATCTTTCCCGGCTTTGACCAGATCGTTAGTCAGGTCGCCAAGTTTCACTACCGTACCCAGGGTGCCGTGCGGATGCCGATCACCATCCGGGTGCCGTTCGGAGGGGGAATCGGAGCGGCCGAACACCACTCCGAATCGCCCGAGGCCTATTTCACCCACACCTCCGGCCTGCGCGTGATCGCCGTCTCCAACGCCCAGGATGCCTACAGTCTCATTCGGCAGGCCATAGCCAGTGACGACCCGGTGCTGTATTTCGAGCCCAAGCGCCGCTACCACATGAAGGGCGAGGTCGTGCCCGAGTTGGGGACTCCGATGGAGCAGGCCGTCATCGTGCATCCCGGTACGGATGTCACGCTGCTCACCTATGGCGCGCTCGTGCCGATCGCTCGGGACGCGGCGCTCGCCGCGACGGACGAGGGCGTCTCGATCGAGGTCATCGACCTGCGCTCACTGTCCCCGGTGGATTATGCGGTGGTGGAGGCATCCGTTCGCAAGACCGGGCGTCTCGTTGTGACCCATGAGGCGGCGGGTTCGGGCGGACTCGGCGGCGAGATCATCGCGACCGTCACCGAACGCTGCTTCAACTACCTGGAATCGGCGCCGGTGCGGGTGACCGGCTTCGACGTGCCCTACCCGCCGGCCAAGCTCGAAAGCCACTACCTGCCCGATCTCGACCGCATTCTCGACGGTGTCGACCGGGTTATGGGGCGCCGATGATTAAGGTATTCAAGCTGCCCGACCTCGGTGAGGGACTCACCGAGAGTGAGATTGTGGCCTGGCTCGTGGCACCGGGCGACGAGGTCACCCTCAACCAGCACATCGCCGACGTCGAAACGGCCAAGGCCGTGGTTGAACTGCCGAGCCCATTCGCCGGAGTGGTCAGTGTGCTGCACCAGCCAGCCGGAGTCGTCGTGCACGTCGGGGAGCCGATCGTCTCCTTCGAGATCGGCGGCCCAGCAGAGACCGCTTCTGCTCCACCCGCCGATGCTGACATAGCCGATGCTGCGGCACCAACGCAGCAACGCGAGGCCAACCTCGTCGGCTATGGCCCCGCCGTGGAGCGCGGCGGCCACCCCCAGCGTCGACCGCGCCCCGGCGGTGGTTCGGTAGCCGCGGAACTCCAGCCGGCGCCGTCTATCGAAGCCCACCAGCCCGTTGCAGCCTCACCCGCCGAACTGGAACCCGCCGAAGCGGAACCTGCAGCATCCGCGGAGCCAGCCGGCGCGGTATCCGCTGGCCAACGACCGCGCTCGACGCCGCCGGTGCGTGCCTTGGCGCGCGACCTCGGCATCGACCTCGCCACGGTGACCGGAACCGGGCGTGACGGCCTGATCACCCGGGGCGACGTGCGTGCCCACACCCCCGAGTCGGCGCCCGCGGCCGAACTGCACGGTGCTCCCGCACTGGAATCGGGTGGTCCAGCCACGCCCGATACCGACCGGGGTGCAGCCCCGCGTGAGACCCGCACCCCGATCAAGAGCCTGCGCAAGCTCACCGCGGCCGCCATGGTGCAAAGCGCCTTCACGGCGCCACACGTGACCGAGTTCCTCACCCTCGACGTCACACCCACCATCGACCTGATCGACTCTCTGCGCACCGACCGTGCCTTCGCGGACTCCGGAATCGGGATCCTGAGCGTGGTCGCCAAAGCGCTCTGCCTCGCCGCGGGCCGCACCCCCTCGGTGAACACTCGATGGGATGAACAGGCCGGCGAAATCGTACAGTTCCACCACGTGAACCTCGGCATCGCTGCGGCCACCCCGCGAGGGCTCCTGGTGCCGAACATTGTCGACGCCGACCGGCTCGACCTGCGCGGCCTGGCCGCTGCACTCGCCGAACTGACACAGTCGGCCCGGGCCGGTACGACCGCTCCGGCGGCGCTGTCCGGCGGCACTATCACCGTCACCAATATTGGGGTGTTCGGAATCGATGCCGGCACTCCCATCATCAACCCGGGGGAGGCGGCGATTCTCGCCCTCGGTGCCGTCCGCTCGCAGCCGTGGGAGTATCAGGGCGAGGTCGCGCTGCGCAAGGTGCTCACACTCAGCCTGTCGTTCGATCACCGTCTGGTCGACGGCGAGCAGGGTTCCCGGTTTCTCGCCGACATCGGAACGATCCTGGCCAACCCAGCCCGGGTTCTGACCATGGTCTAACCTCACCTGATAGCACGCGACAGTGACGGCAGTCCGGTCTGCACGGCCCCGAGCGACCTCGAAACACCGGTGCCGTTAGAGAGGATGCCCGTAGGCGGTGGGTATCTCGGGTGCGCAGCTTTCTACGTGCCCCAGGGTGGTTTGGTGCTGGGGGTGTTGGCGCGGTGGGCGTGGGCGGGGCGCCAGGTTTGGGTGGGGTCCCAGAGCAGGGGGCCGCGTAGGTGGGGGCGGCCATTCACCATGCGGATTGTCCAGCCGCTGATGTCGATGGTGTGGTGGTGATACCAACAGAGCAGAACGCCGTTGTCAACGTTGGTGGGGCCGCCGTCGTGCCAGGGTTTGACGTGGTGGAGTTCGGTCCATTGGGGTGGGATGTTGCAGCCGGGGATGATGCAGCCGCCGTCGCGGGCGGTGATGGCGGCGCGTTGCTTGGCGTTGAAGCAGCGGAGTGTGGTGCCGAGGTAGAGTACGTCGCCGTCGGTGCCGAAGAGTACTTGTTGGTAGCCGCCAGTGCAGATGAGTTCTGTGACGCGGCGGAAGCTGAGGGGGGCGTCGATGCCGTCGATCCAGCC
>JBBRBV010000002.1:0-97853 GCA_038205545.1 Actinomycetales bacterium
GGGTTCAGCGGGAGCTTTCGCCGGAGCCGGCGGCTTGGGACGTGAAGCAAACTCTTCGAACACAGCCCGCGGGGCCTGGAGGGCACTCAACGAGACAACATCGCGACCGAGCAGCACGTTAGCAACCCAGCCCCCGACGACGCGCAGCTTGCGCTCCCAGGTGGGCATGGCCAGCCCGTGGTAGCCGCGGTGGGCGAACCACGCCGGCAGGCCCGTGACGGCCAGGTTGCCCGACTGGAATACGCCAACGCCGATACCAAGGCCAGCGACAGCTCCCAGGTTCTTGTGGAAGTACTGCACCGGGTCTTCGCCGCGCAGTACGGCCACGATGTTCTTGGCGAGCAGCTTTCCCTGCCGCACGGCGTGCTGGGCGTTGGGCACACAGTTGCCGCCCACTCCGCCGCCGCTGAGGTCGGGAACAGCGCTTACATCGCCAGCGCCCCAGGCGTCGGCGACGATGTCATCGTCGGTACCGACACGCAAGTCAGCGCGAACCTGCACGCGACCGCGCTCCTCAATGGGCAAGTCGGTGTGGCGCACGATCGTCGGGTTCGCCATGACACCGGCAGTCCAAACGATGAGGTCGGTCTCAAAGGACTCGCCGGTGGAGAGCTCGATTTGGCCGTCTAGCGCGCTGGTCAGCTGGGTGTCGAGGTGAATTTGAGCACCGCGAGCGGCCAGGTTGTCGATGACCCACAGGC
This sequence comes from Actinomycetales bacterium, assembly GCA_038205545.1. Lineage (GTDB taxonomy): Bacteria > Actinomycetota > Actinomycetes > Actinomycetales > Microbacteriaceae > Cryobacterium. Next base: position 702 of record JBBRBV010000002.1, read on the forward strand.
TCGTCTTGAGCGAGACCTCGGGCATGATGCGGCCCATGGCTTCGATGAGGTGAAAGTGGGTTTCTTCGAAGCTGATCTCCGGGTACAGGGTGAGCAGCGAGGTGGCGAAGGAGCGCAGCTCGGCGAACACCTCGATACCGGCGAATCCGCCGCCGACGACAACGAAGGTGAGCAAACGTTCTCGCTCGGGTCCGGCTGGCAGGGCGGCTGCTTTGTCGAAGTTGGTGAGCACGCGGTCGCGAACGGCCACTGCTTCTTCGATGGTCTTGAGCCCGATGGCCTGATCGGCGACGCCCGGGATCGGGAAGGTACGCGACACGGCACCGGCGGTAACCACGACAATGTCGTAGGCAAACTCGTACGGCTCGCCGATTGGCGGGGTGATCGTAGCGGTCTTCTCGGCGTGGTTCACATATGTGACCGTGGCCGAGATGACGTTGGTCTTCTTGAGGTGCCGACGGTGGGACACGACCGCGTGACGCGGTTCGATGGACCCGGCAGCGACCTCAGGAAGGAAGGGCTGGTATGTCATGTACGGCAGCGGGTCAACCATGGTGACGTCGGCTTCGCCGGATCGCAGCCACTTCTCGAGCTTCCACGCCGTGTAAAAACCGGCGTAGCCGCCACCAACAATGAGAATTTTGGGCACGATGAGAAGGCCTCCTACATGATTATGGTTGTGCGAAATCTTTGGGGTTGCGCCGAATTCGCTTGAGTCGCCGAGTGGCCCCAATGCCGAACAGCGTTACTAGGATACCAAACCCCACGAGAACGGCGAGCGGAAGACTGATATACGTCAGGGTGAGCTGATTCGGTAGCCAGGCGTTGAGCATATTTTGGATGGGCAGCGCCGGGTCATCGTGGGCGGCGGCCGGGGCCTCCGCAACGGGTGTTTCGGTGGGAATGACGTTGATTTCGGCGCGGCGGTGCAGCGTTATCCACTCGGATAGCAACTCGCTCGGGGTCGCCCCGGTCGCCGGTGCGACATATCGGGTGACGGCTGCGGCAGCATCGATCAGACCGTTTCCGTAGATCGGGCTGGGCACGGATTGACCGTTTGGGTTCGCGGTGGCGATGACGCGGTTCATCACGCCAGCCGCGTCCAGGTCCGGGTAGGCGGCCCGCACCAGGGCGACGAGCCCGGACACGATCGGGGTGGCCGCGCTGGTTCCGTCCCACTGCACATACGACGAGTCGGGCATGACGCCGACCAGTTTCTCGCTCGGCGCAGCGATGGCGATGGTGATGCCCTGCGAGGAGGCGTCGAAACTCGCCGTCTTATTGCGGTCCACTCCGGCGACCGTCAGCACTCCGGGGATCGTCGCGGGAGCGCCGACCTCCGTGGTGCCACTGCCCCGGTTGCCTGCCGCGGCCACGACGACAACATCGTTGTCAAAGGCGTACAAAAAGGCGTCGTCCCAGCTCTCCGGCCAGTACAGCGTGTTGCGGGTCAGTGACATATTGATCACGTCGGCGCCATTATCCACAGCCCAGCGGATGCCCTGCGCAATCTGGTCATCGTTACTCACAGCGGAACGCGTCGTGCCGAACCCGACCGACACCGCCAGAATCGACGCTTCCGGAGCCACTCCGACGAGTCCGGTACCGTCGCCGGTGCCACGACCGGCCAGCAACGACGCCACAAGAGTGCCGTGTTCGCCGTCATCGTCGTCACCGGCGACCGGTGTTTGGCCGTCCGGGGAGCCGAGGCCAGAGACATCCGTTCCTCCGGTGACCACCCCGTTCAACTCGGCGACGCTGCCATCGACCCCGGAGTCGATGACAGCGACGGCGACACCGGCGCCTCGGGTGGTGTTCCAGGCGTCGGTAAACCCGTAGTCACTGAGCCAGTACTGCAGGTCGCGAATCTGGTCGGCGTGCGCGGCGGGCGCGTCGAGCACGACAGAACCAGCGATGGTCCCGCCAAATAGTGCCGTGGCGAGAGCGAGGGCAACGCCCGCGCCGACCCGACGGGTGATCCTGGTCACTCCGAATCCGGCCCGGGCTCGTCGGAAGAATCACCGCGCGCGGCGGAGTAGTCCAGGCAGACGCAGACCGTGGGAGACCAGTCCGCGCGCTCGAGCGCGAGGTCGCCGATCGGGTTCACACCCGGACCAGCGGCCAAAGAGTGTGCGGCGAGGGCGTGCAGGCACTTGACCCGGCTCGGCATGCCGCCGGAGGAGATTCCGGCGATCTCCGGAACGATGCCCAGCTGGTCGCGGTCGAACAGAAAACTCTCGTGCGCCGATTCGTAGGCGGCGCGCACGTCGTCGTCGTTGCCGAGCAGGTCGTTGTATTCGTTCATGACCTGGGTGGCTTCGAGTGAGGAGATCGCGGCGGTCGCGCCCGGGTGGCACAGGTAGTAGAGGGTGGGAAACGGGGTGCCGTCGGCAAGACGCGGTGCAGTGGCGACCACGGTCGGCGCACCGCAAACGCAGCGAGCGGCGATGCCGACGGCGTTGCGAGCGGACCGCCCCAGCTGGGCTGACACCACGTCAATGTCGGCCGCGGTGAACGGGTCGAACGGTGGCCGGGTCACGGAGCCACCGGCGTTGGCACGGACCGATCGGGTGCTGGCGAACCGGTCGCTGCGTCTTGCGGAGCCAGACCGGCGGTCATGGTGGAGGCGAACAAGGAACCCAGCCAATCAATTGTGGTGCTTTGAATATTGGTGCTGACCGGGCTCGCATCCGCTCCGAGCGGGGCGACGACCGGCAGGTCGTTGATGACGAGAAAGCTGATATCGCCCGGCATCACGTAGGACAGTCGTTCGCGTGCCTGCGTCGTAACGTAAGTTCGGTCGTTCCAACGCTCACGCTGGCTGGTGAGCTGGTCGACCTCAGCCTTCTGCTCGGCGACGGTGGCGCTGAGCTCGCTGATCTGCTGCCGTTGCTCGGCGTACGTGCGCAGGCTCGGGGCGAGCACCACGACGGCGAGGATGAGAACGATCATCATCACCAGGGAAAATCCCGAGAAGCGGATGCTGCGCAGCCAGCCGCCGGCGGGCGTTTCGGCCTCAACGACGGGAGGTTGCCGCGAGGCCGACTTCTGCGGGGTCTGCTTCTGCGGGGCCTGCTTCTGCGGGGCGGACGGCGGTCGTTTCGGATTCATGGCAACTCCTTTCGTTGGCAGGGGGTGTTCAGGTGAGACGGGTGCAGGTGCGATTCACAATGTACCGAGTGAAGCTGTGGGCCCCCGACCGGCCGAAAATCATCGGTCGGGAGCCCGCGCATTGGCGCGCGAGCCTGACGCGGTGAAGCGAGCCCTACGCGGTGAAGCGGGGGAACGCGGTGCGGCCGGCGTAGACCGCGGCTTCGCCGAGTTCTTCTTCGATGCGCAGCAGCTGGTTGTACTTGGCCACGCGCTCGCTGCGTGCCGGGGCACCGGTCTTGATCTGGCCGGCATCCGTTGCCACGGCGAGGTCGGCGATGAAGGTGTCCTCGGTCTCGCCGGAGCGGTGCGAGATAATCGCGGTGTAGCCAGCGCGCTGGGCGAGGGAGACAGCATCCATGGTCTCGGTCAGGGTGCCGATCTGGTTGACCTTGACCAGGATGGAGTTACCCGCCTTGAGCTCGAGGCCCTTGGCCAGACGCACCGGATTGGTGACGAACAGGTCATCTCCGACGATCTGCACCGTGTCGCCAAGCGCGGAGGTGAGGTGTACGTAGCCGTCCCAGTCGTCTTCTTCGAGAGGGTCTTCGAGCGAGACGAGCGGGTAGTCGGTGACAAGCTCGGCGTAGTACGCACTCATCTCTTCGGCCGAGAGCTTCTTGCCCTCGAAGTTGTAGCTGCCGTCCTTGAAGAATTCGCTCGCGGCCACGTCGAGGGCCAGCGCGATGTCCTTACCGGGCACGTAGCCGGCGTTCGTGATGGCTTCAACGATGAGGTCCAGCGCAGCGCGGTTGCTCGGCAGGTTGGGGGCGAAGCCGCCCTCGTCGCCGAGTCCGGTAGCCAGGCCCTTGGACTGCAACAGCGCCTTGAGCGCGTGGTAGGTTTCGACGCCCCAGCGCAGGGCTTCACTGAACGACTCAGCACCGAGGGGAACGATCATGAATTCCTGAATGTCCACATCGTTGTCGGCGTGCGAGCCGCCGTTGATGATGTTCATCAGGGGCACCGGAAGGGTGTGTGCGTTCGGTCCGCCGAGGTAGCGAAACAGTGGGAGACCGGCAGAGCTCGCGGCGGCTTTGGCGACGGCCAGGCTCACACCGAGGATGGCGTTGGCACCGAGGCGCTCCTTATTATCGGTTCCGTCGGCTTCGATGAGCACGAGGTCGACGATGCGCTGGTCGGTCGCGTCAATGTCTTCGACCGCGGGGCCGAGGTCGTCGATGACGGCTTCGACGGCCTTCAGCACGCCCTTGCCCTGGTAGCGGTCCTTGTCGCCGTCGCGCAGCTCGTAGGCCTCGAACACGCCGGTGGATGCGCCGGACGGCACCGCAGCGCGGCTGACCGTTCCGTCGCCGAGCAACACCTCGACCTCGATGGTCGGGTTGCCACGGGAGTCGAGAATTTCGCGTGCGTCTACTGCCTCAATTAGGGCCACAACTGTCTCCTGATTTGTCGGGGTGAACGTCTGGGTAGACGCGGGGGTATGAGTCGGATGAAGGTGGGGGTGCGCCGGGAGGACCGGACGAATTCAGTCTAACCAAACCCATGGGCCGATCCGCTGAACCGGCCTGGCGGGCCGCGGTGCCGAGCTGTTCAGCTGCCGAGGGGTTCAGGTGCCGAGGAGTTCAGGTGCCGAGGGGTTTGAACTCGAGGTCATCGGCCGACGCGGTGGCCGCCGTCACGAACGCGAATCGCCCGTATCCGGCCTCACCGGCCCGGTCAAGCAGAGCCTTGAGGTTTTTGGTGCGGCGTTCCAGACTCACCCGCAATCCCCCGCCAACGAGATCGCGCTTGAGGGCGACCAGGTTGGCCGGATCGGAATCCTTGTCGTAGACGAGCACGACGGCCCGCTCAGCGGATGCGGCATCCGTGTGCAGCAGGTCGACGATGCGTTCGAAGCCGATCGAAAAACCGCAGGCCGGAACGTCGGTGCCCAGGAACCGTCCGATCATGCCGTCGTAGCGGCCGCCGCCACCGAGGGAATAGGCGAGGTCGGGGTGGGAGATCTCGAAGATGGTGCCGGTGTAGTAGCCCATGCCGCGCACCAGCGTCGGATCGAAGTCGAGGTCGATTCCGGGTAGGGCGGCACGGAGGGCAGTCAGGTCGGCGAACGCTGCCGGGTCGAGCCACGCGGGTGCGCTGTCGCCGAGGGCCCAGCCGCCGGTGCCGAGCTCGGTGAGCAGCGCGGCCAGGTCGGGGGCGACGATACCGAGGGTGCCGAGTTCGGTGGCCACACCATCGACGCCGATCTTGTCGAGCTTGTCGATGACGATGAGTGCACGCTCGGTCAGCTCACCGGCCACGCCCCAGTGAGAAAGCAAGGCAGAGAGGATGCGCCGGTCGTTGATGCGGATCGAGCAGCCGGTGAGCCCGAGCTTGTCGAGCGTGGCGGCCGTCGCGGTGATCAGTTCGATCTCGGCGAGCGGTCCGGCCTCGCCGATGATGTCGATGTCGCACTGCATGAACTGGCGGTAGCGCCCCTTCTGCGGGCGTTCGGCCCGCCAGACCGGTGCGATCTGAATGGACCGGAACACGGGCGACAGCGCGGCACGGTGGGTGGCGTAGAAGCGCGCGAGCGGAACCGTCAGGTCAAAGCGCAGTCCGAGGTCGGCCAGGGACAGCAGGTCGTCCTGCTCGGCGGCGGCGGCAACATCCGCTGTGCTAAGCCCGCGCCTCAGCACTGCGAAGGCGAGTTTCTCGTTGTCGCCACCGAGCCCCGAGTGCAGGCGAGCGGAGTCTTCCATGACCGGGGTTTCAATCTCGTCAAAGCCGTGCGCCCGAAAACTCTCCCGGATAATGCCGAGGGAGCGCTCGCGCACGGCCTTGTCGGCGGGGAGAAAATCGCGCATGCCGCGCGGCGGGGTCACTGCTGTAGCCATGCGGTAATTCTCTCAGGTGCTCCGGTCCCTCAGGTGCACCTGCGCTTTTTCACCGCCCGCGCCCAAAGCCCACGCCCTAGACTCGGCACACAGGGGGTACGAATGACTAGCAGAACAGTTTCAGGTACAGCGAACGTAACGCCGAGCGGCATTGCGGTCACCGGGGTGAGCAGATCGTTCGGCAGTGTGTTGGCGCTGCGGGATGCATCATTGACCGTTCCGGCCGGGTCTGTCACGGCCCTGATCGGGCCGAACGGATCGGGTAAGACAACGCTGTTGCTCATGCTCGCCACGCTGCTCACCCCCTCGACGGGCACCATCCGCATTAACGGTCACGACCCGGTCACCGAGCCCGAACGGGTGCGTGCGGTCATGGGCTGGATGCCAGACGCCCTCGGCTCCTGGCCGAGCTTGAGCGCCCGCGCGGCCCTGCAGACCACCGGGCGCATGTATCGCATGACGCGCGAACAGGCCACCGTGCGCGCCGACGAACTGATCGCTCTGACTGACCTCGACGATTTCGCCGACCGACCGTCCCGGGTACTCTCCCGCGGCCAGAAGCAACGCCTGAGCCTGGCTCGAGCGCTCGTGCACTCCCCCGGCGTGCTACTGCTCGACGAGCCAGCCTCCGGCCTCGACCCCGCCGCCCGCACCTCGCTGCGCCAGCTGCTGCGCCGACTGGCTGGCGAGGGCACGGCCATTCTGGTGTCCAGTCACGTTCTCGCCGAGCTCGACGAGATGGCGGATGCCGCGGTGTACCTCGCTGACGGTCGCACGGCGAGCCCGGAACAGGTGGCCGCGGCAAACGCGAGCGCCCGCACCTGGCGCATCCGCTCTCTGGATGACGCGGCGCTGGAACGCGCTCTGACGGTGCCCGCCGTGGTCAGCGCGCTCGTGCAGGTGCTCGGCTCCGACCAGCTCGGCACCCTGGTGCAGGTGCACAACGAGGCGTCCGCCGCCGCCCTGCTGCACAATCTTGTGTTGAGCGGCGTTCCGGTCTGCGATTTCGGTCCTGCCGTCGGCAACCTCGAACACACTTTTCTCGACCTCACGCGAGAAGCGCGCGACGGCATCGCCCCGACCGTTGAGAAGGCCTCGAAATGAGCGCCTCCCGCAACCGGGTGTTCCTGACCGGACTCTGGCTCATTGTCACCCTCGAACTGCGCCAGCGGGTGCGCGGTGTCTCCTGGTATGTGCTGCTCGGCGTCTTCATGCTTCTCGTGGGCATCGTCACCTTTTTGCTCTGGCTGGCCACCTCAGCCTGGATGTCCGGCGGCGGCGGCGTTTTCTCCACCATCATCTTCTTTGTGTTGTTGCTCGGCACGCTGGTATCACCGGCGCTGTCCGGCAACGCCATCAACGGCGACCGGGATGCCGGCATTCTGGCTACCACGCAGGTCACGCTGATTGGCACCGCGCAACTCGTGCTCGGCAAGTTTCTGGCCGCCTGGATCACGGCGCTCGCCTTTCTTGCCGCCGCGCTACCGTTTCTCATTTTTGCGGTCGTTCTCGGCGAGGTCTCCGTGGGCACCATCACGGTATCGGTGCTCGTGCTGGCGTCGGAACTCGGTGTCATTGCAGCGGTGGGAGTGGGGCTGTCGGGCATTCTGACCCGGCCCCTGTTCTCGATCGTGCTGACCTATCTCGTGGTCGCGGCACTCAGCCTCGGCACGCTCATCGCGTTCGCACTGCTCGGCACCGCCACCCAGCAGCAGGCGACGAGCGTGAACTACAACGTCGTGTCCTCGACCTTCGACGAGCAAACCGGCACGCAGTCCGACATCGTGTGCTCCACGGCGCAGACCTCAACCTACGACGTGCCGCGGTTCGACTACTACTGGTGGATCCTCGCCGCGAACCCGTACGTGGTGGTCGCGGATGCCGCGCCCGGCAGCTTCGATACGAGCGGCTACCCGACAGATCTGTTTGGGCAGATCGCGGTCGCCGTGCGCAGTGCGCAGGCGCCGCCGGAACTGTTCACCGAGTACAACGATTGCGACGTGGCCGCCCAGGGGCACGAAGACCGTGGACTCGATAGCGGTCCCACGGCCCAGGAGACTTACGACGCGGCGGTGCCGAGCTGGTTCATTGGCCTCTTCATTCACCTGCTGCTCGGCGTGGGAGCGCTGACCTGGGCCTGGCGCCGTACGCGTACCCCGGCGACCCACCTGCCCGCCGGCAGTCGCATCGCCTAGCTCGTACTTCTCGCTGTCTCGGGTGGGATTAGCTGGGGATTGCGATTATTCCGGCGTCGGGGTCGTCAGGGGCGGGGCGTTCGGCCGCGCGGACCTCGGATTGCAGGTCGCGCACAGCACCGCGCAGGGCTCGCTCGGCGTCGAGGCCCTGTGCCCGGGCCGATGCCACGATGGCCAGCAGCAAAGGACCGAGGTCTGCCTCGGTCTCGATCGGAAGCGGGAAGCCGGCATCGGCTTCAAGCAGGCCGATCTTCTCGGCCCGGCCGAGCACCTTGTCGGCGAGGGCGAGCGCCGGCATTCCCGCTGGAATGCCGTCGAGTACGCTCGTGCGCCCCGGCTTCTCCTCGGCTTTGAACCCGTCCCAGGCCGCAGAAACCTCTGCGGCCGTGTCGAGGGTGACATCACCGAACACGTGCGGGTGCCGACCGACCATTTTCTCGGTCAGTCGGGCGGCGACATCCTGAATGTCGAAGTTCTCCTCCGAGGTGTGCGCGGCCAGGTCGGCGTGAAAGAGCACCTGGTAGAGCACGTCGCCAAGCTCTTCGAGCAGATCATCCCGACTGCCCGCTTCGATCGCCTCGATCAGTTCGTGGGTCTCCTCGACCAGATGGCGCACGAGCGAGGCGTGGGTCTGGTCGGCGTCCCAGGGGCATCCGCCGGGCGCTCGCAGCCGAGCGACGGTAGCGATGAGCGTGTCGATCGCGCCTTGCGGCTGGTGCGGGACGGCGCTCGGAACGGATGCCGGCTGCGCGCCGCCCCCGGCGGCCGGCGCTGCCGCGATGCTCGCATCGGACTCGGACTCGGACTCACCGGGGTGTGCGGAGGAAAACAGCGGGTGTGTCATGGTCTGCACTCCTGGTTGGGTTCCGGGTGGTTGGGTTCCGGGGCTTTTGCCGGTCCTATTTTGTCCTCATGTCCATCGTAAGCGCGCGCCAGAGGGTCGCTCAGCTACCTCGTGTATTCTGGGGCACGGTGAGTCGGGAAGTCTGGTCGGCAGTTCCTTGTGCGCGCCCGAAGACCAGAGGAAGTCTATGACTGAACCAGCCAACCTGCCCGCTCCGAAAACCTCTACCAGGACCGTGCTCCGCCGCGGCACCTACCTCGAATTTGTCCGCATCTCGGGCATTCTGCGCAAGGAAACCGTCGGCGGAGCCATTCTGCTCGCCGCGACCGTGGCCGCACTGATCATGGCCAACTCCGGGTTCTCCGATGCCTACTACGCCTTTCGGGACTTTAAGATCGGCTATGAGCCCTGGCACCTCGAACTGAGCCTGGGCACCTGGGCCGCAGACGGTTTTCTTGCGATCTTCTTCTTTCTGGCCGGGCTCGAACTCAAGCGTGAGTTCGTCGCGGGTGATTTGCGCAGCGTCAGTCGCGCCATCGTGCCGGTGGCCGCAGCTATCGGTGGCGTCATCATCCCCGCGCTCATTTACGTGCTTATCAACCTCGACACCGGGGCCGAGACGCTGCGCGGCTGGGCCATTCCCACGGCCACCGATATCGCCTTCGCCCTCGCCGTGCTCGCCGTCATCGGCTCGAAGCTGCCACCCGCGCTGCGCATCTTTCTGTTGACGCTCGCCGTGGTCGATGACCTGCTGGCCATCGCTATCATCGCCTTCTTCTACACCAGCGAGATCGTCTTTCTTCCGCTGCTGCTCGCCATCATTCCGCTCGCCCTGTACTGGATTCTCACTCACCGGTTCGCTCACATCTTCAAGCGATTCGTCTGGGCGCCGTGGGTTATCCTTCTGCCGATCGGTTTCATCGCCTGGGCGCTCGTGCACGGCTCCGGCGTGCACGCGACCGTCGCCGGGGTTCTGCTCGGCTTCGCGGTTCCGGTGCTGCGCAGCCACCGCAGCGGGGGCCCCGACGCCGGGCCCGGGCTCGCCGAGATTCTTGAGCACCGCCTCCGCCCGTTGTCGAGCGGTTTTGCGATCCCGGTGTTCGCGTTCTTCTCCGCCGGCGTCACCCTCGGCGGTATCGAAGGCCTGTACTCGGCGCTCACCGACCCGGTGGCCGTCGGTATCGTCGTGGCCCTCGTTATCGGCAAACCGGTCGGTGTACTGCTGGCGACCTACATCGTGACCAAGACCACGAAAGCCACTCTCGACCCGGACCTGGCCTGGATCGACGTGATCGGCGTGTCCGTGCTGGCCGGCGTCGGCTTCACCGTGTCCCTGCTGATCAGCGAACTCGCCTTCGGCCTGGACAGCCCGCACGACGACCACGCCAAGGTCGCCATCCTCGTCGGCTCTCTCGTGGCGGCACTGCTCGCCACCGCTGTGCTGCGTTCTCGCAACCGTCACTACGGGCGCATTGCCGAGAAGGACGCCATCGACAGCGACCACGACGGCATTCCAGATGTCTACCAGCCGGAACAGGCCTCGAAAGGCTAACGGACGCCCCCGTCTACCCCGGCACACAACAGAGGCCCGTCGCTGAACAGCGACGGGCTTCTGTTTACCGCTGGCTAGCCAGCCGGCAACACGCTCGGAACGGCCGGGGGGAAGATCGCTGCGAGCAGGGACTTGGTCCACTCAATCAGGGCATTGTCATCGAGCGGCTCGCCGTTCGGCCGAGGCATCGGCACGCTGAGCGCGCCCGTAGCGGACACGTAGCGCGCGCCGGGGTACATCCGCTGCAAACGCACCTGGATCGAGTCGGCCAGATCGGCCGGCGCGACGCGCAGGTTCGACCCCATGGCGACGACCTCACCGAGTCCCGCCTGTTGGGCCTTCCAGCGCAGCCGCGACACGGCCACGAGGTTCTGGACGGGCACGGGTGGTTCACCATAGCGGTCGGTGAGTTCGTCGAGCACGAGGTCGATCTGGTCGTTGGTCGCGGTTGGCGAACTCGCGCTGGAGAGCTTCTGGTACGCCTCCAGGCGCAGCCGTTCGCTGTCGACGAAGTCGTGCGGAATGTGCGCGTCGACCGGCAGCTCCAGGCGCAGCTCGGTCTGACCCTCGGCGACATCGCCGCGGAAGGTACTCACGGCCTCACCGATCATGCGCAGGTACAGGTCAAACCCGACACCGGCGATGTGCCCGGCCTGCTCGCCGCCGAGCAGGTTGCCGGCGCCGCGAATCTCGAGGTCTTTCAGCGCAACCTGCATGCCCGCACCGAGCTCGTTATTCGCAGCGATGGTGGCGAGCCGATCGTGCGCGGTCTCCGAGAGCGGTTTGTTTTCGTCGTAGAGAAAGTAGGCGTAGGCCCGTTCGCGGCCGCGACCGACCCGGCCGCGCAGCTGGTGCAGCTGGCTCAGACCGAACTTGTCGGCCCGATCGATGATGATGGTGTTGGCGTTGTTGATGTCCAGACCGGTTTCAATGATCGTGGTGCAGACCAGGATGTCGAACTTGCGCTCCCAGAAATCGACAACGACCTGCTCAAGCCGCGCCTCGGGCAGCTGACCGTGGGCGACGGCGATGCGGGCCTCTGGTACGAGCTCAGCGAGTTGTGAGGCAATGCGGTTAATGCTCGAGACTCGGTTGTGCACGAAGAAGATCTGGCCCTCGCGCAGGAGCTCGCGCCGGATAGCCGCGGCCACCTGCCGCTGCGAGTACGGCCCGACGAAGGTCAGAATCGGGTGCCGGTCTTCCGGTGGGGTGGCCAGGGTGGACATTTCGCGAATGCCGGTGACGGCCATCTCGAGGGATCGAGGGATGGGCGTTGCGCTCATTGCCAGAATGTCGACGTTGGTTTTGAGCTTTTTCAGTGCGTCTTTGTGCTCGACACCGAACCGCTGCTCCTCATCGATGATGACCAGGCCGAGGTCTTTGAAAATGATCGACGGTGAGAGTAACCGGTGCGTGCCAATGACGACATCGACGGTGCCGTCGAGCATGCCGGCGATCGTTTCACGCGACTCCTTGTCGGTCTGGAACCGCGACAGGGCGCGCAGGTGAATCGGAAATCCGGCGAAGCGTTCCTTGAAGGTTTCCATATGCTGGCTGACCAGCAGGGTGGTCGGCACGAGCATGGCGACCTGCTTGCCGTCCTGTACGGCTTTGAACGCGGCGCGAATGGCCACCTCGGTCTTACCGAAACCGACGTCGCCGCTGAGCAGTCGGTCCATGGGGATAGGCCGTTCCATGTCGGCCTTGACCTCGTCGATGGTGGTGAGCTGGTCGGGTGTCTCCACGAATGGAAACGCCTCTTCGAGCTCTCGCTGCCACGGGGTATCTGGGCCGAAAGCGTGCCCTTTGCTGGCCATGCGCGCCGAATACAATTTGACCAGTTCAACGGCGATGTCGCGCACCGCCTTGCGCGCCTTGGTCTTGGCACTCGACCAGTCACTGCCGCCCATTTTGCTCAGGGTCGGCGCCTCTCCGCCGACATACCGGGTGACGAGGTCGAGCTGGTCCGTCGGCACGTACAGCCGGTCTCCAGCGTGCCCGCGCTTGGACGGCGCATATTCCAGCACCAGATATTCGCGGGTGGTCTTGATTGGATTGCGGCCGCCACTCGACACTTCCCGCTGGGTCAGTTCGAGAAAACGACCGATGCCGTGCGTTTGATGCACGACGTGGTCACCGGCAACGAGCTGCAGCGGGTCGACAACGTTCTTGCGACGGCTGGCGAGCTTCTTGATCTGGCGCGCGTCGTAGCCGACGGTGCGGCCGTAGAACTCCGACTCGCTGATCAGGGTGAGTTTGTCTGCCGGCAACTCAAACCCGTGATCGACGGATGCCTTCAGCAGGTAGGCAATACCCGGTTCCGGATCGACCGGCCACAGGTCAACGATCCGCGCCGGCAGCTCGTGTTCCGCCAGCACTACGGCGGCACGTTCGACCAGACCGGCCCCCTGCGCAACGATGCCGACGGTCCAGCCGTCTCTGAGCCGGCCGGCGACGTGGCCGACGGCGCCCTCGACGCTGCCGGCGAAGGTGGGTACGGCATCCGCTTCAATGCGAATGGTCAGCAGGTCGTCCAGCTCGCGGTGTTCGGGCAGAACGGGCTCGTCCGTCGGTGCAGCCTGAAATGAGCTCATGGTCCACCAGCTGTGGGCGGATGCCGGTGCGCCCGGTGCGGAGTACTTCACGCTGTCGCGGAGGCGCCCCAGCGTGAGAAAATCACCGGATTCTAAGTCGATAGGCGCGTCGGCGCCGGCCGTCGCGGCGCTCCACGCTGCGCCCAGAAACTCGCGGTTGGTTTCGGCGAGGCTGATCGCGCGGCTCGCCACCCGTTCCGGCGCAATGACGGCGACGGCGGCGCTGGTCGGCAGGTAGTGCGTGACCGGCACCAGCCGGTCGACCAGGGCCGGCGCGAGGCTTTCCATTCCTTCGACCGGAATGCCCTCCGCGATCTTGGCGAGCAGGCCGGACAGGCTCGGAAACTCGTGCTCCATCTCGCGGGCGCGCTGTCGAACGGCGGGGCTCAGCAACAGTTCGCGGCTCGGTGGCAGGCTGATCGATTCGACCGGTTCGGGCAAAGAGCGCTGGTCGGCGACGCTGAACAGACGAATCTGCTCGACCTCGTCGCCGAAGAATTCCACCCGGTAGGGGTGCGAAGCAACCGGCGGAAACACGTCGAGAATACCGCCGCGCACGGCGAACTCGCCGCGTCGGGTGACCATGTCGACGCGAGCATACGCAACGTTGACCAGCTGGAGCACGATCGCCGAGAGGTCGTGGCCGCGGGCCCCGACCCGCAGTTCGATGGGTTCGTAGTCGGTGAGGTTGTCGGCGACCGGCTGCAAGGCGGCCCGCACCGAGGCGACGACGATCAGCGGATGCCGCGTGGCCGGATCGGTCTCCTGCCACTCGCGCATGCGCCGCAGGGCGTGCAGTCGTTTGCCCACGATCTCAGCACTCGGGCTGAGGCGTTCGTGCGGCAGGGTCTCCCACGCCGGAAAGTCTATGATTTCGGCGCTCGTAGCGAAGCAGCCGAGGTTGTCGCGCAACGCCTCGGACTCGCGGCCGGTGGCCGTGATGACGAACAAAGCCTGGGCATCGTCGCGGCGCAGGTCGAGGAGCGCGGCGAGCAGTGGGGCGCGGAGGCCCTCGGTCAGCGAGAAATCAGCATCCCGGCTGGCGTAGGCGAGGGCGTTGTCGAACGTGGAGGCGCGCGAAAGCGCAGAAATTAAGCCCTGAAGGATCACCGGGTAAGTCTACGCACTGCCTTCGACACCGAGATGCTTCGTTGGCACCGAGAGTCCCTGTTCCCGCGGGGCGCTGGGAAAAACCCGGCAAGTCGGCGGCTGGGCATTAGGGCGCGTGGAACTTCTGCTGGGCGGCAACGACGCCGTCGGAGGCGATGAGTTCGATCGCATCGGCGGCATCCGCTATCAGATTGGGCAGGATGCTGCGCTCGGCAGCGACGAAGTCCTGCAGCACGAAGTCGGCCGGACTCTGCCGACCGGGCGGGCGTCCGATTCCCATACGAATTCGAATGAATTCATTCGTGCCGGTGGCCGCGATGATGTCCCGCAGCCCGTTGTGACCGCCGTGACCGCCGCCCACTTTGATCTTGAGGGTATCGAAGGGCAGGTCCAGGTCATCGTGTACGACGATGAGCCGGGAGACGGGCAGCGAGTAGAACCGCAGCAGCGCCGAGACCGGGCTGCCGGAGACATTCATAAACGTGGTGGGTTTGGCCAGCACCAGTTTGGGCCCATTGGGGGCAACACGCCCTTCGGCGACGAGTGCGGCTGTCTTGTGACGCTTGAAGTTGCTGGACACACGGTGAGCGAGCTGCGCCGTCACCATCTGTCCGACATTGTGCCGGTTGCCCGCGTAGTCGGGCCCGGGGTTACCGAGCCCGACGACGAGCCACTGGTTCGTGTCCAGGGGAATCCTCTGTCTTGGTGTTAAAAAACCCCGGGCGAACCAGTTAATGAGTGTTACCCGTTACGCGGCGGGCGTTGCAGCCGGCGTGCCAGCAGTGATGACCTCGGTCTCCTCGTCCTCATCCTCGCCACGCGGCGTGTGCACGTAAACGACGAGGGTGTCGGGGTCGGAGATGAGCTCGGCACCGGCGGGAAGCGTGACGTCGGCGGCGTGGATCTGTGCGCCTTCTTCGAGGCCTTCGATGGACACCTCGAGGTTTTCGGGAATGTCGGTGGCTTCAACCTCAAGCAGGAGTGCCTTGGTGTCGAAGTCAGCAATGGTGCCGGGGAAGGACTCGCCCGTCATGTGCACGGGCACCTCAACCTGCACCTTTTCACCCTTGCGCACGACGATGAGGTCGATGTGCTCGATGATGTACTTGACCGGGTCCTTCTGCACGTCTTTAACCAGCACGAGCTGCTTCTTGCCGGCAATGTCCAGCTCGAGGATCATGTTGGTGCGACGCAGCAGCAAACCGATGCGGTGCGCCGGCAGCGACACGTGTACCGGCTCAGTGCCGTGGCCATAGATGACGGCCGGGATCATGCCCAGGACGCGCAGCTTGCGGGCCGCGCCCTTGCCAAAGCTTTCTCGGAGTTCGGCGGTGACGGCGTTTACTTCTTTAGCCATGGTTTTTCTCCTTGCGGGGCGTGAGGCCCGGGTCGTGGTTCGCGGGCCGGAGCCCGAAAAGGTGGGGTACAGATTCAACTCGAACGCAGGTCAGCGTGAGGAAAAGCCCAAGGTCTCGTCCGCCGCGTCGATAACGGATGCCGCCGGTCCAATACTCTGGCCCGGCACCGTCCCTCGCCGAAGTTCAATTCACCAGTTTACACAGTTCAAACCGAACCTGCCGCCCGGGCGTGTTGGCCACTCTGCCTTCGGTCAGCCGTTACCAGTCGTGGACGGCGCCGTCGGCCAGCCGATTGAAGGGGAGATAGGCGGTTTGGTAGGGGTATTTACCGGCCGCGTCGACATTCAGTCCAACGCCGAGGCCCGGCTTGTTGCCGGGGTGCAGGTAGCCGCCGGCGAAGCTGAAGGTCTGCTCGAAGACGCTGTTCGTGGCTTCGCCATGCTGCATGTACTCCTGGATTCCGAAGTTATGAATGGCCAGGTCCAGGTGAAGCGCCGCAGCCATGCCGACCGGGGAGATATCAGTTGGGCCATGAATGCCCGACTTGATCTGGTACTGGGCTGCGTAGTCGAGAATCTTCCGCATGGGTGAGATGCCGCCGGTGTGGGTAACCGCCGACCGCACGTAGTCGATGAGCTGATCCTTGATGAGGGTCTGGTAGTCCCAGACCGTGTTGAAGACCTCACCGATCGCGAGCGGGGTAACGGTGTGCGAACGCACCAGGCGCAGCGCATCCTGGTTTTCGGCGGGGGTGCAGTCTTCGAGCCAGAACAGATCGTAGGGTTCCAGCGACTTGCCGAGTTTCGCTGCCTGAATCGGCGTCATCCGGTGATGTCCGTCGTGCAGCAGCGGCAGGTCGGTGCCGAATTCGGCGCGCACACCTTCGAACACGGTCGGCAGGTGCTTCAGGTAGGCACGGGTATCCCAGTCTTCCTCAGCTGGGCGGGCCGCGCGCTGCGCCGGCTCGTAGTCGTAGCGCTGGCCGCTGGTTTGAGTTTGAGCGGCGACGCCATACACGGCTTGGAGCCCCGGAATGGCCGTCTGCACCCGAATGGCCTGATACCCGAGCGCCTGATGCTTGCGGATGGAGTCAAACAATTCGGGCAGGTCGCGTCCCGAAGCGTGGCCGTAAGCCAGGATCTTGTCCCGGCTGGCGCCGCCGAGCAGCTGGTATAACGGCATTCCCGCGGCCTGCGCCTTGAGATCCCAGAGTGCCACGTCGACAGCGGCAATCGCGGCCATGGTCACCGGGCCCCGACGCCAGTACGCGCTGCGATAGAGAAACTGCCAGGTGTCCTCGATGCGATGCGCGTCGACACCGAGCAGCAGCGGAACAACATGCTCTTCCAGGTAGGCGACGACCGCCAGCTCCCGGCCGTTCAGAGTGGCGTCGCCGAGCCCCACGAGTCCGTCGTCGGTCGTGAGCCGCAGCGTGACGAAATTACGATCCGGGCTGGTGACGATGACTTCTGCTCTGTCGATCTTCATGGTTACTCCTTGGTCATACGCGTAGGCAAGGCGGGGGCAAGCGGATGCCGAATCAGGATTTCCCGGTCAGCGCACGGTGGTTCCGCTCGGCGCGGCGAGCAGATCCAGTTCAGCCCGGGTCGGTGCGCCCTCCCAGTCTCCGACGGCGGCGACCGCGAATGCACCCGTGACCGTTCCGCGGGCGAGCGCCGCGGCTTGCTGGAGTCCGTCGAGAACCCCCGACAGGTAGCCCGCGGTGAAGGCGTCACCGGCGCCGATGGTATCGCGCACGGTGACCGGAACGGCGGGCGCATGCACGACGTGACCGTCGCTGTAGACGCTCGCGCCGTGCGCGCCTCGTTTCACCACGAGCGCGCGAACACCGGAGGCCGCAAGTTCGACCGCGGCCGCCGCCTCACCCTCTGGGGTGTCGGCGTCGTTCACAATAAGGGCAAGTTCGTCATCGGAAGCGATGACGATGTCGGCACGGCGAGCGAGGTTCCACAGGGTCGCGCGGGCGGCGTCCACACCCCACAACTTCGAGCGAAAGTTCACGTCGAGGCTCACGAGGGAGCCGGCCGCGCGCGCAATCCGCACGGCGGCAATCACAGCCTCAGCCGCCGAGCTGGAGAGCGCCGGGGTGATCCCGGTGACATGCAAAAGTCGCGGTGCGACAGCCAGGCAGGCGGCGGCATCCGCTCGGTTCAGCGTTGAGCCGGCGGAATCGGTGCGATAGTAACTTACCCGGGACAGGTCGTTGATGCGTCGCTCGGCCAGCATGAGGCCGGTAGCGCGATGGGAGTCCACCGCGACAGTGTCCACGAGTACCGCCTCGGCACGCAGGGTGCGCAACACATACTCCCCCACCTCGTCCCTGCCGACCCGACCACCCCAACGAACGGTGTGGCCCAGCCGGGCGAGCCCGATCGCGACGTTGGACTCGGCACCGGCCATGGTCATGTGCAGCGTGCCGCCGAGTCGCAGCGGGGTGTCCGTACGTAAGCTGACCATGGTTTCACCAAGGGTGACGACATCGGGGCCGCTCACTCGCGTGCCGCCCGCTGATTCACGTCATCCTGATTGGCCCTGTCGCGCACGGTCAGGAAGGTGGCCGCTCGGTCTTTGAGCGCGTCCAGGTCGCCGCCGCGAGCCGCATCTCCCAGCAGGGGGCTGCCAATGCCCACGGCGACCGCACCGGCTGCGAAGTATTCGCGGGCACGCACGGCGTCGACGCCACCAACGGGAACGAAGGGTACATCAGGCAGCGGGTCGCGCAGTGCCTTCAGATAGGCCGGACCCCCAAATGATCCGGGAAACAGTTTGACCACGGTGGCGCCGGCGCGGCGAGCCGCAACAACCTCCGTGGGGGTGAGGGCGCCCGCGCAGACCGGCAATCCCTGCAGCACCGATTCATTGACAGCCTCGGTTACGGCCGGCGTAACCATGAACGTCGCCCCCGCGGCGGCGCTTCGGTGCACGTCGTCGATGGTCAGCACGGTTCCCGCACCGACCACGCAATCGGTGGGGGCGAGCCGAGCCAGCTCGGCGATGATGCCCAGCGCATCCGTCGTCACGAGGGACACTTCAAGAAAGCGGATACCGGTGGCAAAGAGCGCGAGCGACGCGGCGACCGCGGCGTCCGGATTCGTTCCCCGCACAATGGCCAGAAGGCGGTCCCGATGCAGGCCAGCGAGAAAATCGTCGGGGGTGAACGGCACGGTCACGGCGGTCACCACTCGGCCAATGCGCCGTCGGCGTGCCGCCAGATTGGCGAGCGCCACGAGTGTCCCCGCGAGTCGGCGGCGCGCACGGCGGCCTCATCGATGTCGATTCCGAGGCCGGGACCGGTGAGGAGCTCGATATTGCCGTGGCTGAAATTCAACGGTTGTT
The DNA here is from genome assembly GCA_038205545.1 of Actinomycetales bacterium. GTDB lineage: Bacteria > Actinomycetota > Actinomycetes > Actinomycetales > Microbacteriaceae > Cryobacterium. Next base: position 19,702 of record JBBRBV010000002.1, read on the forward strand.
TGTCGAGAACATAGTCGAGCACTTCGGCGCCCTGGTTGTAGTGGATGCCGATGCTCTGCTCCTGAATAAGGTAGTTGGGGGTTGCGAACCCCACTTGCAAACACGCGGCGAGCGCGATCGGACCGAGTGGGCAGTGTGGCGCCAGCTGCACGTCATACACTTCGGCCATCGCCGCAATGCGGCGCACTTCCGAGATCCCGCCAGCATGGGAGAGGTCGGGCTGCGCCACGGCTATTCCGGACTGAAGCACAGGGAGAAAATCCTGACGACTATAGAGTCGCTCCCCCGTCGCGATCGGCACCGAGGTGGCCTGGGCCAGCTGACCGATCAAATGGGAGTTTTCCGGCACCACGGGTTCCTCGATGAAAAATGGTCGCAGCGGCTCCAGCAGCGGGGCGATCCGGCGGGCATTGGCGAGAGTGAACCGGCCGTGAAAGTCCACGGCCACGTCGCGGTCGGGGCCGAGAACGGCGCGCGCGGCAGCGACCCGTTCGAGTACGCCGTCGATTTCGGCGACCGTGCCGACCCGGCTCATGATGCCGGAGGCGTTCATCTTTACGGCGGTCAGCCCTACGGCGATCTGCGCTGCTACAGCGTCGGTGATGCCACTGGGATCGTCGCCGCCGACCCAGCCGTACATCCGGATGCGATCCCGCACCGCACCGCCGAGTAGTTGGTAGACGGGAACCCCGAGCGACTTGCCTTTGAGGTCCCACAGCGCCTGGTCGATGCCGGAGACGGCACTGCCGAACACCGGTCCGCCGCGGTAGAAGCCGCTCTTGGTCAGTACCTGCCAGTGATCTTCAATACGATCGGGGTCAGCGCCGACGAGATACTCGGCGAACTGATCGACAACCGCACGCACGGCATCCGAATGCCCTTCGAGGCTGGCTTCGCCCCAGCCAACGCCGCCGTTGCTGGTCTCCACGCGCACAAAGAGCCAACGGGGTGCAACGAGAAAAGTCTCAACTCGTTCGATGTATGACACGGTCAACCTCACCACCTTCTGTTTCGGCGGCGAGAGCCGCCAGGATCCGTTCGACGATGGCGTCGGGCGGTTCGATAATGTCCACGGTGACGCCGCATTCATCGTCTGTGCGCACCTGAAGGGTGTCGAATTGCGATTGCAGCAACGTGGGCGGCATAAATTCGTGCGTGCGTGCCCGCAGTCGGGCCGCGATCAGGTCGATGGATCCCTCCGGGGCAACGACGAACAGGTCAGGGGCATGGCCACGCAGCAGATTGCGATAACTGCGTTTGAGTGCCGAGCAGGCGATGACGATGCCGTTCGGAGAGTCATCGGCGAGGTACCGTCCGACTTCGTGTAGCCAGGGCAGTCGGTGTTCGTCCTGGAGCGCGTTGCCAGCGGCCATGACCGCTTTGTTCGCGGCGGTATGCAGGGTATCGCCGTCGAGGAACCGGGCATCGAGGCGTTCGGCGAGGAGCTGACCGATGGTCGACTTGCCCGAGCCCTGCACGCCCATGACGACGATCGGCGGAAAACTCACCCTTAGCCCTTGGTCGCACCGGCCGTGAGGCCGGACACGATGTACTTCTGAGTGAACAGGGCGATCACCATGATGGGCACGGTGACCACGACCGCGGCCGCCATCAGGCTTCCCCAATCGATGCTCGCGTACGAGACGAAGTTGAAGATCGCCACCGGAAGGGTCTTGGTATTTGCTCCGGAGAGAACGAGAGCGAACATGAAGTTATTCCACGAGAAGATGAAAGAGAGAATGCCGGCAGTCGCCAGTCCGGGAACCGACAGCGGCAGCGTGATCCGTAGGAAGGCGCCGATGTGGGTGAGCCCGTCCACCTGCGCCTGCTCCTCCAATTCGAGCGGGGTGGAGTCGAAGTAGCTGATCATGATGTAGACGATGAGCGGCAGGGCTACGAACATGTGCGAGAGGATCAGTACCCCGAAGCCGCCGACCATGCGCATGTTGGCGAAAATGAAGTACCACGGCACCAGCAGGCTGACGCCGGGAATGATGCGGGCCATGAGCACGACCAGAGCGGAGCGGTGCATCGTGAATCGGCTCATCGCGTAGGCGGCGGGCACGCCGATGAGCAGCGAGAAGATGGTGGACATGAACGCGACCCAGAAGCTATTGAAAATGAAGCCGAAGTAGTTATTGCGGCTGAGCACGTTGTCGTAGTTGTCGAGGGTCGGCGTGAAAAACAGTGTCTTGCTCGCGTCATAGATGTCGACGTTGGTCTTCAAGGAAGCGATGAACATCCAGATGAGGGGCGCGATGAACAACAGAACGGTGAGGGTAAGCGCGACGACCCGGAAGATCTTGTACGCTCGCGGCTTGCGGCGCCGAGGAGCGCTGGCGACCATGCGTGGTGTCTCCATGGTGGGACGGGTAAGCAGTGTCGCGGTCATGACCGGTTTGCCTTTCTGCGGTAGGTGAGAACCCACATGATCGCGATGATGAGCAGGAAGAACAGCACCAGCACAGTGGAAGCTATCCCGTAGTCGTTGTAGTCGAAGCTCAAGCCGAAGGCATAGATGTTGAGCGTCTCGACCTCGTGAAACGAGCCACCTCCTTTGCCCTTGGTGGCATAGAGCAGGTCGAAAGTCTTCAGAGCATCAATACCGCGCAGCACGATGGTCACGATGACGGTGGCCCGCAGCAGCGGGAGCGTGACGTACCAGAATCGTTGCCAGGAGTTGGCACCGTCGATTCGGGCCGCTTCATCGGGTTCGTCAGAGAGCGAGGTGAGGCCAGCGAGCAGCATCAACACCACCATCGGTGTCCACTGCCAGATGTCCACAAACATGAGCGTGGGCAGTGCGGTGTATTGACCGGAGAGCCAGGGCTGGGCCGGAATGCCGATCCAGCTCAAGACCTGATTGGCAAAGCCGATGTTCGGATCAAAGATGAGGCGCCACATCATGCCCACAGCGACCGGGGTGGCGACCAGTGGAAGCAGAATGGCCACGCGCACCCATTTCTCGCCCCGGAACGGCCGCCAGAGCAGCAGCGCGATACACATGCCCAAAATCAATTCGACGGCGAGCGATCCGCCCGTGAACACGAATGTGCGCATCACCGCCGGCCAGAAACGATCGGTATCGGTGAGAACCTCAATGTAGTTATTGAGACCAACCAGATTCGATTTGGCGCGAACCGATCCTTCCGAGTCGGTCACGCTGAGATACAGGGTCCAGCCGAGCGGTACTGCGATGAGCAGTCCAACGAAGATCATGGCGGGAGAGGCAAAAAGCCACTTTCGATGCCGGTTTGCCCAGGTGGAATAGTTTGTCCACATTGAGGGCTTGGTGGTGACCATCGTGGTCATCGTTCACCTCACACTTGGTGTTGCACGTTCGAGAAAGGGGGCCGTGGGGCGAACGATCGATGTCGACCATCCGCCCCGGACGAGCAGTGCTGGCTATTCGTCGTCGAGGATGCCCTGGAAGGCATCGTTCGCAGCCTCCGCTGCGGCGTCGGAGTCTCCGCCGGTAATGGCGATGACGATGGGGTCTCCCACGATCTCGCGAGCTTCGGGCACCTTGATGACGAGCGGGCGGTCATGACCGACACCGTTCTTGGTACTCGTCGAGATCGCGGCGGCCAAATCAGCTGGGTAGGTCGACGTGCCGGCCGGGTCTTCCCAGACCGACTGACGTGCACCGGGAACACCGTCCTGCTGCACCTGCAGGGTGAGGTCCTGGCTCGTTGCCCATTCGATGAACTTCCATGCTTCGGGCGACTTCTTCGATTCGGCGTTGATGCCGAGGGCCCACGACGGCACGTTATAGGCCACGGAGCCGCCGGGGCCGGCCGGCATTGGCGCGAAACCGACGGTGTCGGCTACCTTCGAGGTCTCGGGGTCGGTCGCGTTCTTGTAGAGACTGTCCGCTTCGGTGTAGAAGGCGGCCTGCCCCTGGGTGAAGATCGCCATCGCCTCAGGCCAGCTCATGTCCGTACTGACGTTGTCCGGTCCGTATTCGCGAATGAGCTTTCCATAGAAGGCATAAGCTTCTTTCGCTTCTGGGCTGGCGATGGCAGAGTCACCATTTTTGTCGATGAAGTCACCGCCAAAGCTGTAGAGAAAGCTGGAGAACTGGGTGACAGCGGCGGACTTGCCCGTGCGGGCGACGAATCCGGCAACACCCGGGTTCTGCTCCTTGATGGCCTTCGCTGCCGCTTCGAGTTCGACCATCGTGGTGGGAACTTCGAGACCGGCCTTGGTCAGCAGGTCCTTGCGGTAGTACAGCACTTCCTGCTCGGTGATGATCGGCACTCCGACAACGTTGTCGTCGTAGGTTGTCGATCCGACCGGGCCGGGCTGAAAGTCGCTCCAGTCCCAGTCGGCATTGGACTCGACGTCGTCGCTCAGGTCGGCGAGATAGCCATTCTTGGCGAACAGTTTGCCTTCCTGCAGCGGGCGATACATCATGACGTCGATCTCGTCGGTGCCGGCGTTGAGCTTCACGTTGTACTGGTCTGAGAGCTGGTCCTCACCGTACTGGCTGAGTGTGACTGTGATGCCGGTGTCCGCTTTGAACTCCGGCAGCTTGGCCTTGATCGCGTCGGTCCACACGTGGTTGGCCAGGGTTACCCGAAGGGTCTTGGCCTCTCCGTCGTCGCTGGCACCGGTACTGCAGGCGCTGAGCGTTCCCGCCGCGATAATTGTCGCTGCGGCGATGGCCGCAACACGAATAACTGAATGACGCTTCACTGTGTCTCCAATTCGAAGACCCGTGCGTCGTCACACAGATCCCCAACCGATGCATCTTTACATCTGTCTCATCCGGTGACGCTACAGAATAAAACATACTTATTCAAGTCCGTGATCAAAACGATATGATGTGTGGCATGACGGATAACGTAAACACGGTGGCGCGGGCGACGGAGCCCTGCTCACTGGAAGCCCTGCCCCGGGCGCTCGACGAGAACTCCGCCTTGCACGGCCTTCACGCTCGGATCCTCGATCTGCTCGGCCTGGCCATCTGCGCCGGTGAGCTGCCCACCAGGTCCGTTTTTCGCATCGAAGAGTTGGAGGAACGCTATGGCGTTTCCCGTTCGGTCGTGCGTGAAGCGATCCGGGTGCTCGCCTCGATGGGCATGGTCGCTTCACGCCGCCGCGTGGGCGTGCAAATCCTGCCGGAGACCGACTGGAATCTCTACGATCCTCAGGTCATTCGATGGCGCCTGGCATCCCCGGCGCGGATCAACCAGCTGCGGTCGCTGACCGAGCTCCGCACCGCCATCGAGCCGGAGGCGGCGCGCTTAGCAGCCACCCGTGCCCCATTGGCCGATGCGAGTGAGCTCATGGGCCTGGCCGGCAAGCTCTGGGCAGCCGGACAGGCCGACGACCCGGCAGCTTTCCTCGTTCTCGATATCGAGTTCCACCGTCTGGTGCTTGCGAGCTCGGGCAACGAGATGTTCGCCAAGCTCAACTCACTCGTCGCCGAGGTCCTGACGGGCCGGACGCACTACGGTTTGATGCCGCAGCATCCGCACAACGAGGCCTTGCAACTGCACGTCGATGTCGCCAGTGCCATTCAGCGCGGTGACGCCGCCGGCGCCCAGACTGCCATGCTCGGTATTATGCAGCGCGCATTCGAGGAGATGAGTTCGATCTGGGCGGACGGCGAGGCGCAGCAGGCGTAGTGCTTACACCAGCCCGGCAACGACGTAGATCGCCATGGCGATTGCGAAGCCGATGACACCGACGAGGGCCTGACCAACGGTCCAGGTCTTCAGAGTGGTCTTGGTGTCCATCCCGAAGAACCGACTGACCAGCCAGAAACCCGAGTCATTGACGTGGCCGGCGAATACCGAACCGGCGGCGAGTGCGAGAACGATCGCCGCTAGCTCTACCGGGTTGAAGGTCGTATTGCCCATAACGACCGGCTGCAACAGGGCAGCTGCCGTCGTCAGCGCAACGGTCGCCGAACCCTGCGCGATACGCACCACGGCGGCAATGACGAACCCGGCGACGATAACGGGAAGCCCGAGGGTATCGAGGGACTCCGCAATCGCGTTGCCGATTCCGCTCGCACGGAGCACCCCACCGAACATGCCACCGGCACCGGTGATCAAAATGACGGACGATACCGGGCCGAGTGCACTGTCGACGACAGCTTCCACGAGGTTGGCGGACTTGCGTTTCTTCCACCCGAGCAGAATCATGCCCAGTAGCACCGTGATGAGCAGGGCAATCGGGGTTTCACCGAATGTGCGAAGGATCTGCACCCACGTGCTGTCGAGGGAGACCAAGTCTGCGCTGGCGGCCATGTTGAGGCCGGTGTTGAGGAAAATCAATCCGATCGGAAGCAGCAGCAACGTAAGAACGGTGCCGACCTTGGGCGTCGACTCGAACTCGGTAAAGTTGCCGGTGCTCCCGCTCAGGATGGAGGGAACGGGAATGTCGTACTTGCGCCCCACGTACCGGCCGAAGAGGTGGCCAGCGAAATACCAGGTGGGCAGGGCAACGATGAGTCCAAAAATGAGCACGAGCCCGACATCGGCGCCGAGGAGCCCGGTGGCCGCGACGGGCCCGGGGTGCGGCGGCACGAAGATGTGCATCACGGAGAAGGCCACGGCCGAGGGCAGGGCGTAACCGAGGAACGAACCGCCGAGACGCCGAGCGACCGCGAAGATGATGGGCAACATCACGACAAGACCCGCGTCGAAGAAGATCGGAAAACCGAGCATCAGCGAGGCCACAGCGAGCGCGAGTGGGGCTCGTTTCTCGCCGAACCGATTGATCAGAGCATCGGTGAGCACCTTCGCACCGCCACTCGTTTCCAGCATCCGCCCGAGCATCGCACCCAAACCTACGAGCAGGGCGACGCTCGCAAGCGTTCCACCAAATCCGGCAAGCAGCGTCGGTATGAGACTGGCCGCGGGGATGCCGGTTGCCACGGCGGTGAGCAGACTCACGATGATCAGGGAGAGAAAGGCGTGCACCTTGAACTTCATGATCAAGACGAGCAGGATCGCGATGGCGCCGGCGGCAACGCCCAGGAGCGCGGGTGTCGACAACACCCAGTTCATTTCAAGATCGGTCATGCGTCGGCTATCTCTTTCTTATCGGGGCGTCGTGGTGGCTGCAGAAATTCAACAGCGAGTTCAACGATTTGGTCGGGAGGATTAGTGAGGTTGATGCGAATACCGGCCTCGTCGGTCGCGAGCGGCTCAAGGGCGGCGAACTGCGAGTCGAGCAGCGCGGCCGGCATGTACTCATGGTTGCGATGGGTCAAACGCTCGGCAATGAGCGTCTGGTCACCGAAGAGCTCAATGAAGACGAGCGTCGGCGCGATGCTGCGCAGCAGGTCGCGGTAGCTGCGCTTGAGCGCCGAGCACGCCACCACGATGGGCTCGCCGTTCTCCAGGGACGCGGCAATCGTTGCAGCAATGAGCGTGAGCCACGGGATGCGATCGGCGTCGGTGAGCGGATGCCCTGCCGCCATTTTGGAGCGGGCGTCCGCGCTGTGCAGGTCGTCCCCATCGGCGAAACGCAGGCCCAGGGCGTCGCCCAGGCCTTGGCCCACCGTCGATTTGCCGCAGCCCTGCACCCCCATCACCACGATCGGTTTCCCGGTGGACGAAGTGCGGGTTGTACGGTTCAGGATTTCATCAGTCATTGACGCTCCGCTACATGGGCCGTTGCTTCATTACGTCGGATCATTTCGCGACATACGCGTAATAAATCTGCTTACATAGATCAATGTTACTCGCTATGTCCGTTCCAGCCAACGTTTCACTCGGGATGCGCGTCGCGCAGGCCACCGACTAGCCTTGAGATTGGTCTGGAGAAAACAGCCCCAAAGGAGAAAACGTGTCAGAGTCCGGTACAGCACAGGCAAACATTGGTGTCGTCGGTCTGGCGGTGATGGGTTCGAATCTCGCCCGTAACCTCGCCAGCCGTGAGGGAAACATCGTCGCGGTCTACAACCGCTCCCCCGAGCGCACCCGCCTGCTCATGTCGGAACATCCCGAGTCTGGCTTTGTCGCCTCAGAAGACATCGCCGATTTTGCGGCCTCACTGACCAAGCCGCGCACCGCGATCATCATGGTGCAGGCGGGGGCCGGTACCGATGCCGTCATCAACCAACTGTCGGAACTGTTCGAGCCCGGAGACATCATCGTCGACGGCGGCAACGCTGACTTCACCGACACGATCCGTCGCGAGAAGGAGCAGAGCGTCAAGGGTCTCAACTTTGTCGGCGCCGGCATCTCGGGCGGCGAAGAGGGAGCCCTCCTCGGCCCGAGCATCATGCCCGGTGGCTCGGTAGAAGCCTATAAAACCCTCGGCCCGATTCTTGAGTCCATCGCCGCTGTTGTCGACGGCGTGCCCTGCGTCACCCACATCGGCACCGACGGTGCCGGCCACTTCGTGAAGATGATCCACAACGGCATCGAATATGCCGACATGCAGCTCATCGCTGAATCCTACGACCTGCTGCGCAAGGTTGGCGGGCACTCCCCCGAGGCCATCGCCGATGTCTTCGCCGAGTGGAATACCGGGGAACTCAACAGTTACCTGATCGAAATCACCAGCGAGATTTTGCGCCAGATTGACGCGAGGACCGGTGAGCCTTTCATCGACGTCGTCCTCGACGAAGCCGGCTCCAAGGGAACCGGCGTCTGGACCGTGCAGAACGCGCTCGACCTCGGTGTACCGGTCGGTGGAATCGCCGAGGCCGTCTTTGCGCGCTCCGTCTCAAGCCACCCGGAGCAGCGCGGACCGGTGCGTGCCACCATCACCGCTCGCCCGGAAATCGCCATCGTCGGCCACACCTTCCAGGATGACGTGCGCCAGGCCCTCTACGCCTCGAAGATCGTCGCCTACGCGCAGGGCTTTGACGCCATCATCGCCGGTGCGGTCAAATACAACTGGAACATTGACAAGGGCGCCATCGCCACGATCTGGCGCGGCGGCTGCATTATTCGTGCCCAGTTCCTCAACCGCATCGTAGACGCCTACAACAACGACCCGTCCATCCCGAGCCTGCTCGTGGACCCATACTTCGCCGAGGCCGTCGCCGCCGGTGAGGCCGCCTGGCGCCGCGTCGTCTCGACCGCCACCCTGTCGGGCATTCCGGTTCCCGGCTTCGCATCCAGCCTGAGCTACTTCGACTCACTCGCGAGCGAACGCCTGCCGGCTGCCCTCGTTCAGGGGCAGCGCGACTACTTCGGAGCCCATACCTACCACCGCGTGGATATGCCAGGCACCTTCCACACGCTGTGGTCCGGAGACCGCACCGAAGTCGCCACCGAGGCATCCACGCACTGACCATACGTATTGCCGGCAGCATCCGCTTACCGGAGAGGGCGACGAGCGGATGTCTGCGGCCGGTACTGCTGAACCAGTCATTCCCCATGCGGGTCTGAAATACTAGGACTGCCCATGAGTGATAATTACCCCGAACTATCCGGCTACGAGCCGAACGACAACTACCGTCCGCTGCGCGGCAAGCACTTCACGTCGATCTTGCGCGTCGTCGTCGTGCTCGGGCTCATCGCCCTCGTCGTGCCGAGCGTGCTCACGACCATGCGGGTCGCCTCCGACACGGCCAGCAGTGCCTGTGCGTCCGCGGTGATCCAGTACTACCCGTCAGCGATTTACTTTGACGCACGTTTCGAGGTGGCCGGACCGGGCGGGTTCGGCTGGCAGTGTTATGCGATTGACCTGAACGAGCGAGAGACCTATGTGCTGCCGCTCGGCATCATCCCGTCGGCGCCGCGCCAAGTCGCACCCGGCACCCCCACCTAGCGATTTTCCGCCCGGTCGTGCGTCACCGACCTGTGAGTTCTGGCCCGAAAATCACCGGCAAACTCACAGGTCGGCGACAGTTGCTAACTAGGCAGCGCCGTCGAACATGGAGGTGACCGAGCCCTCGTCGAAGACCTCGTGGATGGCGCGGGCCAAAAGCGGCGCGATCGGCAGCACGGTGAGGGTCGGAAAGCGCTTTTCCGGCGGAATCGGCAGGGTGTCGGTGACGACAACGGCGCTAATGGCCGGGTTCTGCAGCATGTCCACGGCCGGGTCGCTGAACACGGCGTGTGTGGCGGCCACGACGACGCCGATGGCGCCGGCCTCACGCAGGGCCTCAGCGGCCAGGGCGATCGTGCGTCCAGTGTCGATCATGTCGTCCACGAGCAGGCAGACGCGGCCGTTCACCTGGCCGACGATCTCGTGGACCGAGACCTGGTTCGGTACGAGCGGGTCGCGGCGCTTGTGGATAATAGCGAGCGGCACGCCGAGGCGGTCGCTCCAGATGTCGGCAACGCGCACGCGGCCCATGTCGGGTGACACCACGGTGAGGGTGGCCGGATCGAGCTTCTCGCGGAAATGCTCCAGCAGCACCGGCATTGCAAAGAGGTGGTCGACGGGACCGTCGAAGAAGCCCTGAATCTGTGCGGCGTGCAGGTCAATCGACATGATGCGATCGGCGCCAGCAACCTTAAACAGGTCGGCGACGAGGCGGGCCGAGATCGGTTCGCGACCGCGACCCTTCTTGTCCTGCCGGGCGTAGGGATAGAACGGCGCGACCACGGTGATGCGCTTGGCGGAAGCCCGCTTGAGCGCGTCAACCATGATGAGTTGTTCCATCAGCCATTCGTTGATTGGCGCGGTGTGTGACTGGATGACGAAAGCATCCGAACCGCGCACGCTCTCGTCGAACCGGGCATACAGTTCGCCGTTGGCGAAGGTGCGTGCATCGGTGTGGAGCAGCTCTGAACCAAGCTCCGTGGCGATGTCGATCGCAAGCTGCGGGTGCGCTCGCCCCGAAACCAGTACTAGTCGTTTATCGCCGCTGGTCTTGATTTCCGACACCTATTCTCCAGTCTTCGTGCTGTCCACGCGTGCTGCATTGCTCGGGCTGGCGGCCGCAGCGGTAGCTGCGGCCGAGCCCGGACGGTTGGTGTGAACCCAGCCGTCCATGTTGCGTTGCGGGGCCACATTGATGGCCAGGGCGCCGGCCGGCACGCTCTTGCGAACGACCGTGCCCGCCCCCGTGTACGCTCCGTCTCCAATTGTAATCGGCGCGACGAACACGTTGTGCGACCCGGTTCGAACGTGCGCACCGATCACCGAGTGGTGTTTGGCCACGCCGTCGTAGTTGGCGAAGATGGTTCCAGCGCCAATGTTCGACCCCTCACCGACGGTGGCATCACCCACATAGCTCAGGTGCGGCACCTTGCTGCCCGCGCCGATCTGGGCATTCTTGGTCTCCACGAAAGCGCCGATCTTGCCGTCAGCGCCCAGCACGGTGTTCGGTCGCAGGTAGGAGAACGGGCCAACAGAGGCCCCGGCCTCGATCACCGCGAGGGTCGCGTCGGTCCGGTTCACGCGAGTATCCGCCCCAATCTCGCAGTCGCGCAGGGTGGTGTCTGGGCCGATGATGGCTCCGGTCGCAACAACGGTGGCACCGATGATCTGGGTGCCCGGCAGCAGGGTGACATCGGCCGCGAGCACGGCTTTCAGGTCGATCCAGGTGGTGGCCGGGTCTTGCACGGTCACCCCGGAGAGCTGCCAGCCGCGCACGATCAGCGCATTGAGCTTCTGCGCGGTGTCTCCCAGCTGGGCGCGGTCGTTGATGCCGGCGACGATCCAGGCGTCAGCGACGGGAACGGCGCTCACCTCGGAACCGGCCCGGCGCAACAGTTGAATCACATCGGTGAGATATTTCTCGCCCTGCGCGTTAGCGGTGGTCAGCTGGGCGAGCTGCTCGCGCAGCGCGGCCAGGCCGAACAGATAGACGCCGGCGTTGATCTCGGTGACGGCCAATTCGGCATCCGTTGCATCTTTCTGCTCGACGATGCGGTCAAAAGCCCCCTCAACCGAGCGGATGATGCGACCATAGCCGGTGGCATCATCGGGATACGCGGACAGCACGGTACCGGCGGCGGCGCCCTTGCGGTGGGAGGCGATGAACGAGGCGAGCGTGGCGGCGTTCAGCAGCGGCACGTCGCCATTGATGACGAGTACGTCACCATCGAAATTCGCTGGCAGTGCGGCGACGGCCTGTTCCACGGCACGACCGGTGCCGGGAATCTCATCCTGGTCGACGATCGTGCTCTCCGGCAGGTCATCGGCCACGACGGCGGCGAGCAGGTCACGCTCGTGTCGCACAACGGTGATGACATGGGCGGCGTCGAGCGCGCGCGCGGTGGCCAGCACGTGACTGACGATCGGCACTCCTGCGAGCGGATGCAACAGCTTCGGCAAGCTGGACTTCATGCGGGTGCCCTGGCCAGCGGCCAACACGATGATGGCGAGCCGGGCATCTGTCACAGTGTTCCTAACGCAGTGGGGATAGAAAGAAAAAGCTCCGCCACCAGGATTCGAACCTGGACCGAACAGCTCCAAAGGCTGCCGTGCTGCCGTTACACTATGGCGGAACGTTCCGGCCGAGGCCAGCAACCAGTCAAGTCTGCCAGATTCCGGCGGCCCGCGGAGCCGCCAGCGTGTCGAGAAGGCCTCTCGGCGAAGAAACCTCCCGGTAAGCGCGATAATAGAGCAATGCCTGGCCATGATGAAGTCGACCGAATCGTGGATTCGTGGCTGCGCGAACGGCCAGATCTTGATTTTGCGCCCCTGCAGGTACTCAGCCGGGTCGCCCGGCTCTCGAAGCACCTCGATCGGGCCAGGCGCACCGCTTTTTCTCGCTCGGAACTCGCATCGTGGGAGTTCGACGTGCTCTCCGCCCTGCGTCGGGCCGGCACCCCGTACGAACTGAGCCCGAAGGCCCTGCTGCAGCAGACCCTCGTCTCCAGCGGCACCATGACGAATCGCATCGACGGTCTCGTCGACCGCGGGCTGGTGAAGCGCCGTTCCGCGCCGAACGATGGCCGCGGCATTCTCGTGGGTATGACACCGGCCGGCCTCACCCGCGTGGATGCCGCCATCACCCGTCTCGTAGACGCCGAGGCCGACCTGCTCGACACCCTCTCAGCGACCGATCAGGAGCGGCTGGCGGGGCTGCTGCGCAAACTCAGCCTCGACTTCGACTAACTGCCCGTTAGCGGCGCAGTGCCTTGCGGGCGAGATAGTTGCCGAGAAACTGCACGAACTGCACGAGCACAATGATCAGCAGCACGGCTGCCCAGGTCACAATCGGGTTGAACTGGCGGTAGCCATACTGCAATGCGAAGTTACCGAGGCCCCCGCCACCGACGTAGCCGGCGACCGCGGACATGTCCACGAGCGCGACGAAGATGAACGTGTAACCGAGAATAAGCGGTCCGAGGGCTTCCGGCAGCAGAACCGTGAAGATGATGCGGATGGGCCCAGCGCCGACGCTGCGCGCCGCGTCGATCACGCCGGGCGTCACGGTGAGCAGGTTCTGCTCCACAATGCGGGCCATGGCGAACGAGGCCGCCAGGGCGATCGTGAAGACGATCGCATTGTTGCCGATGCCGCTGCCGGTCACGGCCCGAGCGAGCGGTTGCGCCGCAGCGAGAAAGATGATGAACGGAATGGGGCGAATAAAGTTGACCAGCAGGTTGAGCACATAGAACAACGGTTTGTTCTCCAGGATGCTGCCCGCGCGGGTGAGATACAGACCAAGCCCTACCAGCAGACCGCCGAGACCGCCGAAGAACAGCGTGAGGGCGACGATGTACAGCGTCTCGTAGGTGGCTGTCCAGAGTTCGGGCAGCAGATCGATGAGTGAATCCATGTCAGCGCACCTCCGTGACGGTCGTCAACGTTCGAATGTGGGCGAGCACCTGCTCGATGACTAGGTCAGCGCCGGTGAGGGCGAGGGTGAGATGCCCGAACGGGCGCCCCTGAATCTCGTTGATGCCGCCGTAGACGACCTCGAATACCACGCCCGCCCGAGCCAGCTCGCCGAAGACGGCACCCTGGTCGACCGTGTCGTCGCGAAACGCCAGCGTCACGATGCGGCCGGCGTGCCGCTCGCGCAGCACGGCGAGTTCGCTAGGCGACGGAACCCCCTTGACCACGGTCGAGACGAAGCGAGCGGATGCCGCAGATTGCGGGTTCGAGAACACGTCGAAAACGGGTCCGCGCTCAATAACCCGGCCCTGGTCCATGACGGCGACCTTGGTCGCGATGGTCTGGATAACGTCCATTTCGTGGGTGATCACGATAATGGTGACGCCGAATTCCGCGTTCACCCGTTTCAACAGTGCGAGCACCTCGTGGGTGGTTTCCGGATCGAGCGCGCTCGTGGCCTCGTCGGCGAGCAGAATGCTCGGCTGCGTGGCGAGGGCGCGGGCGATTCCGACCCGCTGCTTCTGGCCACCGGAGAGCTGGTCGGGAAAGGACCCGGCCTTGTCGGCTAAACCCACGAAGTCGAGCAGTTCGGCGACGCGGTCCGCGCGCTGCTCCTTGGGGTGCCCGGCAACTTCGAGCGGATAGGCCACATTGCGGGCCACGGTGCGGGAGCCAAGAAGGTTGAATTGTTGAAAGATCATGCCGATTCCGAGGCGCACCTGCCGCAGATCCCGCTCACGCAGATCGGCAATGTTCTGCCCGTTCACCCAGATCTCGCCGGAGGTGGACCGTTCGAGGGCGTTGACGAGCCGCACCAGGGTGCTCTTGCCGGCACCGGAATAGCCGATGATGCCGTAGATGTCACCGGCCTCGACGTCGAGGCTCACACCGTCGATCGCCGTGACGCTCGCTGTGTCCTTGGTCGTGGGCGGGTATACCTTGCCCACATTGCGCAGACTGACTACAGCCATCCGTTTGCCTCACTCATTTTTTTTCGCCCGATAGCTGTCCGACACAACGGTGCAGTTCGGGGCTCGTACTCCCCCGGACTGCACCCTTCATGCAGCGGATGCCTACTGGGCGGCCTTGATCTCGGCCTGAATTCCGGTCAGTGATTTTTGCAGGTCCGTCACCGGGGTGTTCAACAGCACCGCGGTGTCGCCGGACACCGCGGAAACGCCATCTTGCACAGATTGGGTGGTCTGGAAGATGTCGACGAGCTTCGTGAAGGTCTTGTTGTTCTTGTCTTCGTCGCGCGAGGCGAAGATATTTGCGTAGGGCAGCGCCTTCGGGTCGGTCGCATCGTCGGTGGCGATGGCCTCGTCGAATTTGAGTCCGGCTTTCTCGGCGAAGTCGTTGTTGATGATCGCGGCAGCGACGTCGGGCAGCGAGCTCGCGGTGAGCGAGGCCTCGAGGGCGGTGACCTTGACCTTGGAAGCGTCTTCATCGATGTCGTCGAGGCTGGAATAGATGGTGCCCCCGTCGGTCAGGTCGATGAGCCCCTCGCTTTGCAGCAGAACGAGGGCGCGGGCCTGGTTGCTGTCGTCGTCGGGTACGGCAACGGTGTCGCCCTGGACAATGTCGTCGACATCGTTGTATTCGGTGGAATACAGGGCGATCGGGTAGATGGCCGTCGCGCCGACTGGGGACAGGTTGTGACCGCTCCCCTCGTTGTACTCGGCCAGGTAGACGATGTGCTGGAATTGGTTGAGGTCGACCTCCCCGGCGGCGAGGGCCGGGTTCGCCTGCTCGTACTTCGCAAAGTCGATAACCTCGATCTCGATGCCCGCGTCCGCGGCGGCCTTTGTGTAGACGGCCCAGTACGGGTCGCTGGCACCGACAACGCCGATCTTGATGGCATCCCCCTCGGTGCCGGTGGCGGGGCCATCAGCGGATCCGGCACAGCCGGCCAGCAGAGCGACCAGTGGTGCGACGACGAGGGCGGCGAGCAGTTTTTTCTTCACGATGATTCCTTCGGGTGGGCTGGGCTGTTTCTGTCTTGGGTGCTACCTACAGCGGATGCCCCAGCCACGCACCGCGCACCGTCGAGTTATCGAATCGTGGCGACTGATCGCGGGCACGCAAGAACCACCGGTGACCAGGGATGCCCACGTGGGGCTGATGCACCGCGGCTGCGCAGGTACCCCTTAACGATACGTGCCGAAGCTGCGACGCGTGGCCCGCTTCGACACACAACGTCACAGCATCTGCGAGACTAGCCCTCGATTAGCTCAGTAAGTTCGACCCAGCGGGTTTCCAGCGTGGCGATGGTCTCTTCAAGTTCGGTCAACTTCACCCCGAGCTCGCCCAGACCGGCGAAGTCGGTCTGGTCGTGGGCGGCGAGCTTCTCGTGCTTGTGCGCGATGCGCTCGTGCAGCTTGGCCACCTTGCGGTCGATCGAGCCGAGCTCCTTTTGGGCGTTGCGCAGTTCGGCGCCTCCGAGGGAAGGAATTCTTTTTGTCCCGCCGGAAGCATCCACGGGGGAACCGGAGGGGGGACCAGCGACCGCTTTGCGGCGCACCTCGAGGTACTCGTCGACACCGCCGGGCAGGTGGCGAAAGCCACCGTCCATGACCGCGTACTGGTTGTCGGTGACGCGTTCGATGAGGTAACGGTCGTGTGACACGACGAGGAGGGTGCCCGGGAAGGAGTCAAGCAGGTCTTCCATGGCGGCGAGCATGTCGGTGTCGAGGTCGTTGGTGGGCTCGTCGAGAATGAGCACGTTCGGCTCGCTGAGCACGATCAGCAGCAACTGCAACCGGCGCTTCTGCCCCCCGGAGAGCTCCTTGACCCTGGTCGAGAGCTGGGCGCTCATGAAGCCCATGCGTTCGAGCATCTGACCGGGTGTGATCTCCTTGCCTCCGGCCATGTAGCTCGTTTTCTGACGCCCGATAACCTCGCTCACCTTGTCGTTCTCGATATCGTCCAGTTCGAACAGCTGCTGGGTGAGCACGGCGACCTTGATGGTCTTGCCCCGCTTAACCTGGCCGGTCGTGGGCTGCAGAGTGCCGGCGACGAGGTTTAGCAGGGTGGACTTGCCGGCCCCGTTGACGCCCATGATGCCGGTGCGCTCCCCCGGCGCGATGCGCCAGGTAATGTCGTTGAGGACGGTCTTATCGCCGAACTTCACACCGATGTCGATGAGGTCGACGACATCTTTGCCAAGGCGCTGCATGGCCATCGACTGCATCGAAACGGTATCGCGGGGCGGCGGCTCGTTTTCGATCAGCACGTTGGCGGCATCAATGCGGAACTTGGGCTTCGCGGTGCGGGCCGGGGCGCCGCGGCGCAGCCAGGCCAGTTCTTTCTTCATGAGGTTCTGGCGTTTGGCCTCCACGACCGAACCCATCCGGTCGCGCTCGACGCGCTGCAGGATATACGCCGCGTAACCGCCCTCGAAGGGCTCGATCAACCGGTCGTGCACCTCCCAGGTCATGTTGCAAACCTCATCGAGAAACCACCGGTCGTGGGTGACAACCACGAGTCCGCCGCTCTGGGCAGCCCAGCGGGTCTTGAGGTGGCCGGCGAGCCAGGAGATGCCCTCCACGTCGAGGTGGTTAGTGGGCTCGTCAAGAAAGATTACGTCGTAGTCGCCGATGAGTACGGCGGCCAGGGCCACCCGGCGACGCTGTCCACCGGAGAGGTCGTCGACCAGGGCGTCCCACGGAATGTCTCGAACCAGTCCGCCGATAACGTCGCGCACCTTGGCGTCGCCCGCCCAGACGTGTTCTTCGATGCCACCGACGATAGTGTGGCCGACGGTCAGGCCCGAGGCGAGGTCGTCAGCCTGGTCGAGCATGCCGATGGTGACGCCGCGACGACGGGTGACGCGGCCTCCGTCGGGTTCCATCCGACCGGCCAGCAGGCGCATGAGAGTGGACTTACCGTCGCCGTTCTTGCCGACGACGCCGATGCGGTCGCCTTCGTTGAGGCCGGCGGTAACGCTGTCAAAGATGACGCGGGTAGGAAATTCGAGGTGCAGGGACTCAGCCCCGAGAAGATGTGCCATAACCTCCGAGTTTACGGCACACCCCGTGGCCCGCCTCGCGTTGGTCGAGTCGGTACGGGCACCGTTGGTCGAGCTTGTCGATACGTTAGGGTCTCTACAAGATCGACCAACGAACGACAAGCTCGACCAACGAACGATCAGGTCGATCAGGTCGATCAGGTCGATCAGGGAGGCTGCGAGCTAGTCGTGGATGAGGCGGGCGCCGTGCACCGGGCCGGTGGCGCGCACGACGCGGAGCCGGGAGGCGGAGAGCGCGACCTGCAATTCGAGGGCGCTGTCGCCATCCGCTACCAAAAAAGCCACGGTCGGGCCGGAACCAGAGAGGATGCCCGCGAGAGCGCCGTTCTCTTCGCCGAGTTGCAGCACCTTGCCGAGGCCGGGTACCAGATGCAGCGCGGGGGCCTGCAGGTCGTTGTGCAGCACGTCAGCGAGCATGTGCGGGTCGCCCGCCCGCAGGGCCTGCAACACGTTCGCGTCAACGGACGGCTGCTGTGGGGCGGGAAAAATGTCCTGCGCGTGGCGGTCGCGGTGCCGATCGAGCTCCTCGTAGACACCCGGTGTCGACATTCCAAAGTCAGCGAGGGCCAGCACCCACTGAAATTTGCCCTTGGCCAGGGCCGGGCTGAGCCGGTCGCCGCGCCCGGTGCCGATGGCGGTGCCGCCGGTGAAGGAGAACGGAACGTCGGCGCCGAGCGTGGCGGCGATGGCGAGCAGTTCGTCTTTGGTAGCGCTGGTACCCCAGAGAGCGTCGCACGCCAGCAGGGTGGCTGCGGCATCCGCCGAGCCTCCGCCCATGCCGCCGGCAATCGGCACGTTCTTCTCGATCTCCAGGTGCACACCATTGCGGTACCCGGCCTTGCGGGCCAGGGCCCTGGCCGCTTTGATGGCGAGGTTGCTACCTCCGGTCGAGAGACCGGAGGTATCGATGCTGCCGCTGAACTCGACCGAGAAGTCGCTGGCCGGTGTGGCCCGCACCTCCTCGAACAGGGAGACGGCCTGATAGGCGGTGGCGAGATCGTGATAGCCGTCTTCCATCACGGCACCGACCTTAAGGAAGACGTTGACTTTGCCGGGCGCCCGCGCGTGAACAACGGTGGTTCCGGCGGTAGTCCTCATGCTTTTAACCTAGCTCAGCCTGTCGGCCCGCTCGGACCGTCGACCTCGCTACGCGGGTGTCCAGACGCGCGCGATGGCCAGAAAATCGTTCACGGTGAGCTGCTCACCGCGCTCTGTCGGGTCGACTCCGGCCTGGGTTAGCAGAGCGGATGCCGCCCCCGAGTCCCCAAGAACCCCCGACAGAGACTGGCGTAGCATCTTACGACGCTGCTGAAAAGCCGCGTCGACGAGCGCGAAGGTCTTGAGGCGCAGGTCTTCGGTTTCGAGTGGTGCGGCGCGACGCTCGAAGGCGATCAGGATCGAGTCGACGTTCGGAACCGGCCAGAAAACCTGGCGGCTCACCTTGCCAGCGGTACGAAAATCGCCGTACCACGCGGCTTTGACGCTCGGGCTGCCGTAGATCTTGTTACCGGGCGGGGCGGCGAGGCGTTCACCGACCTCGGCCTGCACCATGACAACACCGGCGCGAATCGAAGCGAAGTGTTCAAGTAAGTGGAGCAGGACCGGCACCGACACGTTGTAGGGCAAGTTAGCGACAAGCCGGGTGGGATCTCCGGGCAGCTCGGTGATTTTCAGGGCATCGGCGCGGATGACCGTGAGGCGGGCACCCGGCTGCATGAGGTCGACGGTCAGCGGCAGCTGCTCAGCGAGTCGGTCGTCAATTTCCACAGCCACGACCGCCGCGCCGACTTCGAGCATGCCGAGGGTGAGGGAGCCGAGGCCAGGGCCGACCTCGACCACGGTGTCGCCGGGCGCGACCTTGGCGACTTTGACGATGCGCCGCACGGTGTTGCCGTCGATGACGAAGTTCTGACCGAGTTTCTTGGTCGGATTCACACCGAGCATGTCGGCGAGGTCGCGGATCTCGGCCGGGCCCAGCAGGGTTTTAACGGACCCGTGGGTTGAGCTTGTCCAGACCGCAGGATCGACACTGGTCGGGGTGGTCTCGACAGGCTCGGCCAACGAAGCCGACCAGACCGCAGGATCGACACTGGTCGGGGTGGTCTCGACAGGCTCGACCAACGAAGGCGACGAGACCGGCTCGTCGGCACTGTGGCGGCCGGTCATGCGAGACCTCCGCGGGGAGCCTCGTCGGAGCGAGGTTCGTCGTGGGCAGCGGTGACGGGCTCGGCATCCCACCGGCCGTACACCAGCTCGGTGTTGGCGGTAATTTGAGCTGAGAGCAGGGAGACGTCCGTTTCGAGGTGCGCTGCCATGCCGCGAAGCGTGTTGGGCAGCAGGTAGGGCGCATTGGGCCGGCCGCGGTAGGGCAGCGGGGTGAGGAACGGCGCATCCGTTTCGACCAGCAGCAGGTTGCGGGGGGCGGCGAACAGGGCCGCACGCAGGTTGTCGGCGTTCTTGAACGTGACGTTACCGGCGAAAGACATGTACCAACCGTGGTCCGCGCAAATTTGGGCCATGTCGGCGTCGCCGGAAAAGCAGTGAAAGACGGTGCGTTGGGGAGCGCCGACGCGCAGCAGGGTGTCGATCACGGCCTCGTGGGAGTCGCGATCGTGAATCTGTAGTGCGAGGTTGTGCTCTTTGGCGATGCGAATGTGCGCTTCGAAGGAACGAAACTGGGCGGCGCGTCCCTCTTCGGGAGTGCGGAAGAAGTCAAGGCCCGTTTCGCCCACCGCGACGACTCGCGGTTGCCCGGCGAGTTCGTTGATCACGGCGAGGGCCTCATCTAGGGTGCCGGCCGTTTCGAGCGCGGGTGCCTCATTGGGGTGAATGGCGACGGCGGCGAGCATGCGTGGCTCGATCAGGGCGGCAGCGGCCGACCAGCGTGAAGTCTCGACGTCGCCGCCGACCTGAATCACTCCGCGCACGCCCACGGTCGAGGCACGGTCGAGCTGTTCCCGATAGCCGAGCGGATGCTCCCCGTCGGCGATTTCGAGATGGGTGTGGTTGTCGTAAACGGGAACCGTGAGGGGCTCCGGCAGCGGCGGGTAGCTCAGATCGCGGCCGGAGGTGTTGTCGCGGCGGCGAATGGCACTGCCGTAGCCCTCGATGCCTCCGTCCAGGCCAGCCCCCGAGTCGCTAGCCATTGGTCGGCTCCACGATCGACTCGATGCGCGGAAACAGAGGTTCCAGCGCGCTGACCTCTGCGCCACCGGTCCAGTCCCAAGCCCGGTCGACGCGCTGGTCAGCCAGGGCGCCGTCGCCGCCGAGGGCGGTCCACAGTTTGCCGGTGGCGACCGGAATGACCGGGGACAGCAAAACGGCGAGGGTGCCGAGCCCGCGTACCGCGGTGTGCAACACGGTGCCCAGGCGTTCGCGGCGCTCCGGGTTCTTGGCCAGCGCCCACGGCTCCTGCAGCGTGATGTAGCCGTTGAGTTCGTCGACGAGTTCCCACACGGTGGCGAGGGCGTCGTGGATGGCGAGTTTGTCGATGGCTGCCGCCGCGGCATCCGTCACGCGCTTTTCGGTAGCCTGAATGGCCAGGTCATCGGCTGTCAGCGTGCCAGCAGCCGGCACGACGCCGTCGCAGTAGCGCACGACCATGGCGGTTACGCGGGAGGCGAGGTTGCCGAACCCGTTGGCCAGCTCGGACTGATAGCGCGCCGAGAGGTCTTCCCAGCTGAACGAACCGTCCTGCCCGAAGCTGATGGCGCGCATGAAGTAGTACCGAAAGGCGTCGGAGCCGAAGGTGTCGGTGATCTGGCTCGGAGCAATACCGGTGAGCTTTGACTTGCTCATCTTCTCGCCGCCGACCAGCAACCAGCCGTGGCCGAAGACCTGTTTGGGCACCTCGATGCCGGCGGCCATGAGCATGGCCGGCCAAATGACAGCGTGAAAGCGCAGAATGTCTTTACCGACGATGTGCGTGGCTGGCCAGCGGCTCGCGAATTCCTCATCGTTTTGTCCGTAACCGGCCGCGGTGATGTAGTTGAGCAGCGCGTCGAACCAGACGTAGACGACGTGCGATTCGTCCCACGGCACCTTGATGCCCCAGTCGAAGCTCGACCGGGAGATCGATAGGTCGCTCAGGCCGCGCTTGACAAAGGACATGACCTCGTTGCGAGCCGCTTCCGGCTGCACAAAGTGGGGGTTCTCTTCGTACAGGGCGAGCAGACGATCGGCGAAGGCGCTCATTTTGAAGAAGTAGTTCTTCTCGTGCAGCAGCTCGACCGGCTTGGAATGGATCGCGCAGACCAATTGTCCGGAGTACTCGCCGGTGCCGTCGACGAGATCACCGGTCTGCTTGTACTCTTCGCAGCCGACGCAGTAATAACCCTCATACTCGCCGGTGTAGATGTGACCCTCGTCGTGCAGGTGCTGCAGAAACTTCTGCGCGTTCACCTCGTGGCGTTCGTCAGTGGTGCGAATGAAGTCGTCGTTGGCAATATTGACGGTCTCCAGCAGCGGCTTCCACGCGGTCTCGACCAGACGGTCCGCCCATTCTTTCGGCGTGACGCCGTTGGCGATCGCGGTGCGCAGAATCTTCTGGCCGTGTTCGTCGGTGCCGGTGAGCAACCAGGCATCGTCGCCCGACTGCCGATGCCAGCGCGCGAGCACATCGGCGGCAACCTCGGTATAGGCGTGCCCGATGTGCGGCACATCATTCACGTAGAAAATGGGCGTGGTGATGTAAAAAGAGCCTGCGGACATGCCTTCATCCTAGGCGGCGAGCGCCGAATGCCCGATCGGGTTGCGCCGAAGTGGCGCCGCTATCAACCCAGCGGAAAGTCCGACCGGTCGGGTTTCGGTGCTGGCGCGCCAGATTTGGCCTGCAGGGCATGCTCGTAGAGTTCGCGCTTGCCGAGTCCGCTCGCCGCCGACACGTCGGCCGCGGCATCTTTCAAGCGGATGCCGCCGGCTACCAGATCGAGCACCTCAGCGACGCCCATGGCCAGATCGAGGACCCGCACCTCGGCACCGGCCACGACGATACAAATTTCGCCGCGCACTCCCGCCGCCGCCCACGCGGCCAATTCGCTCATCGTGCCGCGCTTGACCTCTTCGAAGAACTTGGTCAGTTCCCGGCAGACCACGACACGGCGGTCGGAGCCGAGCGTTGCGGCCAGATCGAGGAGCGAATCAGCCAGGCGGTTGGGGGATTCGAAGAACACCATCGTGCGACGTTCGGCGGCGA
This sequence comes from Actinomycetales bacterium, assembly GCA_038205545.1. Taxonomy (GTDB): domain Bacteria; phylum Actinomycetota; class Actinomycetes; order Actinomycetales; family Microbacteriaceae; genus Cryobacterium. The sequence goes on from JBBRBV010000002.1 coordinate 42,639, forward strand.
GATCACGCAGTAGTTTGACCCGTTCGCCGTGCTTGCGCGGCAGAAAACCCTCGAAGGTGAAGCGGTCGGTCGGCAGCCCCGACACTGCGAGCGCGGTGAGTACGGCAGAAGGGCCGGGCAGGGCGGTGACCTGCACGCCGGCCGCCACCGCGGCATCCACAAGATGAAACCCGGGATCAGAAACGGTGGGCATGCCAGCATCGCTCAGCACGAGAATGTCGGTGTCGCGGGCGAGCTCGACGAGTTCGGCCGCCTTGGCGCGTTCGTTGTGGTCGTGCAGGGCGATGAGCTTTGGCCGGTTCTCGATACCGAGGGCTTTGAGCAGGTGCACCGTGACGCGCGTGTCCTCGGCGGCCACGATGGTGATGGTCGTCAGGGTCTCGATCAGGCGCCGAGAGGCGTCGCCGAGGTTACCGATCGGGGTGGCAGCAAGGATGATCATTGTGCAATTCTCGCAGCCCGCGGCGACGAGTGGTCGACTGGGGGACGACTGGCGGTCCACTGGTGGTCGATACGATGGTCAGGTGCTCGCAACTACTCGATGGGTTCGCTGGGGTGCGTACCTCGCCGTGGTCCTGCTGGCCGCCATCCTGCGTTTGTGGAACCTGGGCCAGCCACACGCGCTCGTCTTCGACGAGACGTTCTATGTGAAGGACGCCTGGACTCTCTTCAACAACGGCTACGAGTCCAGCTGGCCCGCCGAGGCCAATTCTCTTTTTGAGGCCGGGCAGACCGATATCTTCACGACAAATCCCTCGTTTGTGGTGCATCCGCCACTGGGCAAGTGGCTCATCGGCCTCGGCATGAACCTGCTCGGCCCGGGCAATCCGTGGGGCTGGCGCTTGGCGACCGTTGTGGTCGGTGTGCTGGCTGTCGTACTCATCATGCTCATCGCCAGGAAGCTGTTTCAGTCTCACTTACTGGCGGTGATCGCCGGATTTCTGCTCGCCATTGACGGCCACGCCATCGTGATGAGCCGCGTGGCACTTCTCGACAACTTCGTCATGTTCTTCGCGCTGCTCGGTGTCGGTGCGATCCTGATGGACCGGCAGTGGCATGCGACGAGGCTCGCCAGCCGGCTTTCGGCCCAACGGGCCGGCACCATCGATGACGACGGCGCCCTCTCCCCCGGCTGGGGGCCCACGTTGTGGTGGCGCCCCTGGCTGCTCGCCGCGGGCCTGGCCTTCGGGCTGACCAGTTCGGTGAAATGGTCTGGTCTGTACTTTCTCGCCGCTTTTGGCATCTACCTCGTCGTGGTCGATGCCCTCGCGCGGCGGCGCCACGGCGTGGCGTTCTGGGCCAGTGCCGCCATTCTGAAACAGGCTCCAGCGACATTCCTGCTTCTGGTGCCCGTGGCGGTCACCACGTTTGTGTTGTCGTGGACGGGCTGGTTCGTCACCCGCGGCGGCTACTACCGGGAGTGGGCCGACGGGGCGGGCGCCGCTTGGACCGGACCGTTCGCCTGGGTTCCGCACACCCTGCAGAGTTTCTGGCACTACCAGGCAGCGGCCTATACCTACCATGTGGGACTCGCCACGCCGCATCCGTATCAGGCGAACCCGCTGACCTGGCTGTTCATGATCAGGCCGACCAGCATGTACTACGAGGGATCAGGCCAAGGCGAACGTGGTTGCGAGTTTCAGAACTGCTCCGAGGCCATCACCTCGGTCGGCAATCCTCTGATCTGGTGGGCGGCGACGGCGGCGCTGTTCTACCTGGTGTACCGGCTGGCTCGGTATCGGGAATGGCGGGTTGGCTTCATTCTGATGGGTATCGTCGCCGGGTATCTGCCGTGGTTGATGTATCTGAACCGCACGGTTTTTCAGTTCTACACCATCGCGTTCGAGCCCTACCTGCTGCTTGGCCTCACCTTCGTCATCGGACTGGTTCTGAAGCGAATTCCCGATCAGGCACGGCCGCAACGCAAGCGTTCAGCACATTCGGAGGTGATCGAATATGACCCCCAGCCGCGGCCCGGAGCCGTGGCCGCCGTGGCCATCGGGCTGGGCGGCGCGCTCCTGCTTACCGCTTTCTTCTTCCCGGTGTGGACGGGAATGCAGACTCCTTTCGTGTTTTGGCAGCTTCACATATGGATGCCAAGTTGGCGATAGATCGGTCCAGTACATTCCATTTTCGGCATATACTCACTGGGAAACACGTGTGAATCGAGCACAATTCCGGGCTTCGCGACCGTAGACTGACGACTATCTGCTTCACGAGTAATTGCTCACGTCTCGGCTGAGAAGTCCCGAACCATTAAGGCCTCATGTCGGAAGCACTAGCCACACCCTCGGTCCGCATCATCAGGACCCGGCCGGGTGGAGACACGAAGAACCCCACGACCGAATATTCGGCGCTCTTGCACACCGTGCGCAATCTCGGTCTTTTGGGCCGTCGCACCGGTTTCTACTGGATGGTCTTTTCCATTCTTGTGGTGGCCACCCTCGGCGCTGCGGCCGGTTTTGTTTTGCTCGGTGACACCTGGTACCAGCTGCTTATTGCCGCCGCTCTTGGCCTCATTTTCACCCAGTTCGCTTTTCTGGCCCACGAAGCCTCGCACCGCGCCGTGTTCACCTCCGGCAAGGCCAATGACCGAGCCGGTCGCATTCTGGCCAATCTCTTTGTGGGCATCAGCTACGCCTGGTGGATGACCAAGCACAGCCGTCACCATGCCCAACCCAACGTCATCGGCAAAGACCCCGATATTGAGCCCGACTTCATCGTGTTCACCGAGAACGACGCGAAGGACGTCAGCCGTTTCGGCGCCTTCATTACGCGCAAGCAGGGTTACTTGTTTTTCCCCCTGCTGATGTTCGAAGGCATCAACCTGCACATCCAGGGTTTCAAGACTGTCTTCGGCAAGGCCAAGGTCAAGGAGCGCTGGGTCGAGATCACGATGCTCGTCACTCGCATCATCGCCTACTTCGCCGTCATCTTTTATTTTCTGCCCCTGGGCATGGCGTTCGCCTTTGTCGGCGTGCAGATGGCCGTCTTTGGCGTCTACATGGGAGCATCCTTCGCTCCCAACCACAAGGGGATGCCGCAGCTTCCGGCCGAGAGCCGCGTGGACTTTCTGCGTCGCCAGGTGCTCACCAGCCGCAACATTCGCGGCGGCACGTTCATCGACACCTACATGGGTGGACTGAACTACCAGATTGAGCACCACCTGTTTCCCAACATGGCCCGCCCGCACCTGCGCAAGGCGCAGGAGATCGCCAAGGAATACTGCCTCAACCATGACGTGAAGTACACCGAAACTGGCGTCTTTGAGAGCTACGGCATCGTCATCGCGTACCTCAACCGGGTCGGCCTGGCCGCGCGTGACCCGTTTGACTGCCCGATGACGCAGCGTTTCCGCACGCACTAGCATTGCGCACCCTGAGCCAGGCCGTTTTCCTCCGGGGAGGCGGCCTGGCTTGTTTTGGGGCTGTCGACGACAGTCCGGGCCAGCGCTCGGATTGGCCAACCTGAAACGCCTCGCGCCATTCGGTGCCGGGCGTTACTGGTTTCAGCGCCATATCCGGGTGCCGTAGCATGGGGAGCGTGACAGCGTACGTCTCAGCCCTGGACCTGTTTTCCATTGGAATCGGCCCGTCCAGTTCCCACACGGTCGGTCCGATGCGCGCTGCCCGCGTCTTCGCCGAAGATCTCGCGGCGACCGGCCGCCTGAATGAGGTGGGGCGCATCCGCTGTTCCCTGTTCGGATCGCTCGGTTCCACCGGGCTCGGCCACGGCACCCCGGATGCGGTGCTCGCCGGACTGACCGGTCTGCGCCCGGAAACCTGCGATCCCGACGAGGTGCGCGCCGCGTGGTCGGGCCTCACCGATGGTGCCTCGCTGACCCTGCTCGGTGGGCACCGCATTCCCGTCAGCTCGAATGACGTGCGTTTTGTACCCCGCACCCGGCTGCCGGGGCATCCCAATGCACTCACTCTCACCGCTTGGGCGACCGATAGCGCTGTGGAGACCGCCCCACTGCTCGAGGAGACGTTCTACTCGATCGGTGGCGGGTTCATCCGCCGCGGCACCGAGCCCTCGAGCGCCCAGTCCAGTATCGCCCCACCACTCCCCTACGATTCCAGTGCCCAGATGCTCGCGCTGTGTGACGCCCACGATCTGTCGATCTGTGACGTCGCCCGCCGCAACGAGGAGGCGATTCATGGCGCCGAACGGTTGAATGAGGGGCTCGACGCCATCTGGGAGGCCATGCACGCCTGCGTCGAGGCCGGGCTCGACGCTACCGGCGTGCTCCCGGGCGGCCTCAAGGTCAAACGTCGAGCCGCCGCGGTACGTATGCGTCTAGAGGAATATGACGACCTGCCGCTGCGCGACCACGACACGTCCACCGAATGGTTGCACGCGTTCGCACTCGCGGTCAACGAAGAAAATGCGGCCGGTGGACGTGTCGTCACCGCGCCGACCAATGGGGCGGCCGGCATTATCCCGGCTGTCGGCCATTACTACCTGCGTTTCGTTCCCGGAGCGGATGCCGCCGGCATCCGTCGGTATCTGCTCACCGCCGTGGCGATCGGCTCCCTGGTGAAGGCCAATGCCTCGATCTCCGGGGCCGAGGGTGGTTGCCAGGCCGAAGTTGGCGCGGCCTGCGCCATGGCGTCTGGCGCACTCTGTGCCGTACTCGGCGGCACCCCTCGCCAGGTCGAGAATGCAGCCGAAATTGCCATGGAACATCACCTCGGGCTCACCTGCGACCCGGTCGGCGGCCTCGTTCAGGTTCCCTGCATCGAACGCAACGCCATCGCCTCCTCGACCGCGGTGTCGGCGGCGCGTCTGGCCCTGCACGGTGATGGCACCCACCTGGTTTCCCTCGACACGGTGATCGAGACGATGCGCCAGACCGGACTCGACATGATGACTAAATATAAGGAAACCAGCGAGGGCGGCCTCGCGGTGAACGTTGTTGAATGCTGATCGACGAGGGACCAAAATATCCCGAACGGGGGCAGTCGGCCCCATCTGAGCGTCACTGTGTGAGCCTAAGCTGGCTGAACGCGTGCATCGACCAAGTCAGAGCGCGCCTCTCTGGAAGGGCTGAATCATTCGCAGCACACTCGTACGTCGCCCGTGGGGCTTTCTCGTTGCCGCTGTCCTACTCGTGGCGGTGGCGGGCTGCGCCGGTGAACCGGCACCAGCCGTGACGGTGACCATCACTCCGACCGTCACCCCCGCACCGACACCGACTGCCACACCGACTCCCACGCCGACACCAACGCCGACACCCCCCGAGGAAGCGGCGCTCATTCCCAACCCGACTGTGCCCGACCTCGTTCCCAACGCCGAGCCTGAGCCGTTGCCGCAGGGACCAGCCGTTGACCTCGGCAGTACACCGGGCGCCCGCGGTACCACCACGTCCAACGGTTCCGGAGCGCTGCTGACCTACACGGTCATCGAGGGGGACGCTTTTTTTGACATCGCTCAACGCTTCAACATTCCCGTACAGCTGATGCTCACTATGAACCCCTCCGTACCCGGACTCGGCGAGAATATCTATATCAAGCAGATCATCAATCTGGACTGGGCTGCCAAGCGCTAGTCGTGTGTGGCTGGACGACTCACTCAGCCTCGGCCAGTGAGCCGCACGCATCTGGTGGCTGTTCCGCGCCTTCGGCTACGGCGATGCCGCCGCTGGCTGGCACCATTGGCCAACACTGCTAGAGCTGGTTGACACCGGTTACGCGCACGACCGCCGCGCCGAGTTCGTCGGAATCGGCGAGGTTCACGCTCGCGCTGATCCCCCAGTCGTGGTCGCCGGCCGGGTCGTCGAGAATTTGGCGCACAGTCCATTCCTCCGGGCCGGTCTCAATCAGCAACAAGTCAGCGCTGCGCGCGTCTCCACCGGTGAGCACCTCGTCGTGCTCGGCGAAGTAGCCATCCATCGCGTCGGCCCAGATGTCGGCCGTATAGCCATGCTCCCGATCGAGCTCACCGAGCTCGTCGTAGTGTTCCAGCGCGGCCAGTTGCACCCGGCGGAACATCTCGTTGCGCACCAGAATACGAAATGCGCGCACATTGGTGGTGAGCCGGCGGGGCGGCGGCGGCAAAATGGCGTGTGCGCTGGCCTCGTGCGTGGCGAGATCCGGATGCAGCAGTTCTTCCCATTCGTCGAGCAGGCTGGAGTCCACCTGGCGCACGAGTTCGCCGAGCCACTCGATGAGGTCGAGCAGATCTTCGTTCTTGGCTTCGTCGGGAATGGTCTGCCGGGCGGCTCGATAGGCGTCGGAGAGATACCGCAGCACGACGCCCTCACTACGGGCGAGTTTGTAGAACGCGATGAATTCGCCAAACGACATGGCCCGCTCATACATGTCCCGCACAACGGCCTTGGGCCTGAGTTCGAAGTCGGCAATCCACGGCTGGGAGGCTTTATAGGTGTCGAAGGTGTAGTTCAGCAGTTCTTCAAGCGGCTTGGGATGCGTGATCTCCTCAAGCAGCGCCATCCGCTCGTCATATTCGATTCCCTCCCGCTTCATTGCGTTCACGGCCTCGCCCCGGGCGGCGAACTGCTGCCCCATGAGCACTGATCGTGGGTCGTCGAGGGTGGACTCCAGAATCGAGATCATGTCGAGCGCGTAGGTGGGAGATTCCGGGTCGAGCAGTTCGAAGGCGGCCAGAGCAAACGGCGAGAGCGGCTGATTGAGGGCAAAGTTCGCCTGCAGGTCAACGGTTAGACGAATAATGGGTCGCGGGTCGAGACTCTGCTCGACAATCCCGGCTTCACGCAGGGTCTTGTAAATGCCCAGAGCACGCCGGGCCAACACCAGCTGGCGCCGCCACGGTTCGTGGTTGTCGAACACGAGCGAGTACACGTGGGCGAAAGCGTCGCCGCCGCGCCCGATGACGTTGATAAGCATCGCGGCGGTCATCTGCATGCTTGACGACAGGGTCTCTGGCTCCGCGTCGACCAGCCGGCGAAAGCTCGGTTCGCCCCAGGACACAAAGCCGTCCGGCGCCTTTTTCCGCACGATCTTGCGCTTCTTCTTCGGGTCGTCGCCGGCCTTCTCGACGGCCTTGAGGTTGTCGGTCTCGTGCTCGGGGGCCTGAATGACCACGGTGCCTGCCGTGTCGTAACCGGCCCGGCCCGCTCGACCGGCAATCTGGTGAAACTCCCGCACGTTCACCTGACGCATTTTGACACCGTCGTATTTGGTGAGGGCGGTGAACAGCACGGTGCGAATGGGAACGTTGATGCCGACACCGAGGGTGTCAGTGCCGCAGATCACCCGCAGGTAGCCGCGCTGCGCAAGCTGCTCGACGAGCCTTCGGTACTTGGGCAGCATGCCGGCGTGATGCACGCCGATTCCCATGCGAATAAGCCGCGACAGGGTTTTACCAAAGCTCGTGGTGAAGCGAAACTCACCGATCAGGTCGGCGATTTTGTCGCGCTGTTCGCGGGTGGCGACCTTGGCGCTCGCGAGCGCCTGCGCGCGTTCGAGGGCGGCGGCCTGGGAGAAGTGCACGATATACACCGGTGCCTTATCGGTGTGCAGAAGTTCTTCGACGGTTTCGTGCACCGGCGTCTGCTCGTAGTAATAACTGAGCGGAACCGGGCGTTCCACACCGGTAACGACGGCTGTGGCTCGCCCGGTGCGCCGGGTCAGGTCGTCGCTGATGAATTTCACGTCGCCGAGCGTGGCCGACATGAGGATGAACTGCACCCGCGGCAGGAGCAGCAGCGGCACCTGCCAGGCCCACCCACGTTCGGGGTCACCGTAGAAGTGGAACTCGTCCATCACAACGAGGTCGACCTCGGTGTCTTCGCCGTTTCGCAGCGCGAGGTTGGCGAGAATCTCGGCGGTACAGCAAATGATGGGGGCGTCGGCGTTAACCGAGGAGTCACCGGTCATCATTCCGACGTTTTCGGCACCGAAGGTTTCGACCAGAGCAAAGAATTTCTCGCTCACGAGCGCCTTGATCGGTGCGGTATAGAAGCTGCGTTTGCCGGCCGACAGCGCCGCGAAGTGTGCGCCGACCGCCACGAGCGATTTGCCGGTTCCGGTCGGGGTACTCAAGATGAGGTTGGCCCCCGAGACGATCTCGATGACCGCTTCCTCCTGTGCGGGGTAGAGCGCCAAGCCCTGCTCGGTCGCCCAGGTTTCGAACGCCTCGAAGAGAACGTCGGGATCGGTTTCGTTTTCGAGGCGCGCAAGCAAAGACATAGTCCCTCAAGAGTGCACTACTTCGACGGCCACCGCCCGCCGAACGTGCACTCCCCCCTCGTCCATCGGGGCGAAGTCGGTGAGATTTCCTGAATTAGCCACCGCGACCAGCCCGCAAGATGTGACGGATGTCTGACGAAACTGACTCGGCGTCCCACCGGGTCGTAATCACAGCTGGCCGTTCTAGGCTGACGGCATGGTTCACGTCACCCCTGACACGGCTGTGGTTGCGCCGCCAGAGCCCGCCCACGCACTCTGGCGCCCGGCGGCCGCTGGTCTCGCCGCTGCCCTGGCTGGCCTCGGTCTGGCCGAATTGACCGCCGCGTGGATCGCCCCCGGCGCCAGCCCGGTGCTCACGGTCGGAGCGCTCGTCATCGACATTGTTCCGGCCGGAATCAAGGAGCTCGTAATCGGTCTGTTCGGCACGGCCGACAAGATCGTCCTCATCGCGACCATCGGTCTCGTGCTGGCTGTACTCGCCGCCCTCGCCGGAATCCTGGAGAGCAGGCGTCCACCGTTCGGCCGCCTGCTCGTTGTGCTGATCGGCGCAATTGCCCTGTTCGCGGCGCTCTCTCGCTCCAGCGCTTCCACCCTCGACGCCGTACCCGCCGTCGTCGCCATGGGAGTCGCAGCCATCGCGCTGACCTTTCTCACCACCCGTCTGCCAGTGCGCGGCTCCGCACGGTCGGCCGTTGACGGTGTTCGCCGCCCCGAACGCCGCCGCTTTCTGGTCTTCACCGGCGTCACCGCGGGCATCGGGCTACTCGCCCTGATCGGCGGCCAGCTCAGCGCCGCTGCAACCCGGGCAGCGGATGCCGCGCGTGCGCTGTTCACGCTCCCTGCGGCATCCGTTCGTGCTGCCGCTATCCCGGCCGGGGCGAGCCTGGACGTGGCGGGAATCACCCCGCTGATCACGCCGAACGCCGACTTCTACCGCATTGATACCGCCCTGAGCGTGCCACGCATCGATCCGACCACGTGGCGGCTGAAGATCACCGGCATGGTCGAGAATGAGATCGAGCTCGATTTCGCCGAATTGCTCGCCCTGCCGCTCGAGGAGAGCATTACGACCCTGGCCTGCGTGTCCAACTCTGTCGGCGGTGACCTGATCGGCAATGCCACCTGGCTCGGGTATCCGATTCGCGAGCTGCTGGCTCGAGCCAAACCCGTAGGCGGCGCCGACATGGTGCTCTCCACGAGCCAGGACGGCTTCACTGCGGGCACCCCGATCGAGGCGCTGACCGATGGGCGCAATGCCATCCTGGCGGTCGGGATGAACGGAGAGCCGCTGCCGCTCGAACACGGTTACCCGGTGCGCATGGTGGTGCCCGGCCTGTACGGGTACGTCTCGGCCACGAAATGGGTCGTTGAGCTCAAGCTCACCCGCTTCGACCAGGAACAGGGCTACTGGACGCCGCGTGGCTGGAGTGAACTCGGGCCGGTCAAGCTGTCCTCCCGTATTGATGTGCCCCGCGGCCGAAACTCGGTGGCCGCCGGAACGGTCGTGATCGCCGGTGTCGCCTGGTCCCAACACGTGGGAGTGAGTGCGGTCGCCGTGCAGATCGACGACGGTCCGTGGCAGGAAGCCACCCTCGCCGCCGCCATCTCGGCGGACACCTGGCGGCAGTGGGCGTACACGTGGAACGATGCGACCGTGGGCGAGCATTCCGTCAAGGTGCGGGCCACGGATACTGCCGGCCTGGTACAAACATCGGCCAGGGCCGATGTCGCCCCGAATGGAGCGACCGGACTGCACGAAGTGTCAGTATCCGTCTCGGCGTGATCTCTGGCACCCGTTAGCCTGCTGGGCGCACGCTGGAACGTGGGTCGGCCACCAGACCTGCGCCCGGCTGGGCCGGGAAAGCCCCGCGCGTCAGGCCGGAAACACCGCAGAAGAGACAGTGCCCAGCGCGGTCGTGTACACCGAGGGAAGCGCGATAAGACCGGTCGCTCTCGAAAGTGATCGCTCTCGAAACGAGCTAGAAGGAGCGCCGTTCCAGTTGTGCTCGGGGTCGGCAAGGTCGGTCCAGACGTCGATGGGTCGTTTCGCTGTGTCGTGTGCGGTGGCGGTGGTGGGGCCGCGTTCTCGTGTGGCGGCGGAGTGGGAGCCGAGGCGGGTGGCGGAGTGGGTGGCGGAGTGGGTGGCGGAGTGTTTGCCGGCCGGGCTGGTCCAGTGCATGGTGCCGCCGATGGTCTGGGTGACGATCCAGCCGGTTTCTGTTTTGAGTCGATGGCCGCGTTTGCAGAGGTGGGCAAGGTTGTCCCAGCGGGTTTCGCCGTTGTATTGCCAGTCGTGGGTGTGGTCGACTTCGCTGTGGCGGGCTTGGCGGGTGCAGCCGGGGAACCGGCAGGTGCCGACAGATATTTTGCCGCTTCCGACCCCTGAGTATCGTATTTAATAACGACCATTCTTCATCGGTCGTCCCGTTCTGCACCTTGATGAACGCGATACAGCCGCGACCGTGGGCGGATGCGCGCGCCGCGTCGGGTGGGACTACCTGGAAGCCGAGAGTTAGAGGAGAAGCCCGTCGGCGCCAACCGGGGGAACGCGACGGGCTGCGCGGCGATCGTGCAGCACGGCGATACCGTACGCGGCGAAGTAGAGCGCCACCATAGGAATGGCAAGCAGGAACATGGACACGACGTCGGCTGCCGGGGTGGCGATGGCGGTGAAGAGAATAATGACCAGGATGGCCACGCGCCACGACTTGATAATGGAGCGGGCGCTGATCACCCAGGCAAAGTTGAGCAGCACGAGGAACACGGGCAACACGAAGGCAATCCCAATGGCGATCATGAGTTTGAGCACGAAATCGAAGTAGGTCTGCGCGTTGATGAGCGCGGCATCCTGCTGGGGAGCAAAACTCGTCATGAGTTCGACCACGTGCGGCAGCACGTACCAGCCGGCCGCACATCCGGCGAGGAACAGTGGCACGGCAGTGAAAAAGAATCCAAAGGTGTATTGCTTCTCCCGGCGGGTGAGCCCGGGGGTCAGGAAGGCAAAGATTTGGTAGAGCCAGACGGGGCTCGACACGATCAATCCGACATAGAACGAGATACGAAGCTTGAGGTCAAAGGCGCTGGTGATATCTGGATAGTTGATCTGCGCGTTGCGGTTCTGGGCACGCACGATGGCGTAGATCGGCTCGCGCAGGCCATCCCACACCAGACTTGAGAGAAACCAGCCGGCAATCGCACCGACCAGAATACCGATAGCCGCCCAAAAGAGGCGCTTGCGCAATTCCAGCAGGTGCTGCCCGAGCGACATGGTGCCTGTGTTTGGGGCACCGCGCACCCCCTGCACGACCATCTGGCCTAAGCCTTCGGGTGGGGGGCGCCGCTCGCATCGTTGCTCGCGGTGGTGTTCTCGTCAATGAAAATGATCAGATAATGCCCTCCGGTCAGGGTGCTCAACATTCGACTTCTCCCTCGAATCAAGTCGGCCGTGCAGCAGTGTAGCGCCGGCACCGTGGACACAACCGAAAAGAGCCGGGCAAAACTCAGCATTTGCTTGAGCTGTAGCATTTTCCTTACCCAAACTGAAAGAGAAGTGCCGCTGCACGGCAGTCACGCCGGCTCGGCCAACTCCGCGGGCGCCGACAACGCAGACGGGCAGTGGATGCCGGAGGTGGCAGACTAATACAACCTGCGCCCGCGCATCCGCTGCTTGAAAGGCCCACACATGACGATCACCGCCGCCGCCGACGGATCTGCCCTCGGCAACCCCGGACCGGCCGGTTGGGCCTGGTACGTCGACGACGAGTGCTGGGCTGCCGGTGGGTGGAAGCATGCGACCAACAACCAGGGCGAGCTGAAAGCAGTGCTCGAGTTGTTTCGCGCGACCGCGCACCTCGACGAGGATCTAGTCGTATTGTGCGACAGCCAGTATGTGATCAACTCGGTAACCAAATGGATGAAGGGTTGGAAAGCCAAGGGCTGGCGAAAGGGCGACGGCAAACCGGTGATGAACCTCGACCTGCTCCAGGAGATCGACGAGGCCATCGCCGGACGCCGGTACCGGTTCGAGTGGGTCAAGGGGCACGTGGGGCATCCGCTCAATGAGGCCGCCGACGAGCGCGCGCGCGGCGCAGCCGAGGCGTTTCAGCGCGGTCGACCGGCGCCGGCCGGTCCGGGTTGTCGTGGAGGCGCGTCGGCCGCGGAACCGGTGCCGCACCCGGAGGCTCGGGTCACGGAGCGGGCGACCGCCTATCCGCACGCGGCGCTGTTCTCCTTCGACGAGCTGGAGACCGATGTTGGCGAGGATTACCGCGACCTGACCGATCCGAACGGCTCCGACGCACTGCGCAGCAGCGGTGAGGTGCATCGGGTGACGCTGTCGCTCACCGCCGACGAGCACCGGCGTATCAGGGAGCGGTCCGCGGCCGTCGGCCTGACGGTCGAGGCGTACCTGCACACCCTGATCTGAGCCGCGTTTCAGCGCACCCCAATGAGGGACCGGAGGCCGAATTCGGAGACAATCGGAATGCCGTAGTCGCGCGCCTTGCCGGTCTTGCCGGTTGTTGACTGTGGATCGGCCGCAACGAGCAATCGCGTGCGCAGGGTCACCGCCGTTCCCAGCGATAGCCCGCGTGCGACCAATTCCCGGCCCCAGTCAGAGCGAGCACGGGCCATATCACCGGTCAGCACAACAATGTCACCCAGTTCCAGCAGCACCGAATCGATCGACGTCATTGCCGGGCGCAGCACCGACGATGGCGCAACCAGCGCCGCGGCGACGACCTCCGGCGCAATGTCCAGCATGCGAGCGACCGCGATCAGGTCGGCGGAATCGCCGACGCTCAGAATGCCGTTCGACCAGGCCCCCCGCACGAGGTCCTCGAAATAGCGCTGGTGCAGTGCTGCGCAGTCCCCCGCGCTGATTCCGCTGCATTCCGCCACAACCCGAAGCTCGCGGGTTTCTTGAGGCGAGAGCACCGGATTGAGCAAACAGTGATCGAGCAGGGCGAGATAGTCGAGGTGCTCTTCCGGACCGGTGTAGTCGGGAAGTTTGAGGGCCGCCCTGGCCAGGAAACTCGATGTTGAGGCGGAGTCGCCTGCCGCCACCTGGTCACGCTCCACCCACTCTGCCGCAGTGGCGCCGGAGATGCTCGGCCAGACGTGCCGTTCCGCCCGGTCGAGGGCGTTGATCCAGGGTGCGGCACTCGGCGAGCCGTTCACGTAAGCCGCCAGCAGGCTGCCGCATGCCACGGCCTGCACCAGCGCACCGGGGCCGGGCTCGATCTCGATGTCATAGGCCGCGCAGCAATCGCCCAGCAGCCGGCCCGCCCCCGGCAGGTAGCTGCGGGCCAATTGCAGGGTGCAGACCGCCTCGAGCCCGCGCCCGGGAGCGTATCCGATCACCTCGAACTCGTGCATGAGGAATCCGGTGACGAGTTGGGCGTTGTGCGTCACCAATACTCGGCCGCGAAGCAGGTCGACCAGGCGTGGTGCGATTTGTTCGAAGGTCGGTGCGCGCAGAAGCTCGGCCGTGCTGACACCGTGATTAGCCACGTCACTAATGTGGCTTCCAGGGTTGACGACGGTCTGCCAGCGCGCAGTAATATTTCCACCCGCGTCGAGGTGCACGACGGCTACCTCGATGATCCGATCCCGCAGGTACGGGAACGGTCCGGTGGTTGTCAAACTTATAACGGCGTATCCACGTTCGGGCATGGTCACACTCCACAATCTTTGTGTTGTGAAGATACCTGCAAACCCGACTCAACGCGATAACTTGTTCGGGGGGTTGCTGGTAGAGCGGAATACTGCTTATATACCTACCTCACCGCGGGGACTTTCTCGCCGAGTTCTTCGATGGCAACAGGGTGTCCGCTTCTTCAAGCGACATGCCGTTTGTTTCTGGTACTTTGCGCAATACGAACCAGAACGAGAGCGCGGCGAACAGGGCGTACAGGCCGTAGGTGATCGGCAGGGACGCGTCGGCCATCGGCGGAAAACTCACCGTGATGAGAAAATTCGCGATCCACTGGGCGGATGCGGCGAGCCCGAGGGCCTTCGCTCGAATCGAGTTGGGGAACATTTCTCCGAGGAGCACCCACACCACCGGTCCCCAGGACGCACCGAACGAGATCACAAACAGGTTCGCGGCAACGAGCGCGATGGGCGCCCAGGCGCCCGGCAGACCGAGCACACCGTCGACGGTGACCGACTGGCTGAACGCCACGGCCATCGTCGCGAGCGACACCGTCATTCCGATGGAACCGGTCAGCAAAATCGGTCGTCGGCCAACGCGGTCCACCAGCGCGATCGCGACCAGGGTGACCAGAATATTGGTGACCGAGGTAATCACCGAGATGGTCAGCGAGTTGGATTCCTGGAACCCGACGGCCTCCCACAGGGTCGTCGAATAATAAAAGATGACGTTGATGCCCACAAACTGCTGGAACACCGAGAGGATGATGCCCACCCAGACGATCGGTTTTAGACCGAAGGCATTGCCACGCAGGGACCCCGACTTCTGCGAACGCGCGTCAACCTCGATCGAACGACGCATGTCGCGAATCTCACGGTCGACATCGCCGTCTGGCCAAATCCGGGTGAACACGGCGCGAGCATCCGCTTCTTTATCCTTCAGAATCAAAAAACGCGGGGATTCCGGCAGTAGGAACGCGACGCCCCCGTAGACGATCGCAGGCACGGCGCCAGCGAGGAACATCCAGCGCCAGGCCTCAAGACCAAACCAGAATTCGCTGCCGGCACCTCCCGCGCTGCGGGCAAACACAGCATCGGACAGCAGCGCGGTGAAGATTCCGAGCGTGATTGCGAGCTGCTGCAAAGAGCCGAGGCGTCCGCGCATCTGCCGCGGTGATATTTCAGCGATGT
This sequence comes from Actinomycetales bacterium, assembly GCA_038205545.1. GTDB lineage: Bacteria > Actinomycetota > Actinomycetes > Actinomycetales > Microbacteriaceae > Cryobacterium. The sequence goes on from JBBRBV010000002.1 coordinate 57,656, forward strand.
AAGCGGGTGCGACAACGGAAGCGAGGCCGATGCCGAGGCCGCCAACGATCCGCCAGATGATGAGGTCGACGACGCCGAACGCAAAGCCGGAGCCGATCGAGCTGATCAGGAACACCCCGCCGCCCAGCACCATCATCGGGATGCGCCCGTAACGGTCGGCGAACCGGCCTCCGAAGAATGCGCCCGCAGCGGCACCGAGCAGCGCACAGGCCACGGCGAACCCGGTGAGGGTGGCGTTCAGCCCGAATTCCTGTTGCACCGAGTTGACGGCTCCGTTGATGACCGAGGAGTCGAACCCGAATAAAAATCCGCCCAGGGCGCCGGCAACGGCCAGCGCGATAACTTTTCGGTTGGTACTGGGCCTCGCGAGGCCGTTCGCAGCGTGCGAAGTGGGCGCCGTCGTGGACGGGCTCATCGTGCTGTGTCCCTCAAGTGCCGCTCCCTATATCGATTCGTACAACCGGACTAGCCTACTTCGGGTGGCAGGGGGCGTAGAGCACGAAGGCGTCAACGAGGGCGTTCGCGGCGGGTGTCCAGCGAGGCAGGGTTACCATCCAGAATGGGCAGATTCACGGACAGCTGGCGCTCGCACCTTCTGGTAACACTTTCGGGTAACAGCGAAGGACGGCCCAAGTGGGTCAACAAGATCGCCACGGGAGACGACATGGGCTTCTTCGGCCCGGGGAGTGCCGCCTGGGCTGTGCACGGGGGCATGGCAACCATGGTCGCCGGCATTCGCGCCCTCCTCATGCAGACCCTGCACCCGGGGGCCATGGCCGGAGTGCACGACTGGTCTCGTTATCACGAAGACCCACTCGGGCGCCTCTCCGGCACCATTCAGTGGCTGGTCACGGTGACGTTCGCCGACACTATTGTCGCCGAGCGGGAGTCGGGTCGGGTTGCTCATTTTCACGACCGCGTGACCGGTACCTATCTCGATGCGCGCGGCGAGGTGCGGCCCTACGCTGCGGGAGACCCCGAACTGTTGTCATGGGTTCACGTGGTCTTTACCGACGCTTTCCTGCAATCCCACTTGCTCTGGGGAGATGCCATTCCCGGCGGCGCCGACGGCTACGTGCGGGAATGGTCGAAAGCGGGCGAACTCATTGGCGTTCAAAATGCTCCGCGCTCAGAAGCCGAGTTGGCCGCCCAACTGGAATCCTTTCGCAGTGCCGGAACGCTCAAGAGTGATGCGCGCGTCGCGGAAGCGGTGAAATTCATTCGCAACCCACCGCTGAGCCGGGGCATGCTGCCGTTCTACCGCATCATGTTCGCCGGCGCCGTGGCGTCGATCCCGCGCGAGTATCGCGACATGCTCGGCCTGAAACGATCCCGTCTGCCCGTCATCGGGGGTACTCGGCTCGTTCTCGGCCTGGTACGCACCCTGCTCGGCCCCTCGTCCACGTCAGAGGATGCCGCCCGCGCGAGGCTGGCACGCATCACTTTGGAGGAAGAAGTAGGCCACGCGCCGGTTCGATGAGGTGATTCGGTCAGAATATTTGCAGCGCGTCTTGCCGGGCACGGCGGTACCGCCGACGGCTGGTGATCACGATGAGGGAAATCGTGGCCGCAGCGGTCAGGCAGAGTACGCTCGCGACGGTGATCGTGAGAGTGCTGGGACGCGCGATCGATTCTCCGTTCAGCGCCTGCACCGTGACCAGGCCAAGGACTCCGCTGTAGAGCGCGATGAGGGTACCGACGAGCGCCACGCGGGTGCGCTCCGGCCGGAGCGCGGGCATCCGTTTCATCAGTAATTCCAGCAGCAGCGCACCGAGCGGGAGCAACTGTAGTGCGTGCATTCCGACGAAGTGCGGGATGCGCAGGTCGCCGGCAACGGTGCTCCAGCCGAGGATGGGCAGGCCCGGACCGCCGTCCGCTCCACCCACGGTGTGTGCACCGGCAATGCCCTGAAAATCGTCGAGCTGGGCCGCCGTCGGTCCGGTCATGAGAAAGGCCAGGCCCATCCCGATGATGGCCAGTATGACGCCGGAGCGGATGGCGAGGGTGCGGGCGCGGTCGCCGAGATCGGCGCCGCTGCGCCGACCCCAGAACCCGAGCAGAACGCCCACCACCAGTGCCGCGAACCACACCGTGACGATCGATACCGCCATGATCGACCAGACCAGCGTCGCAAACGGGGAGGACACATTGAAGTGGCTGGTCGTTCCGCCGACGGCGGCGCCGACGATCGCGACCATTTCGACGAGCAGCAGAACGGCACTCAGCGTTCCCGCCCACCAGGCCAGGCGTCGTCCTCGGCGCAGCAGCCCAATCAGCCACGCGAGGGTGATGCTGTAGATGGCAATCGACAGCGCGAATTTGAGCGGTTTTGCCCAGAGCGGAAGCCCGGTCACTTCGCGTTGATCAACGAACAGGCCGATAACGCTGAACAGAGCCAGCAGCGTCATGGCGACCGCGACCGCGAGCAGCGGCCGGTGCCACTTGATACGAACGCCGTTGGATTGCGGGATGTTCCCGGTGCGGGTGGTGCGGGAGGAGGCAATGCGCGACATGGTGACTCCTTGGGTCACGGGGGTGAAGTGCAAGAGTGGTCGGGCGCCGCAGGGGCCACCCGGTTACGGAAGGGGACGGTGTTACGGGCACGTGTCGTGCGGGTTCTGGTGGTGCGCGGTTGCGGTGGGAGAAAAGCGCAGAGCGGAGACGTGTTCCTGGGCTGCGCGACGCAGTCCCGAGAACAGGGCATCGCCGAGCACGGTTCCCACCACGACGGTCTGCGCTTGTGCGGCGCGGTCGGAGAGGGCTTCGATCTCGTCCAGATCGGCTTCGGCGACCAGCAGTGCCGCCTGCGCGTACCGGTTGAGCCAGCCCCGGGCATCGCGCTGGCCGACGGCGGTGCAGGAATCCATGACTCGAGCGGCGGCGAGTCGACCTGGATTGCCCGCCGAGACAAGCCATCCGCTCAGTTCAGCGTCGATACGATCCAGAGCGACTGTGCTCACGTCCGTCGGCTGAATCTGCTCCGACACCGCACGCTGGGCGATATCGAAGGTCTGCTGCAATGGCAGATCGGAATCGATGGCTTCGAGCACCCGGCGGGCGTCGGCGACAGCGAGGCCGCCCACGTCGATCAGGCTGCGAATGAGGCGGAGGCGGCTCAGGTGATCAGGGCCGTAATCTGCCTGATTGGGGGCTGAACGCTCTCCCGCAGCCAATAAATTTTCCCGCAGGTAAAACTTGATGGTGGCCACGGGAACCGCGCTCACCGCACTCAATTCGGCCATCCTCATGCGGATAGTATAACTATCCGATAGCGCAACTGTCTATAGTTCGGGAGCGAAGAATGCGGCGATGGCCGCGCCCAGCGACTGCGGATCGTTCACGTGGCACAGCTCCCGGGCGGAATGCATCGATAACAGTGGCACACCGACATCTACGACGCGGATGCCGAGCCGGGTCGCGGTCAGCGGACCGATCGTCGAACCGCAGGGAACCGTGTTGTTGGAGACGAATTCCTGGTAGTCAACGCCCGCCTGGGCACAACTGCGCGCCCAGAGGGCCGCGCCGTGAGCATCCGTCGCGTAGCGCTGGTTGGCGTTGATTTTGAGCAGCGGGCCGCCGCCCAGGATGGGCGTGTTGGCCGGATCGTGCCGTTCCGGATAGTTCGGGTGCACAGCATGTCCGGCGTCAGCCGACAGGCACCAGGACTCGGCGTAGGCCCGCAGTCGTTCCGACTCGGTCGCGCCGAGACCGTGACCGATCCGGGTGAGAATGTGCTCGAGCAGCGGACCGCTCGCGCCGGAGCGAGACTGAGAGCCGAGTTCTTCGTGGTCGAAGGCGGCGAGCACACTGATCGGACCGATATCGGTGGCGTGTTCGCTCACCAGGATCAGGGACCGCAGGCCGGCGTACACCGAGGAGAGGTTGTCGAGACGTCCGGCCGCGAACAGCTCATGGCCGAGCCCGAAGGTGGCGGGCGCGCTGGTATCGGCGGTGAGGATGTCGTACCCGGCGACATCCGCTGCCGCCAGCCCCGCCAGTTCGGCGAGGTGACCAACGAGGTCAGCCTCGGACGCATCACCGACGCCGAAGACGGGTGTGAGGTGACGTTGCCGGTCGAGGGTCAGGCCGTTGTTCACCTCCCGATCAAGGTGAACGGCCAGCTGCGGAATGCGCAGGAATGGCCCTGTGCGCACCAGGTGCTCCGTGCCGCCCAGGGTGACCAGACGGCCGGCGAGTTCGAGCTCGCGGTCCAGCCAGGAGTTTTGCAGCGGCCCGCCGTACACCTCGACGCCGGCCTGCAGCCAGCCGTGCGAACCGATCGTGGGCTTCGGCTTGAGCTTGAACCCCGGGGAGTCGGTGTGGGCACCGAGAATACGAAACGGTGTCGTGGCGGCGGCACCAACGGGCCGCGACCAGGCGATGACGGCACCGTCGCGCACGACGTAGTAGCCGGTGGCAGCAGGAGCATCGGCCCAATTCTCCGACTCGCTCAGCCCTGTGAAGCCGGCCACGTCGAGGCGCCGGGCGACCTCGGCCGCGGCGTGGTACGACGACGGTGAGGCCTGAAGAAAAGCGGAAAAATCGGCGATGTAATCGAATGTTGCATCCATTCCTCCATCCAACCACTCGCGCCGGGCAGCGGATGCCGCGGGCCGGGCTAGTCGGTGGGCGACTCGGTCGGGGCCTCGGACAGCAGCGCTGCGCGGGCGAAGGCAGCGCCCCCGACGGTGACCGTGCCGCGATCGCCGTGCCAGGCCTCGGTCTGCTCGAACACGCCGAGTCGGTCAAGCAGGCGCCACTTGGTGTCGACGAGATGCCACACCGACTCCGTCGTCGGTTCCTGGCCGTCCGACTGCACCCAGCCGAGCGAGCCGAGCGCACGCGACAGGGTCATGAGGTAGTCCTCACGCCGGGCCAGGCCGCGGGTCGCCACAAACAACAGCAGGAGCCGGGTGGCGTCACCGACGGCGGGCGTGCGGCTTCGATGAATGGTGCGGGCGAGGTGCCACCAGAGTTCGCGGGGAGATGCGGAGGCGGCGCGGCCATTTTTGGTGAGCAGTAGCATCCCCTTGCTGACCCGGAGCAGTCCCACGTCACGAAGATGACCGCGGAGTTCCTGCAAAGGACGCAGGTGCACTTCGCGGTTGACGCTGATCGGCCAGCCCCAGTCGAGCTCGGTGGACGCATCCACAACGACCGCCGGCGGCAGGTGTCCGGCCGGGGTCAAGCGGATGCCGTCGACCCCGACCCGGGTCAAAATCCACTGCGCCGGCGCCACCATGCGCGCCATCGCCCGCTCCTGCAGCAGGATCGGATCCCCCACCCTGGCCTGCCCGATGAGTCGGCGAAAACCGCTGACGGCCTCTTCCGGCAGGCGTGTTTCGATCTCCTGAATCACGTTCACCCACCGAGCCTACTGATCGATCCCGCCCGGAGTCCACGAACGCCCCGCGACACGCGCAGTCATTGCCCTCACGCTGACCCAGCAGAACGTGCCTGTCGGCGGCATCTGTCACCCTTGAAGCATGACCGACACCCGCGCATCCGCTCTGGCCATTCTGCGCACCCTCGTGGGGCGGGAGGATGCCGACTTTCACGACGGACAATACGAGGCCATCGAAACCCTCGTTGACCAACGCAAGCGCGCCCTCGTCGTGCAGCGCACGGGATGGGGCAAATCGGCCGTGTATTTCGTGGCCACCCTGCTGTTGCGGCGAAAGGGCGCCGGGCCGACCATTCTGGTCTCCCCCCTGCTGGCACTGATGCGTGACCAGGTCGCCGCGGCCGCCCGCGCCGGAGTGCGCGCGGTCTCGATCAACTCGTCGAACGCGCACGAGTGGACCGACGTGCTTCGCCAGCTCGACGCCAACGAGGTTGACGTGCTGCTGGTATCGCCGGAACGACTGAACAACCCTTCCTTCCGCGACGAGCAGTTGCCGGCCTTGATCGCCCGAGTGGGCTTGCTCGTGGTCGACGAGGCACACTGCATCTCCGATTGGGGCCACGATTTTCGCCCGGACTACCGCCGCCTGCGCGACCTGATCGCCCAGATGCCGGAGGGGGTGCCCGTGCTCGCCACCACGGCGACCGCCAACAGCCGTGTGGTTCAGGATGTCGCGGAGCAGGTGGGCATGGTCGCGGCCGGTTTCGACGGCGCCGGGACATCTGCCACTGGCGCCAGAGTCGCCACCATTCGCGGCCCACTGGCCCGCTCCTCGCTGCGCCTCGGGGTGCTGCGCCTGCCCGATTCGCGCGCCCGCCTGGCCTGGCTTCTCAGCCACCTCGGCCAACTGCCCGGCAGCGGCATCATCTACACCCTCACCGTGGCGGCCGCGGAAGACACCGCCCGGCTACTGCGGGAAGCCGGCCACGCGGTGCGCGCCTACACCGGGCAGACCGACACGGCCGAACGAGAGGAGTCCGAGGGTCTGCTCAAGACCAACCAGGTGAAGGCCCTCATCGCCACGAGCGCTCTCGGTATGGGATTCGATAAACCCGACCTCGGCTTCGTGCTGCACCTGGGGGCACCATCCTCCCCCGTGGCGTACTACCAGCAGGTTGGTCGTGCCGGCCGTGCCACCGCCTCGGCCGATGTGCTGCTCCTGCCCGGCACCGAAGACGAGGCGATCTGGCACTATTTTGCGACGGCGTCGATGCCGAACCACGCCAAGGCCCTCGCGGTGATCGGTGCGCTCGAAGCCGCCAGCGGGCCTGTGTCGACGCCGGCGCTCGAAGCCCGGGTTGACCTTCGACGCACCCCGCTCGAGCTGTTGCTCAAAGTGCTCGACGTCGACGGCGCCGTGCACCGGGTCAAGGGCGGCTGGCAGTCCACCGGGCAGCCGTGGGTCTACGATGATGAGCGGTATGACCGAATCACGGCGGCCCGACTAGGCGAGCAGCAAGCGATGTTGGAGTTTGAAAGCACCACCGGCTGCCGCATGGAATTTCTGCAGCGAGCCCTCGACGACGACTCGGCCGTACCCTGCGGTCGCTGCGACAATTGCCAGGGCATCTGGTATCCCACTGATGTGGCCGAGGGGGCGGCCGCGACCGCCGCCAAGTCGCTCGACCGGGTCGGCGTCGCTATAGATGTGCGCGCCCAGTGGCCCACCGGGATGAGTAGCCTCGGCGTGGCAGCCAGCGGAAAAATCCCGCTTACCGAACGCGCCGAACCCGGCCGTGCTCTCGCCCGGCTGAGTGACCTCGGCTGGGGCGGGCCCCTGCGAGATCTGTTCGCCACCGGGGCAGCGGATGCCCCCGCTCCGCCGGCCATGCTGGCCGCCTGTGTGCGGGTGCTCGCCGAGTGGGGCTGGGCCGAACGACCGGCGGCGATCGTGTCGATGCCGTCGAGGCGGCATCCACTGGTGATCGAATCGGTGGCGGGCTCGCTGTCTGAGATCGGCCGGCTGCCGTGGCTCGGCGCGCTGGACTGGGCTCAGGGCGGCCCCAATGGGGAACCCGGCGGCAACAGCGCCTACCGGTTGTCGAGCGTATGGGACCGTTTCGCCGTCGGTCCCGAACTGGCCGCGGCGCTCGCTCCGTTTGCTGGTCGCCCGATTCTGCTCATTGACGATCTGGCCGACAGCCGGTGGACCGTGACGGTGGCGTCCCGGGTGCTGCGCCAGCACGGCGCCTCTGCGGTACTGCCGTTTGCCCTCGCCGTGCGGTCGTAATTCGAGATCGGGTATCGCTGCTTCATCAGGCGTAACCGGAATATTCGCGGCGGGGAGCGCCTTGTTACTCTGGGACGCCGTTACCCGCGGCCCCCGCACATTCCCTGGCCGATCCCGCACACCCGTCGGTCGTCCCCTCTATTTCGTTAGGCGTTTGTTTTTATGAAGCTCAGAGTCATTCCGGCCGCCGTTCTGTCGATCGTTGCCCTCACCCTCGCTGGCTGCTCCGCGTCGAACGACGCCGCGACCGGCACCGACGACTCACTGAGCAGCGTGCTCGATGCCGGCACCCTCGTGATCGGTACCGAGGGCACCTACCGGCCGTTCTCGTTCCACGAAGACGGTTCGGGCAAGCTCACCGGCTACGACGTTGAGGTGGCGCGTGCCGTCGCCGCCGAGCTTGGCGTCGATGCGAAGTTTGAAGAAACCCAGTGGGATGCCATCTTCGCCGGCCTCACGGCCGGCCGCTGGGACACCGTCGCCAACCAGGTGTCGATGACCCCGGAACGCATCGCCACGTACGAATTCTCCACGCCGTACACCTACTCCACCGGTGTCATCGTCGTTCCCGCCGACAACACCTCGATCACCTCGTTCGCGAGCCTCAAGGGCCTGACCACGGCGCAGTCACTGACCAGCAACTGGCACACCCTGGCCACCGAGAGCGGCGCGAATGTCGAAGCGGTTGAGGGTTGGGCCCAGACGGTCGCCCTGGTCGAGCAGGGTCGCGTGGATGCCACGGTCAACGACAAACTGACCTTCCTCGATTACCAGAAGTCCAACGGTGCCGACAACCTGAAGATCGCCGCCGAGACCGAGGAGCGCTCGGAGAGCGCCTTCGCCTTCGCGAAGGACGGCACCGCGCTGGCCGAGGCCGTGAGCGAAGCGCTGGCAACCCTCACTGCCAACGGAACGCTCGCTGAGCTCTCTGACACGTACTTCGGCGCCGACGTCAGCCAGTAACCCGACTATTTCATGATTCAGCCTGATTGGGAGTTGTTCTTCAGCTCGCTCTGGCCGCTGCTCGACGGCGCCGTGCGAGGCACTATCCCGCTTGCCCTGACGTCGTTCGCGATTGGTCTTGTGCTCGCGCTGGTGCTCGCGCTCATGCGGTTGTCGGCGAAGCGTTGGCTCTCCGGCATCGCTCGTGGCTATATCTCGATCGTGCGCGGCACTCCCCTGCTCGTGCAACTCTTCGTGATCTTCTATGGACTCCCGTCGATCGGCGTGACAATCGAAGCGTGGCCGAGCGCCGTCGTGGCCTTCTCAATCAACGTCGGCGGCTACGCGGCCGAGGTCATCCGCGCCGCGATTCTCTCGGTGCCCAAGGGCCAGTGGGAAGCGGCCTACATGATCGGCATGTCGCGCAGTCGGGCACTCACTCGCATTATCTTGCCGCAGGCGGCGCGGGTCTCGGTGCCGCCACTGTCGAACACCTTCATCAGCCTGGTCAAAGACACCTCACTGGCCTCGCTGATTCTGGTCACGGAACTGTTCCGTGAGGCTCAGCAGGTGGCCGCATTCAGCCAGCAGTTTATGCTGCTCTATCTCGAAGCAGCCCTCATCTACTGGGTCATCTGCCTCGTGCTCTCCACCGGGCAGGGTTTTCTCGAAAAGCGATTGGACCGCTATGTCGCCCGCTGATCTTCCTCCCGAGCTTTCTTCCGAAGCGGATGCCGTCGCATCCGCCGCCCTGCTGCGGGTTCGAGGGCTGCAAAAGAGCTTCGGCAGCAACCGGGTACTGGAGTCGGTGGACCTGTCGGTCGGCCGCGGCCGGGTACTGGCCCTGATCGGTCCGTCGGGCTCGGGCAAAACCACGATCCTGCGCTGCCTGAACGGACTGGAATTGCCCGACGGGGGCAGGATCGAGGTCGCCGCAGCCGAAATCGTGGACCGGGCTGGCGCCGGCACCGCCCCCGGCCGAAGCGCCAACGCGGCGGTACCGATCGCCGTCGATTTCACCAGCAAAGTTTCACCGAAACAGTTGGGCGCTCTGCGTGACCGCTCGGCGATGGTGTTTCAGCACTACAACCTGTTTCCGCACAAGACGGTGCTGGAGAACGTCATCGAGGGGCCGGTCGTCGTGCAGCGCCGCCCGGTCGCTGAGGTGACGAACGAGGCACTCGCCCTGCTTGAGCGGGTCGGTCTGAGCATAAAGCGGGACAGCTATCCGTTTGAACTCTCCGGTGGCCAGCAGCAGAGGGTCGGAATCGTGCGGGCGCTGGCGCTCCGACCACAGCTGCTTCTGTTCGACGAGCCAACGTCCGCTCTGGACCCGGAACTGGTCGGCGATGTGCTGCGCCTGATCAAGGAACTCGCCGATGAGGGCTGGAGCATGGTGATCGTCACCCACGAGCTCGAATTCGCCCGCGAAGTCGCACACGAGATCGCTTTCGTCGACGGCGGCACCATCGTCGAGCATGGTGACCCGAAACAGTTACTCCGACACCCGCAACAGGAACGCACCCGCCAGTTCCTGCACCGGCTGCTCAACCCGTTCTGAGTCCGGCAGCACCACGTAGGCCGTACGAGAGCGGATGCTGCACCGGCGGCCGGTCTGCGCAGGCGGCGCCGCTGCCCCATGCTGCACCGGGCGCACAAGTTGTTCGCGCGGCCGGCAGGCAAAGCGCCAGCAACAAACGGCAGCGCGAAACGATATGCCTTCCGGCGTGGCATTAAGGGTGCGGCGTGATGATCACGACGGTGATGCGATCGAGACCGGGTCCATAATGCCAGTAGATGCGGCCAGCCGTCGGAGTGCGGTGCTCAATGTAGGAGTCCCAGACCACCTCGCCCTTCTTTCCGGAGAGCGACACATATTTGTGTGAGCGGAGCGCGGGGTCCTCGGGATTCAGCTGCAGCCGACCGAGCGCGGTGCGCACGCGTTTTAGCCGACCGACGAGATGGGGTTTGGCTTCCAGATCGGACAACCCCGAAGCCGCCTCCGGGGTGAGAAGGAGGGTAAAACTCATAACGTGGGCACGGCAGGCGCTGCCGAGTCGTCGACCGGGTGCTCCTCCTCGGCGTACCGGGTGAAGTCGCCACCCTCGCTCAACTCTTCCTTGCTGCTGTGCTCGAGTCCTCGCACCAGGGCGGCGCGAATGCCTGCGTCGTCCCAGACCAGAAGCTCGCGACGGGGAATGGATACCAACGGAGTGAGCAGAATTTCACCCTCGGCGTTCACGGCGACGGCGTAGCGATCGTCGCGACGCACCCCCGCTTTACCAAAGGCCATGCGGGAGCGTTCATCGGCACTGACCTCGCCCATCGGAACGAAGTCCGATTTCAGGTCGGTCATCCTCTTCAGTTCCACCATTATCGCCACCCAATCATCTGGTGGCCCGCACCGTCCGGTACACCACCGGGATTGATCCGAGCCTGTCTGAAAGTGAGATTACCCCACATTCACAGATGGGTAAACCCCTTGTTCGAAGATCGGGAACAGGTAAGGTTCGCCCTCCACATGCCCCGAATACCGCGTCAGGTCGTGGCTCCACGGCCAGTACCGAGGCACCCAGGCCATCGTGCTGGGGACACTCTCAGAGACGGAAGATACCCGGGACAGACCTGAATAATACCGAGACAGAGAATAATACCGAGACAAGGTAAGACCAGTCCGGTCGGCAGGGCAATCGGACTGGTCTTTGCGACGTTAATATACAGCGCCGTCTGCGCGTGCTCAAGGGCCAAATCCGCCCTATTTCTTTCGCGGTCTATGAATTCAGGTTATTAGCTTCGGAACCTGAATCAGGATCCTGGGCATTCGCCACGACCGTGGCAGCGCAACCCGCCCCGCAGCGGTGCCTTCATCACCGCCGCTCCCCGTTGCCGAGGTGCGCTGATGGTCCGTCCGCGTCGATGCGACTGTAGCCCTGGTCGGTGACCACAATGCGCAGGGTCGCCGGAATCTGCTCCTTCATGGATTCGACGTGGCTGATCAGGCCGATCGTACGCCCACCGGCGCGCAGCGTATCCAGGGTACTCATGGCCGTCTCCAGGGTTTCACTGTCGAGCGAGCCGAACCCCTCGTCGACGAACAGGGTGTCCAGCGTGATGCCACCCGCTTGCCCGGTCACCACCTCGGCCAGTCCGAGGGCGAGGGCGAGGGAGGCGAGGAACGTCTCTCCGCCCGACAGGGAGTGCGTTGCCCTAGCGCGACCGGTGTATTCATCGCGAATGGCCAGGCCCAGGCCCGACCGTGCCCCGCCGAACGCGAGTGAATCATCGTGTTCCAGGGCGTAGCGGCCACTCGTCATGGTGCGTAGGCGAGTGTTGGCGGCCGCTACGATCTCTTCGAGTTGCGCGGCCAGCACGTAGTTCTCGAGCCGCATGCGCTTGGTATTGGGTTCGTCGCCGTGCACGACGTCGGCGAGTTCCCGCACCTGCTGGTATGCATTGTGCAGCGCACCGGATGCCGCCAGCAGGATGGTGACTCGGGCGACGATGGTATCCAGAGCCCGACTGCGATCGAGCAGGGAACTGTGTGTGGTCAAGACGCTGTCGCGGGCAGTGCTCGCGGCGACGACGGCGAGTCTGGTCGGTTCGAGGTCGACGATTTCATCGGGGAGGCCAGCCAGATCGGGGTGGGCGAGGATCGCGCGGGCCGCCGCCAGGGCGTCGTCGTGCCCGCGCAGCGCCAGTGTTCTTCGTTCGATTTCGGCGGGGTCTATCCTGGCGGCCCGCGCGGCCTCGGCGGTGAGGAAGCCCTCGTCAGCCAGGTGCGCGAGTAAGCGCCTGTGGGTGCCATCCTGGTCGGCGCGGCGCTGATCGACCGCTTGGAGGGCGGCGGCCAACGTGCCGACGATGATCAGGTGGGTCTGCAGGTGCGCAACCTGGCCCTGAACGCTGTCGAAAGTGCCGCGCTGCGCCGTGAGTCGGTCAACGATGCTGGTTCGATGGCTCGCCCGGGCGGCGTGCTCTGTGACGGCGCGGTCGCGGCCAGCGCGAACTGTCTCAAGACTCGCAGTCGACCGGGTCGCGTCGGCACGAAGATCAGCGAGTTCGGCCGCCAGCTGGGGAAGGCGCGCGGCGGCCTGGCCGGCCAGCTCGTGCGCGGTCGTTGCCGCGTCGTGCTCAAAACGGTGCGCACGCAGATCACCGCCGCGGGTCACGGCGCGGGCCTCCGCCAGTCTTAGGTCGACCGATTGCACGACGCGTTGGGCAGTAGCGAGCTGGCCCTGACGGTCGGTCACCGCGGTGCGGGCAGCTTCCACGTCGTGCGCGGTGACCGGATCCTGCTCGCCACATGCTGGTTGCGGGTGGGCGGTTGACCCGCAGACCGAGCAGGCATCACCGCTGACCAGCCGAGTGGCCAGCTCGGCGGCGAAGCCCGAGAAACGACGTGCGAGCACGGTTTCGTAGTGCGCGGCCGCAGCGGCGTTGTCGCCGCTCGCGGAGAGTTCATTGTGCTCTGCGGCAAGCAGTTTGGCGCTGAGTTCGTCAACGGTCTGCGCCGCCTCAAGGGCCAGCACGGCACGGTCGAGCGCGAGCGTCGTCTCGTCGTGGCGTGCGGCCAGGAGCCGCGTCGCCGAGTGTTCGGCGACGAGAGCATCAATCTGAGCGGGCAGGGCCTCCAACGTGGCCTGCACCGCTCCGAGGTCACGGGTTCGCTCCTCATGCACGTCGAGCAGTCCCGCAATCTCAACGTCGAGACCGGGAAGGGTGCGCTCATCGGCCAGGGCGTCGTCCAGGGCGCCGAGGCGACCGAGCAGTCGGTCGCGCTCCGCCTGAATCTCCTCGAGCGATTCGGAATCACCCGGCAACAGTGAGCCAGCAGCACCGGCACCGGCACCAGCACCAGCACCGGCACCGGCACCGGCTACGCTGTCGACGCTGTCGACGCTATCGACCACAGCCGACGTCGTGAGCACGCGGTGGCGTTCGGCCCGAGCCGTCGCGAGTGCAGCTTCTGCTGCGTCACGGGCGAGCGCGGCCTCGCCATGGGTCAGAATCTGCGGCCAGACCCGGGCCGCGCGCTCGGCAGCGTGCAGGCTGGCGCGCGTCCGGGCAATCTCGACCTGCCGAATGTCGAGCGCGGCCAGCTCGACCGTTGCGCCGGAACGCCGAAGTTGACGCTCGTGGGTCTGCACGTGAGCATCGTGCCGACCGTTTGCGGCACCCAGTTCGGCGTCGCGGAGCGCGACCAGCTTGGCAGCCGCGTCACGCTGGGTCACGAGGTCGTTTTGAGCGGTAGCGAACCACTGTTTGGTCGGGGCGGTGAGTGTGGCCGGGTCACCGGGCGTACGCTCATGCCCCATCAGCAGCACGGCCGCCGCCTGGTTCTCGTCGAGGTCGCGCTGGCTGAGGGCGACCTGGTCGTCGAGGCCCTTGCGACGGTCAATCAGCGCCTTCTCGAGCTGGTCGAAACGACTCGTGTTGAACAGGGTGCGCAGAACCATGCGGCGCTCCTCCGTCTTGGCCAGCAGAAACCGTTGGAACCGGTTCTGCGCCAGCAGGATCACCTGCAGGAACTGGTCGACCTTGAGCGGCAGAATGGCATCGAGCTCGTGCCCGACGGTCACGGGCTTCGCTGCGATGCCCCGCCAGTCGCCGCCGTCGAGACGTTGCAACACCGCGGTGGGAACGGCCGTGGTCACGCCGGTGCCGCTCTTTTTGGGTCGCTCATAGGCAGGGCTCCGCCGCAGTCGATACCGGACCTCGTGGATACTGAAGTCGAGTTCGACGAAGGTGGGGTCGTTTGGCACGCAGTGGTCGCTGCGTAGCTTGAGCTCTCCGCCGTCAAAGCGCGGGACCTGGTTGTACAGACCGAAGCAGATGGCGTCGAGAATGCTGGATTTACCTGCCCCGGTTTTGCCCGAGATGAGAAAGATGCCGTCTTCGTCGAAGCGTTCGAAGTCGACGATCTCTTCGTTCTTATACGGACCGAAGCCAGCGAGACGCAGGCGCAGAATTTTCATGAGTTCGCCGCCCGCGTGGACTGCTCGGTCAGTAGTTCGGCCACGAGCGCAGTCTCAAATTCGGTCGGCCCGACCCCGTTGCGCACAAACGTGAGAAATCCGGCGATGATCTCGGGGTCACTCGTGGCCGTGCCGATGCGCTCGGCGTAGCTGGTATCGCCCGGATCAACCCGAATCGTCGGGCGGTGCTCGAGCGCGACCGCGTGCACAAATCGGGTTTGCAGCGATCGCATGGCGTCGAGGGGCCGCACCTGGTCGGTGAGAACGGCCTTCACCCAATCGCCCTCGTTCTCGACCAGGGCCGCGTCAGCGAGCAGATCGGAGAGTTCTCCGGTGAGCACGGTGAGCCGGCGGGGCACGGGCAGGTCAACCCATTCGACCGCAGCCGAACCCGCGGTGACCACACCGTCAGCGTCGAGTTCGACCAGCCAGGCCCCGCGTGGCTTGCCGGCCTCGGAGAAGGAATAATGCAGGGGCGCACCGGAGTAGCGCACCCGTTCCGTCAGGATGGCCCGCCCATGAATGTGGCCAAGCGCCACGTAGTCGCAGCCGTCAAAGACTCGTAGCGGCACAACGTCAAGCCCGCCGGCCGTAATGTCACGCTCCACCTCACTCGCCTCGGCGGCCGGGGCCACGCCGGCTGCAAAGCAGTGCGAGAGCACGACGCTTCGCCCCCCGCGGAGAGCCAGGTCGTCACGAATCTGTGTCATCGCAAAGTTCAGTACCTGCTCGTGCGTCTTCAGCAGTACACCGGGGTGCAGATGACGAATGAGCGCCGGTTCCAGATAGGGAATTCCATAGAAGTGCACCGGGCCGTGTTCGTCGTTCAGGGTGATCGGCTCACGGTACTGCTCGGGCCGGGTCACGACGTGAATACCCGCCAGCGCCGCCCACTCCGACTGAAAACCGAGCCGGGTCGCCGAGTCGTGATTACCGCTCGTCATTACGACGGAGGCTCCCGCCTCCTTGAGGCGCCGCAGCGTGTCGGTGAGCAGCGCGTAACCCTCTTTCGACGGCATGGCGGAATCGAAGACGTCGCCCGCCACCGCCACCACGTTTACACCGCGTTTCTGCACCACCGTCACGAGGGCGTCCAGCACAACGCTGAGGTGCGCCAGCGTGGAATGCGTGTGGAAGGTGCGCCCGATGTGCCAGTCCGAGGTGTGCAGAATCTTCATGCTATTCACGCTACCGGGGCGCACCGACACTGCCGACCGGCAGCATCCGCTCACTCTGTTTCTTTGTTTATCTTCTTTTTCTTGACAAACAAAAATAAACACAGCTAAAGTTAATGAAAACAAGTTCGCAAGTCATATCACTCATCGTCGAGGAGGCATTCGTGTTCGCCGCAGAACGTCAACTGTTGATCGCCGCACTCGTGGAAACTCAGGGTCGCGTCACCGTCACCGACCTCGCTACGCGATTCGCCATCACCGCCGAGACCGTGCGCCGCGACCTGGACACCCTGGAAACCGCCCGTCAGTTGCGGCGCGTACACGGCGGTGCCGTCGCTATCGATCGATTGAGCCTGTCGGAACCGAGCCTCGACGAACGGCAGACGCAGCGTCTCGACGAGAAATCGCGGATTGCCGACGCGGCCTGGCAGCTCATTCCCGCCAGCCGTACCGGTTCGATCGTGCTCGACGCCGGAAGCACCACCGAGTGTCTCGCCGACCGTCTGACCGGCTGGACGCCCGCTGTCACCAGCGACCAGTTACTCGTGATCACCAATGCGGTACCGATCGCCGCCAAACTCTCCCGCAATGAGACGATTCAACTGCACATTCTCGGCGGCCGGGTACGCGGGTTGACCAGGGCCACCGTCGGCGCTGGCACCGTCGCGCAGCTCGGTGTGCTCCGCCCTGACATTGCTTTTATCGGCACCAACGGCATTAGCGCCTCCTTCGGCCTCAGCACCCCGGACTCGGTTGAGGCGGCCGTCAAGTCGGCCATAGTCACGTCCGCCCGGCGCGTCGTGGTGCTCGCCGATTCCAGCAAGCTCGACCAGGAAACGCTCGTCTGCTTTGCCGCCCTCGATGCGATCGACACGCTCATAACGGATGCTGCGCCCTCCGCCGAACTCGCCGCCGCACTCGCCGCAGCCGACGTCGATGTGGTGATCGCATGATTGTCACTCTCACCCCCAACCCGAGCCTGGACCGCACCATCGAACTCGGCGGCCCACTCGAGCGCGGGGAAGTGCAGCGGGCCGTAGCCGCCCACAGCGAACCCGGCGGCAAGGGCGTCAATGTCTGTAGGGCCCTGGAAGCGAGCGGCATCCCCAGCCTGGCTATTCTGCCCGGCGACGCCGACGACCCGGTACTGGTGGCACTGACCCGCCGGTCGATCCCCCACCTCGGCCTGCCGATCAATACACCGCTGCGCAGCAATGTCGCGATCACCGAACCCGATGGCACCACGACCAAACTCAACGAGCCCGGCCCCGCGCTGAGCCTGACGCAGCAGCGCGCCCTCGTGGACCTCGTGTTGGACCAGTCGGTCGGGGCCAGCTGGCTCGTGCTGGCCGGATCGGTTCCGCCCGGTGTACCCGACGATTTTTATGCCCGGATCATTCGTGAAGTGCGCGTCCGGCTCGGGAGCGATTCGCCGAAGGTGGCCGTGGACTCCTCGGGTGGCCTCCTCGCCGCCGCTGCCCTGGCTCACCCCGACCTGCTCAAGCCCAACGCCGACGAGCTCGCCGAGCTCAGCGGGCTCAGCGACGGTGACACGCTCGAGGCCAATCCCGACCTCGTCATCGACGCGGCCCGCGTTCTGATCAAGGGCGGCGTCGGCGCCGTACTGGCCACCCTGGGCGCGCAAGGCGCCGTACTCGTCACCGCGGAGGGCAGCTGGCTCGCCACAACTCCCCCGATGGTCGCCGTCAGTACTGTCGGTGCCGGCGATTCGGCGCTGGCCGGCTACCTGCTGACCAGTACCGCCGGCGGCAGCGCCACTGAGTGCCTGCGCCAGGCCGCCGCCCACGGCGCGGCGGCTGCTTCCCTGCCTGGTTCCACCGTTCCCGCCCTTCACCACACCAACCGCAACGCCGTCACCCTGACGGACCTTGCCCCGGTTCTGGCCACACGGCCCGTACTAGCCACCCATCCAAAGGAGGATGACCAGTGAGTGCACTGATTACCCCGGAGCTGGTAGCTCTGGACACCTATCTCGGTACCGAGCCGAAGACCGTTATTCGGCACCTGGCCGAGCTCGTCGTAGCGTCGGGTCGGGCAACGGAGATCGACGCCCTCTATGCGGATGCCCTCGCCCGCGAGGCGAAGACGGCCACCGGCATCCCGGGTGGCCTCGCCATTCCGCACTGCCGCTCGTCGGCCGTACTGGAGCCCACCCTCGCCGTGGCACGCCTGTCCAGCCCGGTCGATTTCGGTTCCAAAGATGGCCCGGCCGACCTGGTCTTTCTCATTGCAGCGCCGGAGGGCGCCGACCAGGAGCACCTGAAGATTCTGGCCAAGCTGGCCCGATCACTGATGAAGAAAGATTTTACCTCCGGTCTGCGTGATGCGTCGAACGCGCAGCAGATCGTCGAACTGGTCAACAACGTCGTCGCCCCGGCGCCGGTCGCCGTCGGTGCCTCTGCCACCGGTGCGGCCAGCGCGAACGCCGGTACCGGCCCCGCAGTGACCGAAACAAAGCGCATCGTGGCCGTGACCGCCTGCCCGACCGGCATCGCGCACACCTATATGGCCGCCGACTCGCTCGTCGCCGCGGCCAAGCAGGCCGGCGTCGATCTGCAGGTGGAGACCCAAGGATCAGCCGGCGTCACCCCGCTGGACCCCTCCGTCATTGCCGCCGCCGACGCCGTGATCTTTGCCGTCGACGTTGATGTGCGCGGCCGCGAACGCTTCGCCGGAAAACCGGTCATCAGCGTTCCCGTTAAGCGCGGCATCGACGAGCCGGGACGACTCATTGAAGAAGCCCTGGCGGCTGCCCAGAACCCAAATGCAGGTCGGGTCAGTGGCATCGCAGAAACTGGCGGCGCGGCAGAAGAGAAGAGCGAACACCTGGGCCAGAAGCTCAAGCGCGCGCTGCTTACCGGCGTCAGCTACATGATTCCGTTCGTCGCCGGCGGAGGGCTGCTCATCGCCCTCGGTTTTTGGCTCGGCGGGTTCGAGATCACCGAGGTTGCCGACGACGTAGTGCTGCAGAACAGCCTTTTTGACCTTCCAGAGGGGGGCATGCTCATCTACCTAGGGGCGGTCTTCTTCAAAATCGGTGCCCTCTCGATGGGCTTTCTGGTACCGGCGCTGGCCGGCTATATCTCCTTCGCCATTGCTGACCGCCCCGGCATCGCCCCGGGGTTCGTGGCCGGTGCTGTCGCCGGATTCATGGGTGCCGGATTCCTCGGCGGTATCGTCGGTGGCCTGCTCGCCGGTGTCGTAGCCTTCGGCATTGGCCAAATCGACGTTCCGCGCTGGCTGCGCAGCCTCATGCCCGTCGTGATCATTCCCCTGGTCGCGTCGATCGTCGCGTCTGGTTTGATGTTCATCGTTCTCGGCGGTCCGATCGCCCTGCTGACGGTCGGCCTGAGCGACTGGCTGAATGGCATGACCGGAGCATCCGCTGTGATTCTCGGCATTATTCTCGGCCTCATGATGGCTTTCGACCTGGGTGGCCCGGTCAACAAGGTCGCCTACGCCTTCGCCGTCGCCGGCCTGGGCGCGGCGAGCCTCGCCAACCAGGCGCCGTGGCAGATCATGGCCGCGGTTATGGCCGCCGGCATGGTGCCGCCCCTCGCCATGGCCCTGGCCACCGTGATCGACAAGAAGCTGTTCAGCGTGGCCGAGCGTGAGAACGGCAAGGCGGCCTGGCTGCTCGGCGCATCGTTCATCTCCGAGGGCGCCATTCCGTTCGCCGCCGCCGACGTGTTCCGGGTAATACCAGCCAGCATGCTGGGAGCTGCGGTCACCGGTGGCTTGTCGATGGCGTGGAACATCACGAGCAAGGCACCGCACGGTGGAGTGTTCGTCTTCTTCGCAATCGATAATTTCTGGTTGTTCCTGCTCGCCGTTGCGATCGGTACTGTTGTATCGGCGTTTGCCGTCGTCGGCCTCAAGCGTTACGCCGTGCGGAAGCGCCCGGTCGACGCCCCGAAAGCCGTTCTCGTCAACGCCTGAGCGCACCAGCGCGACGAAATATCTACCGCCGCGCGACCACCCCGCGCAGAAAGACACCCCGTACAGTGACGCCAGCCGCGTGCTGGGAATACAGGAACGAGGACGATCGTGCAGACACTTCCCGGCAGTGACCGGCCAGAACCGACCGGCACCGAACCGACCGGCACAGAACCGACCGGTACCAGCAGGAGCGAACCAGGCCGCACTTTCTCCGGGGTCGGAGTTAGCCCTGGGCGCATCATCGGTTCGATCCTGCAGATGCCCCGGGCTGTGCGCGAACCGGCGGTGGGGGAACGTCTGGCCGAGGGAACGACGTCGGAGGAGGCATCCACTGCCCTGCGTACCGCTGCCAAAGCCGTGCAGGCCGACCTGACCGCCCGCTCGGTCGGCGCCTCCGGCGCCGGCCGGGACGTGCTGGAAGCCACAGCGCTGATGGCGAACGATCCGATGCTGGTCAAGGCCGCCGTCAAGCTGATCACCACTGGTGTTTCGGCGGAGCGTGCCATGTGGGATGCGGCGGCGTCGGTCGCTGAGATGCTGCACAACCTGGGCGGCTACATGGCCGAGCGGGCGACCGACGTTCTGGACGTGCGCGGGCGCATCATCGCCGAGCTGCGCGGCGTTGCCGCCCCCGGAATTCCCTATTCGCAGACCCCGTTCATCCTGGTCGGCGAGGACCTCGCGCCGGCGGACACTGCCACGCTCGACCCGGCGAAGGTGCTCGCGCTCGTCACCTCGAGCGGCGGCCCGCAATCGCACACCGCGATCATTGCCCGGGCGCTCGGACTACCGGCCGTCGTGGCCGCCGTCGGCGTGACCACTCTCGCTGACGGCACCCTGGTCTACGTTGACGGAGCCGCAGGAACCATTCTGGAGAACCCCGGCACCGACCAGGAAGACCTCGCGACAGCATGGGAGACCACGGCGGCCGCCCTCGCCGTGTTCGACGGCACCGGACGGCTGGGTGACGGCCACCCGGTTCCGTTGCTCTCGAATGTTGGCGGTGCCACGGATGCGGCCACGGCCGCCGCCGCCGGAGCCCAGGGCGTTGGGCTCCTACGCACGGAATTTTGCTTCCTGGACCGCGACACCGAACCCACCCTGGCCGAACAGGTGGAGGCGTACCGCGGCGTGTTCGACGCCTTCCCCGGCAAGAAGGTGGTCGTGCGTACCCTCGACGCCGGCGCCGACAAGCCCCTGCCATTTCTGACGGATGCCTCCGAGCCGAACCCGGCACTCGGAGTGCGCGGCTACCGCACCGATTTCACGTCTCCCGGCGTGCTCGAGCGTCAGCTCGCCGCCATCGCACAGGCTGCGGAGGGGACCGAAGCCGAGGTCTGGGTGATGGCCCCGATGATCGCGACCGCCGAGGAGGCCGAGCACTTCGCCGAATTGTGCCGAGCCGCCGGCCTCACCACCCCCGGCGTCATGGTCGAGGTTCCCTCCGCGGCGCTGACCGCCGCGAGCATTCTTGAGCACGTGCACTTCGTCAGCCTCGGCACCAACGACCTCACCCAGTACGCCATGGCGGCCGATCGCCAGCTCGGCCCGCTCGCGGCCCTCAACACGCCGTGGCAGCCCGCCGTGCTGCAGCTGATTCGACTGACCGTCTCCGGATCGCACGACGAAGGCCATAACAAGCCGGTCGGTGTCTGTGGCGAGGCCGCGGCCGACCCCGCTCTGGCCGTCGTGCTGGTCGGACTCGGCGTCTCGACCCTGTCGATGACGGCCCGGGCGCTGGCAGCCGTTGCCGCGGTACTGGCGAGTGTGACGCTCCCCGAGGCGCGGCGGTTGGCCGCGCTGGCTCTCGGTGCGCACTCGGCAACGGATGCCCGTAGCCTCGTTCGCGAGCAACTGCCCATTCTCAACACACTGGGTCTCTGACCCCGCACTTCCGTACCGCGTCTAGCCCCAGCTTTACCAAAGTCTGCCCCTGCTTTACCAAAGTCCGCCCCTGCTTTATCAAAGTCCGCCCCTGGAGGATCTCATGTCTGAACGAACCGCCGTCATCGCCAGCCGCGTCGGCCTGCACGCTCGCCCGGCGGGTATCTTTGTCGCCGCCGTCGCCGAGCTACCCCTTGAGGTCACCATCGCTATGGACGGCGAACCGGCCGACGATGCCATGGACGCCTCGAGCATTCTCTCCATCATGAGCCTCGGCGCATCCAACGGCGATACCGTCGTGCTGCGGGCCGAGGGCGAGGGCGCAGACGAGGCACTCGACTCCCTCGTCAAGATTCTCGAAACTGACCTCGACGCCGAATAATCCCCCCGATGGTTTGGGGAAAACTCTAGGCCAGTCGCATCTAGGTAACTAAGCTAGGTAAATCTTAACCGGGCATGAATACATACCCGGGAGACCGGCCCCTGCCGGAACCTGCACCATTCAGTTTGCGACTGTAAAGGAACCTACCGTGAGTGAACGACAGACATACCTGGGCCATGTCGAGAACACGCCCGAGGCCGAGGAGCACACCATTAAGGACTGGGCCGATCTGGGCCAGGAAATGTGGTCTTATCTCACGGGCAAGGGCGCGGCCATCAACTACAGCTTCATCGACATGGTCGTCGAGGTTCCTCGCGATATTGGCCCCGACGCCCCTCGAGCCGTCTGGAAGTTTAACGGCACCCTGCGGGTCACCACGAGCGAGGAGAAAACTCTCGGCTCTGACCCCACGCAGGGCTGACATGACTTCCTCGGCGGGATCCACAACGGCGGGCTCGAACTCGCCCGGTGCCAACGCGGTGCCCTATCGAGTCAAAATGCACATCGATCTCGCTTTTTCCCTGGTTGAACCGACGGGGGCGGTGCCTCCCGGCGACGGTCACGAGGATTCGACCGGGGCGGAGTTTGGGGATTCCTTCGGGGCAGCAGATGCCATGGAGGGCACGGTGACCGCCGACGGCACAGAGATCACCGTCTTCACCAGTAACCCCGAGATGTTCGTTCAGGGTCGTTCTCTCAACCTGGAACCGCTGCGCACGATCGCCGCTGAGTTGGCATCCCGCGGCCTGACCGTCGCCATCACGGGGCCGATCGGGGTTATCGCCCGCCTGGGCGACGTGCAGGCATCCGTCACCCAACGCCTCGTGACGCGATCGCCGCACATCGTTCTCGGTTCACGAAACGCGCTGGCACCGCTGGTACAGGCACGGATGCGCGGTCAGGCACGAATGCCGGTCACCATTCCACTGCCGCCGTCAACCGTGTTTCCCATCGCACCGACCTTCGACCGGCGTAGCCGACGGAAAGTCACGACAACGCACTACACCCGGGGAAGCGGGCGACCGCGCCTCATCTTCGTGGTGGGGTCGAAAAACTGGAATGGGCAGATGCCGCGCGAATTCAACCTGCTGCCCGGCACGACAACCATTGGTTCCTCCCCCGATGCCGACCTGCAATTGCCCGGTCTGCAACCCATGCACGCCGAGATTCGCCACGATGACAACGACGAGTACCGATTGTTCGCCATCGGCGAGGTCGCTGGCAGTTCTCGGCCAGAGGATGACGGTCGCCGCGACGGTAACGGGCAGATTCTGCGCACCGGCTCACGACTCGAAATGGGACCGTGGCGGATGGGCTATTTTCGGGAGGAGTTCGCCGACCATGGCCGCCCGTTCGGCGGGCGCGTGGGCGGCGAGTTCGCCTACCAGAAGCCGCAGCCGCCGAGGCCCCGCACCTGACGTGTAGGTGCCGCACTTCGGTTGGAAACTTCAGTGCGGCACCGTCACGACGTGACGAAGCCGGTCCCGGCCCAGAGCGACGGCGTCAGGTTAGTTGAGCAGTCCGGTCTAAGCGGGCCCCGCGACCGCTTTCGGCGCGCACGCGCTCGAAAATGGTGACTCCAACGACCACGATGACCGCGACGATCGCCGCGATGGCGGTGGGCATCGACTCGTCCTGACCGCTCAGCCGAGCAACCGCCACCCAGCCGAGGCCCCAGGACAGCGCTGCCGCCGGTGCCAGTCGTCCTCGACCGTACCGGGCGAGCCCCACACCGACCAGGCCGGCCAGCGCGATCACGAACACTCCCCAGGCATCGGGATTGAGGCCGAATCCAGTGAAGCCGACGCTCACGAGCACGGCCGCGATATTTGCGGCGGTGGCGACGCTGACCCAACCCAGGTACAGCCCCATGGTGCCGTCCACGAGGATCGTTTCGATCAGGTTTTTCGGTGGTGACCGCCGCAACAGACGGAAGAAGCCCACCAGCACCACGAGCAGAGCAACAATAACGGGAACGCTCAGCGCGAGAAGATCGAACTGAACACTGAGGATCCAGAACGCGTTCAGAACGAGAGAGAGCGCGATGGGATACCCCAGCCGCCGCTGGCGAGCATCCGTCTTCTGAGTCGGCAGCGCCTGCCAAATGGCGTATCCGACCAGTCCGAGGTAGATCGGTGTCCAGATTGCAAAGGCCGGTCCGCCCGGCGCGATCAGGGTCGCGTCGGCGGCAAGCGCTCCGCCCGAGGCCTCCTGGATGGGCGTTCCGCCCGCTGCACCCGACCCCACAAACGAACCAATGACCGCAAAAGTGGCGCTGCTAATCACCACGATCTGGCGCAGCCGATCGGATCGGCTTGTTATGGATGTGTTCACCAGTGGCTCCTGTCTGTTGGCCCGATCATTGCATGATTCGAGCTCACACCCACCCGCATTTTTTCTGCGCGGTATCGGTTCGCTCTCCGCGACCGTACTGCGACTCGTGCAAGGGTAGGCAGGTGAACTTTAGCGCACCGAGTGTTTTCACCACCCGTCCCACCCTGCAGGGCACCTTTGGCATGACCGCGTCGACCCATTGGCTCGCGACGGCCTGCGCCCAGGCCGTGCTGGAGCGCGGAGGCAATGCCTTTGACGCCGCTGTGGCCGGCGCCTTCGTCTTGCACATTGTGGAACCACACCTGAACGGCCCCGGCGGTGACATGACCGGGGTCTTCGTGACCGCGAGCGAACCGGATGCTCCATGCGTGCTCATGGGCCAGGGCCCGGCCCCGCAGGCGGCCACCATCGACCACTACCGATCGGAGGGCCTCGACCTCGTTCCCGGGTCTGGAGTGCTCGCCGCCGCCGTTCCCGGTGCCGTCGACGCCTGGCTCGTGCTGCTGCGCGACTATGGCACCTGGGAGCTGCCCGAGGTGCTCGCCTATGCCCTCGGATACGCGCGCGACGGACATCCGATTCTCGGCCGGGTCGTCGCGACGATCAGCTCGGTCGCGGCGCTGTTCGCCGAGCACTGGCCCACCTCCGCCGCGCAGTGGATGCCGAAGGGTCACCTCCCCGAAGCTGGTGACCTCGTGACCAATGAGGCCTGGGCGAGAAGCCTCGACCGGCTGCTCGCCGCGAGCGCGGACCCGGCAGAGGTTACCCGCGTCGGGCGCATTGACGCGGCCCGCCGGGAATGGCGGGAAGGGTTCGTGGCCCACGCAATCGTCGCCTTTGGGCGCACCATGCACCGACACTCCTCCGGCACCGACCACGCCGGCGTCATGAACCTCGCCGATCTGGCGGGTTTCGAAGCGCACGTCGAGCCCGCTACAAGCGTCGTTTTTCGTGGCCACAGGATTTCCAAGACTGGTGCCTGGGGCCAGGGGCCGGCGCTGTTGCAGGTCCTGATGATTCTTGAGGGTTACAGCGACGAGCACCTCGACCCGTCGACCGCGCTCGGCGCGCACACCATCCTCGAGGCGCAAAAATTGGCCATCGCCGACCGTGAGGCCTATTACGGCGACGTCGACGTCCCCCTGGACCACCTGCTCTCGACCGACTATGCGGCCACCCGTCGGGCGCTCATCACCGAGTACGCCTCGCACGAGTTTCGTCCCGGCGTTGTGCCCGGCCGCACCCCGTACTATCCGGTACTCCGCACCCAGTACACGACCGATGCCCTCATGAACCCGGGCGCCGGAGCATCCGCTATGGTCGGCGAACCGACTCTCGCTGCACCGACTCAACCCGAGGCGGAGCCCCACACGCTGGCGACCGGTGAGCTACGCGGCGATACCTGCCACATCGACGTCGTCGACCGCTGGGGCAACATGATCTCGGCGACACCGTCGGGCGGCTGGCTGCAGTCGTCGCCCACCATTCCCGAGCTGGGCTTCTGCCTCGGCTCTCGGCTACAGATGGCCTGGCTGGAGCCCGGCGCGCCCTCGGCTCTGATCGGAGGCAAGCGCCCCCGCACCACCCTCACGCCGACCCTGGTCTTGAAAGACGGGCACGCGGTGACGGCGCTCGGCTCCCCCGGCGGCGACCAGCAGGATCAGTGGCAGCTGCTTTACCTCCTCCGAACGATCGTGGGTGGGTTCACGCCCCAGCAGGCAATCGACGCACCCGCCTTTCACAGCACGTCTTTTCCGGGCTCATTCTGGCCGCGCACCTGGGAACCCGGCGGCGCCGTGGTGGAAGATCGCCTCGGCGACGCGGTCATTGCACAGTTGGAGCAGCGCGGCCACCGCGTCACCCGGGCGGGCGACTGGGCGCTCGGTCGCATTTCGGCGGTTACGCGCGACCCGCAGTCCGGGTTGTTGCAGGCGGCAGCCAATCCGCGCGGCGCTCAGGGATACGCCGCTGGGCGCTGATGTACGTGTAAGGTACCACCGTTTGGGGTTTTACGCTGCCCCCCCGAGGGGGGAGGACATTGACCTGTCTATCCCTACTATGTTGGAGCTATCGAACCGATAGCCCGAGTCGGCGATGGAACGGACAATCGTGAAAATGTTGCAGACAGAGTGCCCAGAATGCCAGCAGATGGTGTGGATCACGTCGGATACCCGGTTCGCGACCTATCACCCCCTGCCCGACTCGACCAAGGATTGCCCCGGCTCCCGAAAGAACGTTCCGGTGCCCCCGAAGCAGACTGCCGCAAGCCGTCGCCGTGCACAGGCCGAAAAGCTCGCCTGGGCGCAGTCCACAACGACAGTTGGCAGCAGCACGCACCAGGCCGCCTAAGCGGTCATTGCCAGTGCCGCGCTGGTTGACGTCTAATCAGGTGCGCGCACCAGAAGGTCAGCCAGCGCCCGGGCGAGGGTACGAGCGCCGGCCTCGGCATCGTCGTTCTCGACATGTTCCTCGGGAGAGTGCGACACCCCGGTGGGATTGCGCACAAACAACATCGCGGTCGGTAGGAACTGGGCGAGGATTCCCGCGTCGTGACCGGCGCCGGTGTGCTGCACCGGAGCATCCGGCAGCATCAGACTCAGGCGGTCCCTCAGCGCCCCGTCGAAGCTGATGGTGCGGCTGACAGATTCCTCGGTGAGGTGCACCGTGCAGCCCTCGTTTGCTGCGATCAGGCGGGCGCGCGCCAGAATCATTGCCACCATGGATGCCGTGACCGCGTCATCGGGGTGCCGCGCGTCGAGCCACAGGTCGACCCGCGAGGCGATCACGTTCGTACCATTTGGCATCGGTTCGAGCCGACCGACGGTCGCTCGGGCTCCCGGATGAGCGCGGGCCGTGTCGCGGATCGCCATGACGATTGCCGCCGCCGCGATCATCGGGTCATTTCGATCGGTCATGAGCGTGGTGCCGGCGTGGTTGCCCTGGCCAGTGACGCTGAACCGCCAGCGCCCGTGGCCGAGAATCGACGAGCCGATGCCGACCGGCTGCTGTAGGTCGATGAGCTCGCGCCCCTGCTCGACGTGCAGTTCGATGAAGGTGCCGATCTGCGCGAGCGCCTGCGGGTCTGGCCCGAGAAAAGCCGGATCGAAGCCGCCCTTGGCGACCACCTCGGCGAACGTGTCGCCGTTCTGGTCGCGCAAGGACCGGGCTCGATCCACATCGATCGTGCCGGTCAGTAACCGGGTTCCCAGGCACGCGACGCCGAACCGCGATCCTTCCTCTTCGGGGAACACCGCGATGGCGAGCGGTCGGTCGGGGCGAAGCCCACCGGTCCGCAGAATGTCCAGGGCCACGAGGGCGGAGGCGACGCCGAGCGGTCCGTCAAATGCTCCACCGCCGGGCACCGAGTCCAGGTGGCTGCCGGTGACGACGGCATCGTCGGTGCCCGTATCGGGCGTGTGCCACCACGCCCAGATGACCCCGTTATGGTCGGTTGTGACGTCGAGTCCACGCTTGGCCGCGTGGGCAAAAAACCAGGCACGGAGGTCAGATTCGGCGGTCGAGAAGACGGGGCGCGAATAGCCACCACGGTGCCGGTCCGCGCCGATAGTGCTGATCTCGGCCAGCAAACCGGTCACGGTGTCGCCGGCTGCCGTATCTGGTTCGACGCCGGGCGCAAGCGGGATCATGTGGTCAACGCTGTCCATGATGAAATCCTTGCCATATCGATGTGTGATCAGGCCTGCGACCTCAGCGTACGCGTGGTGGGCGCCTCTCCCACTGCGGGCGTCGCGGGCGCGGGCGCTGACGCAGATACAGACGTCAGACCGGGCCAGCGTGCAACGGATGGGTAACGAACCGAGTCCTGCGTGGGTATTGGCCGATGAACGGGGGTAGACTCAACATCCTGTTTTTATCAGCCTCTTCTCAGGCCACCCGGCGTACCGTTACACACGGAGTTCCCCCACTCCAACGATTGGCCCCGGCATATTTCTCACCTCCCCCCAGGCGAGAAGTGCCGGGGCTTTTTCGTTGCCGCACGCCGGCCACAGGTTCGATTCGAGCCCTACGCGGCGAGGACGATCGCGGAGCCGGCTGCGGCGAGCGCGCGGGCATCGTGCTGCGCGGCCAGTCCCGCCAGGAGCAGGCCAAGCTGATCGGCCGGGGAATCGGGTGCTTCGGGGTGCCACTGCACGCCGGTGATCGGCAAGCTCTCGTGTTCGAGGGCTTCGATCAGGCCGTCAGGGGCATGGGCGACGGCCACGAGCCCGGTTCCGAGGCGGTCGACGATCTGGTGGTGGGCGCTCTGCACCGAGATGTCGACCCGGCCCAGGCTCGCCGCGAGGGTGCTGTCGACGGTCAAGGCGACGTCGTGGGTAGACAGGATCTGGTCGATCGGCACGCCGTTGTTCTTGTGGATACCGTCATCGATGTGCTGCACGAGGTTTCCGCCGAGGGCAACGTTGATGATCTGCAGGCCGCGACAGATGCCCAGCAGGGGGGTGCCGAGGGCGAGGGCACGGTGCACGAGCGCGATCTGGCCCTCGTCGGCGGTCGTGAAGTGCGCCGTTTCATCTTTGTAGCCGGAGGTTCCGTCGTAGAAGTGCGGGGTGACGTCTTCGCCACCGACGATGACGAGGGCGTCGGCATCCGCTGTGCCGCGCAACAGATCGGCGTGCGACACGTCGGCGGCGGCAACGCGAGTGACGCACCAGCCGGCCGCCTCGGCCTCGGCGACGACCCGCGCATTGAGCACCTGCACCCTGGCATGGTAGGCGGCACGGTCGGGACGCGCCGTGGTGACCTCGACGACGACGAGCATGCGGTTCGTGAATTCTTCGTTCATGCCAGGCTCCCGTCGGTGTCGATTCTGCTGTGTTGCTTCTATTGTGGGCGGAGTGGGTCTGGCCCGGAAGCTTGCCGGTAACACAGGGCAACATACTGACCGCGCAAATTTTTGCCGGTTCCCAGAGTTCGAGCTGCCGGTCACCCTAAGCTTTGGGCATACCCGCACTTTCCTGGCGGAATTTCTTGACCAGGACAACTCCTATGGAAAGGACACCCGAATGACCAAGCAGTCCATCTTCGGCCGTATCTCCCAGCTCGCGAAGGCGAACATCAACGCCATCCTCGACTCTGCCGAGGACCCGGAGAAAATGCTCGATCAGATGGTTCGCGATTTCTCGACCAGCATCTCCGATGCCGAGAGTGCGATCGCCGAAACCATCGGCAACCTGCGCCTGCTCGAAGACGACCATCGCGAAGATCAGGAAGCCGCCGTGGAGTGGGGCGACAAGGCCCTCGCGGCGAGCCGCAAGGCCGACGAGCTGCGACTGGTCGGCAATGCCGCCGACGCCGACAAGTTCGATAATCTCGCCAAGGTTGCCCTCGGTCGCCAGCTCACCTCCGAGAAGGAAGCCACGACCGCCGAACCGCAGATTCAGGCGCAGACTGCCGTTGTCAACCAGCTCAAGTCCGGCCTGAACGCCATGAAAGAGAAGCTGGTGCAGCTCACCAACAAGCGCTCCGAACTCGTGGCGCGCTCCAAGACCGCCCGTGCGCAGGCGCAGGTGATGGATGCCGTCAAGAGCATCGACATGATGGATCCCACGAGCGAGGTCAACCGGTTTGAAGACAAGATCCGTCGCGAAGAGGCACGGGTGCGCGGCGCCCAGGAACTCGCTTCGTCGAGCCTCGACGCTCAGTTCGAAAGCCTGGACGACCTCGGCGAACTCACCGAAGTGGATGCGCGCCTCGCTGCCCTGAAGGCGGGAAACACCGCAGCTCTGGAGCGCTAACCGAGGCCGATGAGTCGGCAGCATCCGCTCTCCCAAGAGTTCGCTTCTGGCGAAGCGGATGCTGCCAATCCTGTTCGCTACGCCATACTGAGGTATGGCTCCCACCTTCGTTGTAGTACCGCAGTGGCAGGGTTCGATTTCTCCGCGTGCAATGCGCCTGGTAGACGGGGCCGTGGCCATTCAGGGCGACCTGCCCTTCTCGGCCACGCGTCTGGTAGACGTGCCGGTCGAAGCCGGTGACGCCCTCGACACCGGGGTACACCGGTTCTCCGCGATTGCACAGGTGCGCGAGCGCCACGCCAAAGTACTAAATGACGCCACGGACTGGGCGCTGTCGATCGGCGGCGACTGCGGCATTGCCCTGGCTGCCGTCGAACACGCGGCGCGCGCGCATCCGAACGATCTGGCCGTGGTCTGGTTCGATGCCCACCCCGACTTGCACACGCCGGAATCGTCGCCATCGGGAGGCTTCTGCGGCATGGTGCTGCGCGCGATCAGCGGCGACGGGCCGGCCGCACTCGAACTGGCGACAGCGAGCTCCGTGTCGCTGCAGAACGTTGTACTCGCCGGCATTCGCGACGTCGACGACGCCGAAGACGCACTGCTGCAGGAACGCAGCATCGTGAGCGTGTCCTGTTCCGAGCTGGTCGACCCGGCCGCGCTCGTCGCGGCCGTCACGGCAACCGGCGCCACACACGTGTTCGTACACATCGACCTCGACGTACTCGATCCCTCGATGCTCACTGGCCTGAGCGATCTCATTCCGTTCGGGCTGAGCGTGGCCGATCTCGGCGGCGCGATCACCGCGCTGCGTGCCGAGTTCACCCTTGCCGGCGCGACCATCACCGGGTTCGCACCCGCTTCTCCCGAGGCGGCGACAGACGACCTGCCGAGCATCCTGCGAATCATCGGCGCGCTCACCCGCTAGCTCAACGCTTTTTTTACGTGGTTCACCGGCTCAGCGACCGCGCCCCGCCCCTCTCCCACATCCTCCAATTAGAGAGCCCGCTCTCCTCAAACACAGCACTCCAGCCACGCAGCATCCGCTCGCCAGTCACACCGTTTATTGGAGGTCCCATGTCCGATCAGCCCCGCATTCTCACCGAGCGTCGCGGTCATATTCTGCTGATCGGATTCAACCGGCCCGAGAAACGCAATGCCGCCGACTTTGCCCTGCTGCAACAACTCGCGCTCGCCTACGGTGAACTTGACCGAGACCCCGACCTTCGGGTGGGACTGGTCTACGCGATCGGCGAGCATTTCACCGCAGGCTTGGACCTCGCCGACATCGGGCCTCGGCTCGGCCCGAACGGACTCGAGATGGTGCCGGAGGGCGGCCTCAATCCGTGGCAAGTAGATGGAGATTCCCTCACCAAACCGGTCGTCATCGCCGTGCAGGGCACCTGCCTCACCCTCGGCATCGAACTGATGCTCGCCAGTGACATCGTGATCGCCGCGGAATCGACCCGTTTCGGCCAGATCGAAGTGGCCAGGGGAATCCTGCCGTTCGGCGGCGCGACGATTCGGTTTCCCCGCGCGGCCGGCTGGGGCAACGCTATGCGTTGGCTCCTCACCGGAGATCTCTTTGATGCCGCCGAGGCGCACCGCATGGGCCTCGTGCAAGAAATCGTGCCCGACGGCACCCAGTTCGACCGCGCCCTCGAACTCGCCGAAAAGATCGCCGCCCAGGCACCGCTCGCCATTCAGGCCACCCTCGCCAACTCCCGCATCGCCGTGCGCGACGGTGCGGCATCCGCTGAGGCAGCCCTGCAGCCAGCCCTGGCCCACCTCGTGCAGACGGAGGACTCCCGCATCGGCATGCAAGCCTTCCTCACCCGCACCCCCGCCGTCTTCGTCGGCCGCTAGCCCGCCCCCCTCGTGCACGGGGCCCGGGCCCGGAACGCGGGCCCAGGATACAAACTGGGCCCGCGTTCATAAGGTGGGCCCGGGTGGAGCGCCTCAGGGTAGGCTGCACGAAACCGCCCCCACCCCAGTCAGGAGCACCAATGCCGAGTCAGAGCTACGACGTCATCGTGATCGGCGGAGGCGCTGTCGGTGAGAATGTTGCCGACCGCACCGTTCAGGGCGGCCTCAGTACGGTCGTCGTGGAGAGTCAACTCGTGGGCGGTGAATGCTCGTATTGGGCTTGCATGCCATCGAAAGCGCTGCTGCGAAGCGGCGCAGCCCTCGCCGCGGCCCGTCGGGTACCGGGCGCCGCGGAGGCCGTCGCCGGCCCCGTCGATGTGCGCGCCACCCTCAAACAACGCGACTCCATTGCCAGCCAGTGGAAAGATGATGGTCAGGCCAAATGGCTCGACTCGGCCGGTATCGGCCTCGTGCGCGGCCACGCCCGCCTCACCGGTGTGCGCGAAGTCACGGTGACCGGTGACGATGGCACCGTCACCGTGCTCAGCGCCACCCACGCCGTCGTCGTCAGCACCGGTTCGGCGGCCCTGCTGCCCGACATTCCCGGCCTGAAAGAGATCGAACCCTGGACCAGCCGCGACGCGACGAGTGCCCAGCACATTCCGTCCCGTCTGTCCGTCATCGGTGGCGGGGTCGTCGCCGCCGAAATGGCCGCCGCCTACGCGTCCCTCGGGTCGGTGGTCACCGTCATCGCCCGCAGCCCGCTGCTCGGCGGGCAGGAACCGTTCGCCGGTGAACTCGTCACCGCCGCCCTGCGAGAAAACGGAGTGACCGTGCTCGTCGGCCCCTCCGCGACCACGGCACACCGGGAGTCCGATGGCACGGTCACACTCACCCTCGATGACGACACCACCGTAGCGGCCGATACGGTACTCGTGGCTATCGGCCGCACTCCGCAGACGCTCGACCTCGGCCTCGACACCGTCGGATTGGACGCGGGCAACTGGCTCGCCGTTGACGACACGCTTCTCGTGCAGGGTGATTCCCCGGCCCTGGCCGGAGACTGGCTCTACGCAACGGGTGACGTCAATCACCGCGCCCTCCTCACCCACCAGGGCAAGTACCAGGCCCGCGCGGCCGGCGACGCGATCGTGACCCGAGCAGCCGGTACTCCGGTGGATGATGCGCCGTGGAGCGCGCACGTGGCCACTGCCGACCATGCCGCCGTTCCCCAGGTGACCTTTACCGACCCAGAGGTTGCCTCGGTCGGGCTGACCGCCGCATCCGCCGTGAAGGCGGGATACCGCATCCGCATTCTGGATTATGACCTCGCCAACCTTGGCGGCTCCGCCGTACTCGCCGTCGGGTACGTCGGCAAGGCGCGGGCAGTTGTTGATCTCGACCGAGAGGTTCTGCTCGGCGTTACCTTCGTTGGGCAAGACGTTGCCGAACTGCTCCATTCCGCCACGGTAGCCATCGTCGGCGAAGTGCCGATCAATCGGCTGTGGCACGCGGTACCAAGTTACCCGACCCTGAGCGAGGTGTGGCTGCGCCTGCTCGAAGCCTACGGACGCCCAGGGTTCACCGACGAAGAGTCGCGGTAAAGCATGCGGCGCATTCTCTTTGATTCGCTCGTCAGCCGCGCCGGGTATCTCTACGCGACCGCGTTCGGGCTGGTCTGGGGTTCGATCTGGAGTACCGGGCGCGTCGAGAAGCGAGCGGGCCTCGTCGTGTTTCGCGGCATGCCGAAGTGGACGTTCGGGCGCGGTGGTTCGTGCGTGGGCGGCTGTTACCTCACCAATCAGAACGTCACGGACGATGTACTCGAACACGAGGCCGTGCACAAAACGCAGTGGCAGCGGTTCGGCATGGTGTTTCCCCTGCTCTATGCCGTTGCCGGCCGCAACCCACTCAAGAACCGCTATGAGATCGAAGCCGGCCTCGACAAGGGTGGCTACCTGCGGTAGAACCGCACACACAGAACCGCCCGAGCTAATGCAGGCCGGGCGGTTCTGTGTGTGCCGGAACTACTACTGAGCGGTGACGGACTCCGCATCGAGCGCGGCAGCCTCGGCGAAGACGGAGAGGTTTGCGCGCAGCTTGGCGCCCAGGTCGGCGTCAACGCTGGTCCAATACCAAATGGCACGCTCGGTGACCTCCGGGCGGGTCACGCCGCTGATGGCGCCGGTGATGGTGTCGAGGAAGCGCTCCTTGGCGGCGTCGTCGAAGACCTCGCGGTAGAGCGTTCCGGCCTGGCCGAAATCACTGTCCTCACTCCGCAGCGTTGCGGCAGCGCGCAGCAGCGTTCCGTCGCCCTCCCATGCGCCTTCGCCGGCCGCAGCCGCGTCAGCGACGGGACCGCCGAGGGAGTTGGGCGCGTAGTTCGGTTCGCTCGGCGCGTTGTAGTAGTGCCGCTGGGCACCATCGGCCGAATAGCCGTTGACCGGGCTCTTCGGCGCGTTGATCGGCAGTTGGGCGAAGTTGGTTCCGACGCGGTAGCGCTGGGCGTCGGGGTAGGAAAAGATGCGCGCCATGAGCATCTTGTCGGGGCTCGCCGCGATGCCGGGCACGAGGTTGGCCGGCGAAAATGCCGCCTGTTCGATCTCGGCGAAAAAGTTGTCGGGGTTGCGGTTCAGCGTGTGGGTACCGACCGGGATCAGCGGGAAGTCGGCGTGTGGCCACACCTTGGTGACATCAAACGGGTTAAACCGGTAGGTATTGCCCTCCTCGTAGGGCATGACCTGCACGGAGACATCCCACGAGGGGAAGTTGCCGGCGGCAATGGCGTCAGACAGGTCGCGACGGTAGTAGTCGGCATCCGCTCCGGCAATGAGCTCAGCCTCGGATCCTTCCATTTCGACGTTGCCCTGGTTGGACTTGAAGTGGTACTTCACCCAGAAGCGCTCACCCTCCGCGTTGATCCACTGGTAGGTGTGTGAGCCGAAGCCGGGCATTTCACGCCAGGAGCGCGGCAGGCCACGGTCGCCCATCAGGTAGGTGACCTGATGAGCCGATTCCGGGGACAGGGTCCAGAAGTCCCACTGCATGGTCGCATCGCGCAGGCCGGTGCCCGGCAGGCGCTTCTGCGAGTGAATGAAGTCGGGGAACTTGATGCCGTCGCGGATGAAGAACACCGGGGTGTTGTTGCCGACGATGTCGTAGTTGCCTTCCTCGGTGTAGAATTTTACCGAAAAACCGCGCACATCACGCCAGGTGTCGGGGCTACCCTGCTCACCGGCCACACTGGAGAAACGCTGCAGGGTCTGGGTGGTGGTGCCCGGCTGGAATACGGCCGCACGGGTGTACTTCGAGACGTCACCGGTCACAACGAACTCGCCGTGCGCTCCGCCGCCCTTGGCGTGCACGATGCGCTCCGGAATGCGCTCGCGGTTGAACTGGGCGAGCTTCTCGACCAGGTAGCGGTCGTGCAGTGCGGTGACGCCGTTGTCTCCAACGGTCAGCGAGTGCTCGTCGCTGGCGACGGGCGTTCCCGTCTGGGTGGTCGTGGGCTTGATAGTCATGATGCTCCTTGATTGTGGATCAGCAACGCGAGGTTGACGGAGGAAATTTAGGGATGGTCGGCGGCCTCGCTGACGGCGTCAAGCCGGCACGCTGCGCAGAGGCCCCAGTAGATGACTTCGGCCGCGCGCACGTCAAAACCGAGGACCTCCGACGGGGTGAGGCAGGGGGCGTGGCCGACAGCGCAGTCCACGTCGTTCACCACGCTGCAGCGGGTGCAGATGATGTGGTGGTGGTTGTCGCCGACGCGGCGTTCGAACAGGGCGGGAGAACCGGCCGGTTCGATCTTGCGCACGAGCCCAGCGGTGCCAAACGAGGCGAGAACCCCGTACACCGCCTGCAACGACGTGCCAGGAAGGTCGGAACGCACCGCGCCGAACAGGGCGTCGGCGTTGGAGTGCGGCATGTCAGCGAGGGCGCGCAGCACGGCCAGTCGGGGCGCGGTCACCTTAAGACCAGCCGAGCGGATGCTGACGGCCAGCACCCCCTCGTCGGCCACGGCCAGGCGCAGGCCTGCGTCGTCGTAGCGCGGGTCTGTCGTTGTCATACTTCGACCTTACCAATTGTTTTGATTACATCAAAACAACGGCGGTGCGGGTCATTGTTACCTAGCTAGGATAGCCACTATTGAATTTTCTCGGAGGAACTGTGCTCTTCATCACCCGTTTTATTACCGGCAAACGCACCGCCTGGGCAGTGTTGCTGGGCACCGTCGTCGCCGTGGGCTTGCTGTTCGCCCTACTCCCAGCCAACCAGACCGAAGATTTTCCGGCCGCCGGACTGCCGGAAACGAGCCAGGCCGCCCAGGTCACCGAACTGCTGGCCCAGTTCCCCTCGGCCGATCAAACCGCTGCGATCGTAATCTGGAGCCGGGATGGTGCCGATCTCACCGCGGCCGATCGCACCGCGATCACCGCCGCCGCCGAGAACCTCGGTGCCGCGTCGATCACCCCGCGCGCCGCGACGCCCCAATTCAGTGACGATGGGCAGGCCGCTCTGAGCGTGATGCCGCTGGAGGCAGCGGCGGCGACAGCCGATATCGGCAAGACGGCCGCCAACATCCGCTCGACCGCATCGGCCGGGCTGCCGGGCGGGCTGAACGCCTTTGTCACCGGGCCGGTTGGCTTTCAGGCCGACATCACCAACGCTTTTGCCGGAGCGGACTTTCGCCTGCTGCTGGTGACCGTGATCGTGGTTGCGGTATTGCTGATCGTGACCTACCGCAGCCCGGTGCTGTGGATCGTGCCGCTCGTGGTGGTGGGGCTCGCCGATGGCCTCGCTGGCACGGTCGCCGGCGCGCTGGCGGAGCCGCTTGGTTTCGCCCTCGACGCGTCGGTGTCGGGCATTCTCTCGGTGCTCGTGTTCGGCGCCGGCACCAACTATGCCCTGCTGCTCGTGGCTCGCTACCGGGAAGAACTCCTGCACACGGAGAACCGCAACGACGCGATGCGCACCGCCGTGACCAGCGCCGGCCCGGCCATTGCGGCCAGCGGCGGCACGGTGGCGCTGAGCCTCGCCACTCTGGTCTTTGCGGAGCTCGCTGGCAACCGGGCACTGGGCATCGCCTGCGCCATCGGCGTGCTCATCGCCATTGTGTTCGCCCTGCTCGTACTGCCGGCCGCGCTCGTGGTGTGCGGGCGCGGCTTGTTCTGGCCGTTCATCCCTCGGGTACAGGCCGGGACGGCGCCCGTGCGCACTGGCTTCTGGACCTCGCTCGGCCGGGGTGTGGCCAAGCGTCCGGCGATCATCACGGTCGTGACCGTTCTTGCCGTCGGCTCCCTCAGTTTCGGATTGAACGGTGCCGCCGTCGGGCTTTCCCAGGCCGACCAACTACTCGGCAACCCGGAGTCGGTGGTGGCGCAAGACATCGTAGACGCCTCATTTTCGGCCGGACTGACCAGCCAAACGGTCGTGCTCGCGCCGGATGCGGCGTCGGAAGATGCCGTCCTGGTCGCAACGAAGACCGCGGGGGTCACCGCGGCGGTGGCCGGGGAGAACGCCGGTGGGTTGACTCGCATTGACGTCACGCTCAACAGTGAACCGGGTAGCGACGCAACCTTCGAGGCCATCACCACGCTGCGCACCGCGTTAGCGGATGCGTCAGGACCGGTGTCGCAATCACTGGTCGGTGGCAGCGATGCCACGGCCCTCGACACGAAGACGAGCGCCCAACGGGACCAGGATCTGATCGTGCCGCTCATCCTGGGTATCGTCTTTCTGATTCTGGCCCTGCTGCTGCGCTCTCTCGTGGCACCGATACTGCTCCTGGTCACCGTGCTCGGTACTTTCTTTGCCAGCCTTGGCGCCTCGAACCTGATCTTTCAGAATCTGCTCGGCTTCGCCGCCTTCGACACCAACGTGGTCCTGTTTGCCTTTCTGTTTCTGGTGGCCCTCGGCGTGGACTACAACATCTTTCTGACGACCCGGGCCCGCGAAGAGGCGAGGCGCTACGGCACCCGGGAGGGTATGGTGCGCGCCCTGTCGTCGACGGGCGCGGTGATTACCAGCGCCGGCATTCTGATCGCGGCGGTGTTCGCCGTGCTCGGCGTGCTGCCCGTCGTCGCCCTTACCCAGATCGGTGTGATCGTCTGCATCGGTGTGTTGCTCGACACCCTCGTTGTGCGCACCGTGCTCGTGCCAGCCCTGGTCTTTCTGATCAATGACCGCTTCTGGTGGCCGTCCCGTCCGGCCTCGGTGCGCCGGTGAGCGGGCTACATCGGCTCCGGCGGCACCCGATCCTGCCAGCGGATGCGACGCTCCAGCTGCGCACCGAGTGCGAGCAGGGTGGCCTCGCCCCCCGGACGGCCGATCAGCTGCACCCCCATCGGCAGGCCGTCCTCGGTCTGATGCACCGGTAGCACGATGGCCGGCAGCCCGCTCACATTGATCATCGAGGTGAACGGCGTGTATTGCACCTGCTGCGCGAAGTTTGCCTCGGCGTCGTGCGCGTTGTACCAACCGACCGGGCGGGGAGTCATCGCCATGGCCGGGGTCAGCACGGCGTCAAACCGTGACAGTTGGTGAATGAACGACCGCTCGTACGCACTCAGCGCAGCGAGCGCCTCGGCAAGGTCGCGCGCGCTGAGGGCGCGGCCCCGGGCGAGTAACCACTGGGTCAGCGGCTCGAGCATGGCGATCTCGGCCTCGGTGTCGGCGGGGATACTCGCCGCCCCGGCCTGCCAGATCGCCCGAAAGGCCGGTACATAGCTGGAGTCCGGCCCGAGCGCGGTCTCTTCCAAACCATGGTGCAGCGCCGCAAATTCGGCGACGGCGAGGTCGAGGGCCCGCTGGGCTTCGGGAGCAATCGCTATCTCGTAGTCGTTGTCCCAGGCCGAGGTCGTCATGACACCGAGCTGAAAACGCCCTTCGCCGCGCACCGCCGCTGCCAGCAGTGGCGTCTCATTGTCCGGGGCGCGCAGGGCGTAGTGATGGTTGGGGTGACCGTCTCGTGGCGCGATCATGGCGTCGAGCAACAGCGCGGCATCCGCAACCGTTCGGGCCAGCGGACCGCCGACCGGCAGGCCGGCGAGCTTGTCGATTCCAGAGGCTGCCGGCACCCGCCCGCGGCTGGGCTTCAGCCCTACCAGGCCGCAGGCGGCTGCCGGAATGCGAATTGACCCACCGCCGTCGGAGCCGGGCGCGAACGGCAGCAGCCGTGCGGCCACCGCGACGGCGGCGCCGCCGCTGGATCCGCCAGCGCCGAGCTCGAGATTCCACGGCGTGCGGGCCGGCGGCGCGGCGAGGCTTTCCGTGTAGGAGGCGAGCCCGAATTCGGGCGTATTGGTTTTGCCGAGGCTGACTCCCCCGGCATCGTCGAGGGCCTGTACGAGGTCATCCGATTCTTCGGGCACGTAGTCGGCGAACAGGCGCGACCCGAAACCGGCGTGCACCCCGGCACGCAGGTGGAGGTCTTTGTCGGCGAACGGGAGGCCCCAGAGCGGAGCGGTGCGGGGCATCCGCTCTTCCACGTGGCGGGCTCGTGTCCGGGCGGCATCCGCGCTCACGGTAACGAAAGCGCCGAGAGCCGGGTTGAATTTCTCGATGCGAGCAAGGTAGTGCTCTGCAAGCTCACCCGGGCTGATGTCGCCGTTCTGCAGGGCCTGCCATTGTTCCAGGGCGGTCAGTTCGTGTGGATCAGCCATGTGCTGAGCCTAGTTCGGCCGGGCCGCCCACCCGGCCAGCTCTGGTTTTGCCCACGCTGGGCGACTAGCCTCAAGCCATGGCCAGCGCTGTGTATAACCCCATCGGCACCATCGCGCTGATCACCGGGGCATCGAGCGGACTGGGCGTCGGGTACGCC
This sequence comes from Actinomycetales bacterium, assembly GCA_038205545.1. Classification (GTDB taxonomy): domain Bacteria; phylum Actinomycetota; class Actinomycetes; order Actinomycetales; family Microbacteriaceae; genus Cryobacterium. Next base: position 97,383 of record JBBRBV010000002.1, read on the forward strand.
CACGAGATCGCACGGCGCGGTGCAGATCTCGTGCTCGTCGCCCGCCGGCAGGCCCGCCTCGAAGCCCTCGCGGTGGACCTGGCCGAGAAATACGGCACAGTTTCCACCGTCATCCCGCTTGATCTCACCAGAGCGGATGCCGTCACCGAGCTGGTGTCCGACCTGCGCGAGCGGGCTATCACCATCGGCACCCTCGTGAACAACGCGGGCTTTGCAACCTTCGGCACCGTGCTCGACTCCGACGAGGCCCGCGAAAACGAGCAGGTCGCGCTCAATGTGCAGGCCCTGACCGCGCTGACCCACGCATTTCTCCCCGATCTGGTGGAGACCGCGTCGTTGCACCCACACAGCGCGGCGCTCATAAACCTGGCCAGCACGGCCGCCTTCCAGCCGGTACCGCGTATGGCCGTCTACGGCGCGACCAAGGCCTACGTGCTCAGCTACACCGAAGCCCTCAGCTACGAAACCCGG
>JBBRBV010000003.1:0-88611 GCA_038205545.1 Actinomycetales bacterium
CGGGTGGGGCGTGCTGTCCCCGGGGGGGGCTGAGGGTGCCCCCCCCTGCGGGACCCCACCGCCCCCACCAACGCGAGCAGCAGCTCCGTGAGGGGCTTGCGAGTACGCGGAGCAACGTCGCGCTCGCGCAGCTCGGGCACCGAGACTGCCCCAACCACGGGTAGCTATTTGCCCTGCATTCGATTGCGCACCTCGCGGCGTAGCACCTTGCCGAGTAGGCTGCGCGGTAGATCCTCAACCTCGACGATGCGCCGTGGCACCTTGTAGGCCGACAGCCGGGTACGACAGTACTCGCGCACCGCGCTGACGTCGAGTTGGGCGCCGGGGGTGAGGACCACGACGGCCACCACGTCTTCGCCACCGTTTGCACTCGGCAGCCCAACCGCGGCCGCGTCGACGATATCAGGGTGGGACAGCAGGGCGTCTTCGACCTCGGACGGCGACACGTTAAAACCACCGGTGACGATCAGTTCCTTCATGCGGTCCACGACCGTGATGAAACCGTCGGCCGAGACGCGCACAATATCGCCGGTGCGCAGCCATCCGCCCGGCAAAAGCGCCTGCGCGCTCTCGGTCGGGCGGTCCCAGTAGCCGGAGAAGACCTGGGGGCCGCTCACAAGCAGCTCGCCCTCCTCCTCGAAACCGCGCAGGGTCGTGGGATCCTCCGGATCGACCACGCGAATGTCGGTGCTCGGAAACGGCACACCGACCGTTCCGGGGCGACGGCTCGGGCCGATCGGATTTCCGGCGACGATCGGTGAGGCCTCGGTCATGCCGTAGCCCTCCACCAGCAGGCCGCCGGTGGCGCTCTCCCACCGGTCGACAATCGCCACCGGCAGGTTCATGGCACCAGAAATAGCAAAGCGGATGCCCGCCAGGCTCACCTTCTTCTTCGCGGCCGCCGCGACCAGGCGGTCGTAGATCGGCGGCACCGCCGGCAGAAACGTGGGCGGTGCGTGCCGGGTGGCATCGAGCACGAGCTTCTCGTCGAACTTGGGAAAGAGCACGAGGCGGGCACCGATGCTCATCGCGAAGGTGAGGCACAGCGTCAGGCCATAGGCGTGAAACATGGGCAGGACGCCATAGACCGTTTCGTCGCCGGGGCGCAGACCTGCTACCCAGGCGGAGCCCTGTGCGGCATTGGCCCGCAGATTATAGTGGCTGAGAATGGCACCCTTGGGGGCGCCGGTCGTACCGCTGGTGTACTGCAGCACGGCGGTGTCGGTGAGCAATGGCCGATGGTGTGACGGGTGCAGCTTGCGGGCACCGACGATGGAATCCCAGGTGATTGCCCCTCTTGCCGGCCCGGTGGTGAGGGCTGCGCGTGCCTCCTGGGCTTTCTTGATCGGCAGCTTGAGGGCCATCCGTTTCGAGAACGGCAACGCTCGGGTGAGGTCGACGGTGATGACATCCGCTACCCCCATGTCTTTGGGAAAGGCGCGCACCGAATCGTAGACCTTGTCCCAGACGATCGCGACGCGCGCACCGTGGTCTTCAAACTGGTGGCGTAGCTCTCGATCGGTGTAGAGCGGGTTGTGCTCGACGGCGATGGCGCCCAGGCGCAGTACCGCATAGAAGGCGACAACGTGCTGCGGGCAGTTGGGCAGCACGAGGGCCACCCGATCGCCCGGGCTCACGCCGAGTTTGCGCAGTCCGTTGGCAGCCCGGGAGATTTGCTCGCCGAGCTGCTCGTAGGTGATGGCGGAGCCGAAGAAATCCAGGGCCACGGCCGGCGCAAACCGCTCCGCCGAGGTCTCCATCATGTCGGTGAGGGTCTCGGTGATCTCGGCGATCGTTCCCGGAACGCCGGGAGCGTAGGCTGCGAGCCACGGTCGATCCTGAAAGGTCACGACAATTCCTGCGTGATGGCCGCGACGAACGTGTCGATGTCGTCTTCCGTGGTGTCAAAGCCGCACATCCAGCGCACCTCATTCTTCGAGGCATCCCAGTCGTAGAAACGAAAAGTCTCACGCAAGCGGTCAGCGACACCACTGGGCAGGGTAGCGAAGATCGCGTTGGCCTGGGTGGCCTGGCTGAAGGCCAGCCCGGTGATGGTGCCGTCCGCGAGCTTGTTCTCGAGCGCGCCGCGCAGTCGAGCGGCCATGGCGTTGGAGTGGGTTGCATTGCGCAGCCAGAGGTCGGTGCCGAGCAGCGCGATGAGCTGTGCCGAAACGAAACGCATCTTGCTGGAGAGCTGCATGTTCGACTTGCGCAAAAATTTTAGGCCAGTGGATGCTGTCGGGTTCAGCACCACGATGCACTCGCCGAGCATCATGCCGTTCTTGGTGCCACCGTAGCTGAGTACGTCGACGCCGGCGTCGCGGGTGAAGGCGCGAAGCGGCACGCCGAGGCTCGCGGCCGCGTTGCTGATGCGGGCACCATCCATATGCAGCGTCATGCCCTTGGAATGTGCGTGGTCGGCGATGGCGCGCACCTGCGCAACGGAATACGCGGTGCCGAGTTCGGTGGTCTGCGTGATCGAGACGACGAGCGGCTGGGCACGGTGCTCATCGCCCCAGCCCCAGGCCTCCTGGTCGATGAGTTCGGGAGTGAGCTTGCCGTCGGAGGTGCCGACCGGCAGGAGCTTGAAACCCCCGACATGTTCGGGCGCTCCGCCCTCATCATTGTGAATGTGCGCCGTGGCGGAGCAGATCACGGCACCCCAGCGCGGCAGCATCGACTGCAAACCGGTGACGTTGGCGCCGGTGCCGTTGAACACCGGGAAGATTTCGACACCCTCGCCGAACTGTTCAACGAAGACCTCGTTGAGACGAGCCGTGTAGATATCTTCGCCGTAGGCGACCTGATGGGCGCCGTTGGCCTGAACAATCGCCTCGAGAATATCTGGATGAATTCCAGAGTAGTTGTCAGAGGCGAAACCGCGAGAAGTTAGATCATGGAGTTGAGTCACACATCCATCCTTGCGCATCCGGCCCGGCGCCACCTGAAGATGGGCTCGTCTGGCTCGACCAACGTGTCGTTGGTCGAGCCCGTCGAGACCACTCACCACCGCTTTACCGGTGCAGCGCTTCTTTAAAGGACACGCGGGCACCCATTCGCAGCAGCGCGTTGGAGTAGATGCGCGACCCGATCAGAATCACCACCATGGTCGACAGGGCCAGTACAACCAGTGAGAGCACGGGCTCCCACCACTCGGCCTGGCCGAGGAAGATGCGCACCGGCATGCCGACCGGGGCCGAGAACGGAACGTACGACATGATCGCCAGCACGAGCGGGTTGTCGTTGAAGAAGATGACCAAGAAGTACGGGACCATCACGAGGAACAATACCGGCGAGGTCGCCGAGCCCACATCTTCCTGCCGGGACACCATCGACGCAGTGGCAGCATAAAGCGCCGCGAGAAGCACGAATCCGAAGGCGAAGAACACGGCAAACCAGACGATCGCTGGGCCGACATCGGCCAGCAGCACGCGTTGCCCGGTAACCGCCAGGCCAATTGAGACGAGCAGGCCGATCGCCACAATCTGCGCAAATGCCATCAGGCTGTTGCCGAGCACTTTGCCGGCGAGCAGGGCCCGCACCGATATGGTCGACATGAGAATCTCGACGATTCGAGTTTGCTTTTCTTCGACAACGCTCTGGGCGATCGTGGCACCGAAGGTGGTCGCCGACATGAGAAAGATGATGCCGAACCCGATGGCCACGAGGTAGGCGAGAAAGCCGTCTTGCTCGGCCGGGTCGAGAATCTTCAGGTCCGGGCTCACGCTGAGCGCTCCGAGCACCTCGCTCGGCGCCGAATCCAGGGCGATGACCGTGAGGCCGAGCAGGGAATCGGCAGTCGTCGATGGCACAACGGCCGCATCGACCGTGCCGTCGCGCACGAGCGCCTCGGCATCGGCGACGCTCGAGGCCTCGACCATGTTGAAGGCGTTGGTCTGCTCCACGACGCCGATGGCCGTGCCGACCACCGCCACCTTGGTCAGGCTCGTGTTCTGACTGACGATGCTGCCGACAATGACCGACGCCATTGAGATGAGCAACAGAATTCCGGTGGCGATGAGAAAGGACTTGCTGCGCAGGCGGGCGGAAATCTCGCGGTTGGAGACCAGCCACACACTCTGGGCGAAGGTGGGTGCGGTGTGAACCGGGCGGATGGCGTTGCTCACGAGATGACCTCCTTGAAAATCGTGGCGAGGGACGGTCTTTGCTGATCAAAGGTGTGAACAGCGCCGAGTGTAATCGCACGGTGCAGAACCGCCTGGCTGGCGGCATCCGTTTCGGATTCGAAAACGGCGAAGTCACCGTCGAAGTCGATCACGGTGATGCCGGGGACCTCACGAATCCAGCCGGGGTCACCCGCGGTGCGAATCTCAAAGCGCGGGCGACTGTGCTGCTCACGCAGGGCGTCGCGGGAGCCGTTCGCGCGAATCGTGCCGTCAGCGATGATGACGAGGTCGTCGCAGAGCCGCTCCACAATGTCGAGCTGGTGTGAGGAGAACAGCACGGGAGCGCCTTGGGCTGCGTAGCCGGCCAGCACGCTCGTTACGGCTTCGACGGCGAGCGGGTCGAGGCCAGAGAACGGCTCGTCGAGCACGAGAAACTCGGGATCGTGTACGAGCGCGGCGGCGATCTGAGCGCGCTGCTGATTGCCGAGCGAGAGCGATTCGACCCTGTCGCCGGCCCGGGCATCCAGACCGAGGCGTTCGAGCAGGTCACTCGTGTTGCGGCGAGCGGATGCCGGGCTCAAGCCGTGCAGGCGGGCCAGGTATACGAGCTGCTTGGCGACCTTCATCTTGGGGTACAGGCCGCGTTCCTCGGGCATGTACCCGAAGCGGCGGCGGTCGCTCGCGGTGACAGGCACTCCGTCGATAAGCACGGTGCCGGAATCGGCGGAGAGCACCCCGAGAATGATGCGCATCGTCGTGGTCTTGCCGGCGCCGTTTGCGCCGACGAAGCCGGTCATACGCCCGTCTCCGACCGTGAAACTCACGTCGGAGAGCACCGTCCTCGTGCCGTAGCGCTTGTTGACGCCCCTGATATCGAGCATTCTTGCCCCTTCGTTGCTGGTCAGCTTCACGCTAGCGCGGCTGGGGCGTCCGGGCATCCGCCGCTCGGCCAGAATGCCGTGAGGCCACGCAAACTCGGACTTTTTCGCGATCTGCCGTGCAGAATTCCGCCCCAAGCGGCGTGTTGCCAAAAACTCCGAGTTTGCGACGCGGTGTGGTCTCAAAAGCGGTAGCGGCCCCTGGTAGCCCTACCCCGCCGACGGCGCAGCAAGGACAACCCGGCTGTTATTAGCGGATGCCGTCGCCTCGTCCCACAGACCGGTTACCCGCCCAGCCAACTCGCCTTCGAGGCCCGCGAGCGACCGCACGACGAAAATCGTGGTCGCTGCGGTGTCGCCGGCCTTCGCAAATCCCTGGCCCACCGCGCGCACCCAGGTTTCGGCCGCGGCCTTTGCGGCCGCGTAATTCGCGCCACCCGCGGTCGGCCGGTCCACCGACACGCTCGAGACAATCGCCAGTCGCCCGGCCGAAGAGGCCAACAGGTCCGCGTTGAACGCCCGGGTCGTGTTGCGCAGCGTGGAGACCACATGCTCGTGCAGAAAATCCCAGTCCTCGTCGGTTTGGCCGGCCAAGCCGCCGCCGCCTCGCCAGCCGCCCACGAGATGAATCAGCCCGTCGATCGGACCGTGCTCCCGGTGCACCGAGGCAACCAGTTCTGTCACGGCCGTGTACGAAGCCAGGTCGCATTCATAGAGCACCGCTTCGGGTGCGACCTGCAGCACCGACTGCAGCCGCTCCAGGTTGGAACCGACCGCAATGATTCGCGCACCGGCCTGCGCCAGCGAGGCGGCGACGGCCAGACCGGCCGTGCTGGTCGCCCCGGCGATGAGTACGGTGCGATCAGCCGCGGTCGGAATGGACGCCACTAGTCGACCGCGCTGCCGGTGATGCCTGCGGTCGAGTCGATAACCACTCGCATCTTCTTTTCGAGCGCTTCGAAAAACATCGACAACGGAAATTCATCGTCGAGAACCTGGTCCGTGTAACCCTTGGGTGCTCCAGCAAGCACCTCGAGCGGCAGCCCGCGCGCCCAGTTCGACGCCGGGTTCGGCGTGAGAGTCGTCGAGATCATCTCGTAGGCCGCGAGCCAGTGCGCCTTCTTGGGCCGGTCGATCGACGACCAGTAGAGCTCGTCGATCTGTGCTCCGAGTGCAATGACCACCCCGGGCACGGCTTCCCAATCAAATGTGAGCCGGGTGTCGGTCCAGTGCAGCACGCCGTGCTGGTGCATCCACGCGAACAGTAGCTGACCGCCGAGGCCGTCATAGTTGCGCACCCGGTTGCCGGTGATAGCGAACCGAAAGATACGGTCGAAGATGACCGCGTACTGAACCAGCTTCGCGTGCCGACGAGCTTCTGGGCTCGCCAGTTCGCTGCGCTCGATCGTGACCGACTCGCGAAACGCGGTCAGGTCGCAGCGCAACTCTTCGAGCGAGTACAGAAAGAACGGCATGCGCTGCTTGATCATAAACGGGTCGAACGGAAGATCACCGCGCATGTGTGTGCGGTCGTGAATCAGGTCCCACATCACGAAGGTCTCTTCGGTCAGATGCTGGTCGTCGAGCAGCAGGGAAGCGTCGCGGGGCAGTTCCAGCCGGGTGATCTCAGCCGCTGCGCGCACGACCCGGCGAAAACGGGCGGCTTCGCGGTCGGCGAAGATCGCCCCCCAAGAGAACGTAGGAATCTCGCGCATCGCGACTGTCTCGGGAAACAAGACGGCCGAGTTGGTGTCGTAACCGGGGGTGAAGTCGAGAAAACGAATCGGCACGAACAATTTGTTCGAATAGCCCGCTTCGAGTTCACCGATGAACTCCGGCCAGATAACCTCGATCAGCACGGCCTCGACCAGACGATTGGTGCTTCCGTTCTGTGTGTACATGGGGAACACCACGAGGTGGCGCAGCCCGTCGACACGGTGCTGCTGCGGCTCAAAAGCCAGAAGCGAATCGTAGAAGTCGGGCACGCCGAAGGCTTCGGCCGCCCAACGGTCGAAGTCGACGATCAAGGCGGCAAGGTAGGTGGCATCATGTGCAAATTCGGGTGCCAGCTCGACGATGGCTGCGGTGATGCGCGAAACAGACGCCGCGGCCTCCGCGTGTCGTTCCACGTCGCCGATCGACCCATCTTGCGACTGCCAGCCCTGCAATTCGGTCGCCGCAGCTTTCAAGCTCAGCCAGGACGGATTCTGGGTGAGGGTCGTGCCGCCGTCTTCGAGAACCTCGGGCTCTCCGACCAAAGCGTTAGCTACGTGTGTTTTTTCAACAGATATCGACATGGGAACCTCCCGTTCTCGTAAGTGCCGCGGTTGCGACGGGTGTGTTCCTTCAGAATATCGGGCGGTGCGCGGCGTTTTCTTGCGATGTGCCGCAACGAATGCCGGTTCCTGCCGGGTTTTGGCGCTGAGAATCGCTATTTTGACGTTGCTTCATTGTGAACCACGATCTGCTCCGGCCCGCACGCGATGCCACGCAGGTGGGGGATAGTCTGCCTGGATGCGCATGCCCGTCGCCGATGTCATCGCGGCCCTCTCCGAGCTTGCTGATCCGCAGCTCGCGATCGGCGTCGCCTGTTTCTTTCAGACCGGCCCCGGACAGTGCGGCGAAGGGGACAGATTTATAGGTATCAAGGTTCCGGTCCTGCGAAACGTCGTGAAGCGTTTCCCAGCGATGTCACTGACCGAGATCAACGTGCTGCTGGAAAGCCACCGAGCAGTTGGTGTCGGACGTCCGGGCTGACTACCGATCTCGTCCGCGCCGTTGACGCGCCAGTCGAGGCCTGCTGCGGCGGCGCATAACTCCTGCAATCTGACCGGTGATTTCGCGAGTGCCGGCTGAACTGGGCGTCCAGCGACTTCCAGCGCAAAGTTGCAGGAGTTACGCGCTGGGGGAGGCCGAAAACTTGGCACGGCGTGCCGATCAGACTCGCGCGAGGGCATCCGGGGACGGCGCGGCAGCATCCGTCACCGAGCGTGGCTCGTCGTCGCTGAATGGCTCGGCGGTGCGCGCAGCGTTGTAGAGCGTCTCATCGAGGATGCCCTGCCGCTTGGCCACGATCGTCGGAATGAGCGCCTGCCCGGCCACGTTGACGGCGGTGCGTCCCATGTCAAGAATCGGGTCTACGGCCAGCAATAGCCCGACGCCCGCCAGGGGGAGGCCCAGCGTTGACAATGTGAGGGTCAGCATAACGACGGCCCCCGTCGTTCCCGCGGTCGCGGCCGAGCCGAGGACCGAGACCAGAACGATCAGCAAATACTGGCTGAGGTCTAGCTGAATACCGAAGAACTGGGCCACAAAGATAGCGGCGATGGCCGGGTAGATCGCGGCGCAGCCATCCATTTTGGTCGTCGCCCCGAGCGGCACGGCAAACGAAGCATATTCGCGCGGTACGCCCAGGCTGCGCTCGGTCACCCGTTGGGTGAGCGGCAGCGTGCCAATCGAGGAACGCGAGACGAAAGCGAGTTGCACGGCGGGCCAGACCCCCGAGTAATACTGCTTGATCGAGAGCCCGTGCGAGCGAATCAATATCGGGTAGACGACGAACAAGACCAGGACCAGCCCGATATAGATGGCCACCGAGAACTTGCCGAGTGAACCGATGGTATCCCAGCCATAGCTGGCCACGGCATTGCCGATGAGCCCGATGGTGCCGATCGGGGCCAGGCGGATGATCCACCAGAGCACCTTCTGAATGACGGCGAGAGCGGATGCGTTGAGCGCGAGAAAGGGCTCGGCCGGCTTGCCCACCTTGAGGGCGGCGATGCCGATCGCGATTGCGATAACCAGAATCTGCAACACGTTAAAGTTCACGCTCGTGGTGGCCGCGCCCTCCACAACAGAGGTGCTTGCGCCGAGCCCGAGAAAGTTACTCGGGAACAGTCCGCTGAGAAATCCCCACCAGCTGCCGGTGCGCCCGGAGTATTCTTCCGGCGCGCTGAGCCCCGTGCCGGCGCCGGGCTGCAGCAATACCCCGAGACCGATTCCGATGGTGACCGCGATTAGGGCTGTGACGGCAAACCAGAGCAGCGTGTTCCAGGCCAGCGACGCGGCGTTAGACACCTGGCGCAGGTTAGCGATCGAGCTGACCACGGCCGTAAAGATGAGCGGGATCACGGCGGTCTGCAGCAGCGCCACATAGCTGGAGCCAATCGTCTGCAGGGTTCCGCCCAGCGCGTTCGGGCTGTCGGCCGTGCTGCCCAACTGTTTGGCGAGTAGCCCCAGGCCCAGCCCAATGATCAGGGCAGCGATGATCTGCACGCCAAAAGAACGCACCCACCGGCTGAGTTTGCTGCGGGTGCGGATTCCGGTGGGCGAAGTATGCGTGGTCATACTTTCAAACTATGTTGGCCCTCGCTGCGAACCAATTCGCTCTACGCAGTGTTACGCCACAATCCACGTATCCCCTTGATCGAGCTGGTCGAGATCGACCGGTATCGACGGTGTCCCGTTTCAGCTGCTACTCGCCGATGAGACGCAGGCCGTTGTACCAGCAGACTGCGCGCAGCCAGTCGTCGTCGAGCCGCGGCTCCCGGTCGCGCAGCCGTTCGAGCGATTCGAGCTGATGCGCATACGGGTACGGAATATTGGGAAAGTCGCTGCCGAGCACCACCCGGTCGGGCAGGTCGGCCAGCCGGGGGAGCAGGGCGGGGTCGAACGGCGCGAGCTGCTCGAAGAAGTCGGTGAACACCATGGTGGTGTCGAGGTGTACCCAGGGGTAGCGCTCGGCCAGATCAAGAAACTCGCCGTATTCCGGAGCGCCGAGATGGGCCACGACGGCCGTCAACAGCGGATGCCGCGAAAGCACGCCGGCAAGGTTGTCCGGCCCGGTGATTCCCGGCCGGGCAACCGGCCCGCTCCCGACGTGAATCACGACCGGGATCGCGGCGTCGGCCAGCAGTCCCCAGACCGGGTCGAGTACCGGCTCACGCAGGTCGAACGCCCCGATCTGCGCGTGGATTTTAAATACCCGGGCACCGCGGTCGAGTGCGGACTGCACCTGCTCGAGCACACCCTCTTCCGGAAAAAAGGTGGCGCTCGGCACACACTCGGCGTGTTCCGAAGCCAGATTGAGCGAAAAATCAGTCAAGGATGCCGCCATTCCCGGGCGATGCGCGTACGACAGAGCGGTGAAGCGGCGCACGCCGAGACGACGAATGGTCGCCAGCCGCGTGGCCTCGTCGTCGCGATACTGAATCGGCCAGTCCCGGCCGATCAGGGGCTCGATCGCGTCGAAATGCGCCCACACGCGCCGCAACATGCGTTCCGGCAGAAAATGGGTGTGCAAGTCCACCAATCCGGGCAGGCCGAGCCCGCGCCACCAGGCCGGCACGTTGTTGTCGGTGAGCATCATGAGGCCCAGTGTGTCAGACGGGCCTGCTGCCAGGACCTGAAACGATACGATTTAGCCAACGGTGCTCTCTGCCCGCTGGATCCTCGATATCTCCAATTCATCTGATGAACGAAGGTGGCAATGCACGCTCTCGACTTCGTCGGAATCATCAGCGAGATTCTTACTCTCATCGGCCTCAGCGTCGGAGCATTCCTCTATATCTGCGGCCTCTCGGTGCGCGGAATCAGCGGCCGCTTCACCCGCACGACCGCCGTGATCGCCCTGTCGGGGTCGGCCACGGTCATCCGCTGGTTTGATGATCTGGGTGATGTGCACGAGTGCCCCGCCGACACCCACGAGACTCATCACCTGGTGCCGGGCGACGATGTACGAGTCTGGTTTCGCAATCGGCGGCCCGAGCGCTGCCGCACCCACGACCCCGAGCTGGATGGCAAGGGGCTGCGCCTGACCGGGCTTGTGCTGCTCGCCCTGGGCGTTGTAGCCGGTGTCGTCGGCATTGTGCTGATGTTCCTCTAGACGACACTCGCCCCAGGAACGGATGCCGCGCGCGGCCGTGTCCAACTGCTTGCCAGCGCGGTTCCCGCGATGGTCACGAGCGCTCCGAGGAGTAGAGCCGCCGCTTCTCCGGGGGCGAGCACGTTCAACTGAGTGCCGATTGTCGCGGCGGCGATCGGAACGCCGAGTTGGGCGGCCGACAGCAGACCAAGGGGCAGCGGGAGTCCCAGCACGCGCGTGGTCGCGTGGGTAAGCAGGGTGGCCACGCCGAGGACCAGGCCGAGCGCGATCATCTGCGGGTGGTCGGCGAGATCGCGGAGTGAGAGCGCGGCGCCGAGCCAGACGAAGAACAAAGGCCCCAGGAATCCGTCGGCGAGGGCGAACAGCTGACGAGCCAGACGCCGCGGTTCACCCACCGCGGCAACGGCAAGGCCAAACGCAAACCCGGCCAGCATGACCGAGACGTGGGCGAACACGGCCACAGCTGACAGGGCGAACAGAATCGCCAGCTGAATGCGCAGTTCGAGCGCGAATTTTCGGTTGGCCGAAAGCTTGTGCAGCCGCCGGCGAGAACCGTTACGTTCCAGACGTGACAGCACAAGATACAGCGCCACGGCCAGGGCGGCGACCAGTGCGGCGCCGAGGGCAGCGCGGCCTGCATTCGGCGGGTCGATGGCGAGCGGCAACGCCACAATCGCCGCGATATCGGCGATGGCGACCTGCGCGGTGAGCTCGAGCATCGATCGGCCGCGCAGCCCGAGGGAGTGGATCAGTGGCAGCACGAGCGCCGCCGAGGAGGAAGCGAGCAACACGATATAGAGGGGTGCGTGCTGGGTACCGAAGAACATCGCGATGGCCACGCCGAGGAGGCTCGCCGACAGTGTCACGAGTGTCGCCCGCACCAGGCCAGCTGACAGGGCCGCACGAATTGCGCCGGAGCGAAGGGGCACGTGCGTGCCAGCCACGAACATGATCAACGCGAATCCAACATCCGCTAGAAGCGTCAGGGTGGGGTCGGTCGCGTCGATGAGGCCGAACCCGGTGCGCCCGACGATCACTCCCGCAGCGAGCTGGCCGACGACGACGGGAATGTTCCAGCGGCGCGGTGTGGCCAGTAGCGGTCCGAGTAGCGCGATCACGGAGATGATCGCGAGGGTCTGAAAGTTCATGCGCACCTCCCCGAATCTCCTGCTAGATCGAGCGTAGTCCCGTGGCGGAACACTCCATGCGGCCCGCGCAGACGGCATGATGGGGGTATGAGTCGAACCGTCGCTGGAGCCCGAGTGCTGATTACCGGAGCCGCCATGGGAATGGGCCGTTTGTACGCCGAGCGCTGTGTCGCCGAGGGGGCGAAAACCGTCATCCTCTGGGACCGTGATGGGGCCGCGCTCGCCGCGACGACAGCCGTCCTCAGTGAACACTCCAATGGGCGCACGCAGATCGCTCCCTACGTTGTTGATATTGCCGATCTGGGCGCGATTGCACAGACCGCGCAGCGGGTGCGTACGGAGGTCGGCGACCCCGACGTCGTCATCAACAACGCCGGAATCATCCGTGGCAAGTATTTCTGGGAGCACGACAATGGTGCCGATACCCGACCGACCATGCAGATCAACGCACTGGCCCCGATGTATATCACCCGGGAGTTCTTGCCGGCGATGATGGCGAGCGGATCCCGCGAGTCACGCATCGTGAACATCGCGTCGGCCGCTGGCACTCTCAGCAACCCGCGGATGAGCGTGTATGCCGCTTCGAAAGCGGCTTTGATCGGGTGGAGCGATTCGTTGCGCCTCGAACTCGTGCAGCAGGGGCACGGCTACGTCAAGGTGACTACGGTGTGCCCGAGCTACATCGACACCGGTATGTTTGCGGGTGCTCGAGGGCCTCTGCTCACCCCGCTGATGACCCCGGAATATGTGGTTGACCGAGTCTGGCGGGCGATGCTCGCCGGCAAACCGCAGCTGCTTCTACCCTGGACCGTGAGCCTGTCGAAAGTGCTGCGCGGTGTGCTGCCGCTGGCCGCATGGGACGCCGTCGCCGGTCGTGTTTTCGGCGTCTACCGCTCAATGGATCGGTGGGTCGGCCGCAGCTAACGGGTGGAAAAACTTGCGCAGGGTAATAGCGGGCCCCCCATTGGGTGACAGACTGTCACAATAAATACGCGCAGCGTGGCGGGCCGGTGGGTGCGTCAGCAGTGCATCATCCAGCGTCGCATCAGCGATGACTCGTGCCGAAACAAATGGGGACACCATCGCTACCACGCACCATCACCACACTCCATCGCTGCTGAAAGTCCTCGGAAATCGAGATGCGCTCGCCCTCGGATTCGGAGCCATGATCGGCTTCGGCTGGGTCGTGCTGACCGGCGGCTGGATCAACGACGCCGGTACCATGGGTGCCGTCACGGCCATGATCGCCGGCGGAATCATCATGTGCATCGTCGGTCTCACCTACGCCGAATTGACCGCCGCCATGCCGAAGGCCGGTGGTGAACACAACTTTCTGCTGCGAGCCATGGGGCCGCGCTGGTCGTTCGTTGGGTCCTGGGCGATTACCGGCGGCTACGTCACCATCGTCGCGTTCGAGGCCGTCGCGCTGCCGCGCACGGCCGGCTATCTCTTTCCCAACCTCAGCCAGATTCCGCTCTGGCAAATCGCCGGTGAGCAGGTGTATTTGACCTGGGCGCTGGTGGGAGCAGTGGCGGCCGTCGTGATCACGGGCATCAACATCCGTGGTGTGAAACTGGCCGGTGTCGTGCAGACCTTCGTGGTGCTGTTTTTGCTGATCGTGGGCGCAATGCTCGTGTTCGGATCGTTCACCGGTGGTTCGACCACAAACATGCAGCCGTTCTTCACCGGCGGCATGGGCGGATTCTTCGCCGTGCTCGTAGTCGTACCGTTCCTGTTCGTGGGCTTCGATGTCATTCCGCAATCGGCCGAAGAGGTCAACGTGGCGCCGCGCCAGATCGGCAAGCTCGTTGTCGTCGCCGTGATTCTCGCGACCATCTGGTACGTCATGATTTTGCTCACCACGTCGTCGTCGATGTCCGCCGCCGCAATCGGCCAGACCGATATCGCCACAGCGGATGCCATGGGTGCCCTCTTTGGCAGCGACGTCATGGCGAAGATACTCATTGCCGGCGGTATCGCCGGAATTCTCACCTCGTGGAACTCGCTGTTGCTCGGCGCCTCGCGCCTCATGTTCTCCATGGCGCGTTCCGGAATGCTGCCCGCCTGGTTCGGCAAGCTGCACCCCAAATTTCGCACCCCCACCAACGCGCTCTACTTTGTGGGGGCGCTGTCGTTCGCGGCCCCGTTTTTTGGAACCCAAATGCTCGGCTGGCTCGTTGATTCCGGCGCCCCGAGCATCGTCCTTGCCTACCTTCTCGTGGCCGTCGCGTTCGTGCTGCTGCGTCGCCGGGAACCGAAGATGGACCGTCCGCTGCGCATCGGTGGCAAGGGTAACGGCGGAATCGTGATCGGCGTCGTCGCTGCCGCCCTCTGCCTGGGCCTGTTCAGCCTGTATATGCCGGGGATGCCGGCCGCGTTGTCGTTCGAGCCCTGGCTGTTGTTTGGGCTGTGGTGGGTCGGTGGCATGTTCTTCTTCCTGCGCATTCCGGCCGGTATCACTCCCGGCCACGACGCCGAGGAACGCCTGCTCGAAAGTCTCGGGTCGCGCCGCTCGTAGCCGTGCGGGCCCGGCCTGACCACGGTTCGAACCGGGCACTCACGTGATGTCGATGTGGAAGGACCGTGTCGTTGGTCGAGCCCGTGTCGTTGGTCGAGCTCGTCGAGACCACACCCCCCAGCCGGGCTTCGCCGATGACTCGCCCGACGACTCGCCCAACGGCCCCGCCGGCGACCCCGCCAGCAACCCCGCCAGCGACCCGATGCAGTCCCCATTGCCCGAAGGCTCCTCGACCAGCTCGACTCTGTCCCGGCGCCCTTCCAATCCGACCTCGAAACGGTGCTGCTGCCGCACGCGAAAAACCTCACCGCGGCGCAGTTCGACGGCAAAGCCCGCAAGCTGCGCGAATACATTCACCCCGAATCGATCGTTGTGCGCCGCGCCAAATGTCTGGCCGATCGCACATTCATGTTCTTCCCCGACAAAGACGGTATGGCCACCCTCTGGATGCGAGCCGCAGGCGAGGACCTCAGCGCCATCTACACCCGCGTCACCGACACCGCCCTCAGCCTGCAAGGCCCCGACGAACCCCGCACCCTCAGCCAGCTACGAACAGATGTCGCCATCGACCTGCTCCAGTGCGGCGTCACCAACACCGGCAGCAGCACCACCCGCAACGCCGCTACCCGCAACGCCGCTACCCGCAACGCCGCTACCCGAACCCATCATCGGACCGATCCCATTGCCATCCGACTTCTGGAATTCCGATCTAGGCCCGACCTCACCGGCAACGACCGGAATCCGCCACCGTTCTAAGCTAATCGCCACGGTGCTGGAGGCTCGGTCAGAGATCGTTGGTTGCCAGCCAGCTCACGAGCACTCGCTGAAACTCCAGTGGACTCTCCACACTCGGCAGGTGCGCCGCGTCGTGAAAGGTGCATCCGCTTGCCTGCGGCAGCATCTCCAAGAGGAATTCGTAGTGGGCGAGGGCCGCAGAAACATCGAGCGCGCCCACGGTCACCAGTGCTGGAACGTCGATGTCACTCACCCGGTCGAGCGCGGGCGGCTCGAGCGGCAGTGAGATCGGGGCTTCCGTGGCATGGATGACGTTTCGCAGGTTGAGCTCCTGCGCGAGGGCAAGAAAGGCGGGGTCCACATCGGCAGCTTTGCGAGTAGGGCCAACAGCCCAGAGCGCGACCTCAAGCCGGGCCAACCGCGGCCATTGACGGGCGGTGAAGGCGGCATCCAGCTTGTCGAACAGGGCATCTTCACGCTCGGTGAGCTCCACGTCGGGAAAACCGCTCGGCCCGGATCCGATCGTGACCAGGCCGGCGACCCGCTTGGGACTCTCCACGGCGAGATCGATCGCGATTGTGCCGCCGCGTGAGCACCCGATGAGGGTGGCGCGGGCGACGCCGAGATGATCGAGCAGGGCCGTGGCATCCGCTCGGTTGGAAAATTCAACATTCTTGGTCGTGGTCTGGCCGAAACCGCGGGTGTCGAAGCGAATGACGTAGTGGCGCGCGGCGAGGGCCGCGGCCTGCGGATCCCACATGCGCAGGGTTGCGATCCCCGCGTGAATTAGCAGCAGGGCTGGCGAGTCTGGATCCCCCAGGGTCTCGTAGTAGAGGGAAGCGCCAGGAACGTCGAGTCGGGGCATGCGATGAGCGTAGCCTGCTGGGGCATGCCCGTAGTCTCAACTGAACACCAAGTCCCGAAAGGACACTATGTCTGCGTCCAGTCCGTTCAGCGCCCCCGAGCCAACGAGCGTGCCCATCGTCGACTCGACCGAGCGGTTTTATCTGAATCGGGTGTATTGCGTGGGCCGCAACTACGGCGAGCATGCCCGCGAAATGGGCAATGACCCCGACCAGGACCCGCCGTTCTTCTTCACCAAGCCGGCCGACGCTGTTTTCGCGCTCAACGAGGGTGATCCAGCGCGCGGAGTTGCTCCGCACACGGTTCCCTACCCGCCGGTGACCGACAACCTGCATTTCGAGATGGAACTGGTGGTCGCCATTGGCGTCGGCGGTGCCGACATTGCGGCAGCGGATGCCCTCACCCACGTTTTTGGCTACGGCGCCGCCGTCGACCTCACCCGGCGCGACCTACAGGATGCCGCCAAGGCACTGCGCCGCCCCTGGGACCTCTCCAAAGGGTTCGATTTCTCCGGACCGTGCTCGCCGCTTGCCGCCGCGAGCACGATCGGCCATCCCGGTGCGGGTCGCATCTGGCTCGACGTCGACGGCCAGACGCGACAGGACGGCGACCTCGCCGATCAGATCTGGCCGGTATCCGACGTAATCGCCGCACTGTCCCGGTTTGTCACACTGCGGCCCGGTGACCTCATTTTCACCGGCACCCCCGCCGGCGTCGGCCGGATTGAGCCCGGCAGCACCGTCACGGCGGCAATCGACGGAGTCGGCGTCCTCGCCTTTCGCGTGGTCTGAGCCGTGGTCTAATCGGCGCGCGGCCTGAGCGTTAGCGCGCCAGTACTGTTCCGAGGGCCGCCGTGGCATGGGCACGATGCTCGTCGAGTAAACGGATGACCAGCTCGGCATCACCGGCGGCGAACGCGTCGACGATGCCCGCGTGCTCGTGTTCGACCCGCGCCCGGTTGCCTGGCTCTTCGTAGTAGAGCCGGCGGTAGGCCTCGGTGGAATCCCACAGTGCTCGGAGAATGCGCTCCAACCGGGGAAGCTTGGCGCTCGTCACCAGAACGAAGTGAAATCGTCGGTTGGCCTCGTTCATGGCGAGCAGGTCACCGGCCGCGTTGGCACGCTCGACATCGGCACCGGCCGCGCGCAGGTCATCGAGCACCCGCGCGCTGCCGAGGGCGATGGTGGCGCGCACCGCCTCGGCCTCGAGCAGCTGACGCAGCCGGTACACCTCGAGTAGGTCGGCGAGTGACAGCTCGGTTACCCGGTAGCCGCGATGCGGCTCGTGAACGACATGCCCCTCGGATTCCAGCGTATTGAGCGCCTCCCGCACCGGAACCCGGCTGACGCCCAGGCGTTCGGCGAGGTCTTCCTGCCGCAGCGGCTGGCCCGGAACCAGCTCGCCGACGGCGATCAGTCTCCGCAGCTCGCCGAGTACGAACGCCGGAACGGTCGATGGGCGGGAGGTTCGATCAGGAGATGGCACGTTGAAAACCCTAGCTCAGCATATATGTGCTCCGAGCGCGCCAGCTGGCTTAGCGAAAAGCCGCGATGCCGGTGATGTGCTGGCCGAGAATGAGGGTGTGCACGTCGTCGGTGCCCTCGTAGGTGCGCACGCTTTCCAGGTTGTTGGCGTGACGCATCGGGGAATAGTCGAGGGTGATGCCGTTGCCACCGAGCATTGCGCGGGCCTCGCGGCAAATCTCAATCGCCTCACGACAGTTGTTGAGCTTTCCCACCGAGATCTGGTGCGGGGCGAGCGTGCCGGCATCTTTGAGGCGACCGAGCTGCAGGGCGAGCAGGGTGCCCTTGTTGATTTCGAGGGCCATATTCACGAGCTTCTGCTGGGTGAGCTGATAGCCGGCGAGTGGCTTACCGAACTGCATCCGCTCCTTCGAGAAGGCCAGCGCCGTGAGGTAGCTGTCGCGCGCAGCTCCCATGACACCCCAGACGATGCCGTACCGGGCCTCGTTGAGGCATTCGAATGGCCCGCGCAGGCCGCGTGCTTTCGGCAACATCGCCGAGTCGGGCAGGCGCAGCTCGGTCAGCTCGATCTCGCACTGGATGGAGGCGCGCATCGAGAGCTTCTGCTCAATCGGGGTGGCGACGAATCCGGGAGTGTCGGTGGGTACAACGAAGCCGCGGATCCCGTCGTTCGTCATCGCCCAGATGATCGCGACCTGCGCGACCGAGGCGAGTCCGATCCAGCGCTTGGTGCCGTTGATCACCCAATCCGTGCCGTCACGGCGCGCGAAGGTGGTCATGCTCGCCGGGTCAGAGCCAGCGGTCGGTTCGGTCAGCCCGAAGCAGCCGATGGCCTCACCGGCCGCCATGCGCGGCAGCCACTCGTTCTTCTGTTCCTCGGAGCCGTGCTTGTGGATGGCGCTCATCGCGAGCGAGCCCTGCACACTCACGAAGGTGCGGAGTCCTGAATCCCCAGCTTCGAGTTCGAGCGCCGCGAGACCATATTCCACCGAGCTGCGCCCGGGGCAGCCGTAGCCCGTGAGGTGCATGCCGAGCAGGCCGAGCTTGGCCATCTGCGGAACGATTTCGAGCGGAAAGACCGCCTTCTCGTACCATCCGGCGATGTTCGGCTTGATGGTGGTGTTGACGAAGGCCCGCACCTCGTTGCGCAGGGCGATCTCGGTCTCGGTCAGCAGGGAATCGATGCTAATGAGATCGGCGGCATCGGTCAGGTCAGTTTCGGTCAGTTCGGCAGTGCTGAGGGTTGCAGCAGTCATGAGTTGTCTTTCGGTCAGTAGAGCGGATGATTACGGTCGGTTTTTCGAGAGCACCAGGGGGGACGAAGCATTGTTCGTGGTGAAAAACGTCGCCCCGCTGTGCTCGTCGAGGAGGGGCGGCGGGCGCAGATAACGTGCGGGGGTGTCGGACAGGCCGATGGGGTTGGCAATTTGGCGGCTCACGCGGGAACTGGCGGCATCCGTTACCGGAACGACCGGTGCCAGCCCGAGCAGAGCGGCCAGATCGAGCGCTTCGGCGATCGAATTCACCTTCCCGGCGGGTACCCGCGCCGCCGACAGCCGGGCGGTCCACTCAGCGGCCGGGCGTGTCGCGAGCTGTTCCTCGAGCATCGCCTTGAGTACGGCACGGTGCTCCAGGCGGGTCGTATTGTTGCCGAAGCGGGCATCGGTCGCAAGTTCGGGCACTCCGAGCACCTCGACCAGGGCGCCGAACTGTTTGTCCGTTCCCACGGCGACCGCGATGGGGTCATCCAGGGTGCAGAAGGTCTCGTAGGGAGCGATGCTCGGGTGTGCGTTGCCGAGCCGCTTCGGTGCGACGCCGGTGGCGAGGGTGCTCGAGGCCTGGTTGACGAGCCCGGCGAGCAGGGAGGAGAGCAGGTTTACGTCGACCCTTTGGCCACGACCGGTCTCATCACGGGAGCGCAACGCGGCGAGAATGCCGATGACCGCGTTCTGCCCGGTGAGTACGTCGACCAGGGCAACCCCAACCTTGCTGGGTTCGGAATCGGGGGAGCCGGTGACGCTCATGAGCCCGCCAACGGCCTGCACGAGCAGATCGTAGCCGGGAAGCGCGGCGCCGCCCGCTCGACCGAAGCCGGTAATAGAGCAATAGACCAGTTCGGGGCTTTCCGCCTTGAGGGTGGCGTAGTCGAGGCCGTACTGTTCCATGACGCCGGGACGAAAGTTTTCGATCACCACATCGGCGTTCAGTGCGAGCGCGCGCGCTTCGGCCAGACCGCGTTCGGTGCGCAGATCGCAGACGACGGAGCGCTTATTGCGGTTGACACTGGCAAAGTAGCTGCCCATGCCGTTCTCGTCGACCGGCGGTACCCAGGCGCGGGTATCGTCACCGAGCGGATGCTCGATCTTGATCACGTCAGCGCCAAAATCAGCGAGCATCATCGTGGCAAAGGGGCCAGCGAGCACCCGGGAAAAATCGGCAACACGGATGCCGTCCAGCGGCCCGGTCGCCGGTGTCTCTTCTGCAGTCCAACTCATTTGGATACTGTATCCAATTTTTGGCGCAAGCGGAAGAGGCTGCTGCTGACACGGGCGCGAGGGGGATATTTTGGGGCTTCGTCTGCACTGCTATGGGTGGCTTCTGCGCCCCTTCTTGACATTTTTTCGAGCTAATGCAAGGCGTTATATGGCCAAATATCCATATTTCTGCAAGACTTATCCTTTGAACTTGCCCGAATTCCGGGCCATCACGTCCTGCACGGCGGGCATCCCAGCAAAGGAATCCCATTGACGGATCAAACTTTTCAAATTATTGCGATCGTCTTATACCTCCTCGGAATGGTGGCCATCGGCTACTTTGCGTTCCGGCAGACTAACGATCTCGACGACTATATGCTCGCTGGCCGTGGCCTCAAACCCGGCACCGCCGCGCTGAGTGCCGGCGCCTCTGACATGTCCGGCTGGCTCCTGTTAGGTCTACCCGGAGCGATCTACGTGTCTGGTCTCGTGGAAGCCTGGATCGCCATCGGACTGACCATCGGTGCCTGGCTGAACTGGAAGTTCGTCGCACCCAGACTGCGCTCTTACACCTTCGTCTCGAAAAACTCGATCACCATCCCGAGCTTTTTCGAGAACCGGCTTAAGGACACCTCACGCGTGTTGCGCGTTGCATCCGGTGTCATCATCCTGGTGTTCTTTACGTTCTACGTCTCCTCCGGCATGGTGGCCGGTGGCGTGTTCTTCGAGAATTCCTTCGGCTCCACCTTCCTCACCGGCATGCTCATCGTCGCCGGAGTCACGCTGCTATACACGCTGTTCGGTGGATTTCTCGGTGCAACCCTGACCGATGTGGCCCAGGGCATTCTCATGTTCGTGGCACTGATCACCGTGCCCATCGTCGCGCTTAACGCCACGGGCGGAATCACCGCCACCCTCGATTCCATCCGCGAAGTCAATCCGGATTTGCTCTCCATCACGGCGGGTGGTTCCGTGCTCGGTGTTATCTCCGCAGCGGCCTGGGGCCTGGGTTACGTGGGTCAACCGCACATCATTGTGCGATTCATGGCCATGCGCACCCCGCAGGATGCCACGGCCGGTCGTCGGATCGGAATCGGTTGGATGATCCTGACCGCGCTGGGCGCCATCGCGACAGCGCTGGTCGGTATCGCGTACTTCCAGCAAAACCCCGACCTGAGTCTAGGCAACCCGGAAACGGTCTTCCTGCTGCTCTCGCAGACACTGTTCCACCCGTTCATCGCGGGCCTGGTTCTCGCCTCCGTCCTCGCCGCAATCATGAGCACCATCTCCTCGCAGCTGATCGTGTCCTCCTCAGCATTGGTCGAGGATTTGTATAAAATCGTCGGCAAAAAGGACGCCACACCGAAGCAGCTGGTTATGCTCGGTCGCCTTGGCGTGCTGCTCGTCGCCGTCGTTGCCGGCCTCATCGCCCTCAACCGAGATTCCACCATTCTGGAACTGGTCGGCTTCGCCTGGGCCGGTTTTGGCGCGGCGTTCGGACCCGTGGTCATCCTCTCCCTGTACTGGAAGAAGCTCTCCACCTGGGGCGCCCTGGCCTCCATGGTGACCGGCGCCGTCGTCGTCTTCATCTGGGGCAACTCGCCGCTCGCCGACGTGCTCTACGAGATTGTGCCCGGTTTCGCTGCCAGCCTGCTCGTGGCTGTCATCGTCTCTCTTGCCACCCACAAGCCCAATGCGGAGATCGACGCCGAATTCGCCACCGCTGCAGAGCAGGCGCATCCCAAGTACAAGGCCCCTGAAAAGGTCTCCGTGTAGTCACCTCGCTCGACGCGCATTTCGCACGACAACGGCACCCGCCCTCGGCTCCGGCCTGGGCGGGTGCCGTGTTTAACGAGCCGCGACTAGTGCGGCTGTCTCTGCAACCATGGCCGCAGCATCCGTGTCACCCACGGCAGCACGAAATAGGCCATGAGCGGCGTGAGCGCCAGCGTCGTTAGCAGCACCTTCAGGGCTGTTGGAAGGTCGTTCCAACCCGGAATCAGCCACGGTATGAGCAGAGTAAAAACCAGATTGACCGGAAAGAATCCCAGCCAAATGCTGACGGCTTGCTTCCAGCGCGGCGGCGGCATGAGGGCGGGAGCGCCGGGCGGCGCCTCCTGCATCGTGTCGAACCAGCCCTCGATGCCGGTGCGTTTCTCTACCTGAGCGTCCAGCACGAGATCGGTGCCGGCTTCGAGCCACTCGCTGCGTTCGTCAGAGTTTTCCCACGCCTCCAGGCTGTCGCTGTTGGAGAAGCGATACAGCATGTTCCAGGTGGCGGAATCTTCGCTGCCGCGCACCCAGCCCGACCCGAGAAATCCCGGATAGCTATGGGCGAGGTTGATGCCGAACTGCACCCATTCGCTCGCCTCCGTGAAGCGCGCCGGGTCGACTGTTCGGGTGATGGAAACGGTCACGGATGCTGACGCGGGCGGGGATGGTACCCAAGCGTGGGGATCCGACTCTTGTGAAGTCATCACTCCAGTATGCGGTAGTGAGACTTAGAAAATCATTGGGCGGTCGTCGTCATCGCCGCCGAGGTCGAGATCAACGAGCACCGGCACGTGGTCGCTCGGGGCGTCGCCCTTGCGCTCGTTGCGGTGGATGCTGGCATCCGTTACCAGATCGGCAAAGGCGGGAGACCCGAGGATGAAGTCGATGCGCATGCCCTCGTTGCGCGGAAATCGCAGCTGCTTGTAGTCCCAAAAGGTGAACCCCTCCGGAACGATCGGCCGCACAACGTCGGCCAGTCCGGCCTCCTCGAAAGCGTCAAAGGCCGCGCGCTCCTCCGGTGACACGTGGGTCGATTGGCCGGGCACGAAACTCGGGTCGCCCATATCCTCATCGCGGGGAGCGACGTTCCAATCGCCCATCATGGCCAGGGCGAGCGCGGGGTGGTCGGCGAGCTCCTCGGCCGCATGGGCCTCCAGGGCGTTCAACCAGGCCAGCTTGTAGGCGTAGTGCGGGTCATCCAGCGAACGGCCGTTCGGCACATAAAGGCTCCACAGGCGCAGGTCGTTCACGGTCACGCCGAGCGCACGTGCCTCCAGTGGCTGGTCGGGCCCGACCGCACCCTTTTGGAAGCCCGGCATATTTGGAAACGCAGTGACGACATCCGTCATGGGTTCGCGACTGGCAAACGCCACGCCATTCCACTGGCTCAGCCCGTGAATGGCCAGATCGTAGCCGGCATCTTCAAACACCTGCGCGGGAAACTGTTCCGGCTTGCACTTGATCTCCTGCATGGCCAGAACGTCGATGTCCTCGCGTTCCATCCAGTCGACGACTCGCCCGGACCGGGCACGAATGGAGTTGACGTTCCAGGTGGCAATGCGCATGTCTCCAGCCTATAGACGGCCAGAAGCGGATGCGTCGTGGCGGTATCGAATGCGGCCGGCGTCGTGTTGCGATTGAATAGGCACAGCACTCAAAGCGGTGCAGCACACCAACGCGCAGGAAGGTCACAATGACGGAGTTGCAGATTGGCTACGCGGCCATGTTGGAGCAGTTCGCACCGGCCGAGGCGGTCGCCCTGTCCGCCTACGCCGAAGAACACGGTTTCACCGGCGTGATGGCCGCCGATCACTTTCAACCGTGGGTTCCGGCCCAGGGACAGTCCAGCTTCGTCTGGAGCGTGCTCGCCTCAATCGCCGAGCGCACCAGGGGCGACTTCGGCCCCGGCGTCACAGCCCCGACTTTTCGCTGGCACCCCGCCATGGTGGCTCAGGCCTCCGCGACCCTCGCCTCGATGTACCCCGGCCGGCACTGGCTCGGACTCGGCTCCGGCGAGGCCCTCAACGAGCACATCGTGGGTGGCTACTGGCCCGAAGCTCCCGAACGCATCAACCGCATGTTCGAGGCCATCGAGATCATTTCGAAGCTCTTCGCCGGCTCGATCGCTGGCAAAGATGTCAAGCATTCCGGCCAGTTCTTTAAACTCGAGTCGACCCGGCTGTGGACAATGCCCGAGGTAGCCCCCGAAATACTCGTCGCCACGGCCGGTCCGGTCACCGCCAAACGCGCCGGGCGGCAGGCCGACGGGCTGATCACGGTCGGTGCCCCGCTCGAGAAGATCTCGATGCTCTTCGGCAAGTTCGATGACGGCGCCCGGGAGGCCGGCAAAGACCCGTCGATCATGCCGAAGGTGCTGCAACTGCACATGAGCTGGGCCGAAACCGACGAGGAGGCCATGGCCAGCGCGCTGCATGAATGGCCAAACGGCGGAATGAAGTTTCCGAAGGGCGACATCCGCTCACCGTTTGAGTTCGAGCAGATGGCCAAGCTGGTGCGTCCGGAAGACTTCGAGGGCCGCATGATCATCTCAGCTGACCCTGACGAGCACCGCAAGTACATTCAGAAGTTCGTTGACCTCGGCTTTGATCGCATCTACCTGCACAACGTGGGTCGCAACCAGAAGCAGTGGATCGACGTCTTCGGTGCACAGGTTCTGCCGAAACTCGTTCGGTAGATGGCGCACGACCTGCCCGTGGCCCTGACCGTTTTCACTCTCGATGGTTTCGGCGAGATCACGGCCGGTGATGACCTGGCCTCGCTTATCGGAGCGGCCACAGACTCATGCCTGGTTGACGGCGACATTCTCGCCATCACCAGCAAGATCGTCTCCAAAGCCGAGGGACGCATCGTCGCAGCGGCCGATCGGGAGCAGGCGATCACCGACGAGACCGTGCGCGTCGTGGCCTCGCGTGCGCATCCCGGCGGCGTCACGCGCATCGTGGAAAACCGACAGGGCCTCGTGATGGCGGCGGCCGGCGTTGATACGAGCAACACGCCGAACGGTGTGGTGTTGTTACTGCCGATTGATCCGGATGCGTCGGCACGGGCGATCTGCACGGCGCTCCGCGAACGCACCGGCCTGAGGCTCGGCGTCGTTATCACCGATACCGCCGGCCGGCCGTGGCGGGAAGGCCAGACCGATATAGCCATCGGCGCGGCCGGGCTGGCCGTGCTTGAGGATCTGCGCGGCACGGTGGATGCCTCCGGTAACCGGCTCGAGGTCACCGTGGCCGCCGTCGCCGACGAGATCGCGGGTGCCGCCGACCTGGTCAAGGGTAAGACCAGCGGCAACCCCGTCGCGGTGGTGCGCGGACTTGGTCGACTGGTCGGCGCACTGGATGCCGTCGGTGCACGTGCGCTGCAGCGACCGATCGCCACCGACATGTTTCGCCTCGGCACGGCGGAGGCCCACGCCGAGGGGTACCTGGCGGGTCACGCCGTGGGTTTTACCGCCGGACAAGCTGCTCGTTGATTTCGGGTGCGGTCGCGGCGCTAGCTGGTGATGGTGAGTGCCTGAATCAGGCCGCTTTCAGCGTCTAGTTCGAAGCGGTAGCTCAGGTCGACACTGCGGCCCGGAAAATTGCCCTCAATGCGGTTGACCACGGTCGTGACCGCATCGTTCTTCTCGGTGTGCAGCCGGGTGGTCGTGTAGGTGACCTCGGCGGCGGTATCCACGAGCCAGGCAGCGATGGCAGCTGCTCCCGTGTACGTGTGGCCGTTATCAACGACGACCGCATTCTCGGTGAAGGTCTGGCTGGCACCGGCGGGCTTCGCGCTGACGCTGCGCTCCAAATAGGTGACAATCGCCATGGGCAGCGCGTTGGACTGCGCAGTGGGTGCTGGTGCGGTGAGTTGCGCTGACATGAAGCCTCCTGGGTCGTTCAAACGAACGTAGTCGGGTCGACGGATGTTTGCAGTCGGCCTTTTAGGCTACCGCGGGTTGGGTGATCAGGGGTGGCCATAAAGAAAAAGGGAACCGGCTGGTAACGTGTTCCCTATGAAAGCAACCCTCGACGCGGTCGGGCGTCTCATGATCCCCAAGGCACTTCGTGATGCGCTGGGGCTCCATCCCGGTGCAATCGTGGATATTTCTCAGTACGGCAGCGGTTTGCAGGTTTTGCCAGCAGGCCGAACTGCTCGCTTGGTCGACGAAGACGGGGTGCTCGTCGCCTCGGCCGGGACGCGGATTGATGATGACATTGTCTTCGGCCTGATCGACGCTGGGCGTCGTTGACCGCGCTCATCGCACTCGATACCAGCGTCGCGCTGCCGTTGCTCGTGACGAGCCATCAGGCGCACCTTGCCGTTGTGGACTGGTGGTCGGGTCGGGACGTGACACTCGCCGGTCCCGCCCTCGCCGAGACCTATGCCATTCTCACCCGGTTGCCGGGAGATGCCCGGCTTGCCCCTGAAGCGGCGGCGCGGCTGTTGGCGTCGCGCTTTGCACCGACGGTCGTGATGTCCACTGAAACTCATCGTCGGTTACCCGCCATCCTGGCGGGATTCAACATTTCCGGTGGCGCTGTCTACGACGCCCTGGTGGCCCTCGCGGCACAGGAAAATGATTGCGTTCTCGCCACTCGGGATTCCCGGGCCACAGCGACATATGACGCCGTGGGCGTTCGGGTCGACATCGTTGGCCGCTAACTGGGCGGTCGTGGTGCCGGTCAAGGGGGGTCCGGGCGCCAAAAGTAGGCTGGGAGCCCTGCCCGAGCGTGCGGCTCTCGCCGAGGCCTTCGCGCTCGATACGGTGACCGCACTCGTGCGGGCATCCAATGTGGAGCGCGTGTTTGTGGTCACCGGCAGCGCCCACCTCGGGCTTCAGCTGACCGGGCTCGGTGCGGTGATCGTGCCCGAGCTCCAGGCCGATCTCGGAGAAACGACGGGGCACCCTCGACTGAACGCGGCTATCGAGCTCGGTATTGCTGCTGCCCGGCGCGCCTGTCCCGACGCGAACATCGCCGTGATGACCGGTGACCTGCCGGCATTGCATCCGGCAGATGTTGAGACGGTTTTTTCGCGGGCGGCGCAGCATGAGCGCTCCCTGGTGCCCGACGTCGAAGGTGTGGGTACGACGACCCTGTTCGCCCGCGCAGGCATCACGTTGCTGCCGCGGTTTGGATTCGGCTCCCGCGCCGCGCACGAAGCCGATGGGCATGTCGTTCTCGGGTTGCCTCCGACCTCGTCCATTCGCCGCGACGTCGACACCATGGCCGATCTCGACGCTGCCCGCGCGCTCGGGCTGGGGCCACACACGAGCGCACTGCTGGCCCAGCGCTAAGTCACATTCGCAGCCCTGCCAGACGCAACGCGGCGGCGGCCAGCGTGGTCGTGGCCGACAGATCGGTCATCCACAATGGAACCGCAGCAGAACGGATGCCGGCGGCAGCGAGCGCGGGCAGCGCCGCAGCATCCGATTCATCGATCAGCCAGGCGTCCAGCACCCCGCCCGCGCTGCGGGCGCCGTAGTGCAGTCCGACGGCGAGAGCACTGCTCTCCACCTCAATCGTGTGCAGGCACGCGTCGGCCATGCCGCGCACGGCCGCGCCGCCGATGATCGGGGATACCCCCACCACCCGCGCCGGCGTCGTCTGCAGCGCATCGAGTACGCCCGGCACGGCCAGAATTGTGCCGATGGACACGACCGGGTTTGACGGCGGCAGAATTACAAGGTCGGCCTCGGTGATGGCCGCGCTCACGCCCGGCGCAGCGACAGCAGAGTCCAGGCCGCGCTGCTCGAACGCAGTGATGGCCACCCGAGCGCGATAGCGCACCCACCATTCCTCAAAATGAATATAGTCGCCCGCTGCGTGCTCATCCACATTCTCGGCCAGGCATACGTGAGTTTCGACCGGCTGGTCACTCATTGGCACCAGTCGAACCCCCGGCTGCCAGCGGCGGCAGAGAAAGTCGGTCGCCTCGGAAAGCGTCGATCCGGAGCGCAGCAGGTCAGTGCGCACAATGTGCGTGGCGAGGTCGAGGTCGCCCAGCGTGAACCAGGACCAGCCGCGGCCATAGGCGGCGATCTCGGCTGAGGCTCGGCGGGTTTCGTCGGGGCGCCCCCAGCCTTGCTCTTCGTTGATGCCGCCGCCGAGGGTATACATGACGGTGTCCAGGTCGGGGCAAATACGCAGCCCATCGAGCCACATATCATCGCCGGTGTTGACGATCACCGTCACAGTGGCTTCAGGGGCGGCGAGTTCGAGATGCGCGAGCAGCCCGCGGACGAAGCGCGCACCACCGACACCTCCGGCCAGAACCGTCACCCTCTTCACGACGGCACCGCTGCCGCGTAGACGATGACCGGATGGCCACCGCGGGGATGGTCCAAAATGAAACAATCCACTCCGTATACGGCACCGATGATCTCGGGGGTCAGTACCTCGGCGGGCGTGCCGTGTGCCACGAGCGCGCCGCGGTCGAGCAGCAGGAGCTGGTCGCAATATGCGGCCGCCAGGTTGAGGTCGTGCAGGGCCATGATCGCCGTCACGCCGAGTGCGCGCACCTGCCCGAGCAGCGACAACTGGGCGCTCACGTCGAGATGGTTGGTCGGTTCGTCGAGCAGCAGCAGGCTTGGCTGCTGCGCCATGGCCCGGGCAATTTGCACGCGCTGCTGCTGACCGCCGCTCAACGTCTGCCATGAGCGTTCGGCCAGCGCGTGGGCGCCGACCGCCTCCAGAGCATCGAAGGCGATGGCGCGATCGTCGTCACCGCCAAAGGAGCCCATTAACTTGGTGCGGTGTGGAATGCGCCCCAGCAGAACGACGTCGAGCACGCTCAGTTCCACGCTCGGCGCCGCATTCTGTTCCAGCAGGGCGATGCGCCGGGCAGCTTCACGCCGAGTCAGCGCTCCGACCGAGACGCCGTCGAGGGTGACTGTGCCGGCATCCGCTTTGTCGATGCCGGCCAGAAGTCGCAGCAACGTGGACTTGCCCGCACCGTTGGGCCCGAGCAGGCCGGTGACGCTGCCGGTGGGCAGCGTCGCCGAGACGCCCTGCAGAATGCTGGTGCCGTCGATGGTGAAGGACAGCTGATCGAGGTTTACGCCCATAGGTGCGATTTCTTTCTCTTGATCAGCAGGATGAACACCGGCACGCCGATGAACGCGGTGATGATTCCCACGGGTAGCTCGCGCGGATCGAACACCGTGCGGGCCAGGGTGTCGGCGATGACCAGAAAGAGTGCACCGCAGACTCCCGCGAGCGGCAGCAGCCTCCGGTGCCCAGGGCCGCTGATGCCGCGAACCAGATGCGGCAGAATGAGCCCGACAAATCCGATCGCCCCGCTCACAGCGACCATGGCGCCGGTGAGGAGGGCGACCGAGCCCAGTAACGCCCAGCGGGTGCGATTCACGTTGATGCCGAGACTGGCCGCCGAGGTGTCACCGAAGGCGAAGGCGTCCAGCCGGGTCGCCGACAGAAGGATGCCGGTGCCTACGATCAGCACGGCCGTCGCCGCGATGACGACGCTGCCCCAGGTGGCGCCGGCCACCGAGCCGAGTAGCCAGTTAAGAATCTCCCGGTAGGAGTCGCCTTTGGCCGCCCAGAAAATGATGAACGAGGTGAGGGCGCCGGCGAGCTGCGCTATCGCCAGCCCCGCGAGTACGGCCCGCACCGGGGTGATGGTTCCGCCGACCCGGGCGATGCTCAGCGTCGCGATGAGGGCGAGCAGTGCTCCGATAAACGCGGCGGCGGGCAACGCGAAGGTGAGACCGAGAATAACGACGCAGACCGCACCGACGGATGCCCCGCTCGAGAGCCCCAGCAGGTACGGGTCCGCAAGGGGGTTGCGGGTCACACTCTGCATTACCGCGCCGCTCAGCGCGAGGCCGGCGCCGACCAGAGCGGCGGTGAGCACCCGCGGAAGTCGCAGCTGCCAGACGATGGAATCGACCAGGATCGGCACCGGAGAGTCGGTGGGAATTCCGAGGTGCGCGGCGATGCTTCCCGCTACCTGGGCCAGGCTGACCGCCGCCGGTCCAATCGTCACCGCAACCGAGCTCACGATGATCAGCGCGGCGGTGGCCACCATGAGCCACCCGAGGTAGTGCCCCCGGGTCATTCGTTCAGGTCGGCTAGCTGGTTGATCGTGGAGGACGCAGCTTCGACGTTGCGGATGCCAGCCTCGGTGGAGGCAAACGGCAAAATGATGTACCGCTGGTTCTTGACCGCGTGAAGCACCTGGGTGGCCGGGTTCGACTCCAGGTGGGCGATCTTCGACGCGGCGCTGTTCCACGTGGCGTCGACGAGCACGATGACGCTCGGATTGGCTTCGATGATCGATTCCCACCCGACCGAGGTCCAGGTGTCGCTCACGTCAGCGAAGATGTTGGTGAGCCCGGCGGCGGCCATGATCATTTGCGGCGAACCGATGCCGGCACCAACGTATGGGGTGGTCGTACCGCTGGAATACCAGAGCGCCGTCGTGTCTGCTGCGGTCGATGGTGTCAATGCGGCGAGGTCGTCGGTCAACGTGGCGACCAGCTGGTCGGCGGCGGGTTTGGCCCCGAAGAGGGCGCCGGCTTCGACAATTTCTGTGAACACGGCGTCGAAGGTGAGTGGATTGGGCATGAAGTCACCCTTGCAGGCGGCGGGGGAGACGTAGCTGCCCACGCCGAGCGCCTCCAGGCCGTCGCGTTCCCCCACCCCGTCGGCGCTGAAGTTCGACTCCCAGCCGCCGTAGATGAAGTCGGGGTTCAGCCCGAGCACGGCCTCCTGGCCGGGCAGAAAGTCGCTGATCACGTTGAGGTCGGCGCCGGCTGCGGCGAGCGATGCCGGCAGGGGGCCGTCGAGAAAGGCCGAGCCAACGATTCGGTCGCCGAGGCCGAGGGCGAGGAGCAGCTCGGTCGCCGACGACTTGATCGATACGATTCGTTCAGGCGCGGCCGTAATAGTGACAGCGACGCCGCAATTATCGACGGTAACGGGGTAACTCACGCTGGCGGGAGTCACGGCGGGTGCACTGGCGGGTGTGGTGGCGGGTGTGGTGGCGGGACTGACGAAAGCCGCGCATCCGCTGAGCAGAAGAGTTGTCGCGGACAGCGCGGACAGCGCCGACAGGCGCACGGTGATTCGATTCATGAGGTCTCTTTCGACTCTCGCAGGCGAACGCTACCGCACCGCAAACGGCGCAGCGCGGGCGCGAACTGACGGAATAGTACGGGACCTCAGCCCAAATCCAGGCCAGCGCAGCCGGTAATAGCTAACCGGTGGTCTGGCTTAACCCTAGGCCCCC
Source organism: Actinomycetales bacterium (assembly GCA_038205545.1). Classification (GTDB taxonomy): domain Bacteria; phylum Actinomycetota; class Actinomycetes; order Actinomycetales; family Microbacteriaceae; genus Cryobacterium. The sequence continues at coordinate 31,141 of JBBRBV010000003.1, forward strand.
GCCAGCGTTACGACCAGCGCGCATCGACCACCTGAAGTGCCGAATCAAGCGGATGCGCCGCCGCCGCAAGTGCCTCTGCCACGGGTGTCACGTTGTCGGGCAGGGCGCCGGCGGTCACCCGGATAAACCCGGGACCGCCCCCCGACGCCTGGAAGGGCGAGCCGCCGGCTACCCGAATGCCGGAGGCCGCCAGGCGCACCATGGCTCCCCGTTCATCCTGCACGGGCAGCCAGGTATTGATGCCGTCGGCCTGCACCACGTCGAGTCCGAACTCGGTCAAAGCCTCGGCGAGAGCACGCTGACGGGCGAAGTAAATGCGGCGAGCCTCGCTGATCTGGGCCATGCTCTCGCCGTTGGTGAGCAGGTCGTGCAAGATTGTCTGCAGCATGCGGCTGGTCCAGCCCGGGCCCAGCATGCGCCGCGACACGATCGGGTCGATGAGCGTGGTCGGGCCACCGAGAGCGGCCATGCGCAGGTCGGGACCGTGCGACTTTGAAAAACTCCGCACGTGCAGAGTGCGGTCCGGCAACCAGCGGCCCAGACTGACGTCGGGGGCGATGCTGATCTCGGCGGAGTGGTCGTCTTCGATGACGATGGTGTCAGCGCTCGCCGCAGTTGTCTGGAGCAGGCGGGACAGTTGTTCGGCTCGGTGCGCGGTCATCGAGGCACCGGTGGGGTTCTGTGCCCGTGGCTGGAGCAGAACCACGGCGGGGCCGAGTTTGAGAGCTGCGGCAAAGTCCGCCGGAATGATGCCGTGCGCATCGATGGCCACCGGCACCCGTTCCAGCCCGAGCTGGTCGAGCAGGTCGAAGAACGGCGGAAACGACGGGTTTTCCACGATAACGCGGTCGCCGAACCGGGTAACCGCGTCGAGGCTCCGCGAGATGGCGTCAAGGGCGCCATCCACAATGGTGATGGATTCCACCGGATAAGACCACGACTCCCGCAGCACTGCGAGCAGCTCAGGAATGATCGGCAGGTCCTGGTAGCTGGGCGTGACGGCACGCTGCGAGACCCGGGAGAGCGCCGGGCCGAGTGCAGGCAGCAGCAGCGGATCGGGAGTGCCACGCGAAAGATCGAGGCGGGCCGGACCGACTGTGCCGATCATGGATTGGCTGCGGGCCGGCAGCCACTTGGGCGCGACATCCTGCACGAAGGTGCCGCCCCGGCCACGCGACACGATCAGGCCGATGGCCGAGAGAGCCTGCCAGGCATGACTGATCGTGGCAGGGCTCACGCCGAGCTCGCCCGCCAGTACCCGCACGGTGGGCAGGCGGTCTCCCGGTGCGAGCCGCCCGCTCTTAATCAGCCGCCCGATGGCCGCCGCGATCCCGGCCGGCGTGCGCTGCTCAATCTCATCTATAAAGTTCTGCATTGCTCTTGCCCCTGAGTGCCGTGGACGACAGGATGATTAATGCGTGCGTTACACAGAGAAACACATTTGAAATGTTTACGTCAAATAATAACAATACGAACGGCGCAGTTCGTATCGGCCCTTGACTAACGAAAAGCAAGTGGAAGGCACAGCATGAATTCGGCTCTAACCCACACCGACAGTCGCCAGATCGTTCGAACCGCCATTACCCAAACCAGCTGGACCGGCGATGAAGAATCCATGATCCAAAAGCACGAGGGGTTTGTGCGCACCGCGGCCGCCCAGGGCGTTCAGGTGATCTGCTTTCAGGAACTCTTTCACGGCCCCTACTTCGGCATTGTGCAAGACGCCAAGTATTACGATTACGCGCAGGCCGTGCCCGGCCCCATCGTCGAACGGTTTCAGAAGCTCGCCGCCGAGTACAACATGGTCATCGTCGTTCCGATGTATGAAGAAGAACAGCCCGGCGTGCTCTACAACACCGCTGCGGTCATCGACGCCGATGGTACCTACCTCGGCAAGTACCGCAAGCACCACATCCCCCACCTGCCGCAGTTCTGGGAAAAGTTCTACTTTCGCCCCGGAAACACCGACTACCCGGTCTTCGAGACCAAGTACGGCAAGATCGGCGTGTACATCTGCTACGACCGCCACTTCCCCGAGGGCTGGCGCGCGCTCGGCCTGAACGGTGCCGAAATCGTCTTCAACCCCTCGGCCACCAAACCCGGCCTGTCCAACCGCCTGTGGGAACTCGAGCAGCCGGCCGCGGCGGTGGCCAACCAGTACTACGTTGGGGCGAACAACCGCATTGGCAACGAAGAAGCCGAGTTCGGCGATGAGGCCGTGACGTTTTACGGCAGCTCCTACTTCGTTGACCCCAAGGGCAATTATGTGGGTGACGTGGCCTCGACCGATACCGAGGAGATTCTCGTGCGCGACCTCGACCTCGGCGTGATCCGTGAGGTGCGCAACTCCTGGCAGTTCTACCGCGACCGTCGTCCCGACTCCTACGAGAGCCTCGTCGCGCCGTGAAACTTCTGTCTGCGTTGAAATAGAGAGGATGCCATGAAGACATTGATCAAGAACGGCACCGTGGTCAACGCCACGGGTCGAGGGCTCGCCGACGTGCTCATCGATGGCGAAAAAATCGCCGCAGTGCTCGCCCCGGGCTCGAACCTGCTCGGCTTCGATGTGGCGGGCAATGTTGACCGCGTCATCGATGCCCGTGGCAAATACGTCATTCCCGGTGGCATTGATGCCCATACCCACATGGAGATGCCGTTCGGTGGCACCCAGGCCAGCGACACCTTCGAAACCGGCACCCGCGCCGCAGCCTGGGGCGGCACCACGAGCATCGTCGACTTTGTCGTGCAGTACGCCGGTGAAGACGTGCTCGAGCGCTACGCCACCTGGCAGCAGAAAGCCGCCGGCCAGTGCGCCATCGACTACGGCTTTCACCAGATCCTCTCCGACGTGCAAGACAGTTCGCTTACCGCGATGGACGAGTTGGTCAACGAAGGCGTGTCGAGCTTCAAGCTGTTTATGGCCTACAAAGGCGTCTTTCTCAGCGACGACGGCCAGATCGTCAAGGCCATGCAACGCGCCGCGACCAACGGCAGCATGATCATGATGCACGCCGAGAACGGCAGCGTCATCGACCTGCTCGTGCAACAGGCCGTTGCTGCGGGCAACACCAGCCCGCTCTACCACGGACTCACCCGGCCCTGGCAGGCTGAAGAAGAGGCCACTCACCGGGCGATCATGCTCGCCAACCTCACCGGCGCTCCTCTTTATATCGTGCATGTGTCGGCCAAGCAGGCGGTGGATCAGATTGCCCAGGCTCGGGACAACGGCCAGAACGTGTTCGGCGAGACCTGCCCGCAATACCTGTATCTCTCGCTCGAGGACAACCTCGGCGCTCCCGGGTTCGAGGGCGCGAAGTGGGTCTGCTCGACGCCGCTGCGTGCGAAGGCCGAGGGCCACCAGCACCACATGTGGCAGAGTCTGCGCACGAACGATATTCAGATGGTCTCCACCGACCACTGCCCGTTCTGCATGAAGGGCCAGAAAGATATGGGCCTGACCGACTTCTCCAAGATTCCCAATGGCATCGGCTCGGTCGAACACCGCATGGACCTGCTGTATCAGGGGGTGGTCGATGGCAAGATCTCGCTCGAACGCTGGGTCGAGGTGTGCTCCACCACCCCGGCACGCATGTTCGGCATGTACGGCCAGAAGGGTGTGATTGCTCCCGGCGCCGACGGCGACGTCGTCGTCTACGACCCGAACGGGCACACCTCGATCGGTCTGGAGAAAACCCACCACATGAACATGGACTACTCCGCCTGGGAGGGGTACGAGATCGACGGCCACGTCGACACCGTCATCTCCCGCGGCAAGGTCGTTATCGATGACAATGCCTATCTCGGCACCAAGGGTGACGGCCGCTTCATCAAGCGTGGCCTCAGCCAGTATCTGATCTAGGGGGATGACATGGATTTCGGAGCAGTACTACAGACCAACCCGCCGTCGGCACGCACCGTACAACTGGCCAAACTGGCCGAGGCCCACGGCTTCAGCCACGTCTGGACCTTCGATTCGCACCTGCTCTGGCAGGAACCCTATGTGATCTACAGCCGCATCCTGGCCGAGACCAGCAAGATTATCGTTGGCCCCATGGTCACCAACCCGGCCACCCGCGACTGGACGGTAACGGCGTCGACCTACGCCACCCTTAACGAGATGTACGGCAACCGCACCATCTGCGGAATCGGCCGTGGCGACTCTGCGGTGCGCACGACAAACGGCGCCCCGACGACGCTGAAAACCCTGCGCGAATCTATCCACGTCATTCGGGAGCTCGCCAACTCCCGCCCGGTGGAATACAACGGAGCCACGGTGCAGTTTCCCTGGAGTCGTGGCTCGAGCCTGGAAATGTGGGTCGCAGCCTACGGTCCACTCGCGCTCAAGCTCGCCGGCGAGGTCGGCGATGGCTTCATTCTGCAGATGGCTGATCTCGATGTGGCGGAGTGGATGATCAAAAGCGTGCGCACCGCAGCCTCCAACGCCGGCCGCGACCCGATGTCGATCACGTTCTGCGTCGCCGCCCCCGCCTATATCGGAACGGACTGGGAGCACATGCGCAACCAGTGCCGCTGGTTCGGTGGCATGGTCGGCAACCACGTGGCCGACATCGTCGCCAAGTACGGCACCGATTCCCCCGTGCCGAAGGCGCTCACCGATTACATCAAGGATCGCGAGGGCTACGACTATAACCAGCACGGCAAGGCCGGAAACGAACATGCCGCGTTCGTGCCCGACGAGATCGTCGACCGGTTCTGCCTGCTCGGCACCGCGAAAGACCACATCGAGAAGCTTGAGGCCCTGAAAGAGCTCGGCGTCGACCAGTTCGCCGGATACCTGCAGCACGACAGCAAAGAAGACACGATGCGCGTCTACGGTGACACCGTGATTCCGGCCATGACCGACTCCATCACAGCCAAGAGCTAGCGAAGCGGATGACGCGCACGAGCGAGCAGACAGCCACGCCCACGCGTGGCGCGGCAGGGGCACGCCGGCGCGTGGCTCTGCACCCGCGCCTGCGCGGCGGCCTGTTCGGTCTGGCCGGTCTCGCGCTGCTTGCTCTGGTCTGGGAGCTCTACAAGACCTTCGGCCCCGCCGACGGTGTCATCCTCGGCGGCATCACGGTGCTGCCACGCACGACCGACCTCGCCATGCCCCACCTCGAGGTCATGGCGGTGCGCCTGTTTGAGCCCGTGACGGGAGCGGCATCCGCTCTGCCACTGTGGCAGGCGGTGCTGGCCGGCGCGCTGTTCACCCTCGGTATCGCGGCCGTCGGCTGGCTGGTGGGGGTGACCGTTGGGCTGGCCCTGGCGCTACTCATGCAACGCTTTCGCGTGGCAGAGTCGGCGATTCTCCCGTGGATCATTCTGAGCCAGACCGTGCCGCTGATCGCGATCGCGCCGCTGGTGCGGCGCTGGGGCGCGCAGATTCAGTTCGGCGAGTTCACCTGGGAGAGCTGGATGTCGGTGGCCCTGATCGCCTCCTACCTCGCGTTCTTCCCGGTGTCGATCGGCGCCCTGCGCGGCCTCAGCTCGCCCGATGCCAACCATGTCGACCTCATGCACTGCTACGCGGTTGGCTGGTGGAAGACGCTCTGGCGGCTGCGGCTGCCGGCGAGCGTCGGCTTCCTGCTGCCGGCCCTGCGCCTGGCCGCGGTCAGCGCGGTTGTCGGCAGCGTCGTCGCCGAGGTATCGATTGGGCTGCGCGGCGGCATCGGCCGGCTCATTGTGGAATACGCCGGCGCCGCCGGAGGCGACCCTGGTAAGCCCTGGGCGCCCATCTTCGGATCGATCCTGGTCGGCCTGGTCGCTGCCGGTTTCGTGGGCCTGATCGGCCTGTTCCTTCGTCGCTTTCGCAGGGGAGAGGTCACAGCATGACCCCAGACATTACGGTGCCAGCAGTGAATGTGCCAGCAGTGAATGTGCACGGCGTCAGCCGTGTTTTTGCTGCCCGCAAGGGCCCGGGCGTCACCGCCCTTGAGGACGTAAGCCTCACGGTCTCGCCCGGCGAATTCGTCTCCCTGATCGGCCCGAGCGGCTGCGGCAAGAGCACGCTGCTGCGCCTTATTGCCGACCTCGACAGTCCCACGAGCGGCAGCATCGAGGTGTTCGGCAAGCCAGCCCGCCAGGCTCGTATCGACCAGGACTACGGCATCGCTTTTCAGCAGGCCGGACTGCTGCCCTGGCGCACCGTGGCCGGCAACATCGAGCTGCCGCTTGAACTGCACGGCATGGGTAAGGGGGCGCGGCGCCGCCGGGCGGCCGAACTGATCGCCCTCGTCGGACTCTCCGACTTTGCCACGCACTACCCCGACCAGCTCTCCGGTGGCATGCAGCAGCGCGTCGCGATCGCTCGCTCGCTCGCCGAAAGACCGAGCCTCCTGCTCATGGATGAACCGTTCGGCGCTCTCGACGAGATGACCCGGGAGCGCATGCAGAACGAACTCGTGCGCATCTGCGCCGAGACCCAGGCGGCCGTGGTCTTCGTCACCCACTCCATTCCCGAGGCGGTGTTTCTCGCCAACCGGGTGGTCGTGATGTCTCCGCGACCGGGTCGCATCCGCTCGATCGTTGATGTGACGCTCGGCGACATGGCCGGTCGCGGCGAAGACCTGCGCGAAGATGAAGGTTTCTTTCACGCCCTCAGCCAGGTGCGCGAACTCCTGCACGGCGACGAGGCGGCCGGTGTCGGCACCCGTCCGGCGGGCGCCCGCGGGGTCGAGACCCGATGACAGCCACCCGGCCGGGCGGTGCCCCCAGCACCGCGGCGCAGACCGTGCTCGCTCCAATCGTGTTCGGGGTGGCCGTGATTTTGCTCTGGCAGGGGCTGGTCACCGGACTCGCGATCAAAGCGTTCGTGCTGCCAGCACCCTTTGCGATCGGTGCCGAATTCGGCGCCAACCTGCAGAATGTCGGTAACGGCATGGCCGTGACCGGCCGGAACGCCCTGATCGGTTTGATCTTGGGTGCCTCGCTCGGAATCCTGCTCGCGATCGTATCCGCGCTGGGCCGCCTGTTTGATGAGATGGCGGCGCCGGTCGTGGCCGCGCTTTCGGTCGTGCCGATCGTGGCCCTCGCCCCGGTGCTTTACACGATGTTCGGTGCCGGCGCCGAGACCGCCAGGCAGCTCGTCGCGGCGCTCGCGGTGTTCGTGCCGGTCTACTTCAATACGCTCAAAGGCCTGCGCCAGGTTCGCCCGGTGCACCGCGACCTCATGCGCTCCTACGCCGTGAGCAGCTGGCAGGCCACCCGCGTGGTCACCCTGCCCACCGCGCTGCCGTTCGTCTTTACCGGCCTGCGCATCGCGTCTTCGCTCGCTGTGATCAGCGCCCTCATCGCCGAATACTTCGGTGGACCGGTCGGCGGCCTCGGCAAGTCGATCACCTCGGCGGCATCGAGCAGCAACTACGGCCTGGCGTGGGCGTACGTGCTCGGCTCCATCATTCTCGGTCTCGCGTTCTATTGTGCAGCTCTCATTGTGGAGAAGCTCGTTACCCGCCGACCCGGCAGCTAAAGCTCGGCCGACGCGGGGGCGCCGGCGGTTTATCCACCCAGCACCAGACACAGCAACCAAGGAGGCACCATGAAACACCGCATCAAATGGCTCGGTACCGTGGGAGCGATTTCCGCTGTCGGCGCGCTCGTACTCTCCGGCTGTAGCAGCACCGGCAGCGATACGGCGTCAACGGATGCCGGTAGCGAGCTCACCCCGATCACTCTGCAACTGCAGTGGGTGGCCCAGGCTCAGTTCGCCGGGTACTACGCCGCCGTCGATCAGGGCTACTACGAAGATGAAGGTCTCGACGTGACGATCGTTGAGGGCGGCCCGGACATCGTTCCGCAAGACGTGCTCGCGGCCGGCGACGTGGACTACGCGATCTCCTGGGTGCCCAAGGTGCTCGGCTCCATCGAGCAGGGTGCCAACATCACCGATGTGGCCCAGATCTTCGAGCGCAGCGCCACCACGCAGATCTCCTTCAAGGATAAGAACATCAAAACGGCCGCCGACCTGGCCGGCAAGACCGTCGGCAGCTGGGGCTTCGGCAACGAGTGGGAACTCTTCGCCGGCATGCAGAAGGCCGGCGTCGCGCTCGATGACATCTCGCTGATCCAGCAGGCCTTCGACATGAACGCGTTTCTCTCCGGCGACATCGATGCGGCCCAGGCGATGACCTACAACGAATACGCTCAGGTGCTCGAGACCGAGAACCCCGCCACCGGCGAGCTCTACCAGCCCGAAGACATCAACGTCATCGACTGGAACGACGAAGGCACGGCCATGCTGCAGGACGCCATCTGGGCCAACGCGGACCAGCTGGAGAGCGACGCGGACTACGCCGCCAATACGGTGAAGTTCATCAAGGCGTCGATCAAGGGATGGATCTTCGCGGCGAACAGCCCCGAAGACGCCGCCGGCATCGTCACCGCCGCCGGTTCGTCGCTCGGCCAGAGCCACCAGCTGTGGATGACCAACGAGGTCAGCAAGCTGATCTTTCCGTCCACCAACGGTGTCGGAATGATCGACGAAGCAGCCTGGGCCAACACGGTTGATATCGCCATGAACACCAAGAACGAGACCGGTACGACCATCATCACCTCCGACCCGCCCGCGACCGCCTACTCGAACGAATACGTAACGCAAGCGCTCGACGAGCTGAAGGCCGACGGCGTCGACGTTATGGGCACCGACTGGACCCCGACCAAGGTCATCCTCAACGCTGGCGGCAACTAAGCGCTGCCTGCAATATTCTCCTCACAACCACCACCAACACAGAAAGCCAGCGATACACGTGACTGATACCAGCACACAAACCGTTTCCCCCGCATCCACGGACGCGACGCCGAGTCTTAACGCGCAGACCAGCGAACTCGACCGGGCGCACGTATTCCATTCCTGGTCGGCGCAGGCGGCCCTGAAACCGCTGGTTATCGCCGGCGGATTGGGCTGCCGCGTGTGGGATCACGATGGACGCAGCTATCTCGACTTCTCGAGCCAGTTGGTGAACGTGAATATCGGCCACCAGCATCCGGCTGTCGTGAAAGCGATCGTCGAGCAGGCGGCGGTTCTGACCACCATCGCGCCGTCCACGGCCAACCTCACCCGAGGCGAAGCCGCCAAACGCATCACCGACCGCGCCCCGGCCGGGTTCAGTAAGGTCTTCTTCACCAACGGGGGAGCGGATGCGAATGAAAACGCCATCAGAATGGCCCGCCTGCACACCGGCCGCGACAAGGTGCTTTCGCTCTACAAGTCGTACCACGGCAACACCGGTGCGGCGATTGTCGCGACCGGCGACTGGCGCCGCATTCCCAACGAATATTCGCGCGGCCACGTGCACTTCTTCGGCCCGTTCCTCTACCGCAGCGAATTCTGGGCGACCACCGAGGCTGAGGAATGCGCCCGCGCCCTGCATCACCTCGAGCGCGTCATCCAGGGCGAGGGCGTGTCGTCGGTCGCGGCGATTCTGCTGGAGTCGATTCCCGGCACCGCCGGAATCATGATGCCGCCAGCCGGCTACCTGGCGGGCGTGCGTGCGCTGTGCGACAAGTACGGCATCATGCTCATCCTCGACGAGGTCATGTGCGGTTTCGGCCGCACCGGCAACTGGTTCGCATTCCAGGCCTACGACGTCGTGCCCGACCTGATCACCTTCGCCAAGGGCGTCAACTCCGGCTACGTGCCCGTCGGCGGCGTGATCATTTCCGATGCCATCGCGGAGACCTTCGATGAGACGGTCTTTCCGGGCGGACTCACCTACAGCGGGCATCCGCTCGCCATGGCGTCGATCGTCGGCGCCCTCGATGCAATGGCGAACGAGGGCATCGTCGAGAACGCCGCGCGCATCGGCCGCGACGTGCTCGAGCCGGGGCTGAAAGCGCTCCAGGCCAAGCACCCGATCATCGGCGAGGTGCGCGGTGTCGGGGTGTTCTGGGCGCTTGAACTCGTCGCCGACCCCGAGACCCGCGAACCGGTGAGCGCCGCCGTCATGGCTCGGGTCAAAGCCGAACTGCTCGGGCGCGGCCTGCTGCCGTTCCTCATGGAGAACCGTATCCACGTCGTGCCGCCCTGTGTTGTCACCGGCGACGAGGTTGCCGAGGCGCTCGCCATCTACGACGAGGTGCTCAGCCTCGACCTACTTTCCTAACTCACAAGCTCGACCAACGGCAATCGAAAGGTTTCATCAGAATGACTGACATTCCCACCATCCAGCACTACGTCGATGGGGCGGCTTCAGCCGGCACATCCACTCGTACGGCACCCGTCTACAACCCGGCCACCGGCACAGTCGCCAAGAACGTGCTGCTGGCCAGCACGGCTGACCTTGACGCGGCCGTCGCCGTCGCCCAGGCCGCCTATCCGGCCTGGCGCGACATGAGCCAGGCCCGCCGCCAGACCATCATGTACAACTTCCGTGAACTGCTCAACGCCCGCAAGGGCGAGCTCGCCGAAATCCTCACCGCTGAACACGGCAAGGTCCTCTCGGATGCGCTTGGCGAGATCATTCGCGGCCTCGAGGTCGTCGAATTTGCCCTCGGCATGCCGCACCTGTCCAAGGGCGAGTTTTCTGAGAACGTCTCAACCGGCGTCGACGTGTACACGCTGCGCCAGTCGCTCGGCGTCGTCGGCATCATCAGCCCATTCAACTTTCCGGCCATGGTGCCGCTCTGGTATTTTCCGATCGCGATTGCGGCCGGCAACACCGTCGTGCTCAAGCCGAGCGAGAAAGACCCGACGGCGTCGAACTGGCTCGCCGAACTGTTCACCGAGGCCGGCCTTCCCGCCGGTGTGCTCAACGTCGTGCACGGCGACAAAGAAGCCGTCGACGCGCTCCTCGTCAACCCCGACGTGCAGGCGATCTCCTTCGTCGGTTCTACTCCGATCGCCCGCTACATCTACGAGACGGCATCCAAGCACGGCAAGCGCGTACAGTCCCTCGGCGGCGCGAAAAACCATATGCTTGTCCTGCCCGACGCCGACCTCAACCTGACAGCGGATGCCGCCGTCAACGCCGGCTTCGGATCCGCCGGTGAACGCTGCATGGCCATCAGCGTCGTGGTCGCCGTTGAACCCGTCGCCGACGAGCTCATCGCGAAGATTACTGAACGTGTGCGGGGCCTCACGGTCGGCGACGGAACCCGAGGCTGCGACATGGGACCGCTGATTACGCAGGTGCACCGCGACAAGGTGGCCGGCTACATCGACATCGCCCAAAAGGACGGTGCCGATGTCGTCATCGACGGTCGCGATATCGAGGTTGACGGTGATGCCAATGGCTTCTGGCTCGGCCCGACCCTGTTCGACAAGGTCAGTGTCGACTCGGCCGTGTATCTCGACGAGATCTTCGGACCGGTCTTGTCGATTGTGCGCGTGGGCACGTACCAGGAAGGCCTCGACCTCATCAACGGGAGCCAGTACGGCAACGGCACAGCGATCTTCACCAACGATGGCGGCGCGGCTCGCCGTTTTCAGAATGAGGTGCAGGTCGGCATGGTCGGCATCAACGTGCCGATTCCGGTGCCGGTCGCGTACCACTCCTTCGGTGGCTGGAAGAACTCCCTGTTCGGTGACGCCAAGGCCTACGGCCCCGCCGGCGTCAACTTCTTCACCCGCGAGAAGGCCGTCACGAGTCGGTGGCTCGACCCAAGCCACGGCGGAATCAACCTCGGTTTTCCGCAGAACGAGTAGCGTGAGGGCGTAAACCACGAGCGGTTGTGACGGATGCCGGGGCCACACCCCCGGCATCCGTCACAACCGCTCTGGCGTTTCTGTCTGAGCGTACTTCCGGTGTGGGACGGGTCAGGGATTGCTGTGGGCCGCCTGCACCCGGGTGGCTTCGGAGCGCAGGGCTTCTACTACGGTGCGCACGGCCAGGCGCTCGGCGCGGTCGGGGCGCATGAGGGCCACAATTTGCCGCTCCGATTCGATTCCGCGCAGCGGCCTGAGCACGAGGCGACCGGGCTGGCCACCGCTGGAGGTGTAGCGCGGCACGAGCGCGATGCCGAGCCCGGCACTCACGAACGATTCGATCAGGGCGAGGTCGGCAAAGCGCTGCGCCATCGACAGGCGGGCACCGGCCTCCTGTTCAATCGCGTGCAGAATGCGCTCGAACGGATACCCGTCCGTCACGCCAATCCAGGTTTCCCCGATGAGGTCGCTGGGGCGCACCCAGGCGCGATCGGCGAGCGGATGCCCGACCGGCAGCCCCACATCGAGCGGCTCGGTCATGAGTGGAACGACCTTCAGGCCGCGACCGGCCCAGGAGAGCTGCCCACTCATCGAGTGGGCCAGCACGATGTCGTACTCGGCGGTGAACGCAGGAAAGTCGCTGAGTTCAGGGTCTTCGTCGGCGCAATTGAGCACGAGGTCGGGCCCAAGGCTCTTAATGACGCCGGGCAGCAGCATCTGCCCGGCGGTGGGAAAGGTGACGAGGCTCACTTCGCCTGAGGCGTGGTTCCGAAACTCGTCCCAGAGCGCGGTGGCCTTCGCGAGCGACACCGCGACATCCGTTGCGCTGCGGGCGAGGGCGCGACCGGCGTCGGTCAGCACGAGGCCGCGACCCTGCCGCTGGGTGAGCGGCAGGCCGGCTTCGCGTTCGAGCACCTTGAGCTGCTGGGAGACGGCCGAAGGGGTGCGGTGGGTAGCCAGGGCGACCGCCGTGACGCTGCCGCGGTCGGCGAGTTCGCGGAGCAGTTCCAGTCGTTGCACGTCCATGTAGCAACCCTACACAATAGGTGCAAAATAATGCGATTGTGCTGCAAGATTGATGGTGGTCTACTGGAAGGGTCATACACGAGCAATGTCGCCTCCGTGCCAGGCCGCTCCACCTCCTTCGAAAGGCTTCTCGTGTTCATTCTCATTGCTATCCTGCTCGTTGCCGTTGTTTCCATTGCCGCCCTCGTTGTCGAGGTGCACCGCGATGGGTATCGTCAGATCGAGCGTCGCAACCTCGTTCGCATTTTCTAGCTCCCGCTCAGTGTGGGTCGGCGGGCGCGAGCGTCACCCGCCCCGCCCCAACCACTGGCGGCTGGGGGGCATGCCCTAAACTGGCGAACGTGACTGATACCCGGCAAAAACTCATCAACTTCATCTCGGCCGAGGCCGTTTTTCATGGCGACTTCGTTCTCACCAGCGGCAAGAAGGCTACGTACTACGTGGACCTGCGCCGGGTAAGCCTCGATCATCGTGTCGCCCCACTGATCGGGCAGGTCATGCTCGATCTCATTAAGGACGTGCCCAACGTGGTAGCTGTCGGCGGCCTCACCATGGGCGCCGACCCGATCGCCGCCGCCGTTATGCACCAGGGCGCTGCCCTCGGCGCGAACTACGATTCCTTCGTCGTGCGCAAAGAGCCAAAGGACCATGGCCGGGGCCGACAGGTTGAGGGGCCAGACCTCGCCGGCAAGCGCGTGATCGTGCTCGAGGACACCTCGACCACCGGTGGTTCTCCGCTCGCTGCTATCGAGGCCCTGCTCAAGGTCGGCGCCGAGATCGCCGGGGTCGCCGTCGTGGTCGACCGCAATACCGGTGCCCGAGAAGTGATCGAGGCCGCCGGTTACCCCTATTTCGCCGCGATCTCCCTTGAGGACCTGGGACTGAACTAGTGGCGGCAGACGGTACCGCGGTGCCGAGCCGTCATCGATCCCGGCGCGGCGCGCCCGGAGTTACCCAGGCCGTCCTGATCTGGACGGCCGTCGGGCTGCTCGTTCTCATCGTGCTCGTCGGGTTGTTCTTTCTCGGCCAGCGTCTCGTCGCGAGTCCGGTGCCGATAGCGGCGCCGACGGCATCCGCTTGGCCGACGCCCACTCCGACGCCCACTCCATCGCCCTCGCCGGACCGGCTGCCGGAGATCACGGCCGCGCAGCCTGCCGGTGTGCACGAGTGGAACACCCTGTTCGGTGGCGAGTGCCTGGAACCGTATGTTTCACCGTGGGAGGAAGACTTCACGGTCGTCGACTGCACCGCCTCGCACACGGCTCAACTGGTCTACCGGGGTAGTTTTGGCGGCGACGTGACCACGGAGTTTCCGGGCGAAGCCGCACTGGCGGCCCAGATCAACCTGCTGTGCACGGCACCCGGCATCCTTGACCTGAACGCGGCGGGTGCCTACTCGAACCTGCAGGTGCACGGCAGCTACCCCATCACTGGAGAGCAGTGGATCGTTGGCCCGCGCACCTACTACTGCTTTGTCAGCCGAGCCTCGACCGAACCGCTCACGGCGAGCATCATGGGGGCCGGGCCCGCCGCCTAGCGGCCACGCTGCCGAAAGTTGCACGGGCGAGCGGATGCTGCTGCCGCGGCCCACCGTTGCGTTCCACCGCTGCATTCCACCGCTGCATTCCACCGCGCACGCCATGGCGGTGGTGGTACGTTGCGAGGGTGAGCGAAACTACCGCGCCGAACTCGAAAGATCTTCCTTCGGGCTGGCTGAGACTTGATCGCGCGGGCTGGTGGGGCGCCTTTGCGTCGACGCCGGCAAATGGTGTGCTTTTGGCCATCGTGCCGCTTCAAATAGGGTCCTTTATTGCTCAGGGCCTGGATATCTCGTTCTGGTGGGGCCTGTTGATCAGCGTGGGCGTAGCCATGCCAGTGCTTCTCGTGCTCTATTTAGTGCAGCGCGTGCGCTACCCGCAGCCGTGGGTCAATTTCAGCAGCGGGCAGCTGCGCGCGGGCCGGCGGGTCGTGTCGCTCAACAACATAACCTGGGCTCGCCTCGATATATTTGACCACCGGCGCCGGCATAACCGCATGCTCACGCTGCGATTTGGCGCCGAGGGCGGCCCGCGGGCATCCGTTCGGCTGCGCGGTCGCACCGGGCAGATTCCTGCCGCCGCGGTCACCGAGGTTCTCGCGCAGATTGTGCGTTGCTCGTCGATAGCTGTGCCGCAGTCTTCCAACGACCCGACGGGGCGTTTCGCACGCTACAACTTTCCCGGTTTTCTCAGCCGCGAAGACGCGCTCGCTGTGGTGCTGAACCCACCGACCATCGATGATCCAGCGCCCGTGCTGATCGCTTAGCGTTCACCGGCAAGCGACGAATGCACCCTAGATCTCGTCGCTTTCGATGAGCTCGGCAGAGAGCAGCTCGTGCACTCCGGCCACGATCTCGTCGGGCCTAAACGGGTACCGGTTGATCTCGGCCTCATCGGCGATGCCGGTCAGCACCAGAATCGTGTGCAGCCCCGCCTCGATCCCCGCGACGATGTCGGTGTCCATGCGGTCGCCGATCATGCCGGTGTTCTCCGAGTGCGCGCCGATCTTGTTCATCGCCGAGCGAAACATCATGGGGTTGGGCTTGCCGACGACATAGGGTTCCATACCGGTGGCCTTGGAGATGAGCGCCGAAATTGCGCCGGTCGCCGGCATCGGGCCGTCTTTGCTCGGTCCCGTCGCATCCGGGTTCGTCGCGATGAACCGAGCTCCGCCCAGGATCAGCCGAATCGCCTTGGTAATCGCCTCAAACGAATAGTTGCGCGTCTCGCCGACGACAACGTAGTCGGGTTCGATCTCGGTCATGATGAATCCAGCCTCGTGCAGCGCGGTCGTGATGCCGACTTCGCCGATCACGAAGGCCGTTCCGCCGGAGACCTGCGACTTCAGAAAGTCCGCCGTTGCCAGCGCCGAGGTCCAGATGCGGTCCTCCGGTACGTTTAGCCCGCTCGCGCGCAGCCGCGCGCTCAGGTCGCGCGGCGTGAAAATGGAGTTATTGGTGAGCACCAGAAACGGCGTGCCCGAGTCGGTCCACTGCTGCAGCAGCTCCGCCGCGCCCGGCAGAGCCTGGTTCTCGTGCACGAGCACACCGTCCATGTCGGTGAGCCAGCATTCGATTTCGTCGCGTCGTGCCATCAGGCGCTCCTGTTCGTCGGGGGTTCCAGCCTAGCCGCGCCCAGCCGCCCAGCCGCAGTCAGGGCAGTTCAGGCCTGCGCGGTGACCCAGATCGCGGCCGCTGCGGCCGGCGTGACCAGCCGATTCTGGCCATCGGCTAACACGATGGTGAGCGGTGCGCTCAACCGAAATTCGGCGCCGGGCCCGATCCGGTCGGCGGCGAGCTTGCGCAGCACGGTCGGGTCGCGGTCGCTGATGCGCAGCACGGTGCCCGCATGCCCGACAACGGCCTCCGCCAACAGAAGAGCCGGCGGCCGCAAAACGGTACCGTCGGCGGCCGGGATCGGGTCGCCGTGCGGATCGTGCGCCGGAAACCCCAGCCGGGCATTGATCGCTTCGAGAAAGCGATCCGAAATGGCGTGCTCGAGAACCTCGGCCTCGTCGTGCACCTGGTCCCAGTCGTAGCCCATCTCGTCGACCAGCCAGGTCTCGATCAGGCGATGCCGCCGCACGACAGCGGTCGCGCGCAGCCGGCCGGCATCCGTCAACGCGAGCGGGCCGTAGGGAACGTGAGCGATGAGCCCATTAGCGGCGAGCTTTTTCACCATTTCGGTCACGGACGACGGCGCAACACCCAATCGCACCGCAAGGGCCGACGGGGTGATCAGCTCGGCCTGCCACTCGGTGTGGGCATAAATGGTCTTGAGGTAGTCCTCGGCCGCGCCGGTCGTGTAGGTCATAACGTTCTCAGGGTAGCCGGGTCAAGCGCCCGTGAACACGAGCACGAGCAGCATGACGTTCAGCGCCACGAGGGCCAGTGCGCAGGCAGCACCCGCGACCGTTGTGAACCACCGATTCGCAAACGTGCCGAGCAGGCCTCGCTGCGCGGTAAGCCAAACCAGCGGAATCAACGCGAAGGGAATGCCAAACGACAGCACTACCTGGCTGAGCACGAGCGCCTCGGTCGGGTCGAACCCCACGCCGAGAATAAGTAGTGCCGGAATGAGCGTGATCAGGCGGCGCAGCAACAACGGTATGCGCACTCGAAGCAGGCCGTGCATGATCTCGGCGCCGGCATAGGCACCGACCGAGGTGGAGGCGAGCCCGGAGGCGAGAAGTCCCACGGCAAACAATGTCGCAACGATCGGCCCCAGGGTGTCTTTCAGCGCCGCATACGCTCCTTCCAGCGTGTCGGTTCCTTCTATTCCCTGCAAAGCGGATGCCGCGAGCAGCAAAATTGCCAGGTTCACCGTTCCGGCAATCAACATGGCAATGGTGACGTCCCACTTCGTGGCCCAGAGCAGCCGCCGGGTGGCGACCACGCCCTGCCACTCCGGAAATCGGTCGCGGGTGAGGGAGGAGTGCGCGTAGATGGCGTGCGGCATGATTGTGGCGCCGAGGATGGAAGCGGCGAGGAGCACGGAGTTGGAACCCTCGAACCGCGGCACCAGTCCGGCGAGCACACCGCCGGCATCGGGCGGCGAGATGAAAACACCTGCTGTGAAACCGACGGTAATGATGAGCATGAGCGCGATGATGACGCGTTCGAAAATGCGCGGTCCACGGCGGGAATGCACCATAAGCACGAGAAGAGAGATGGTACCGGTGATCACGCCGCCCCAGATCAACGGCAGATTGAACAATAGGTTGAGGGCGACCGCACCGCCGATGATCTCGGCCAGGTCGGTGGCCATCGCAACCAGTTCGGCTTGGATCCAGTACAGTCGGCGGGCTGTCGGCCGCTTCATGCGAACGCCGAGAATCTCCGGAAGGCTTTGGCCGGTGACGATTCCGAGCTTGGCCGAGAGATATTGGATGAGCCAGGCCATGACGTTTCCGGCCACGACCACCCATACCAACAGGTAGCCGTAGCGGGCGCCGGCGGTCATATTGCTCGCGACATTGCCCGGATCGAGGTAGGCGACTCCGGCCACGAGTGCCGGTCCGAGCAGCCAGAGGAGCCGGCTGGAGGCGTCCGTGGTGGGAGCGCGGGAGAGCACGCGGCCCTGGACCGAGGCATCCGTTTTAGACATACCGAAACAATAGCCAGAATTTAGGCGGACCGAAACTCCGATTCTGGCTATGGCCGGCAGGATACGGTTAGGAAGTGAAAGATCCCGCATCAGCAGCAGACAATTCCTCGCCCGAACGATCGACCCACGGGCTCGGCCCGTGGCCGGGGGAGTGGCCGAGCGAGGATCGCTATGATGCCGAACTACTCAAACACGGCGACACCCGCAATGTGATCGACCGCTACCGCTACTGGAACATGGCCGCGATCGTGGCCGACCTGGACGAGCACCGGCATCCGTTTCACGTGGCCATTGAGAACTGGCAGCACGATATGAATATCGGCTCAATCGTGCGCAGTGCTAACGCGTTCGGCGCCGACACCGTGCATATTATTGGGCGCAAGCGCTGGAACAAACGCGGCGCCATGGTGACCGACCGTTACCAGCACGTGCTGCACCACATCGATGTCGCCGCCTTCGTCGAGTGGTGTGCCACCGAATCACTGCCGGTCATCGCTGTCGATAACGTGCCCGGCAGCGTCATAATCGAAACCTTTGCTTTTCCGGAACGCTGTGTGCTGCTGTTCGGCCAGGAAGGTCCCGGCTTGTCGAAGGAGGCCATCGCGGCCGCCGACTCCATCGTCGAGATCAGTCAGTTCGGGTCGACCCGGTCGATCAATGCGTCCGCCGCCGCGGCCGTCACCATGCATGCCTGGGTGGTTCAGCACCGGTTCTGATTTTTTCTGCGTTTGGTGACGGTTTGGGGCTAGCGTGAGGGCATGACTGCGATCACTGATGATCTTCCCGCTCGCCTGCTCCACGAGGAAAATGCCGGATGGCAGGCCATCGTGAGTGGCCGCGGCGGCGCGTACTATCAGCGCGAAATGACCGACGACGGCCTGATGATCATGCCCGGCGCCGTCATTACCCGCGACGATGTCACCGCCTACTTCGATCAGGCGGCTCCGTGGGAGAGCTACGGCATTCATGAGCCCGCCATCATTCGCCTGGGTGAGCATGCCGGCATTGTCGTTTACCGGGCGGTCGCCACGCGCGGCGAGGTCGTGGCGGAGCTGAACATGTCTACGACCTACCTGTTCGTCAACGGCGGCTGGCGGGTCGCTGCTCGACAGCAAAGCCCCGCCTGACTCGTCGTTTTCGGGTCGTCCGGCCCGGCGCTCGGGGTGATCGGCTCGGGCTTGGTAGCATTCAGTGTGACTGGCGACAATTTGATTTCAGAGCCCGAGACCCTTCTTCCCGCAGAACCGGAGGTGCTCGAGGCTCTGCGCCGAACCGCGAGGAGCGAGATCGCCGGCGTCGTCAAGGTGCACCCGACCTCCCCGCTGGCTTGGGCCGAACTGGCCGACGCCACCCACGCTGAGGGTCGCCTCCTCGAGTCGTACGCCTATGCCCGCGTCGGTTACCACCGCGGACTCGATGCCCTGCGCAAGGCCGGCTGGCGCGGCCACGGCCCGATCCCGTGGCGCCACGAACCCAATCGCGGTGTGCTCCGCGCCCTGTTCGCGCTGCGCCGTGGCGCCGAAGAGATCGGCGAGGCCGATGAAGTCTCTCGCCTCACAGCTTTTCTGACGGATGCCGATGCAAACGCCATCTCGATTATCGCGACCCTGCACACCGGCAGCCCCGGTTTCGATCCGGCGCCGCCGACCGAAGCCTTCGTTATTCGAGGAGAAGACTAAATGCCCGCGATCGTACTCATCGGAGCCCAGTGGGGCGACGAGGGCAAGGGCAAGGCGACGGATCTGCTCGGCAGCCGGGTCGACTATGTCGTCAAGTTCAACGGCGGCAACAACGCCGGACATACCGTCGTGGTCGGCGATGAGAAATATGCGCTGCACCTGCTGCCCTCCGGAATTCTGAGTCCGGGGGTGACCCCGATTATCGCGAACGGCGTTGTTGTTGACGTTGAAGTGCTCTTTGAAGAGCTGGAGGCCCTGTCTGCCCGTGGCGTCGACGTCTCCCGACTCAAGGTCAGCCTCAACGCGCACGTCATTACCGCCTACCATCGCACCCTCGACAAGGTCACCGAGCGTTTTCTCGGTAAGCGCCAGATCGGCACCACCGGACGCGGTATCGGCCCGGCCTACGCCGACAAGATCAACCGCGTCGGTATTCGCGTGCAGGACCTGTTCGACGAGAACATCCTGCGCCAGAAGGTCGAGGGAGCGCTCGACCAGAAGAACCACATGCTCGTCAAGGTCTACAACCGTCGCGCCATCGAGGTCGAGGAGATCGTCACCGAGCTGCGGGGCTACGCCGATCGCCTGCGCCCGATGGTCGCTGACACCGCGCTGCTGCTGCATCAGGCGCTCGATGCCGGCAAGACCGTCTTGTTCGAGGGTGGCCAGGCCACCATGCTCGACGTCGACCACGGGACCTACCCCTTTGTCACCTCCTCGAACGCTACCTCGGGCGGCGCGGTCACCGGTTCCGGTATCGCTCCGAACCGCATCGATCGGGTCATCGCCGTGGTCAAGGCCTACACGACCCGCGTCGGCAGCGGTCCATTCCCCACCGAACTGTTTGACGAGTCGGGTGAATACCTGCGTTCCCACGGCTTCGAGTTCGGCACCACTACCGGTCGTCCGCGCCGCTGCG
The DNA here is from genome assembly GCA_038205545.1 of Actinomycetales bacterium. Classification (GTDB taxonomy): domain Bacteria; phylum Actinomycetota; class Actinomycetes; order Actinomycetales; family Microbacteriaceae; genus Cryobacterium. Next base: position 51,553 of record JBBRBV010000003.1, read on the forward strand.
GCTGGTATGACGCTCCGATTGCCCGCTACACCGCGCGCATCAACGGGGTCACCGACTTCGTGCTGACCAAGCTCGACGTGCTCACCGGTCTGGCCGAAATTCCGGTCTGCGTCGCCTACTCGGTTGACGGCGTGCGCCTCGACGAAGTGCCGGTCTCGCAGAGCGACTTTCACCATGCCGTGCCGATCTATGAGAACTTTCCCGGATGGACCGAGGACATCACCGGCGTGCGTGAGTTCGAGGAGCTGCCGCAGGCGGCGCAGAACTACGTTCTTGCCCTCGAGTCGATGAGCGGATCGCGCATATCGGCGATCGGCGTCGGCCCCGATCGCGAAGCCATTGTGGTGCGTCACGATCTGATCGACTGACCACGACAGACTCTTTCGGCAGCCGGGCCTTGAATGTGGCCGGTTGCCACAGATCTGGTATTATTCCTCACTTTCTCCTGTCACACTAGGTGCGTGAGCGCCGTGAGACCCCTTTCCCTGACCCTGACCGGTCGTTTTGTGCAGCTACAACCGCTCGGTAGTGCGGTGCTGCCAGACCTGGCGCGTGCCATCGCGCACCCCGAGGTGTTTGCGGCGGGATTCGGTGGAGGCCCGTCCTGCCTGCACCGTGATGTTGACGGCTTCATCAAGTGGGCGCACGACTACTTTCAGTGGGAAAGCCTGCCCTATGTGGTGCGCCTGCTCGGCGGCCCGAATGACGGAGACGTCGTCGGCACGACGACCCTCGGCGACATCGACGTCGTCAACGAATCGATCCACCTTGGCTGGACCGCCTACGACCCGCGCGTGTGGGGCACCGCCGTCAACGCCGAGACCAAGCTGCTCGTTCTCGGCACCGCCTTCGACAATGGCTTCGGCCGGGTCAAAATTCAAGCGGATGCCGTCAACGAACGTTCTCGCGCCGCCATTCTCGGTATCGGCGCCACCTTCGAGGGAATCCTGCGCCGGGATCGCCCGCGCGCCGATGGCACCTGGCGGGACAGCGCGGTCTATTCGATCCTCGTCGACGAGTGGCCGGCCGTGCGTGCGGGGTTGCAGGCTCGCCTCGACGCGTTCGAGGGCCGTTTCGTGACCTACCGGAGCCTGCGACCGGCCTCCCCGAGTGGTATCGTCAGCGGCGGTGGCCCGCGGGGCGGCAGCCCTGGTGGCCCGCGTGGTGGCAGCCCCGACGCCGCGTCCGGAACCGATGCGGACCATGCGGCCGGGGCCGACGCCGACGCCTCACAGTAGCTGCCGGCATCCGTTCGTGCAGGTGACTGGTCGATTTCCTGATTTAACCACCGAAACATTCTCCTGGCACGAGCCAACCGGGGCGCTTCTGGTGCTGCTGGGCATTCTCCTGACCCAGAAGCGGTTGCGGTTGGGGTCGTTCGGGTCCCGGCACCGCCAAGCGGCGGCATCCGTGTAGGGGCGCATGCGTTCGTCGGGGCATGCATTATCGTAAAAGGATGGCCGCACACGAGGAATTACCCGCCGATGCCGATCCCGCTGCAATGGGGCAGCTGCACAGCATTCGCGAAAGCATCGACAATATCGACGCCGCGCTCATTCACCTGCTGGCCGAGCGCTTCAAGTTCACCCAGCAGGTTGGCCGACTGAAGGCCGCCCACGGGTTGCCGGCCGCTGACCCGGCACGCGAGCTCCTGCAGATTGACCGCCTGCGTGGCCTCGCCGGAGAGGCCCACCTCGACCCGGCCTTCGCCGAGAAGTTTCTGAATTTCATTATCGCCGAGGTGATTCACCACCACGTGAAACTTGCCGGCGAATCGACCGTGCCCGAGCGGGCCGCGGGAGCCGAGCCGGCACCGGAGCCAGCGGCGCGGAAAGTTGCCGCTCCAGCGCACCCGGTACCGCACCCACCGAGAGTGCACGCGCCGGGCGCGGCCTCCTAGCCGAATGACCTGGAACCCGCGTTCGCTGCCCAACCAGACCGGCAAGACGTTCGTCGTCACCGGCGCCAACGCCGGACTCGGCTACTTCACGAGCGAACAGCTCGCCGGTGCCGGTGCCCACGTCATTCTCGCCTGCCGCAACACCTCTAAAGCGGATGCCGCGGCGGCGGCTATCCGCGCCCGCGTTCCCGGGGCATCCGTTTCTGTACTCCAGCTCGATGTGTCCGATCTTCACTCGGTACGAGACGTCAGCGAAACCCTGCGTGCTCTGCCGCGCCTCGACGGTCTGATCCTGAACGCCGGAATCGTGCATCCGTCCACGGATCGCGAGGTGAGCCTCGACGGTAACGAGCTCATCTTCGCCACGAACTTTCTGGGGCACTTCGCGCTTACGGCCGGCACCCTCATGGCGCTTCGCCGCACACCCGGCAGCCGTGTGATCTCGCTCGGCTCGTTGATCTCTCGGTTGAAGGATTCCTCCCTCGACGACCTGCAGCTGGCCACCACCTACAACGGATGGAAGGCGTACGCGCAGTCCAAGATTGCCACGCAGGTGTTCGGGTTTGAACTCGATCGGCGCCTGCGAGCCAACGGTGCCGGCATGGTGCAGTCCCTCGTGGCCCATCCGGGATACTCGATTTCCGGGTTGACGCCCGGCATCCACGGGGTCAATGACATCACCCCGGTCAAACGGGTGATTGACGGTCTGCAGCTGCTCGTTGGAGCGCAGAGCAAGGAGCAGGGCGCCTTTTCAACCGTGCGAGCAGCCACCGACCCGGATGCCCGCGGCGGCGACTATTTCGGCCCGCGTCTGCTTACCCGCGGTGCACCGACCCGTCAGGCCGCCACCCGCACGTCGCGCGACCGCGGCGTGGCCGCCCGCCTGTGGGAGCGCGCCGAGACGCTGATCGGCGAACCGTTCCTGTAATCCCCAAGCTTGGTCACGGGGGTGGGGGAGTTACGCGAAGGCGGTGGGAAGGGTGGCGCGGTGGCGCGCAGTCAGATCCTGGAGCGAGACCGAGAAATGATCCTGAATCTCCAGTGCGCCGAGTTCGGCATCCGTCACACCGATACGCAGCACCGGGTATTCGCGCCCCTTGCACAGGCCGAGAAACTTCACATCGTCTTCGCGGGGGACCGAAACGATGACGCGCCCGGCCGACTCTGAGAACAGGGCAGTGGATGCATCGACGCCGTCGCGATCCATAATGTCGCCCAGCCAGACCCGAGCGCCCACTCCGAAGCGCATGACGGCTTCGGCCAGGGTCTGGGCGAGCCCGCCCTCGCTGAGGTCGTGGGCGCTGTCGATCAGGGCTTCCTTCGAGGCGGCGTGCAAGAGGCCGGCGAGGGCCTTCTCGCGGCCGAGATCCACGACCGGCGGACGACCGCCGAGGTGGTCGTGCACGACTCCGGCCCAGGCTGACCCGTCCAGTTCGAGGCGGGTCTCGCCGAGCAGGTAGATGTTGTGTCCGTCGTCCTGCCAGCCGCTCGGAATGCGGCGGGCGACGTCGTCAATCACGCCGAGCACGGCAACGACCGGCGTCGGGTGAATCGGCTGATCGCCGGTCTGATTATAGAACGAGACGTTGCCGCCGGTAACGGGAATCTCCAGCTCGAGGCATCCGTCGGCGAGGGCCGTGACGGACTCGCGAAACTGCCACATGACCTCGGGGTTCTCGGGGGAGCCGAAGTTGAGGCAGTCGCTGACGCCGGCCGGAACCGCGCCGGTGGCGGCGACGTTGCGGTACGCCTCGGCGAGGGCCAGCTGCGCGCCGCGGTACGGGTCGAGCTGGCAGTAGCGACCGTTCGCGTCGGTGGCGATGGCAAAACCCAGGCCGCTTTCTTCGTCGACGCGAATCATGCCGCCGTCGTCGGGAAAGGACAGCGCCGTGTTGCCCTGCACGTAGTGATCGTACTGGTCGGTGATCCAGCTCGGGTCGGCCAGGTTCGGCGAGCCGAGCAGATCGAGAAACTGCCCGCGTAGGGTCTCGCCATCGAGGGCACGCGGCAGAACGGCGGCAGTATCGGCCTGCAGGGCGTCGATCCAGGTCGGGTAGGCCAGCGGACGCTCGTAGACCGGGCCGTCGACGGCGACGGTGCGCGGCAGCACGTTGACGATCTCTTCTTCGTGCCAGTTGATAATCAACCGGCCGGTGTCGGTGACCTCGCCGAGCACACTGGTCTCCACGTCCCACTTCTTCGTGACGGCGAGAAAACCCTCGAGCTTCTCGGGCGTGACGATCGCCATCATGCGTTCCTGGCTCTCGCTCATGAGAATCTCTTCGGCGGTGAGCGTGGGGTCGCGTAGCAGCACCTTCTCGAGCTCGATGAACATGCCGCCGTCGCCGTTGGAGGCCAGTTCGCTGGTCGCGCAGCTGATGCCGGCGGCCCCGAGGTCTTGAATACCCTCCACGAGCTTGCCCGCAAACAGCTCGAGGCAGCACTCAATGAGAACCTTCTCGGCAAACGGGTCGCCGACCTGCACGGCCGGGCGCTTGGTCGGCCCTCCTGAAGAGAACGTGTCCGAGGCCAGAATGGATGCCCCACCAATGCCGTCGCCGCCGGTGCGGGCGCCGAACAGAACCACGTGGTTGCCCACGCCGCGGGCGTTGGCCAGGTGCAGATCTTCGTGGCGCAGCACTCCCACCGAGAGCGCGTTCACGAGCGGGTTGCCCTGATACACCCGGTCGAACACGGTTTCTCCGCCGATGTTCGGCAGGCCGAGGCAATTACCGTAGAAGCTGATGCCGCTCGTGGCGCCGTGCACGACCCGGGCGGTGTCGGGATCGTTGATGTCGCCGAAACGAAGGGCATCCATGACGGCGACCGGGCGGGCGCCCATCGAGATAATGTCGCGCACGATGCCACCAACGCCGGTGGCGGCACCCTGAAACGGCTCAATGTAGGAGGGGTGGTTGTGGGATTCGATCTTGAACGTGACGGCCCAGCCCTCGCCGACGTCGAGCACGCCGGCGTTTTCGCCCATGCCAACCATGAGGTTCTTCTTCATGGCCGGGGTGACCTTCTCGCCGAACTGACGCAGGTACATCTTTGAGCTCTTGTAGGAGCAGTGTTCGCTCCACATCACCGAGTACATGGCGAGCTCGCCGCTGGTGGGGCGGCGGCCGAGAATCTCGCGAATCTTCGCGTACTCATCGGCCTTGAGCCCGAGCGCGCCGAAGGGCTGCTCCTTCTCGGGCGTCGCGAGGGCCTGCGACACGGTGTCGGCGACGCCGCGGGAAGAGGTATTGGAAACAGCGGTCACGTGTGGAATTCTCCCCGAGATAGCGGATGCTTGACCCGCCAAGTCTACCCGTAGCCTCGGCGAGCCGCGCTGGCCGAGGAATCCGGCACCCTCGGCCCGTCCGCCGGCATGTCGTGCCTCCCCCGCGTCTGGTCGGACCGTCCGGCCCTCGCCTGTCGGGCCATTCCGCCTTCCACCCGCCGCCCGTCGGGCCATCCGCCTTCCGCTCCTTGCGCAACTCCTGCACACTCCAGGCCGGTCACAAGCCGGCCCCGGAACTACGCGCACGTCCGGCCGAGCCGCTTCGATGTGCAGGAGTTATGCCGGGGCCGGCCGGAAACGGGCGGCTCAGGGGGCTATACTGCCGCGGCACGCTCCCGGGCGCGCAGGTCCTTCCGTAGGATCTTGCCGGACGCCGATTTGGGAATCACATCGATGAACTCGACCGCCCGCACCTTCTTATGGGGAGCAACCCGCTCGGTAATAAACGCCAGGATCTCGTCGGCATCGACCGCTGAATCAGCCACGACGACGAAAGCCTTGGGAATCTCTTGGCCGTCGGCGTCCACGGCCCCGATTACGGCCGCGTCCGAGATGTGCGGGTGGGTGAGCAGCAGCGCCTCGAGTTCGGCCGGTGCGATCTGGTACCCCTTGTACTTGATGAGCTCCTTGCTGCGGTCGACAATGGTGACCTCGCCGCGCGACGTGACCGTAGCGATATCGCCGGTGTGCAGAAAACCCTCGGCGTCGATGGTCTCGCGGGTCGCGGCGTCGTTGTTCAGGTAGCCGAGCATTACGTTCGGTCCGCGCACCAGCAGCTCACCGGGTTCGCTCACCCCGCCCACCGGTATCTCGATCTCCACGCCCGTTTGGGTTGAGATGAGTTTGCAGTCCATGTTCGGAACGGTCACTCCCACCGAGGCGCGGGACAGGTGCGAAGCCTCAATCGGAATCAAATGACTCACCGGACTGACTTCGGTCATGCCGTAGCCCTGCAGAATGCGGCAATCCAGCCGGGTGGCCACGGCCTGCGCGAGGACGCCGTCGAGCGGCGCGGCCCCAGAGAGTATCGTGTGCACGCTCGACAGGTCGTAACTTTCGACGAGCGGATGTTTCGCCACGGCCACCGCAATCGGCGGCGCGATGAACACGTAGCTGCACCGGTGATCCTGGATCATGCGCAGAAACTCGACGAAATCGAACCTGGCCATGGTGACGAGGGCGGCCCGTTGTTTGAAAGCGAGGTTCAGCAGTACCGTCATTCCGTAGATGTGATAAAACGGCAGCAGCGCAAGCACCCGGTCTTCGGGAACCACTCCGATCAGGTCCCGAGCCTGCTGCACGTTCGCGACGAGGTTGCGGTGGCTGAGCATGACGCCCTTGGGCGCAGCCGTTGTGCCCGACGAATAGGGGAGAACGGCCACGTGCGTGGCCGGGTCGATGGTTACGGCTGGAGCTGCGGCATCCGCTTCGAGAAGGTCAGCTAATGACGGATGCCCGGACTCGCCGTCGATTACCACGATGCACTCATTCGAGATGCCCGCCGCGTGTGCTGCTGCGCGGGCGCCGGCTAGCAGCGGGGAAACGGTCACGAGCCAGGTCGCCCCGGAGTCGTCGAGCTGGCGCTTGACGTCGTCGGGGGTGTACATCGTGTTAACGGTCGTGACCGTGGCCCCCGCGCGCAGAATGCCGTGGAAGACGGCCGTGAACTCCGGTGTGTTCGGGCAGAGCAGTCCCACGACCGTGCCGGGGCCGACGCCGTGAGCGGCCAGGGCTCCGGCCACCCGGGTGATCTGATCGACCAGGGTGCGATAGCTGATTGCGACGCCGCTGGATCCGTCGATAACGGCGGTGCGCTCGAGGTCGGCCTCGTTCAGATCGCCGAACAGGTAGTCAAAAATGCTCAGGTCGGGAATTTCAACGGCAGCGTAGGGGCTCGTGAACACGGGGATCTCCTTTGATCGGGCGGCGTGCACACGCTACCGCCCATCGCTGCCGTGAAACTGTGCGTTCAGCCCCAGTCGTCGCGGTCCTGCCAATGGCTGACCGTCCTGCGCGTGAGCGCGCCCGCTACCGGTGTCCGCGCCCGCTACAGGTGGCGCGGTGACCGGTGTCCGCGGTGAGCGCGTACTCCGGTTAGCGCCCGCTGGCCTCCATTCGTTTACCGGGCTGTTAACCGAATGCGGGTGGATGTTGGCGGCACGTCCGTACCGTGTCGAACGCACCCTGCACCGTCAGGCCCTAGCCTCACCACTGACCCAGACCCGAACCGAAAGGTCCCACGTGACAATCAGCATCCAATCGACAAGCATGAAGACAGCCCTGACCGCTGGCGCTGCCCTCCTTCTGACCCTGAGCCTCTCATCGTGCGCGGCCTCAGGCGCCGACGCAGAGGGAGTGGCCGCCGAGGGCGTCAGCTATGCGGTCGATGAGAACACCCTCGTTTTTGGTGTGGTTCCGGACTCCGTCGACACCCAGACCAATTACCAGCCGCTCATGGACTACATCGAGCAGGAAACCGGCAAGTCTGTGGAGTACCACGAGTCGACCGACTACGCCGCGCTGATCGAAGCCGCCATCGCCGGCAAGATTGATGCCGCCTCCTTCTCGGGCTTCACCTACATCACCGCCACCAACAACGGCGCGGCCATCACCCCCATCTCCTCCATCGTGACGACACAGGGTGAGGCGCCCGGCTACTACTCGCAGGCCATCGTGCCAATCGACAGCGACATCACCACGCTGGCCGAGTTCGCAGGAAAGAAGGTCTGCTTCGTTGACCCGTCGTCGACGAGCGGCTACCTGTTTCCCTCCTACAACCTGCTCGAGGCGGGCGTTGACCCGGTCTCCGACGTGACCCCGGTCTTCGCCGGCAAGCACGACGTGAGTGTGCAGAAGGTCGGCGAAGGCAAGGAGTGCGAGGTCGGCTTCGCCGAAGACAGCGAGGTGGCCAAGAGCGACAAGGTCAAGGTCATCACCGACACCATGGTGCCCGGCGCCCCGATCGTTGTCTCCGATACCCTGCCCGCCGAACTCAAGACCCAGCTCACCCAAGCGCTCGGCCAGGTCACCATCGACGACATCATCAACTCCGGCGTGACGAGCGCCGACACTCAGGCCTTTCGCGACACGTTTTACGCGACCGAGCCGGTCGATGACCAGTACTACGACACCATCCGCGACATCTGCGCGAAGACGTCGGCAACACAGTGCCAGGACTGACCCAGCCTTTGGGCGTGAGCACCGGTTCCGCCCTCGCGGCGGAACCGGTGATTGACGTACGCGGTGTGACGAAAACCTTCGGGCAGACCACCGCCCTGAACAACGCGTCACTCACGGTTGCCCGAGGCGAAATTCTTGTATTGCTCGGGTTGTCGGGTTCGGGCAAATCCACCCTGCTGCGACACCTTGACGGTCTCGACCGGCCTGACTCGGGATCCGTGACCGTGCTGGGCGCCGCGGTATCGCATCTGCGAGGACGGCCGCTACGCGCGCTGCGCGGTCAGGTCGGCTTCGTCTTTCAGCAGTTCGAGCTGGTCGGGTCACTGACCGTGCTCGAAAACGTGCTGACCGGCGCCCTCTTCCGGGTGCGCGGGCCACGCCTGGGCCTATGGGGCTACCGCCGCGAACTCAGGCTGGCCGCGCTCGGGCACCTCGACCGGGTCGGCCTGCTCACCCAGAGCTACCAGCGCGCCGACACCCTCTCCGGCGGCCAGCAGCAGCGCGTGGGCATCGCCCGGGCGCTCATGCAGAATCCGCGCATCCTGCTCGCGGACGAACCGGTGGCCTCCCTCGACCCGGAGTCCAGCGCCCAGATTATGGCACTCATTCGCGAGATCGCCGTCGACAGCGGCCTGACCGTGGTGTGCAGCCTACACCAGGTCGACCTTGCTCTGTCGTGGGGCGATCGTATCGTCGGACTTCGCCACGGCCAGGTGGTGCTCGATACCGCTACCCAGGGATTGTCGAAACAGAACGTGATGGAGATCTACGGCCGGGTCACGACCTCGACCGGCGAACTTGATGCCATCGACACCGAACTGGTCACCGCTTCAAACGACCAGCGCGAGCTCGACCTGGCGACCGTCAGCTCGCCGCGGGACAACCGCCGATGACCCTCACCCTGAACCGTCCGCCGGGCAACACGGATACGCCGCCCCCGGCATCTCCGGCAGTGCGCGCCCCGCAGCGCCCGGCACAGCCCGAGAAAATTGCCGCCGGGCTGACGCTCGTGGCCCTGGTCGTGGTATCCGTTCTGGCGCTGATCAGCGTGGACATCTCGTTGCCGCAGATGGCGGCGAGTTGGTCCAACGCCACCCGATTCTTCGACCGGGTCGGGCTCATCAGCTTTCCGCCGCTCCCCGAGCTGCTTTACCTGACCGCCCTCACGGTCGGACTCGTGCTGCTCGGCACCCTGTTCGCCGCGTTCTTCTCGGCTCCGCTGGCCTGGCTCGCCGCCGCGAACACCTCGCCCGGCCGGGGCTGGACAGCCTTCGCCCGTTTTCTGGGTGTGCTGACCCGTGCCGTGCCCGATGTCGTGCTCGCCATGGTGTTCGTGTTGATGTTCTCGCTCGGAACCCTCCCGGGCATCCTGGCCATCGGCATCCACTCGATTGGCATGATCAGCAAAATGTTCGCCGACGCCATCGAACAGATCGACGAGGGACCGCGACTGGCCATTCGCGCCGCCGGAGGCAGCCGCTCGCAGGAGTTCTTTTCGGGCGTGCTGCCTCAGGTGTTGCCCTCCTGGGTTGCCACCGTGCTGCACCGCAACGACATCAATCTTCGCGGCTCGGTCATTCTCGGCTACGTCGGCGTCGCCGGCCTCGGCCTCGAAATGTCCTACGCCTTCAAATCGCTCAACTACTCGCTCGGGCTCGGTATCGCCCTGGTGATCTTCGCCTTGTGCGTGGTCATGGAGATCGTCTCCAGCGCCGTGCGCACCGTCATGCTGGGTCTGGCCCCGACCGGCCGCGGACTCGGCGACCGCCTGCTGCGGCGCTTTGGCGTCACCGGGCGCAGCCCGAAAACGGATGCCCCGGCCGCTCGGCTGCACCGCCCGTGGGATTACGCCCGGATGCGGAACTCCGTCTGGGGCGGGCTCGCTGCGCTGATCGTTGTCGGCAGCGTCTGGATCTGCGATATCCAGTGGGGAGACTTTCTCACCGTCTGGTCGTACCTGCCCGAAACCGCCACCAAATTCTGGCCGCCGAGCTTCGGTGCCTATAACGCCCCGGTCATGTTCGCGGCGATGGCTGAAACCCTCGCGATCGCCCTTGCCGCCACGATCCTCACGGTGCTTGCTTCGATCGTGATCGGCTCGCTCGCCGCCCGCAACGTGGCACCGACCCGGCGGGTGCGCGCCGCCTTCCGGCTCGTACTCGTCACGATCCGCGGCATTCCCGAAATCATTCTCGCGATCGTGCTCATCGTCGTGACCGGCCTCGGCGCCCAGGCCGGCACGATCGCCCTCGCCATCGGCGGCGTCGGCCTGCTCGGCAAGCTACTGGCCGATTCGCTCGAAGAGGTACGCGCGGGGCCCGAGCAAGCGCTCTCAGCCGCCGGAGCCACCCGCCTGCAGGTTTACGCCGGAGCGACAGCGCCGCAGGGAATGAAGGCGCTCGTCGGACACAGCTTCTACATGCTCGACACCAACATTCGGGCCGCCACCATTCTCGGCCTCGTCGGCGGGGGCGGTGTCGGTTACTATCTGCTGAACGCCGGTCAGGGATCACGCTACGACCTGGTCACGACCATCGTGCTGATGATTCTCGTCACCGTGGTCGTTGTTGAGGGGCTGGCCATGTGGATGCGCCGGGTGTTCCGGTGACCGCTTTCGACGTAGTTGTCGTCGGCAGCGGCATCGTGGGCCTCGGGCACGCGCTCGCCGCCACTGAGCGCGGCCTGTCTGTCGTTGTTGTAGACCGCGCGGCGGCCATCGGCGGGGCATCCATCCGTAATTTCGGTCACCTGTGTTTCACCCCGCAAAGCGGCCTGGCCCGGGAGTTCGCCCTGCGTTCACGTCCGCTGTGGCTGAAGCTGGCGACGGATGCCGGCATTTGGCTGCGCGAGTGCGGCACGCTGGTCGTCGCTCGGCACGACGACGAGCTTGCGGTGCTGCACGAGCTCGCGCTGGATCGGGGGGCCGAGTCGTCCTTCGGTACCGGGACGCCCGAAATCTCGATGCTCAGCGCCGCCGAGGTCGAGGAGCGGCTCCCGCTGGTCGCCGGCACAGCGATGGGCGGAGCCGCACTGCCCTGGGACCTGCAGGTCAATCCGCGTCAGGCCGGTGCCGGTCTCGCTGCCGCTTTGGCCAGTCGGGGTGTCGAGTTTCGTTACCGTACCGCCGTGACGGCGGTACGCCCTGGCCGGGTCACGACCACCCGCGGGGAGATCGACGCCGACACGGTCATCGTGGCGGTCAATCACGACATTGACCAGCTCTACCCCGAGGTCGCCGAACGCGACGGTATTCGTCGATGCGGGCTCGACATGCTGCGCGTTGATGCCCACCTGCCTGCGCCGCTGCCCGCGCCGGTGCTCACCGGCTGGTCGCTGCTGCGCTACGGCGCGTTTGCGACGCTGCCGAGCGCGGCGCGTCTCGGCGAGCGGTTGCGGCGGGAGTATCCCGCGCTGGCCGAGCTGGACCTCAATCAGATGTACACGCAGATGCCCGACGGATCCCTGATTGTGGGGGACACCCACTATCGGGGGGCATCCGTTTCACCGTTCCACGACGAGACCGCCTTCGACGAACTGTTGCGCCTCACCGGCGAGCTGTTCGACGTGCCCCGTCCTCGGGTAGTGGAACGGTGGCAGGGCATCTACGCGTCCGGGCGGAGCGACTTTCTCATCGACCAACCCGAACCGGGTGTGCACCTCGTGGCGGCAACGACCGGAATCGGTATGACAACCGGTCTCGGCCTCGCTGAACACGTCATTGCCGGCATCTGCGATTCACCCATTCCATCCCTGAAAGGAACCTTATGACTACCGCACCCCTCTCCCTCGATCTTGACCTGGACGATTTCGACACCGAAGACGTCGACGTCGAGCTCGTCGTCTTCGACATGGCCGGCACGACGGTGAGCGACGACGGCCTCGTCGAGCGCGCGTTCGTGCTGGCGGCTGAGCGCAGCGGACTGGCCGACAGCGCCGCCGAGCTCGAGGAAGCTGTCGCCTTCGTGCGCGAGACCATGGGCCAGTCCAAGCTCGATGTGTTTCGTGAGCTGACCGACTCCGAAGAAGCCGCCGTCGCCGCGACCGAAGCGTTCGAATCCGCCTATGGTGAACTCATCGGGCGGGTTGGCGTGACGGCAATCGAGGGTGCGGCCGACCTCTTTCAGGAACTCCATGACGCCGGAGTCAAGGTCGCCCTCGTCACCGGGTTCTCCCGCGCAACGCAGGACACCCTCATCGACGCCTTGGGCTGGAGCGACCTCATCGACGTCAGCCTATGCCCGGCCGAAGCAGGTCGTGGCCGACCGTTCCCCGACCTGCCACTCACCGCGCTGCTGCGCACCGGGGCCTCCAGCGTTGGTGCCATGGTCGTTGTCGGCGACACCGCGAGCGACATGATCTCGGGCGTGCGCGCGGGTGCCGGTCTCGTCGTTGGGGTGCTGACCGGCACGCACGACAGTGAGACCCTCGAAGAAGCCGGGGCCGACGTTGTCATTTCCAGCATTGCCGACCTGGCCGAGCTGCTCGACCTGCGCGGGGAGGAGATCGAGTAACGATGCCCGAACACGACCCCGACGTTGTGCCCGCGACACTGCCCGCCCTCCCGCTCGCCACCGGGCTAGAGGTCGTGTTGGCGCGGGCACCGGAAGCCATGGTCTGGTCGGGCGTCGCTCTGGGGTTAGAGCGCGTGGCCGTACCGGGCGTGCTGCTCCGGCCCGGTGACGTGTTGGTCGAGGTTGAATTAGTCACGGTCTGCGGCTCCGACGTGCACACGGCACTGGGTCACCGTCCGGCCGCCAAACCACTCGTGCTCGGACATGAGCAGGTCGGACGCATCGTTGCGACCGGTGAACAGTCATATGCCGCCAATGGCATGCCCCTGCGGGTGGGGCAACGCGTGGTCTGGTCGGTCACGGTGAGTTGCCAATCCTGCCGGCGTTGTCGCCGCGGCCTGCCCCAGAAATGCCTCGAGCTCTCCAAGTACGGCCATGAACGCATTCAGCGGGGCTGGGAACTCAGTGGTGGCTTCGCCACCCACGTGCAGGTACGCGCCGGAACGGCGATCGTGGTCGTCGACGAGCAGATTCCGGCCACCGTGCTCGCACCGGCCTCCTGTGCGACCGCCACGGTCGTCGCGGCACTCGGTGCCGCATCCGCTGTGGTGCCGCTCGCTGGCGCAACGGTTTTGGTGACCGGTGCCGGGATGCTCGGCGTCACGGCCTGTGCGATGGCGACGGATGCCGGTGCCGTCGTGGTCGTTAGCGAGCCGGATCCGGCCCGCAGGCAGCGTGCGCTCGCTTTCGGGGCCGCCGCCGTGGCGGATTCGACGGCACCGCGCGAGTCGCCCACCGGCGTCGCGAGCGTGCTCGACGCGTTGGCGGGGGCCGGTGGCGCGGAGCCGACGATCGTGCTCGAACTGAGCGGTGCCCGGGTTGCAGTGCAAACCGCCCTGGACGTCGTCGGAATCGGGGGCGTGATCGTGCTCGTGGGGAGTGTCTCTCCTATTGAGCCGGTGCCGTTTGAACCCGAGTCGATTGTTCGCCGCCTGATTACCCTGCGCGGCGTGCACAACTACACGCCGGGCGACCTGCAGCAGGCGGTGGACTATCTCAGCGGAGCCTGGCACCGGCATCCGTTTTCGGCGCTCGTAGGCACGACCTTTCCCCTCGAGAAAGCGGATGCCGCCCTCGCGCTGGCAGCGACCGATCGCCACCCACGCGTGGGAATCAACCCGCAGCCGCCCGCGACCCTCGGCTAATTCACCCCGGTGCTCTGCTTCCGCGGGTGGCCGATCGTGACCGCGCCCGCTGCCGGTGAGCGCGAAAAGCGGCTAGTTGGTGCCGCCGGGCGGGCCGAGGGTGAGCAGCGTGGCCATGATCGACACCAGCACGATCCCCATGATGCCGGTGAACAGCGCCGGGCGGGCCAGCATCCACCGCAAGAGCGCGCTGATCAGTGTGTGGTCGCGGGGGTCTGCCGTGCGCTCGTTCCGCCAGCCGCCATCGAGCACTCCACGACGTTCGAGAGCCCGGTCGAACGGAATCGTGGCGAAGGGAATGATCGCCGTGAGGCAGGCGAGCGCGATCAGGCGCATTTTCCAGTGTTGGTTGATGCCGATGAATACGGCCGTCATGCCGTAGGCGATGAAAACGAGGCCGTGTACAAACCCGCCGATCTGCACGCCCCACTCACCGGCCTGAAAGACGTACTTCAGCAGCATTCCAGCAATGAGCAGTGACCAGGTGATCGCCTCGGCTATGGACACCAAACGGTACAACGAGCGGGGAGACACGGGGACACTCCAGAGATTGACCGGGTAGGCTCTCAGTCTCTCAGACCGCGTCCCGTGAATCTGGGAGTACGCCCGAGATCTTTCAGTTCTGTACCGTTGCAGTTGCGAAAAAAAGTGCCCGCAGGCTTGCCGCGCACTGCGACCGGTTCGAACAACTACTTTCGCCAGATCGTGTCTCCCTCCGGTGCGCGGCCCGGTGCGCCGGGCGATGATCGAGGCATCCTGCACAGCGTCTTCAGCGAGGGTGAGGTCGCCGGCCATTCGGGTCAGGGAGGCCAGAACCTGGCGCCGCTCATCGCGCAGGATCGCGGTGAGCTCGCCGGACACCGCGGGGGTCACCGCCGCGCGGTCTCCCGTGAACCCGCCCGGACTCACCGCGGGACGGTGTCGCTCGTCTCGAACGTGGGAATCTGCACGGTCATCGAGCCGCAGGAAAGGACTAGCGGGCGACGAGCGCCTGGGCGATAACCGAGGTGAAGAAGGTAAGACCGTCGACGCCGCTGGCCATCGCGTCGGCGGTGTCGGGGCCGAACCCGGCCTCGACGGCGTGCTCGGGGTGCGGCATGAGGCCGACGACGTTTCCGCGGGCGTTCGTCACGCCGGCGATGTCATTGAGCGACCCGTTGGGATTGCCGGCGATGTAACGGGCCACGATGCGCCCCTCTCCCTCCAGCGCCTTGAGGGTCTCATCCGAGGCCATGAACGAGCCCTCGCCGTTCTTGAGCGGAATGACGATCTCGGCCTGGGCGGCGAAACCGCCGGTCCAGTCGGTCTCGTTATTCTCGATGCGCAGGGCCTGATCGAGGCAGATGAAACGGCCCTGTTCGTTGCGAATCAGTCCGCCGTCGAGCAGGTGGGCCTCGGTGAGCATCTGGAATCCATTGCAGATGCCGAGCACGGGCATGCCCCTATTCGCCGCATCGATGACCTCGGTCATGATCGGTGAGAGACTCGCGATGGCGCCGGCCCGCAAATAATCGCCGTAGCTGAACCCGCCGGGCAGCACGAGCGCATCGACCCCGTGCAGGTCGTGGTCGCCGTGCCAGAGAGCTACGGCGTCGGCGCCGGCCAGGCGAACCGCGCGGGCGGCGTCCCGATCATCGAGGGAACCCGGAAATGTGACGACGCCGATGCGCATCAGGCGACCGCTGACGAGGGGGCGTCCTGCACGTGGATGCCGACGACGTCCTCAATGACGGAGTTTGAGAGCACGGTATCGGCGAGTTCGCGCACGGCGTCGAGGGTGGCGGCATCCGCTTCACCCTCGACGGAAATCTCGAAGCGCTTGCCGACGCGCACGCCGGTGACATGGGACAACGCTGACTGGGTCTGACCGAGGCGACCGAGGGCGCCAGCGACGGCCTTTCCCTGGGGGTCAAGCAACTCGGCCTTGGGCATTACTTCGACGACGATCGTTGGCACAGGGCACTCCGCATACAGTCTGGGGCTTATAGTCGTGACACATCACGGCAATACTGAATCTCTATAATTCTACAGGTCGAGCTGACCGGCCTGGCCCGCCGGGCCGCGGGGACGATTCGGCGGCGCCGCAGTGCCTATTCAGCTACTCGACGCCGCTGCGCCCGATCAGAATGCCGCGCAGCACATCGCGTACCGCGGCCACACCGTCGTAGGTTTCGACGAAACTCGTGCTGAGCGGGGCGAGGCCGAGCCGCAACCCGTTCGGTGCCCGAAAATCGGGAATCACGTCGTTGTCCCAGAGAATCGTCGTCACGTCACGCATGAGCGGATGATTGATGGTCACGTGAGCGCCACGATGCGTCTGTTCTCGCGGCGACGCGACGGTAACCCCCATGGGGGCGAGCCACTCGTCGACGAGGGTAATGGCGAACTCCGTCAGTGCCACCGACTTGGTTCGCACCGATTCGATCGTGGCTTCGTCGAGCATGGCGATCGTGTCCTGCATGCAGAGCATGCCCACGACCGCGGGAGTACCGCTCATGAAGCGACGGATGCCGGTGGCCGGTAGATACTCCGGCCCCATCTCGAAGATGGCCTGGGCCCCCATCCAGCCCTGAATCGGCTGGGTCAGCACCTCCTGCAGATCACTCTTGACGTAGCCGAACGCCGGGGCACCCGGCCCGCCGCTCAGGTATTTGTAGGAGCACCCCACCGCGAGGTCGACGTTGCAGCGGTCGAGCTCGATGGGAACCGACCCGACCGAGTGGCTCAGGTCCCAGAGTACGAGGGCGTCGTGCTCGTGAATGATGGCTGTAATGGCCTGCATGTCGGCGAGGTAGCCCGAGCGGTAGGCCACGTGGCTCAGCAGCACGAGGGAGGTCTGCGGGCCGACGACCTCGCGCACCTGTTCGGCGGTGACCCCGCTCTCGGTGTCGGAATCGATCCAGCGCAGGGTGAGTCCGCGCTCGCGCGCGATGCCCTCGAGAATGTAGCGATCGGTGGGAAAGTTGTCGCTGTCGAGCACGATTTCAGTGCGCTGCGGGCGTGAATCCACGGCCGCGCGGGCAAGTTTGTAGAGCAGCACGGTGGTCGAGTCGCCGACGAAGACCTGCCCGCCGGCGGCGCCGAGCACGACCCGCCCGAGGTCGTCGCCAATCTGCAGGGGCAGTTCCATCCACTCGTCATCCCAGCCACGAATGAGTCTGGTGCCCCAGTCCTGCTGCAGAAAGTCGGCGATGCGTTCGGCACTGGCGCGCAGCGGGCGCCCCAGCGAGTTTCCGTCGAGATAGGCGCGGGGGTTCGCGGTGCCCGGCTCGGCATCGGTGCCAAGAAAGCGGGCACGATAGTGAGCCAGGCCATCGATGCGGTCCATTCGACGGGCGAATGCGAGGTGGGCGTCCAGACCGGTCGTGGGGCCGGGGGCAGTGTTAAACGTGGGCGTCATACGAGGACCTCGAGTTCAGGGCGGGTAAGGGAACGAGCGGTGCAGAGCCAGCCGGCGAATTCCCGCCGGTCGCGCGGCCGATCGCCCGGAATAAAGGTCACCAGGGAGTCGCTCAGGGTCAGGCCGAGCGGTGCGGGTGCACACAGAGCGGTCAGGATCTCGTCGGGCGTCAGGCCGGCATCGAGCAGCGCCCCGATTTCGCGGTGGTTCAGCCCGAGTGGAAGCGGCCCATTGCCCAGGTCGGTGCCATACAGCACCCGGCCGCCGGCGGCGTGAAACCGACGCAGATTGTCGCTGGCATGCTCGAAGGCCGCGTTGGGTGCACCCCAGCCGTGGATATCGAGGGTGCTGATCCAGGTCATGCGCGCGGCCATGGCGGTGACGAGCTCGTCGGGGAGACGCTCCGAGAACGGCGTGTGCGCGAACGCATCGATACCGGCAGAAAACGCGCGTTCGGCCTGCCCCGCCCCCTCGGCGTGTGCCGCGACCGGCAGACCGCGTTCGTGTGCCCGGCCGACCAGCGCCACCAGCGTTTCGGTGCCGAGCACCGGCCCAGCCACCGAGTTGAGCGTAATTTTCAGAACGGATGCCCCGGCCGCAGCCTGCAGGTCGACCGCGGCAGCCGCATCCGCTTTCGAAACGACCTCATGGCTCCAGTCGGACTCGGCCCAATCGGCGTGGCTGGGGTAACCGCCCGGAGCGGTAATGAACTGGTGGGCGTATGCCGCTTCGGGCATAGAACTGTTGACCCGATCGGGCAGCCATCCGCCGAGATCGATCACTCGGGCGATGCCGCCGGTCGGGAGGAGTGCCGGGTCGATCAGGGCCAGATGCACGTGCGCATCGAGAAAGCCGGGCAGTGCGGTGCCTCCACCCACAAGAATCGGGGTCCTCACGTCCCGATCTCCGTGCGCACGGCGAACAGCTCGGGAAAGAAGGTGAGTTCGAGGGCCTTCTGGAGGAAGGCAGCACCGCTAGATCCGCCGGTTCCGTGCTTCATGCCGATGATGCGCTGCACGGTTTTGAGGTGGCGAAAGCGCCAGAGTTGAAAGTTGTCTTCCAGGTCGACGAGTTCCTCACAGGCTTCATAGGCGGTCCAGTGCTCGGTGGAGTTCTCGTATATTCCCCGAAAGGTATGAACGAGTTCCGGGCGAAACGTCCAGGACTCGGTGACGTCGCGTTCGAGCACCGCGGTGGGAATGGAAAAGCCGGCCCGGTGCAGGTAATGCAGAAACTCGTCGTAGAGGCTGGGCGCTTCGAAGGTGGCGGTCAGGAGCGCGTGTGCTACGGGATCCGCTTCGAAGACCGACAGCATGCGACGATTCTTGTTGCCCAGCGCGAACTCGACGGCACGGTATTGGTAGGACTGAAAACCGCTTGAATTGCCGAGAAAATGCCGGAATTGGGCATATTCGGTGGGGGTGAGGGTCGCGAGCACCGACCACTGTTCGGTGAGGGTGCGCTGGATGTGTTTGACCCGGGCGATGCCTTTGAGGGCCGGGGCGAGCTGATCCTGCCGCAGCGCCTCGATGGCCGCCTGTAGTTCATGCAGCACGAGCTTGAGCCACAGTTCGGTGGTCTGGTGCTGGATGATAAAGAGCAGTTCATCGTGGTGTTCTGGAATGCTGACCGGCGTCTGGGCATCGAGCAGAGCAGGCAGGTCGAGATAGGCGCCGTAACTCATTTTTTCGCGAAAATCGGTTACGATCTCGGGGTCGAAATCGCGCGTGTTGTTCTTGAGGGTCATCGGGTTCCGTTCAGCTTGATCAAATTGTGCGCAGGTTCTGGCTGCGGGCGCAACACCAGGGCGAACAGTGCAGGTCGAAGTTCTAGACTGGAGTCCATGACTTCGCCGACCGGAATGCCTCAGAACGGCGTGCCGGCTACTCCTGCATCCGAGCGCATCGCGCTGATACCGCCCCGCCGCCGCGACGCCCGGCTGAACCGTGACCGTCTCATCCTCTCGGCGCGCGTCCTCGTGGCGCAACACGGTATCGACGTCTCACTCGAGGAGATCGCGCGGCAGGCCGAGGTGGGCGTGGCCACCCTGTACCGCAATTTCGCGACCCGAGACGATCTGGTACGCGTGCTCTATGAGCTTGCACTGGCTGAACTGCACGCGGTGCGGGGCGAGATCGAGGCTGCTCCCACCCCGTGGGAGGCAGTCGTTATCTACACTGAACGGGTCGCTGAATGGCTCGTGGCCGATCCCTCCCTGCCGCCCATTCTGCGGCGCATGGCCCAGCTCGATCCCTCTGCACGGCCGGCCGCCGAGTTCGACGGTTTTATCGCGAGCCTGGTAGCGCGCGCGAAGAAGGACGGCGCGTTGCGGCGCGATGTCGACGCGATCGACCTTGCCGTGCTCGTCACCATGGTCGGCTCACTCGGAAGCCTGGGCGCCGGTTATGCCGGTCAGTGGCGTCGACAGCTTTCCATTGTGCTCGACGGACTGCGGGCGGCCGAGGTGCCGCGTCTAAAACTGCCTGGCCGTCCGCTCGATGTGAAGGAGTACCAGGCGACCGTACACGGCCTGACCCGCCGGGCGGCGCGCGCGGCCCGCTGACCAGGCCGCTTTCGACAGGAACCGGTCGTGCCGTTACGGCGTCGCGACGGGACTGAGCGCGGATGCCGCGGCGTCGGTGGTGAGGTCTGCCGCCCGCACCTGGATGCGGTTGGCCCACGGGTCGTCGAAGGTGAGGGTCTGCCCGTCGTGACGGGTGTCGACGTTGTAGTGCGTCATCCGCTCGCCCAGGGCACCCACGTCATCGGCGCTGGGCACAATGATGCTGACCTCGCCAAGCCCCAACGCCAGGCGGCGCTTGCCACTGCCCGAACTCTGCCAGGTGTTCATTGCCATGTGGTGGTGATAGCCGCCGGCCGAGACGAAGAGGGCCGAGGGGCCGAGGCTCGCGGTCGCCTCGAAGCCGAGCCGGTTCACGTAGAACTCACGCGCGCTCGTGACATCGCCCACCGAGAGGTGCACGTGGCCGACAACGGCGTTGCCCGCACTGGGCTCGGCCGACAGGTGCTCCGAAATGAATTTGTTCGGGTCGAGGTACAGCGTGGCCATTTCGACCTGGCCGTGGGTCCAGCTCCACAGGGTGCGGTCGCGGTCCCAGTACAGCTCGATGCCGTTGCCCTCGGGGTCGGTAAAGTAGAAGGCCTGGCTGACCAGGTGATCCGCGCTGCCGGTGAACGTTCCGGGAGACTTCGTGCCGATCGAGTACACGGCCGCGGCGAGATCGGCCCGAGTGTCGAACAGAATCGCGGTGTGGAACAGCCCGGCCGAGCGCGGCTCGGCGGCGGCGAGCTCGGGGGCGTGCTGCAGGATCACCAGCGGGGTCTGACCGCGACCGAGCACGGCGATCGGTCCGTCGTGGCGGAGCAGTTCCAGCGTCACGACGTCGCGGTAGTAGGCGGTCATGGCGTCGAGACTGCCCACACGCAGGGTCACGGCGCCCATTCCGGTATCAGCGGCTAGCAAGTCTTTCGCAATAGGTGTCACAGCAGTGACAACTCGGGCACCCTGCTGGCTATTCCGCGATCGGCGGGCATCCGCTGCCCCCGTTTGCGCGGGTGGCCCGTGCGTGTTTCAGGCGCCGGTCAGGCGCTCGAGCAGTTCGCGGTACCGGGCGGCGGTCTGCTCCACGATCTCGATCGGCAGGTCGGGCGGGGTGCCGGCGCCGTCCCAGTGTGCGGAAAGCCAGTCGCGCACGATCTGCTTGTCGAAGCTCGCCATGCGGGTCTCGGGTGTGGTGCCGGTGCGCCAGGCGTCGGCGTCCCAGTATCGGCTGGAGTCGCTCGTGAGAACCTCGTCGGCGAGCACCGTGACGCCGGAGAGCCGGTCGGCTCCAAATTCGAACTTGGTATCGGCGAGAATGACCCCCGCCTTTTGGGCGATCGTCCCGGCAATCCGAAACAGGGCAAGCGAGAGGTCGCGTAGTTCGGCAGCAATGGCAGGGCCGACCAAGTCGATCGTACGCTCAAACGTAATGTTCTCATCGTGCTGACCCATCGGGGCCTTCCACGCGGGCGTGTAAATGGGTTCGGGGAGACGATCGCCGTTCTGCAGCCCGGCCGGTAGCGCAATGCCGCACACCGACTGCGACTGCAGGTATTCCTTCCAGCCGCTACCGGTGAGGTAGCCGCGCACGACGCACTCGATCGGGTACATGTCGAGGGTGCGGCACAGCATGGCCCGGCCGGCGACGCCCGCGGGAATGATCTCGCGCACGGTGCCCCCGACCTGTTCGTGGTCGGCGATGAGGTGATTGGGCACATTGGTCAATCGGTCGAACCACCACAGGCTCAGGGTGGTGAGCAGCTCACCCTTGCCCGGAATTCCCGGTTCGAGCACGTGGTCGAACGCGCTCACCCGGTCGCTGGCGACCACGAGTACGCGGCCTGCGGCCTCGAGGGAGGGCACGGCATCCGTTGTTTCCACGTAGAGGTCGCGAACCTTGCCCGAGTAGACGGGCGTCCACCCGTCAAGCACGGTGACGGATGCTGGGGGCTGCTGTTCAGATTGGCTCACCCCTGTATTCTCCCGCATCTCACCGACCTGTGAGTTTCGGTTGCCGACCCGTGAGTTTGAGCCTGTTTGGGGCGAAATACTGGCTCAACCTCACAGGTGGGCGAGGCTCGCCTCGCGGTGGTTAGGCGTCAGGCCACTTGGGCGGCGATGTCCGTGCGAAAGTGCGCTCCGGCGAGTTCGATCTGGCCGAGAGCCTCGTAGGCGCGGGCGCGAGCTTCTGCAAAAGAGTCGCCGACGGCCACGACGCTCAGCACCCGGCCGCCGGTGGACACGAGCGCCCCGTCGACCAGCCGGGTCGCCGCGTGGGCGATCGTGACGCCGTCTACGGCCAGGGCGGCGCCCAGCCCGGTGATCTCGCGCCCCACGAGGGGGTCTTGCGGGTAGTTCTCGCTCGCCAGCACCACGGTGACGGCGACGTTGGCGGAAAACTCCGGCCGTGACCGTGCGCCGAGCGTGCCATTCGCAGCGGCCAGCAGCAGGCCCGACAGCGGAGTGACCAGGCGCGGCAGCACGACTTGCGTCTCGGGGTCTCCGAAGCGCGCGTTGAACTCGATGACGCGAATGCCGGCATCCGTCAGAATGAGCCCGCAGTAGAGCAGCCCAACGAACGGCGTGCCTTCGGCAGCCAGCTGGCGCACGGTCGGCAGCGCCACGGTGGCGATGATTTCGTCGACGAAAGCGCTCTCGCTGCCGAACTCGGTGTCGAGCCAGGGCAGCGGCGAGTAAGCGCCCATGCCACCGGTGTTGGGGCCAGCGTCGTTGTCCAGGGCGCGCTTGTAGTCCTGGGCGGGGGAGAGCGGCAGCACGTTCTGGCCGTCGCTGAGCAGAAAGAGCGAAATCTCCTGGCCGTCAAGAAACTCTTCGATCAATACGCAGCCGTGTTCGAGCCAGAAGGTGGCGTGCGCGAGCGCTGCGGCGCGATCCTCGGTGACGAGCACGCCCTTGCCGGCGGCGAGTCCGTCGGCCTTGACCACGTAGGGGGCACCGAACTCGTCGAGGGCGGCTTCGGACTCGGCGCGGGTGCCAGCGCGCACGGCACGACCGGTAGGAACGCCGGCTTCAGCCATGATGCGTTTCGCGAAGGTTTTGCTGCCCTCGAGGGCAGCGGCGGCTCGGTCGGGCCCGAACACCGGAATGCTGCGGGCGCGCAGGGCGTTGGCAACCCCGGCGACAAGCGGTGCCTCCGGCCCGATCACGACGAGTTCGACGCCCTGCAGCACGGCATAGTCGGCGACGGCGACCGGGTCGTTCGGGTTGAGCTCCACGACAGGCACATCATCGGCGATACCGGCGTTGCCGGGGGCGCACTCGACGATCGGCCGGGGCTCCTCACGAAGCAGGGCGGTGATGATGGCGTGCTCGCGGGCACCGGAACCAAGGACCAGAATTTTCACCGTTTCAGGCTACCGGATGCCTCAGGCCCTCCCAATCCGACAAACTAGATCTATGGCACGAGCGCGGATTGACGATGGAGCTGGCCGGGCGGCCGTGCGGGCGGCTCTCGCCGCGCTCGCCGGGGGGGAAAGCGCGAGCCGGGACATCCGTGCGCAGGCCGTGCGTTACACCCTGCAATTACTCGCCGAACAGGCCGAGGGCAACACCGTCGAGGTGCGCGTGCCACCGTTCGGCGCCGTGCAGTGCGTGGCCGGCCCCCGCCACACCCGGGGCACCCCGCCCAACGTCATCGAAACGGATGCCGCCACCTGGCTTCACCTCGCCACCGGCAGCCTGGCCTGGGCTGATGGGCTTGCGGGCGGCAGTATCCACGCCTCCGGCGCGCGCGCCGACCTCACCGGGCATGTGCCGGTGTTGCCGGAGCAGTCTTAACCGACGGCTTAGGCGAGAATCGCCTCGACCTCGTCGCGGGTGGGCATGGAGCTCGTGGCCCCGGCGCGAGTTACCGCTACCGACGACGCGACCGTGGCGAAGCGCACGGCATCGATCATGTTGTCGGGCGTGAGTGCGCTGCCGTGCACATGACCCACCGCCAGCCGGGCCACGAGCGCCCCCACGAAGGTGTCGCCGGCCGCCGTCGTGTCGACCGCTGTGACCGGTCGGGCCGGCGCGAGGCCGAGGGCTTCGCCGTTGAACGCGACGACTGATCCTTCCGAACCCAACGTGACAATGGCCCAGGTATTGCCGGCGCTGAGCACCTCCGCCGCGCGCACCGGGTCGCTCTCCCCGGTGAGTTCGCCGGCTTCACCCTGGTTCGGCACGACGAGGTCGACCGAGGCCAGAAAGCCGGCCGGCAGTGGCACTACCGGCGCCGGGGTCAGCACGGTGAACACACCGGCAGCGCGCGCAGTGGCGACTCCCTCGATCAGCACGGAGATCGGCAGCTCACACTGCATCACCAGAAACGCCGAATCGGCAATCATTGCGCGCTGCGTCGCGTTCAGGGTGGTGACGGTGGCGTTAGCCCCCGACACCACGACGATCGAGTTCTCACCACTGTCCACGACGGAGATGTGGGCGGTGCCGGTGGAGGCATCCGCTGTGGCCAATTCGGTCGAACGGATGCCCTCGGTCGCCAGCAGCGCGCGCAGCTGCGTCCCATAGGCATCCGCCCCCACCGCTCCCAGAAAACTAACAGATGCGCCCAACCGGGCTGCGGCGACCGCCTGGTTCAGACCCTTGCCGCCCGGAACCGTGCGGAAATCGCCCCCGAAAATCGTTTCGCCGGGTAAGGGAAGCCGCGACTGCCTGACGACGAGGTCCATGTTGGCGCTTCCGAGTACCGCAATTGTGTTCATAGGGCCAGTCTCCCATCCGCCCATGGGACAATAAAATGGTGAGTTCTCCTGAGCAGCCCCCGGACCCGTCGACCGATAAGAGCGTCGATCTGAGCGCCGATAATACCGGTGACACAGAGACCGTTGGTGAGACCGTGCTGGCGGAGACGACCGTGACCGTGCATCGGGCTCCGCGCTACCGCAACTTCATGCTGCTCGGGGCGATTGTGGGGGTGCTGCTGGCCGTCATCTTCACGCTCGCCTTTCCGGAGAACGACGAATACGACCGCGTCCAGATCTTTGGGTTTCTGCTGCTCGGCGGGATTGCCCTCGGAGCTACCCTCGGCGCCATTGTGGCCCTCGCCCTCGACCGGATTATTGGCCGATCGCACAGGACAGTCGTCGCCGATAGACTGGGCGCGAACGAAGTACGCGCTGCTGAGCCTGGCTCCGGCACCCCCAACGATGATTTTCACGCGTTCAACGAGAAGTAAAGAGGCTGCGGCTTGCCCGGTGGCGACGGACTGTTAAATCATGATCTCCTTCAAAACGAGAAGGGCCCACAGGATGCCTGTGGCGTCTTCGGCGTCTGGGCCCCCGGAGAGGAGGTAGCCAAACTCAGCTACTTCGGACTCTACGCCCTGCAACACCGCGGGCAGGAATCAGCTGGAATCGCGACGAGTGACGGCAGCAAGATCCTGATCTATAAAGACATGGGACTCGTCTCGCAGGTCTTCAATGAGGCCTCGCTGAGTACCCTGCTCGGGCATATCGCCGTGGGGCACACCCGCTACTCCACGACCGGCTCATCGAGCTGGCAGAATGCCCAGCCCACCCTCGGGCGCACCTCGAGTGGAACGGTGGCCCTTGGCCACAACGGCAACCTCACCAACACCGCCGAGCTGCTGCAGCTCGTGCGCGAACGCTACCCGCAGGTCGACGGTGAACTCGCGCGCGGCAACACGACCGACACCGCCGTGGTCACCGCCCTGCTCACCGGTGACCTCGACCACACCCTCGAAGCCACGGCGCTGGAGGTGCTGCCACGTCTGCGCGGTGCCTACTGCCTCGTTTTCATGGACGAAACCACCTTGTATGCGGCTCGCGACCCCCAGGGTGTGCGGCCGCTCGTGCTCGGCCGCCTCGAACGCGGCTGGGTCGTTGCCTCAGAGACCGCAGCCCTCGATATCGTCGGTGCAAGTTTCGTGCGCGAGGTCGAACCCGGCGAACTGATCACGATCGACGAAAACGGGCTGCGTACGCAGCGTTTCGCGAAGGCTGAACCCAAGGGCTGCGTCTTCGAATACGTCTATCTCGCCCGCCCCGACACCACCATCGCCGGTCGTGGCGTGCACGAGGCCCGAGTGGAGATGGGCCGTCGGCTTGCCGCGGAGCATCCGGTCGAGGCCGACCTTGTGATCCCGACCCCGGAATCCGGCACCCCCGCGGCCATCGGCTATGCGCAGGCATCGGGCATTCCGTTCGGCCAGGGGCTGGTCAAGAACTCCTACGTCGGGCGCACCTTCATCGCGCCGTCGCAGACTATCCGGCAGCGGGGCATCCGCTTAAAGTTGAATCCGCTCAAAAACGTCATCAAGGGCCAGCGCTTGATCGTGGTCGATGACTCGATCGTGCGTGGCAACACCCAGCGTGCGCTCGTGAGCATGCTCCGCGAGGCCGGCGCGGCCGAGGTGCACGTGCGTATTTCGAGCCCGCCGATCACCTGGCCGTGCTTCTACGGCATCGACTTCGCCAGCCGCGCCGAACTCGTGGCGACGGGACTGGAGATCGATGAGGTGCGCCAGTCGATCGGCGCCGACAGCCTCGGCTACCTTTCGGAAAACGGCATGATTGAGTCCACCGAGCAGCCGCGCGAACGCCTCTGCACCGCCTGCTTCACGGGCGTCTACCCGATTGCACTGCCGGATTCGCAGCACCTCGGCAAAAATCTGCTGGAGCGACCGGCCTTATCAAACGGATGCGACCCCGGCCCGGATTCAGAGCTGGAAGCCGTGGTGGCACCCGCCGCGCGTAAAGAAGAAAACCTCGCCCGCCTGGGTCAGGTACCGTTCGGTGACCCGGGAAGACCAGAATGAGCAACGCCAGCACCAGTTCCAATGCAACGTATGCAGCAGCCGGAGTCGATACCCGGGCCGGTGACCTCGCTGTCGAACTCATGAAGTCGGCTGTTGCACAGACCCACGGCCCCGAGGTCTGGGGCGGTGTTGGCGGTTTCGCCGGACTGTTCGACGTGTCGTTCCTCACCAAGTTTCGGCAGCCCCTCCTGGCCACCTCGACCGACGGCGTGGGTACCAAAGTGGCCATCGCCCAGGCCATCGACAAGCACGACACCATCGGGCAAGACCTGGTCGGCATGGTCGTCGACGACATCATCGTCGTTGGTGCCCGCCCGCTCTTCATGACCGACTACATTGCCTGCGGCAAGGTGGTGCCGGAGCGAATCGCCCAGGTCGTGGCCGGCATTGCCCGCGCCTGCTCCGAGACCGGAACCGCCCTCGTTGGCGGTGAAACTGCCGAGCACCCCGGTTTGCTCGGCCCCGATGACTACGACGTAGCCGGCGCAGCGACCGGCGTGGTGGAAGCCGACCAGGTGCTCGGCGCCGACAAGGTCCTCTCCGGTGACGTCGTTGTTGCGATGGCCTCCAGCGGCCTGCACTCCAACGGCTACTCGCTCGTTCGCCACATCCTTGCCCAGCGCGGCATGGGCTATGCCGACACGTCGGCCGAACTCGGCGGCATGGTCGGTGAGATCCTGCTCGAACCGACCCGCCTGTACACCGGCCCGTTGCTGGACGTACTCGGCGATCCCGACCTGGCCGGCGCCATCCACTCGCTCAGCCACGTGACCGGCGGCGGCATCGCGGCGAATCTTGCCCGCGTGCTACCCGTCGGCTCGTGGGTGGAGGTTGACCGGTCCACCTGGTCGCCCGCTCCCGTTTTTCGGGTGCTCAGCGACATGGCCGGCTCTACCCTGGAAAGCGCCGAGGGAACGTGGAACCTCGGAGTGGGCATGTTTGCGGTCGTAGATGCCGCATCCGCCTCATCGGTCATCGCTCGTCTGGCGACGAGCGGCATTCCCGCCTGGGTCACCGGGCGGGTTTCTCGCGCCGCGCACGACCTGACCGGGTTCGAGCAGGGCGCCAAGGGCGTCAACGGCGGCAGTGTTCGCCTGGTCGGCAGCTACGCCAGCTAGCAGCCCGCGGTCACGACGTACCGCAGGCCGTTCGGCCAGTAAGATCCCGGCATCCCGCAAGGGGAGGCCCATCTGACAAAACCCTAGGCGCGCTTCTGCCCGTCTTCGGTGGTGTAGTGGTCGACGTAACGGTCGTCGTCGCCGTCGGGATCATCGTCACCCTCCGCAGCATCGGCAGGGTCGTCGGCAGCCATCTTGGCCTTATCCGCTTCGTACTCGGGCCACTTGGCGAGGTCTTCGTCGAGTTGCGGGTCAGACGGATGCCCGGTCAACTCGCGTTCGAGCGCGTTGTAGTTGGTGTCCGGGCTGAAATACTTCAGCTCCCGAGCTACCTTGGTGTGCTTTGCTTTTTGACGGCCGCGCCCCATGCGTGACCCCCTTACGATGCCAGGCCGAGCGAGTCGTG
This sequence comes from Actinomycetales bacterium, assembly GCA_038205545.1. Taxonomy (GTDB): domain Bacteria; phylum Actinomycetota; class Actinomycetes; order Actinomycetales; family Microbacteriaceae; genus Cryobacterium. Next base: position 79,921 of record JBBRBV010000003.1, read on the forward strand.
AGACCCTCGGGATTTGCCGAACGGAATGTGTAAAAACTAGAGTTTAGTTTAGCATGATGGGCCTTGCGCACCGCGGACGCCGTTCGCACGGCTAATCCGGAGAAATAGCTGGCATGACGGGCTATGCAGCAGGCCATGTGTGGCCACGCAAACCGGGGGGAAAAGGCCGATCGCGAGGCTATTTACGCTTACGTCTTCGGGAGGCCGAGGGTCTGGACCGCGCCGGAACCGTGCCGAGAGTCATGGTCGACTTCGTGCCGGTATCGACCGCTCCGGTCGGCGGCGCGAGCGGCCGACGCGACACGGGGCGGGATCGGACCGGCTCGCCGCGACGGTCCTGACCGGGGATCGGGCGGGACCTACGCCCGTAGATGAGCTCCGAGGAGTCCAGCAACCAGGGTACGAGGGCAATCGTGACTCCATGCTCGAGCATCAGTTTCTGGCGCATTCGGCGGGCTTTGTGATTGTGCAGCAGACCCTCCCACCAATGGCCGACGATGTAAATGGGGGTGTACACGGTGATGACCTCGGCACCGTGATCGTCACGCCGACCGCGAATGTAGCTGATCAGTGGCCAGCTGATGTCGCGGTAGGGCGAGGAGAGGATGCGCAGCGGCACCTGAATGTTCTGCTTGACCCAGGCGCGTTTGAGCTCCTTGGTCTCGGCGTTGTCGATTGAGACGTGCACTGCCTCCAGGCTGACGTGCCGCGCAGCGATGGCATAGTCGAGTGCCTTGAGCACCGGCTTTTGCATCTTGCCCACGAGCACGATGGCATGGTCGCCCTGCGAGCCGAATGTTGTTACCGGGTCGACCTCGATCTCCTTGGACACGTCCCGGTAATACCGGTTCACGCCCATCATGAGCAAGAACAGCACCGGCATCATCACGAAGACCAGCCAGGCGCCGTGGGTGAACTTGGTGATGGTGACGACGATGAGCACGACGCCGGTTAGGGCGGCACCGAAACCGTTGATCGACAGACTCAGAATGATCGAACCGCGGTTGGGTGGATTCTTCTTCAGCAGTGTCAGCCAGTGCCGCACCATGCCGGTTTGGCCGAGCGTGAAGGACACAAACACGCCGATGATGTAGAGCTGAATCAGCACGGTGAGGTTGGCCCGGTAGACCACCAAAATTACGCAGGCGGCCAGTGCCAGCAGCACAACGCCGTTTGAGTAGATCAGGCGGTCACCGCGGGTGCTGAGTGACTTGGGCGCGTACTGGTCTCGGGCGAGCACCGAGCCCAGCAGGGGGAAACCGTTGAACGCTGTGTTCGCGGCGAGCAGCAGCACGGCGGCAGTGGCGGCCTGCAAGACGAAGAACATGATCGAGTAGTTGCCGAAGGTAGCAGCCGCGACCTGAGCGATCAGGCTGCGCTGCGGGGCGGTGGCGCATTCCTCCCAGCCGATCAGGTCGCAGGGTTTTTCCGCGTAGTGCACCTTGGACACCAGGGCGAGAATGGTCAGCCCGACGAACAATACAATCGCGATGATGCCCATGAGCGTCAGTGTGCGCTGGGCATTCTTGACCTTGGGGTGTTTGAAGGCGGGCACGCCGTTGGCGATAGCTTCTACGCCGGTGAGGGCGGAGCATCCGCTCGCGAAAGATCGCAGCAGCAGCAGAATGAACGCGGATTGCGCGAGGCTGTGCGACTGAACATCGAACCCGGCCGATTCGGCGGTGGGCGCGTCGCCGAGGGCAACCCGCACCAGGCCAACCACGATCATCAGCAGCACGCTCGCGACGAACAGGTAGGTGGGAATGGCGAAGGCCTTGCTCGACTCGCGCACCCCGCGCAGGTTGACGGCGGCCAGCAGTATGACGAAGAAGACCGCAAACTCCACCCGCAGCGGCGCCAGAAACGGTAGCGCCGAGATGATGTTGTCGACGCCGCTGGCAACCGACACGACCACGGTCATCACGTAGTCGACCAACAGAGCGGATGCAACGACCAGACCGGCCTTCTCGCCCAGGTTCTTGTGGGCAACCTCGTAGTCGCCACCGCCCGAGGGGTACGCCTTGATCAGCTGGCGGTAGGAGGCGACCACGACGACGAGCAGCACGACCACGACAGCGGCTACCCAGGGCGCGAAACTCAAGAAAGCGAGCCCGCCCAGGGTCAGAATCATAAGCAGTTCTTGCGGCGCGTAAGCCACGCTCGACAGCGGATCGCTCGCAAAGATGGGTAAGGCGAGGTGCTTGGGCAGCAGCTGGCCGTCCAAATGCTCGGTAGGGAGCGGATCGCCGATAATCCACCGCTTGGGTGAACGACTTTCCGGTACTGTGGCGTTCGCCTCGGGTGTCACGAGGGATGACACTACACCTACGGCGGCCCCTGTCAAATCGGTTTGATTACTGGGGCATTTTCTGGCTTCGTTGGGGGCCGCCGTGCGGTGCTTGAGGCGTGCCGTCAGGGGTGAAGTGTAGCGAGGATGCTCGCACGCACGTCCGCGAGCTGCCGGCGGAGCGTGGAAACGGTGTCAGCGGGCATGACCGACCGGTAGGCCTGCGTGCGCAGATCCGCGCGCAGCTGTTGCCGGAACTCATTCAGCACCATATCCGCCTCGCGCAAAGCCAGCGTGGAGTCCTGGCGAGGAGTCGACGAGCCTGCGTTATCCGAGGAGCCTGCGTTATCCAAGGAGCCTGCGTCATTCGACACGCCTGCGTTATTCGACGAGCCTGCGTCATCCGACGACCCCGGCGGGGTCCACGAACCGGGCGTACCGTCGCAAACGAGGGGTTCTGCGGCGGCGGCATCGCGGGCCTGACGGGCGGCCGAGGCGAGGTCAGCCCGCAGGGTCTTCATTGCGGAATTGACGCCCGTGCGTACCTGGTCGGCGAGGCGCCGCACCGAGTCGGTCACCTCGTCTTCGATCGCACCCAGTTCGCCGTCGCGGGCGAGCACTTCGGCCCGGCCGGCATCGGTGATCTTATAGACGGTCTTGCGGCCGTCGACCGATTTGGTGACGAGGCCCTCCTCCTCCAATTTGGCCAGCCGCGGGTAGATCGTGCCGGCGCTCGGGCTGTAGGTGCCACCGAAACGTTCGCTGAGTGCCTGAATGAGCTCGTAGCCGTGCCGGGGCCGCTCCGCGAGCAGGCTCAGCAGGTAGAGGCGCAGGCTTCCGTGGGCGAACATGGCACTCATGCCGGGTCCTGCGGGGCGTTCGCCTCGGCGGAAGCTGGTGCAGCGGCATCCGCGACGCTGGTTGATGCCGCACCGGTTGATGCGGCACTGGCCGGTGCGGGGCTGGTGGTCTCGCGGCGCACGACCGAGATGTCGCCCGAGACCGAGTTGGAGCGCACGTCGACCCAGCTGCCGTCGAGGGCGCCGGTGAAGCCTTCGTAGCCCTTGCCGAACGCGGTACGCACCCGGTTTTCGTCAAGCTGGAGTGTTCCGGAGATGGTGTTGAGGTGGTATCGGGCGGCGAGGCCGGGGTCGAGCCGCACAGTGAGGTTACCGCTGACCGAGTTCGTGACGATCTGGTCGGGCGTGCCGGTCAGATCGAGAAAGACGTGGCTCGAGACCCCGTCAAACGTGAATTGGCGGATGCTGCCGCTCGCCGTGAGATCACCCGATACGGTGTGCACGACCAGCGCTCCCACGTGGTTGCGCACCGAGATCTCACCGTTGACCGCGTTGAGTTCGAGGTCGCCCTCGACATCGTCGATGACGAGATCGCCGGAGACGGTGCTGAGTTTGGCGTCGTTGCGCAGGCCAGAGACGAGGGCTTCTGCCGAAACGACTCCGAAGCGCAGCGCGACATCGCGGGGAACCGAGATGCTCACTTCGGCGCGCGCGGTGCCACGAAACGAGGCGAAGACCTCGATAAAGTTGTCCCAGCGCAGTTGGGGGTGATCGACTTCGAGGCGGTCACCGTCCATCGAGATCTTGAGGTCCTTGCCGGTGACGCCGTGCACTTCGATACGGGCGCCGGGCTCGTCGTGGCCGATGATGTCGACCGTGCCGCCGATGAGGCCGACCTTCAATTTGCGCACCAGTTCGACGTCGATAATTTTGGTCTGCCCGGGGGCGACCAGCCATTTTTCCAGTGACACTGGGTTGTCCTTTCCGGGAAATTAACTCGCGCTATATCGCGTGTTTCCAAGACACGATATATCGCGTTCCCGAGAGTAGCAAGCACGTCAGTAGAGAAAAATGGGCAGCCAGTCGCGATTGTGGGCGTGCACGAGCACGAGAAACACGACCGCGTCGAAGAGCAGGTGAACGCAAACCACATAGGTCAGCGACCGGGTGCGGGCAAAGGTGTAGCCCTGCAATAGCGCGAACGGAAATGTCAACAGCGGCCCCCACGACTGGTAGCCAAGTTCCCAGAGAAATGACGAGAAGATTACGGCCTGCAGCAGGTTGGCCTGCCAATCAGCAAAATGCCGGCGCAGCAGGGCGAACGCGATGCAGATGAAGAACAGTTCATCCCAAATACCCACGAAGCCCACACCCACGAATAGCCGGGCAATTTCATCGGGCGCGCTCACCGCCGGCCAGTTTTGGTAGGCGCCGCTTCCGATAAAATAACTCGGCAGAATCAGGTACCCGAGCAGCACCACGATCGGCAGGTAGGCGCGCTCCAGCCGGGTCCAGCGCTGCCCGGTGCGAATCGGAAACCGAATCGCGTGGTCCCTGAAGTAGTAGCGCGAGAGCAGGTACGGTACGAGCACCGACAGGCTCAAGACGGTGCCCATGAGGGCAATATTGGGGTAGCTGATGTTCGCCTCGACCGAGATGGAGCTGATGATGCCCAGCCCGATCGCAATCAGCAGGAGGTCTCGAAAGAGCGCCCGATTGATGATGAACGCGAGCGCCAGGGCCGCCGTCAGCACGAGATAGCCGGGCAGAGGCATCCGCACAGCGAAAAGCAGCACGGCGGATGCGCTCACCAGCGCCGCCGGAATCAGCCCCCATCGCGAGGGGGTCACGCCTCTAAATCCCATGCTGCACTCTACCCAGCAGGACGGATCCTTATATAGAGCGACGACGGTTTTCGGGAACGCCGAAAGCTGCGGTTTACCCGCTCTCCCGTGAGGGCCTAGATTCGAGGGATGACCCGTCTACGCCCCGAGAGCGACCCCGTCGTGATTCTGCAGCAGCTCGTGCGCATCGATTCGGTCAACCCCGACCTCGTTCCCGGTGCCGTGGGGGAGGCCCCGATCGCCGCGTGGTGCGCTGACTGGATGCGTGAGCGGGGTTTTGACGTCACCGTGCTTGAGCAGACCCCCGGTCGACCGTCGGTCGTTGGCGTGAAGCGCGGAAGCGGTGCGGGCCGTTCGCTCATGCTGAACGCCCATCTCGACACGGTCGGTGTCGCCACCTACTCGGGCGACCCGTTTAGCGGCGATCTCCGGAACGGCCAGGTGCACGGGCGCGGCGCCGTCGATACCAAGAGCGGGCTCGCAGCCATTCTCGTGGCGGCCGCGCGGGCATCCGCTGTCGGGTTGGCCGGGGACGTCTACGTCGCCCTGGTTGCCGACGAAGAATTTGGCAGCATCGGCACCGAGGAGGTGCTGCGGAGCTATCGCGCCGACGCCGCCCTCGTGATTGAACCGAGCAGCCTCGAACTCACCACCGCGCACCGCGGCTTCGCCTGGTTCGAACTTGAGCTGACCGGCCGCGCCGCGCACGGCTCGCAGCCCGCGCTCGGTGTCGATGCCATCTGGCATGCCGGCCTCCTGCTGACCGCCCTTCAGGAGCTGCGCCAGCGCCTCGACGCCGCCCCGGCCCACCCCACGCTCGGCCACAGCGCCGTGCGAATCTCGAAGATCTCTGGCGGCGATGATGCCGCCACCGTCGCCGCGCACTGCACCCTCACCCTTGAACGCCGAATGCTGCCCGGCGAGACCCCCGATGCGGTCGAAGCGCAGCTGCGTGCACTGCTTGACGACCTGGCCAGCCGCACGCCGGAATTTCAGTATGACCTCACCCGGCTGGTCGCCCGCGCGGCCTTCGAAGCGGAGCCGGACTGGCCGATCGTGCGTGCGCTGGCCGGCAACGCCGAGCGGGTGCTCGGGCACCCAGCGAAAAACCGTGGCGAACCATTCTGGACCGACGCCGGGCTCATCCTCGAAGCCGGCATTCCCTGCGTTGTGTTCGGGGCCCACGGTGACGGACTGCACGCCGACACCGAGTGGGCCGACGCCCAGTCGGTGCGCTCGCTCGCCGACGTTCTCGCAGGCACGATCACCGAGTTCTGCGCACCAGCCGCCAGCTGATTCGCTCTCTGCGGCACGCAGTCCTTGGTCGTGCGTTCGGTTACGGCAGAGCCGAGGTCGATTCGGGGCTGGGGGCCACCTCGGTGCGCTCTGCCAGTGCCGGGCGCTTGATCGCGAAGAGGGGCATGGTCAGGTTGCAGAGCGGACCGATGAGTAGGGCGAACAGCAGGGTTCCCACGCCGACGTTGCCGCCGAGCAGCCAGCCGCAACCGAGCACGACGACCTCGATGCCGGTGCGCACGGCCCAGATCGGACCGCCGGTGCGCTTGTGCAGTCCGGTCATCAGTCCGTCTCGGGGGCCCGGCCCGAAGTGGGCACCAATGTACAAGCCGGTCGCCACCGCCAGGGTGATCAGACCGGCGGCGAACAATACGCAGCGCAGCCAGAGGTCCAGATCGGCCGGAATCAGCCAGAGGCCAACATCCGCTGCCGGACCGACCAGCAGGGCGTTCAAAATGGTGCCGATACCCGGCTTTTGGCGCAGCGGAATCCACAGCAACAGCACGACCGCGCTGGTCAGGATTGTGATGAGCCCGAAGCCGAGGTGCAGGTGAGCGTTGAGGCCCTGGGTGAGCACGTCCCACGGGGCCACGCCGATGGCGCCGCGCACGATCAACGCGATGGCGATTCCGTAGAGGAACAGGCCAATCATCAGTTGAATTATTCGACGAGTCACAAGGACTGAGTCTAAAGGCCGCGGGCTCCGAGCGATCGGCGCACACGTGCATATTGATCGGCATCGTGGTGACTAACGCGATCGTGTACCTGCTGGTCGAGGGAACCCGCGAACTCCGGGCGGTTGGTCGCGCCGCTGCGTAATCAGGGGCCGAGCACCACGCCTCGGTTCCGGAAGAAGGGCTGCGGGTCGATGCGCACGCCGTCGACCCGAACCTCGACGTGGATGTGGCAGCCGGTGGACAGACCCGTGCTCCCGACCCTGCCGATCTGTTGGCCGGCGGCGACCCGATCACCGATCTTGACCAGTGTTTCACCGTTGGCGAGGTGGGCGTAGCCCGTTTGCACGCCCTCGCCGTGGTCGATGAGGATCCAGTTGCCGTAACTCCCCACGGAGCCGACGGCCCGTACGACTCCTGAGGTGGCAGCAAAGATGGGGGTTCGGCAGCTCGCCCCGAGGTCCGTGCCGTAGTGGAACGAGCCAACCCCGGGTAGCGGACGCACCGGGCGCGGCCCGTAGGCATCCGTTATGGCCCCGGACGCGGGGTTGGCCCAGCCCTGGTCGCTCAGCTGGCCGACATCTCTGCGAATGATCGGGAGCACGTCGAGTGCGGCGAGACCCGCAGTGGCGCTCGCCGCTTGCGATGCTGCGCTGACCAGCGCCACTCCGGCGGCCTCAAAGTCGCGTGCCGCCGAGTCGAATGTTGCCTGGCTGGCCTCAATCGACACCGTGCTCGCCGCCGCGCGTGTCTCGGCGTCCTGCCGGTTCAGCGTGTCCGCACGCGCCCGGTCGGCCTCGGCGCGGGCCTGGATCGTCTCGATATTTTCGGTGACGCGGTGGAGCTGGTCGAGGGTGCTGAGCTGATCGAGTACGTTGCCGAGGGAATGCCCGCCGAGAAAGACATCGGCGACGACGGCTCCGCTTTGTTGCTGCGCCAGCTTGCGCGCGAGTACGGCGAAGCTGCGAGCGGACAGGGTGGCCTGCTGCGAGGCCTCCACGGCCATACCGTGCACGAGGGAGGAGCGTCCGAGTGCGATCGCCTGGCTCGCGCGCGTGGAGTCCAGGTTGCTGCGTGCGGTGGCGAGCGTGGCCTCCGCAGTTTGCGAGCGAGTGAGTGCGCTCGCCAGCGCTGCGGCTCGATCAGCGGCGAGTCTTTGCGCGGAGGCGCGCTGCGCGACGATCCGTGCTGCGGTGTACCGTGCTGCGGTGGCTTTTTCGGTGCTGACTCTTTCTGTGGTGGCGCGCTGCGCGGCGAGCGCCTGAGCGGATGCCGCTGCCTGCGCGGCGGTCCCGGTCGGCATCGGGGCGAGCGGTACCGGCACCAGTGGCGGACGGGGCGGCTCGGTCACCGGCGGGATGGGGCCGTCGCTGGGTTCGGGAGCTGGACCCTCGGCCGGGTTCGGGGAAGCGGTTGGTGCGGGTGTTGGTGCGGGTGTTGGTGCGGGTGTCGGCTCGGGTGTCGGCTCGACGGTCGGTGCGGGGGTCGGGCCATTGGTGGGTTCGGGGGTCGGGCCATTGGTGGGTTCGGGTGTCGGCACGGTGGTGGGGTCTGGTGCTGGTGCTGGTGCTGGTGCTGGTGCTGGTGGGTTGGTCGGCGGCGTGACGGGTTGCGGCACGGGAGGCAATGCCGGCGCCGGCGCCGGCGCCGGCGCAGGTTCAGGCGAGGCAGACGGTTCAGGCGTTGCCGTTGATGTCGGTGACGCGGCCGTCGCCTCCGGAGTGGGGGTTGTGTCAGCGGTCGATGTCACCGTGGCGGAGGACCCTCCGGGTGCCTCGTTGGCGCTCGCC
>JBBRBV010000004.1:0-86042 GCA_038205545.1 Actinomycetales bacterium
CTCAATCTCAACGCATCCCCAACCCCATTTCTTGGGCGGGATCTGCTGGCCTGATTCTTAGCGCTCTTTTGGTAGGAAACCAGCCGCTAACTTGGCAGGATTCCAGCGCCGAAACGGCCTACAAAGAGTTGATCACACACACATTCTTCTGGCGGGCGCAGCACTGCCAGCCACGGCCCTGACGAGGACGGATGAATCGTCCGCAAGTGTCTCAGACCCTTCCACGATGAATTTCACGGAAAAGACTCGCGCGAATGCGGCCGAGTATGGGTTCGAAATCCGTGTTGACGCCGCTGGCTATGAATACGGCGTACCAATTGGTACCCCACTCGCGCTTACGAGGGGGTGGGAGCCCCGAGCTGCACGGAGAGCTCCGCTGCCACGCGGGCGGCCAATGCACCGGCCTCGTCGAGGTGCGATCCCAGTCGGGTCTTGGGCGCGCTGAGGTTGATCGCGGCAATGATGTTGCCCCGAAAATCTAAGACTGGCGCGGAGACTCCCACGACTCCCTTCTCGAATTCCTCATCGACAGTGGCAAAGCCACGGCGGCGGATGTGAGCCACCTCGCGCTTCAGGCTCTCAAAGTCGGTGACGAGTGGCACTGCGTAATACTCTCGAGTGGTGGCATCCGCTGTGTCGGTGCTCAGGAGAACCGGCGTGATCGGGCTCGTGATGGGTTCGTCGCTGCCGTGAGCCTCATACCAACGCCTCAGATCCTCCTCGGCCCAGTCGCTCACGAGCACCCGCCCCGATGACGTTCGCCACGCGGCTGTACTCACCCCTTCCCAGCCGAGTCCGCGAAAGGAATACTCGCTCAGTTCGCTCGCCAGCGTCAGCACAGTGCCCCCGCGCAGCACGCACAGGTGCGTGGTTTCATGGGTTGCGGTGACCATCCGTCGCAGGTAGGGCACGGATGCCCACACGAGGCGTGATTCCAGCGTGCGGGCCGCGAGGGCGTAGAGCTGGTACCCCAAACGATAATTCTGGGTGACCTCATCGCGGGAGACGAGACCAAATTCGGCCAGCGTGGCCAAGGTGCGCGACACGTTCCCCTTGTCCCTGCCGGTGAGCTGGGCTACTCTCAGCACACCCAGCCCTCCAGAGGCATCAGACTCGGGCGACCCGAGTATCTCGAGCAACTCGAGGTCGCGGCGCAAACCCGCAGAATTACGCCGCGGTGCGGCCTTCGACGATCCGGAATCGGAGTCGGCGGTATTGATTGTCATGGCGGCAGACTAATTCAATGTTGCCATATGCACAATCGTGGTTGTGCAAAATGGCACAATCTCGTAGTCTCACTGTATTCCACCGCGGCTTTTCGAAATCGCGGTGCACACAGAGTTGAGTGAAGGAGGACGCGCCCGTGAATCTGGACCTGAACGGACTGTTGACGTTCTGGGCACGCAGATGGGACGACATCCTGGAACTGCTCGGCGAGCATCTCACCGTGGTGACGCTCTCCCTGGTTATTGCCCTGGTCATCGGCGTCGGAGTGGGCATGTTGGTGTGGGACAAGCCAATGCATCGGTCTCTAGTCATCGCTGCAGCGGGTGTCGCCCTCACCATTCCGTCGCTCGCGCTGCTGGCCCTGCTGCTTCCCATATTCGGCCTCGGCTGGACCCCCACCGTGATCGCCCTCGTCATGTACTCACTGCTGCCCATCGTGCGCAACACGGTCGTGGGATTGCGGGAGGTGCCGCCGGCCATCATGGAATCCGCTCTCGGCATGGGGATGACGCCGTTCACCGTGCTGCTGCGGGTGCAACTGCCGATGGCCTGGCCCATCATCCTCACCGGAGTGCGCGTGGCCGCCCAGCTCACGATCGGCGTCGCGGCCATCGCCGCCTACGTAGCAGGCCCGGGCCTGGGCCAGTTCATCTTCCAGGGTCTTAGCTCGCTCGGTTCCAAGAACGCCCTCAATTTCGCCCTCACCGGAACGCTTGGTGTCGTATTCCTCGCCCTCGTCGTCGATGCAGCTTTTGTAGGCATCACCCGAATAACCACATCAAGGGGACTCCGTGCCTAAGCAACCAAACACCGCCCTCCTCCAGATTTCCGGCAAGACGAGTGGCGCGCTCATCGAGCTGAACAGCGTCACCAAGCAGTATCCCAACCAGCCCGTAGCGGCTGTGGAGAACTTTTCCGTGACCGTGCAGCCCGGCGAACTGATCATGCTTGTCGGGCCAAGCGGATGCGGCAAGACCACGACCATGAAGATGATCAACCGCATTATCGAACCCACGAGCGGCTCCATCTCCATCGACGGCCGCGATGTGCTCTCGCTCAACCCGAGCGAGCTGCGCCGGCACATCGGTTACGTCATCCAGCAGATCGGACTGTTTCCGCACATGACGATCGCCGAGAACATCGGCGTGGTGCCCAAGCTTCTGGGCTGGAGCAAGGAAAAGACCAACGACCGGGTGGACGAACTACTCACGACGGTGGGCCTCGAACCGGGCGACTTCGCCCTCCGCTATCCCAAGCAGCTGTCCGGTGGGCAGCAACAGCGCGTGGGAGTGGCTCGCGCGTTGGCTGCAGACCCTCCGGTGATGCTCATGGACGAACCGTTTGGTGCTACGGACCCGATCACTCGTGAGAAACTTCAGGCCGAATTCCTGCGCCTGCAGGCTTCGATGGGCAAGACCATCATCTTCGTCACCCATGACTTTGATGAGGCTGTACGACTGGGCGACCGCATCGCCGTGCTCAGCAACCGCAGCCGGATCGAACAGTTCGATACTCCCGCCAATATCCTCACGAATCCCGCCAACGACTACGTCTCCTCCTTCATCGGTCTCGGCACCGCCATCAAGCGCCTCGTTCTCATTCCGGTCACCGAGGCCCGCCTCGGCCCCGCCAGCGCCGCTCCCGCGTCAGCGACCACCGTGCGCACGACCGATTCCCTGCGTGACGCCCTTGATTCCCTTGTGCTCACGGGGCTCCCCGCGCTGGCTGTACTCGATGAGCACAACCAGGGCGTGGGGTCGATCAGCGTTGACCGGATCTCAGCGGTTCTGGGCGCCGAGGTACCCACCCTCGGGTCGGAGGCCTGACCATGGTTGTTCCGACCGCTACCAGCGCGACACCGACGGTGCGTCGCCCGGCCACGCGCAGCTCCGAACTCTGGTCGATGAAGAGACTCGTCACCCCGGCCGTGGTGCTGCTGGTACTCGTCGTGCTCTATCTCTGGCTCTCGAGCCTCACCCTCGACTCCATTGAGTCGCGCACCCTCAACGCGGACTACATTATCGCCCGGGTGCGCGAACATCTCGGGCTCGCCGTAGCCGCCTCCGCCCTCGTGGCCGTGCTGGCCATTCCCACCGGTATCCTGCTCAGTCGCACCCGATCAAAAGTGATCAGGGCGACTGTGCTGGGTATCGCCAACGTGGGACAGGCCACGCCGGCGGTCGGCGTCATCATTCTCTTGGCCATCATCTGGCAAACCGGCTATTTCACCGCCCTCGTCGCTCTCGTCGTGTACTCGTTTCTCCCGGTGCTGCGCAACACGATGATCGGGTTGCAGCAAATCGACGAAAACGTACGTGAGTCCGCGTTTGGTATGGGCATGACCCGGAACCAGGTGCTCTTTCGCATCGAACTGCCCCTGGCTGTGCCGGTGATTCTGGCCGGACTGCGCACCTCTCTGGTCTTCGCCGTGGGGGTGGCGACCATCGCAACCTTCATCAATGCGGGAGGCCTCGGCGACATGATCGTCAACGGGCTCAAGCTGCAGCGCTACCCGGTGCTCGTCACCGGTGCCGTCCTGGTGGCCTGCATTGCTCTTCTCATCGACTGGATTGCCGCCACCGCCGAAGACGTACTGCGTCCCCGTGGCATCTGAAAAACCCAACTTTCCCCCATCACAGCATTCCCATCCCGCCCTGCACACGAGGAGAAACCATGAAAAAAAACACCGTCCTGTCGATCCTGGCTGTCACGGCCGTCGGCGCCCTGGCCCTGACCGGTTGTTCATCCGGAAGCTCGAACACTGCCGGAGCACAAGGCGACGAAGTCGCCGGCCTCACCGGCACCATCGGCGCCAAAGACTTCTCCGAGCAGTACATCCTCGCCTACCTCACGAGCGGGCTGCTCAACGCCCACGGCGCCGACACGGATACCAACACGCAGGTCGTCGGCTCCGCCAACGTTCGCGCCGCCCTCGAAAACGGGGATTTCATGGGCTACTGGGAATACACCGGCACCTCCTGGATCACCTACAACAACAACACCACCCCGGTACAGGGGGAGCAAGCCCAGTTTGAGGCCACAAAGAAGGCCGATGCCGCCAACGGCATCGCCTGGCTCGACCCGGCACCCCTCAACAACACGTATGCCTTCGCGATTCGCTCCGACAAAGCCAAGGAACTGGACGTCACCTCGCTCAGTGACATCGCCAAGCTGCCCGTCGCCGACCAGACCTTCTGCATCGAGAGCGAGTTCTCCACCCGCGATGATGGCTGGCCGGGCCTTAAAGCCGCTTACGGACTCGACGTTCCCGATTCGAATGTGGCCCTGCTCGACACGGGCGTAATTTACACCGCCACCCAGAAGGGCGAGGACTGCAACTTCGGCGAGGTTTTTCAGACGGATGGCCGTATTCAGGGTCTCGATCTCACGGTTATGAAGGACGATAAAGAGTTCTTCCCGGTCTATCAGGGCGCCTTCACGCTGAAGCAGACCACCCTCGACGAGTATCCGGGAATCGCTGAGGTCATCGCGCTCATGAGCGACAAGCTCACGACCGAACAGATGCAGAAGCTCAATGCACAGGCCGACGTTGACGGCGACGACCCGGAAGACATTGCCAACGACTGGCTGACCGAACAGGGACTGATCTAGTGACCCCGGCCCCTCGCGAAACCCAAGCCATGCACATTGGCGAGAGTTTTGTTGGTGACGGTGTGAACGCCGCGCACGTCAACACCGTTTTTGGACACCGCGAGGGGCCGGCCGGCGTGGCGTGGGCGACCGCGCTAGCGACACCGAGCGCCGGGCACGTGCCGTTCGTCACGGTTCTTCGCCCGTCGCTGCCCGTCAAACCGCTCACCCTCTTTGTGACCAAGGCCGCTCCGGCAACGGATGCTCATGGTCTGCTCATCTGGGGGCCGGCTCAGGCGGGCATCGCCGCCGGGGTCGCTCAGGCCCTCTGTGACGGGACCATCTCCCGCGCGCAGGCTGACAGCCACGTGATCATTGCCGCAGTCTGGGTGAACCCCGGGGCGGATGACCCCGAAACGGTCTATGCCAACAACCGGCTCTCGGTGCATACCGCTCTGGTTAATGGCGCAGCCTCACTGCCGAGCGTTGACGACGTGATCGCGGCTCGCGACAGTCCCACCAACCCGTTCTTCACTGCGCGACCGGCCGACGGCCTGTCCGCTGCCACGACTGCGTCCGGAACCGCCACATGAAGATCACGGCGATTCGTCTCACCCGCCTGAACCTGTCGCTCGACCCGCCCTTCTCGGCTGCCTGGGATCCCATTCCACGCCGAAACTTTCCGGCCACTCTGGTACGAATCGAAACGGATGCCGGCATCATCGGCGTTGGCTCGGGTGACACGATGGACGGCTTCGAGGCCTACGAGGACTTATTTCTCGGAACCGACCCGCTTCAGATCCTCAACCAGGTGCGCCGCATCGAGACCATCAACTTTCACGGCGGACGCTATTGGCCGCTCGAAGCGGCCCTCTGGGACATCATCGGACAGGTCGCCGGGCTGCCGGTCAGCGTGCTCTTTGGCGGGGCACGGGACCGCCTCGCCGCCTACGCGTCCTGCGGCGAACTGAAACCGGCCGCCGCTCGGGCCGAATCCGCGCTCGCGGCGCGCGAGCGCGGTTTCAAGGCCATGAAGATCCGCATTGCCCGCGACCGCACCGACGAGGGTATCGCGGCCGTTCGGGCCACCCGCGAGGCGGTCGGTCCGAACTTCGATCTCATGGTCGACCTCAACCAGATGTGGCGCATGAGTGGTGATATCGAGGCGGCCCTGCCCCTCGCCCGGGTACGTCGCATTGCCGCCGAGCTCAATGACCTCGGCGTGCTCTGGCTTGAGGAGCCGCTGCCGCAAGCCGACGTTGTCGGTGCGCGACGCATCCGTTCGGAAACCGGCATTCAGATCGCCGCGGGCGAAATGGTGCGCAGCATGGCCGAGATGAGTGCGCTCATCGAAGCGGATGCCTACGACATCTACCAGCCCGACGTCGTGCTCGCGGTGGGCCTGTATCGTGCCCGGCAGGTAGCCGAATCCGCGAACCTGCGGCACCGATTGTTTACCCCGCACACCTGGAGTAACGGCCTCGGCCTGCTCGCCAACCTGCACGTGGCTGCGGGGGTGGACGCGGGGCCCTATCTGGAATTTCCCTATGATCCTCCCGGCTGGACGCCGGAACGCCGCGACTTTTTCCTGACACCACTCGACATAGACGCCGCCGGCGATTTGGTCGTACCGACCCTGCCGGGGCTCGGCGCGCAGATCGACTGGACCGCAGTAAAGAGGTACACCGTATGACCGATTGGATTGCCGTGGCCGCCGCTCTCACGCCGGAAACCCGGTTGTTCATCGATGGTGATTTTCGGCCGGCTCGCGATGGCGCCACCCTCGACAGCTTCTCGCCGCGCGATGGCCAACTGCTCTGCACGGTGAGTTCCGCCGGCGAAACGGATGTTGACGACGCCTTTCGGGCTGCGGCCCGCGCCTTCGGCTCCGGCGTCTGGTCGCGGGCCGATCCACGGGAGCGTGCCCGGATGCTCATTCGGCTGAGTGAGCTGATGCTGGAGAACCTTGACGAACTGGCCCTGCTGGAATCGATCGATTCCGGACATCCCATCGGGGATGCCCGCCGGGTCGACGTGCCGCAGGCCGCACGCACCGTGCGTTGGTATGCCGAGGCCCTCGACAAGATCTACGACGAAATCGCGCCCACTCTGCAGACTGCCCTCGCCCTGATCACCCGCGAACCACTCGGCGTGGTGGGTGCGGTCGTGCCGTGGAACTACCCCCTCATCATCACCGC
Source organism: Actinomycetales bacterium (assembly GCA_038205545.1). Lineage (GTDB taxonomy): Bacteria > Actinomycetota > Actinomycetes > Actinomycetales > Microbacteriaceae > Cryobacterium. The sequence continues at coordinate 7,017 of JBBRBV010000004.1, forward strand.
GTGGAAGATCGCCCCGGCGCTCGCCGCGGGCAACTCGGTTGTCTTGAAGCCGGCCGAACTGACGAGTCTTTCGGCTCTCAAGCTCGCCCAGCTGGCCGCCGAAGCCGGCATGCCGGAGGGCGTGTTCAACGTTGTTCCCGGGCTCGGACCGGTGGCCGGACAGGCGCTGGGCCGGCATTCGCTCGTCGACAAGATCACCTTCACCGGCTCGCCGGCCGTCGGCCGTGGCTTTCTCACCTACTCCGGAGAATCCAACGGAAAACAGGTGGCCCTGGAACTCGGGGCAAGTCCGCCCAGGTCGTGCTCGCCGATACCGAAGACCTCGCTGCGTGCGCCGAATCGGTGGCGTGGGGCATTTTCTACAACGCGGGGCAGACCTGCCACGGAGGCAGCCGCCTCATTGTTGACGAGCGCGTGCACGACGAACTCGTTGACCGCGTTCTCGCGGTGGGCCGCTCGCTTGTGCTCGGTGACCCGCTCGACGAGGGCACCCAGATCGGCACCATCGCGAGCGAGAAACAGCTGGACCGGGTGCTCGCGTACACCGGTGTTGCGGAGGCTGAGGGCGCCGTCGTGCACGGTGGCCGACGGGTGCGGCCCGAGGGGCTCGCCGAGGGATATTACGTGGAGCCGACCGTCTTTTACGGTGTCGACAACGCCGGGCGCATCGGTCAGGAGGAAACTTCTGACCGGCCCTTGCCGTGACGACGGTGCGCGGCCCGGCCGTGGCCGTGCGGGTAGCCAACGAGAGCGAGTACGGCCTCGCGGCCAGCGTCGGGACCGGCAATATCACGACCGTCCATGCCGCAGCTCGGGAACTGCGTGCCGGCACCGTGTGGATCAACACGTTCGATGCCTCGGACACCTCTACCCCCTTCGAAGGCTTCAAGAATTTTGGCAGCGGTCAAGACCGGTCCCTGCACGCGTTTGACGCCCATACCGCACTCAAAACCACCTGGATCAACCCGGCGACGCCGCAGCTTCCCCTCGACTGACCAGCTTTCCCGCGACTGACCCGCGAACCCCTGACTGACCGGCTCACCCCTGACTGACCGGCGAACCCTGATTGAATTGAGAGAACGTCTATGACCGCTACTTCGTCGATGCGAGTCGGCTTCACTGGCCTCGGTAACATGGGCTTCGGCATGACGCGCAATCTGCAGAAGGCCGGCTTCGCGCTCGTCATGAACGACATTCGTCGCGAGTCGGCCGCGGAACTGCTCGCTAACGAGGCCGTCTGGGCCGATTCCCCCACCGGCATGATGGCGGCCGTCGCCGTCGCGGAAGAAGCCGCCGAAATTTCGGCGGCAGCCTCGGTCGCGGCATCTGTGGCCGCTGCCGCCGTATCTTCATCGGTCAACGCCGAACTGGCCCCAGCAAGAGTGCCGCCCACGTCACCGCCCCGCCGCGATTAACTCGACCGGCCTCGCCCCCGCTGCCACAATCGCTCAGCGAGATGTCGCTCGTGCTCGATTCGAAGCCCGTGGCACACTTCGGCCGCGGCACGGTCGTCCAGGTGGGCCAGATCACTGCCGAGAGCGGGGTGACGCGCGCGCTCATCGTCACCGATCCGTTTCTGGCGGGGAGCCCCGTTGTTGCTGCGGTGACGCCGAACCCCACAACCACATGCGTGGACGAGGGCAGCGACCTCGCCGCGGCCGTTGGAGCCGACGGAATCGTGGCTGTGGGGGCGGATCATCAATGGATGCCGCGAAGGGAATTGCACTCGGTGCCCGCAATTCGCAGCGCGACCTCGACCTCAACCTCCGCAACACCTTCATCCACCCTGCCCTTCCGATCGTGGCTGTTCCAACGACAGCCGGAACGAGAGCCGAGGTCAACGCCTTCGGCGTGATCACGGATGTCGTCAGTCACCGAAAATTCTACGTGGGCCATGACAGCGCCGTCGCGCGCGCGGCAGCGCTCGACCCGGACCTCACCGTGGGACTCCCCGCGGGAGCCACCGCGGCCACCGGCATGGACGCGCTCACCCACGCGCTCGAGTCCTACCTGTCCGTGCGGGCGAATCCGTACAGCGACGGAATCGCACTACAGGTCATTTCGACCGTCGCCGAGTTTCTGCCGCGCGCGGTTCTGGACGGCACCGACATTGAAGCCAGGGCCGAGTTGCTGCTCGCGAGCCACGTGGCCGGGGTCGGTTTCTCCCATGCCGGACTCGGTGTCGTGCACGGCATCGCGCATCCGCTCGGTGGCCAGTTCAACATTCCGCACGGGCTCGCTCTCTGCCTTGTGATCGAATCAGTGCTGCGGTTCAATCTGACCGCCCGCGCGGCCCGCATCGCTCGCGTGGCTTTTGCCCTCGGGGCGGGGGACACCGCTGCGACCGTCGACGACAACGCCCAGAGCGCCATCCGCGCCATCGCCGCCCTCGCCACCACGGTCGGCATGACCGGAACGCTGTCGAAACTCGGTGTGACCGAGAGTAACCTGGCCTCACTGGCCGCCGATACCCTCGCCGATGCTGTCACCGTCAACAACCCCATCCAGCCCACGGCCACCGACGTGGAGCGAATCCTCAGAGAGTGTCTGTGATATCACCCGGTGTGCAGCCCGCCGCTGCCCGGTATCCGCTGTGCTGCTACCGCTGTCGTGCGGGGCTCCACGGGTACCGAGTACGTCGTCGACGGACGGGAACCACACGCCCCGCCTGTAAGGTCTGAGGAGTCCCTGGGTATTCCAGAGGGGGTGAGGAGCGCATTCGTGAGTGAGAACCAACGGGTGCGTTCAGCCCGAGGGGCGTACGACGCCGTCATCCTGGACATGGACGGTGTTATCACGCAGACAGCGTCCGTGCATGCACGCGCATGGAAGGACCTGTTCGATGAGGTTCTGCCCCATCTCTCGACCGCTCCTGTACCGCCGTTCGATGCCGACGCTGACTATCGGCGCTACGTGGATGGCCGACCCCGGGAAGACGGAATCCGGGTCTTTCTGGCATCGCGCGGCATAACCTTGCCGGAGGGCGATCCCGATCAACGAGGCGATGAACCGGGCGTACAGCCCGAACGCGAACCCACGATCGCGTCCCTGGCCGCGCGCAAGCAGGCGCTCTTCGACCATCGTCTCGCCGCCGACGGTGCGTCGCCATTTCCCGACGCGGTCGCGCTGCTGCACCGACTTCGCCGTCAGGGTATTCCCACGGCTGTTGTGACGTCGAGCCGCAACTGCATCGCGGTACTCAATTCGGCTGGCCTGACCGGCCTGTTTGACGCCCGAGTCGACGGGACGGATGCGCTCCGATTGTCGCTGGCCGGCAAACCCGATCCGGCCATGTTCCTGGAGGCGGCGCGGCAGTTGCACGTGGCGCCGGCCAGAGCCGTCGTTGTCGAGGATGCCGAGGCGGGGGTGCAGGCGGCGGCGGCAGGCGGGTTCGGGCTGGTTGTTGGCATGGACCGGGCGGGGGTCGGCGAACGACTTCGGGCGGCAGGCGCCGATCGCGTTGTCTCCGATCTGAGCGGTCTGGATCCCAGCCTCCTCCGGGCACTCCCCGGTTGGGCTGGCAGCGAATCCGGTAGTGAACCCTGGCTGCTCTGCTACAACGGTTTCGACCCTGCGACCGAGGGGCGGCGCGAAGCGCTGTGCACGCTCGGCAACGGCTATTGGGGAACCCGCGGTGCCGCCTCGGAAGTGGAAGCGGACTCCGTGCATTATCCCGGAACGTATCTGGCCGGCGTTTATAACCGGGTGAGAACAGATCTGAACACGCATTCCATCGTGAACGAGCAGATGGTCAACGCCCCCAATTGGCTCCCACTGCACTTTCGGGTGGCCGACAACGAGTGGTTCCACCCGAGCAGCCAACAGATCGTGATGTACCGGCAGGAGTTGGACCTGCGTCGAGCAGTCCTGAGCCGCGTCGTACGCATTCGAGACCCCGAAGGGCGAACCACCCGGGTTACCTCGCGTCGCTTCGTCTCGCAGTCGTCGCCGCATGTGGCCGTGCTGGAGACCCTCTTCGAGGCTGAGGACTGGTCCGGTCCGCTCACCGTGCGGTCGGCTCTCGACGGCCGGGTGGCGAACCGGAATGTCGCCGCAGATTTAATGCTCACGGGGAAGAATCTCAGTCCCTGCACGGCAGCCGCCATAGACCAGGAATCTGTTCTGCTGGAAATGGAGACGACCCAATCCGACATTCACATAGCGATGGCAGCACGCACCCGAGCGTTCGCGGGCAGCCGACAGCTGACAGTAGACCGGAGGCTGCTCACCGACGAGCCAGGATGGGTCGCGCACGAATTTGAGCTGACGTTGGAGCGCGGGCAACCGCTCCGGGTGGAGAAAATTATCGTCGTGAGTACGTCCAGGGATCGTGCGGTCACGTCCCCGGCCGTGGCGGTATCGACGTGGATTCAGCGCTTACCCGACACCGCCGATCTGGAACGGGCGCACGAACGGCGGTGGGAGATCCTGTGGCAGGAGTTCGCCGTGCGGATACACTCCGGCGAACGCCAGTCGCTCGCCCTCAACCTGAACACTTTCCATGTGCTGCAATCGGTGGCCGAAGCTGACTCCGACCTCGACGCAGGCATTCCAGCCAGGGGGCTGCACGGCGAGGGCTATCACGGCCACGTTTTCTGGGACGAAATGTTCGTCTATCCCCTCCTCACCCTGTGCCGACCCGACCTGAGTCGGACCCTGCTCGGATACCGATACCGACGTCTGAACGAAGCGCGAGCCATGGCCCGCGCCGCCGGTTTCGAAGGTGCCATGTTCCCCTGGCAGAGCGGCATTGACGGGAGCGACGTCACTCCGACCGAACTCTTCAATTCGCGCAGCGGCCGCTGGATGCCCGACCACTCCCATCGTCAGCGGCACGTCGGCCTCGCAATCGCCTACAGTGCTTGGCAGTATTACCAGGCCACCGGCGATGTCGACTATCTCATCCGTCACGGGGCCGAGTTGCTTCTCGAGGTGGCACGATTCTTCGCGGCGCTCACCACCTATGACGCAGTGGCCGATCGGTACGACATCGATGGAATCATGGGGCCCGATGAATTCCATGACGGCTACCCCGGCCGACCGGGGATGGGGATACGAAACAACGCGTACACGAATGTCCTGACAGCGTGGGTGCTGCGTCGTGCTGTGCAGACCGTGTCCCTGCTGGAGGGGCACCACTGCCGTCCGCTCTGGAACCGGATCAATTTAGGGCCGGACGAGGTCGCGCTCTGGCACCACATCAGTAGTCGTTTGCGTGTGCCCTTCCACGCCGACGGTGTGATCAGCCAGTTTGAGGGCTATGAAGACCTGCACGAGTTCGATTGGGAATCCTATCGGGCAAGATACGGCGACCTGGGGCGGCTCGATCTGATCCTCAACGCCGAAGGGGATCACACCAACAACTATCGCGCTTCGAAGCAGGCGGACGTGCTTATGCTCCTCTACCTGTTCTCTGCTGAAGAACTGCGCGCGCTGCTGAACGAGATGGGCTATGCACTAGCGCCGGAGGTGATCGTGAAAACGGTGGAATTCTATGCCGCACGCTCCACGCAGGGGTCAACGCTAAGCAACGTAGCGCACTCCTGGGTAGAGGCTCGCCGCGACCGCGAGCGCTCCTGGACATTTCTGACAACCGCTTTGGAGACGGATCTTTCCGACATCCAGGGCGGCACGACACACGAGGGAATTCATTTGGGCGCAATGGCCGGATCAGTTGACATAGTGCGGCGTTGCTATACCGGACTCGAAATTAGAGACGACAAACTGTGGCTGCACCCCGTGCTGCCCGCGGAGCTCGCCTCGGTTGACTTCACCATCAACTATCGCGGGCAACCGATCCGGCTAGAGGTGACGGCGACCAACCTTCGACTACACGTGCGTGCGGGCGGCACCACCGCGGTCACCGTCATGGTCGAAGGTCTCGAGACCTCGCTGTCCCCGGGAGAGATTCGTGACTTCACGTTGGGGTCCACCCCTCCACAGGCGTGAGCGAGTACACCGGGTGCGTCGGGGACGCTGCGGCAGGCCCGTTCGGGGCGATCGATCTCGCGCCAGTACGGGCTTTATTGATATTCATCGATATAAAGGGTCATACTGAGTTGTAACAACACGAGGGAGATCGACATGGCAGCCATCCGAATCTACGAGCCGGCATTGTGCTGTGACACCGGGGTGTGTGGAGTCGACCTCGACCAGTCCCTGGTCGAGGTGACCGCAACCGTGCGCAGCCTGCAGGACCTCGGCGCCGACATCCAACGCCACAATCTAGCCAGCGATCCCCTCGCCTTCACCACGGATGAGACGGTGCGCGCTTTCATGCACGTCGTCGGTTCTACCGGGCTGCCGCTCACCGTCGTCGACGGGGTCACCGTCGCGACCGGCGCCTATCCCTCGAAATCACAGCTTCTCGCCTTCGCCGGCCTTGCTCCCAGTGATGCCGCGCCGACCGAGCGTGCGCAGTTGGGACTGATCGAGAAATCCGACACCGGATGCTGCGGCGCTGCTGCTGCCTGCTGCTGACACATGAAGTTTTTGGTAGATCCGCCCCGTTTTCTCTTCTTCACCGGCAAGGGCGGCGTGGGAAAAACATCCGTTGCCTGCGCCGCGGCCATCGAACTGGCTGAACGCGGTCGCCGCGTACTGCTGGTGAGCACTGACCCGGCATCCAACATTGGGCAGGTTTTCGGCCTCACAATCGGCAATACGGTGACAGCAATTGCCGCAATTACCGGGTTATCGGCGCTTGAGATCGACCCCGAGCAGGCCGCGGATGCCTATCGGGAACGCATTATGGCCCCGGTTCGGGGACTGCTGCCGGAGCGCGAACTCGCCAGTATCCGCGAGGGGTTATCCGGCTCGTGCACGACCGAGGTCGCCTCGTTCGACGAGTTCACGAACTTGCTCACCGACGACAGCCTGCTGGAAACATACGACCATATCGTGTTCGACACCGCGCCAACCGGGCACACTATCCGGCTGCTGCAACTGCCCGGTTCCTGGACGGAGTTCCTCGACGCCGGTAAGGGTGACCCGAGCTGCCTCGGTCCGCTGTCCGGATTGGAGAAGCATAAGAGGGTGTACGCCGCAGCGGTCGCGGCGTTGGTCGACCCGCAGCGCACCCGCCTGGTGCTCGTGGCGCGCGCTCAGGCATCCGCTTTGGCGGAGATCGAACGAACCTTTGGCGAGCTGGCGCAGATCGGCATTCTCGGTGGCTACGTCGTGATCAACGGTGTACTTCCCGCCAGTGCCGGCAGCGGGCCAATAGCCACAGCGGTGCGCAACCGGGAATCGTCGGCGCTCCGTGTTCTTCCGGCCAGCGTGGCGGCGTTGCCGCGGGACGTACTGGAGCTCAAAGCCGGCAACATGATGGGGGTAGGGGCCCTCCGCACCCTGTTTCAGGCCGACAGCGGTGGTGCCGTGCCACAGAACACCGCTGTCGACGTGCCGGATGCCCCGCTCGGCCACTTCGTTGACGGACTGGAGCAGGCCGGCCACGGACTGATCCTCTGCATGGGAAAAGGCGGCGTCGGCAAGACCACGATCGCGGCCGCGCTCGCCATTGCTCTCGCCCAACGCGGCCATGCCGTGCACCTCACGACGACCGACCCGGCAGCCCACCTGGTTGACACTCTGCACGGAAGCCTGCCCGGGCTGCGCGTCTCACGCATTGACCCCGTCGAGGCGATTCGTGAATACCGGGACAACGTTATGGCGACCAAGGGTCAGGGGCTCGATGACAATGGCCGGGCGGCCCTGGCCGAAGACCTCCTCTCGCCCTGTACGGACGAGGTAGCGGTGTTTCGACAGTTCTCGAAGGCCGTGCACGAATCACGGCACGAGTTCGTCGTCGTCGATACCGCGCCGACCGGGCACACCCTGTTGTTGCTCGATGCCACCGGATCGTACCATCGAGAAATCTCGCGTCAGATGGGGGACAGAATGTCGTTCGTCACTCCGTTGATGCGCCTCCAGGATCCGGCCCTGACGAAGGTGCTGCTGGTGACCCTGGCCGAGACGACGCCGGTACTCGAGGCCGTGGAATTGCAGCAGGAACTCGACCGCGCCGGAATTCACCCCTGGGGCTGGGTCGTCAATAATTCCATCGCGGCCGCGCACCCCGAGACCGCGTTCCTGCAGGCGCGCGCCGCCAATGAGGCCACCCAGATCAGGGAGGTATTCGCCCGCGCCGACCGGGTAGCCATCGTTCCGCTGCTGGCGGAGGAGCCGATCGGCGTCGACAAGCTCGCCGCGCTCACCGCGCTGGCGCCGCAACCCGCCTGAGGCGGGCCGCGCTCACCGGGCGGCACGGGCCGAGCATCCGTTGGTGGCACGCTCGATTGTGGGAAATCCGGGTGGCGCGGCGCTGAGCCCGAGCGAATCGGGTCAGCGGGCCATTCCGGGGTGCACCTTGACCACGGTGATCTTCTTTGTGGGGTGCACGGTCTTCGCCGGCGCCCGGGAGAAGCCTTTGGCTCCCTCGAGTCGGTTCTGCCCGAGAAACTCGGCCAGGGCATCATCGTAGATGGTGTTCAGCTCGGCTCCCGTAAATTCCTCCGGGGCACTGTCGGTGAAAGTGACGCTGATGAGCGACTTATCGGGAAAGTGCCGGTTCATGCGGATGAAGCCATCGGCATCCTGCTGCAGGGTGATCATTGGTCTAGTTTGACCTATCAATGGCACGGCTGATGTTGCGCAGTGCGGTGGCGAGTGCGGTTTAATCAATTCATGACTCGCTCCCTGGCCGCCACGCAGCGTCTGGTCCTGGTGGTGGCGGTGCTCGCTTCTTTTATCGCGTTCCTGGATGGAACCGTGATCACTGTGGCTCTCCCGGCGATTATCCGAGAGCTGGGTGGGGGGATCTCCACCCAGCAGTGGGTCGTCGATGCCTACCTCATCACCCTCGGCGGAATCATTTTGCTGGCCGGTTCGCTCTCCGATGCCTTCGGACGTAAACGGGTGCTGATCTGGGGCTTGGTCGCGTTCGCCGCCGCATCCGTCCTCTGCGCTGTGGCACCGAGCGCTCCCTTTCTGATTGCCGCGCGTGGGCTGCAAGGCGTGGCCGGGGCACTGCTGGTGCCCAGTTCCCTCGCCCTCATCTTCAGCACTTTCAGCGGCGCCGGTCAGGCCCGAGCCATCGGCGCCTGGACCGCCTGGACCAGTACCGCCTTCATTGCGGGCCCGCTCATCGGTGGCTTGTTGGTTGATCTGTCCTCCTGGCGGTTGGTGTTCGCGATCAACCTCCTGCCGATAGCGGCGACACTCGTTCTGCTGGCGCGCCTTCCCAGCGACCCGCCAGCGGATGCCGACACCCGCGTCGATATCGTCGGCGCCGTGCTCGGGGTGCTCGGCCTGGCGCTGCCCGTTTTCGCTCTGATAGAACAGGCGAATTTCGGGTGGGGAAGCCCGGTCATCCTGGTACCCCTCATCGGTGGGTCCTTGTGCTTCGTCGCGTTCATCCTGCACGAAAAACGTACCAGGCAACCCATGATGCCGCTCAGCCTGTTTCGGGTGCGTAATTTTTGGGTGGGAAACGTGGCGACCACAATGATCTATGCGGCGCTCTCACTCGGCACGTTCATTCTCGCCGTGTTCCTGCAACAGGTCGGCGGGTATTCGGCGACGCTGGCCGGCCTGGCACTACTGCCGGTAAGCATTTTGAGCGTTGCTCTTTCGGGCATCGTCGGCCAGCTCGCTGGTCGGTTCGGGCCGCGTTTGTTTATGAGCCTCGGCCCGTTCACGGCCGGAATCGGCTTCTTCATCTTGCTGCGCGTCGATGCGAGCGTCACCTACTTCAGTCAGGTTCTTCCCGGCGTCGTCATCTTCGGCCTGGGCCTGACCCTAACGGTTGCCCCGCTGACCTCCGCCATCCTCGGCGCTATAGATCCTCGCAGAGCCGGCATCGCCTCGGCCGTAAACAACGCGGTTTCGCGGGTGGCCGGACTCGTGGCAATCGCGGCGGCGGGCATTATCGTCGGCCCGGTGCTCGACCTGGAAGGGTTCCATCGGGCGGTCATTGCGACGGGAATCCTGCTGGTCGGTGGCGGAATCGTTTCGGGGCTGGGAATCCAGAACCCCCGGTCGATGCCCGTAGATGCACTGTAGGCAGGATAGATCTGGTTCGCTGAGGAATTCTGCACCCGCACCCTGCATGCCAGCGATGAGGCTCTCGTGCTCGAAACCGTGTGGACCAGATGTCTGCCGATGTCTGGGCTGGTGCACCGGGCGCCTGGTAGCTGAGGTGCGGGGTCGCCGATTCGACCCGGTAGCCGAATAGCGATCTGACTCCCTCCGCCATCCTGCGCATCCTCCTCCGCGTGATCGATCCGAGCAGCGCCGACATCGTGGCCTGTCGGCATCCCGCACCCCTGTCGGTGCCCGTAGATAAACTACAAATATGACAGATCTGATTCGCTGGGGAATCCTGGCGACCGGCGGTATAGCCCACCACTTCACCAACGATCTCGTGCAGAACGGCCACACGGTTCAGGCTGTCGGTTCGCGCAGCCGGACCTCAGCGGATGCCTTCGCTGCCGAATTCGACATCCCCGTCGCGCATGCCAGCTACGAGGCCCTCGTGAACGACCCCGAGGTCGACGTCATCTACGTATCGACACCGCATCCCTTTCACGCCGAACACGCCATGCTCGCGTTGAACGCTGGCAAACACGTGCTGATCGAGAAGCCGATCGCGCTCAACGCGCACCAGGCCCGGCAGATCGTTGACCTCGCCGCGAACAAGAACCTGCTCGTGCTCGAAGCCATGTGGACCCGGTTTCTGCCGCATATGGTGCGCCTCCGCGAGATTCTGGCCGCCGGCACGCTCGGCGATGTGCGGAGCCTGCTCGCCGACCACACCCAGGATCTGCCCGATGACCCCGAGCATCGGCTGAATGCGTTGGAGCTCGGCGGTGGCGCGCTGCTTGACCTCGGCGTTTATCCCGTGAGCTTTGCGCACTCCGTCTTCGGGGCGCCGGACACCATCCTGGCCAGCGCCAGCTTTAAGAGCACCGGGGCAGATGCTCAGACGGCCACGATCTTTCGCTACAGTCGCGGCCAGATTGCCACGACGTTCTCGGCGAGCACTACCCTCGGCCCGACCACCGCATCGATCATCGGCACGCAGGCACGCATTGACATCGACGCCGTCTGGTACGCGCCGACCGGTTTTCGAGTGCTCAACAACCAAGGCGCAGTACTCGAGACGTTCACGCCTGCCTCGTTCACCGGTCGTGGAATGCACTTCGAGGCGATCGAGGCCGAACGGCTGATTCGTACCGGCAGGCACACGAGTTCCATCATGCCGGCCGAAGAATCCGTCGCCATCATGGAGACTCTCGACGCGGTGCGGGCCCAGATCGGCCTGCGTTACCCGGGCGAATAGCCGCCTCAAAGCGCGTCAGTTAGCATACGGAGGTGGACGAAAAAGTGCAGACACCCGAGCCCGGCGAGGCTGGCGCCGCCCCGCGCGGCGGGATCGCAGCCCGCTTCGGCCGGCATCGCCGTGCCTGGCTGGTTACCTCCGGCGCCCTCGCTTTCGGGCTGCTGGGCAGTGGAGCCGTCTTTGCTGGAACGCAGACCGGCACGGCTGAACCGGCCGCGGCATTCGTGGTGAACACTGCGACGCCGAGCCCCACGCCCACCGTTGACCCGGCCCGACCGGTTCCGATCGAGGCCACCACGGCCAGCCGGCTGCGCACGTGTTCGGTCGCGGCTCTCGCCGCCGACACCCGGCTCGCCGATTTTCAGGCGCAGGTTGTCAATGCCACCACCGGCGAGGTGCTCTTCGATCGCGGCGGCGCCACCTCGTCGCGCACGGCGAGCGTGATGAAGGTGCTCACCTCGGCCGCCGCGCTCAACGTGCTGGGCAGCGACTATCGGGCGAGCACCCGGGTCGTCAAAGGCGCCGAACCCGGCCAGGTCGTGCTCGTCGGCGGTGGAGACCTCACCCTGTCGCGGCTCCCCACCGGCCAGGAACCGTTCTATGGCGGCGCGGCTCACCTCGACGACCTCGCCACCCAGACCATGGTCGCCTGGGCTGCCGACCCGAGCAACCCGCCGATCAGCTCGCTCGTACTCGATTCCTCCTATTTCTCTGGCCCCGACTGGGACGAGGGCTGGGCGCGCACCGAACTCGGCCTGGGTTACATGCCCGAAATCACCGCCCTCATGGTCGATGGTGACCGCAACGACCCCACGCGCAGCACTTCCGCTCGCAGCGAAGACCCGATCATGCGGGCCGGTCAGGCCTTCGCCGACGCACTCGGCGGCGGCGTGACCATCAGCCAGGGAACGGCCCCGGCTGGCGCGGCAGCGCTTGGCGCCGTGCAGTCCGCGCCCGTGGCCACGCTCATTCAGCAGGCGCTGATCGTGAGCGACAACACCATCGCCGAAATGCTCGCTCGTCTCGTAGCCATCGAAAATGGCGCTGGCAACTCCTTCTCTGCGCTGCAGCAGGGCATTGTCGGTGGCCTCGCCGCCTATGGCATCGACACGACCGGCATGATCATCAAGGACGGCTCAGGCCTCAGCCCGAATAATGCTGTGTCGCCGGCGTATCTCACGGCACTGTTCATCAAGGTCAACGCTCGCGAGGGCAATCTTAGCGTGCTCTTTGACGGGTTGCCCATCGCCGGCGGACCACGCGGATCCCTCTCCTACAGTGATCGCTTTGCCGGCGCCAATTCGGCCGCCAACGGAGCCGTCTTCGCAAAAACCGGCTGGATCGACACCGGCTACACGCTCGCCGGCATTATCCACGCCGCCGACGGTACCCCACTCACCTTCACCATTTACGCCATCGGCAACGTGAGCTCGAACGCCAAGATCGCCATTGACACGCTGACCACCGGCTTTTTTCACTGCGGCGATAACCTGTCCAATAACTGATTTCGACTAGCGGAGGAGACCTCATGACCCGTGCACTGTTTATCATCGACGTTCAGAATGACTTCACCGAGGGCGGCGCGCTCGGTGTTGACGGTGGGGCAGCGGTCGCGACGGGCGTGAGCGCGCTGTTGGCGCGGCATCCGCTGGTCTATAAATACGTGTTCGCATCGCGTGACTGGCACGATATCGGCAACGACAACGGTGGCCACTTCGCGCGCGACACCGCGCCGGACTACGTCACTACTTGGCCGGTGCACTGTGTCGCCGGCACTGGGGGCGCGGAATACCACAAAGCTCTCACAACGGATGCTGTCTCCTTCCATATTCGCAAGGGCCAGGGCAAGCCCGCCTACTCCATCTTTGAGGGCACCACCGACGCCGGGCAGACCGTGGGTGCGCTGCTCAGCGAACACGGGGTGACCGACATTGACATCGTCGGTCTCGCCACCGACTTCTGCGTGCGGGCCTCCACCCTCGACGCTCTCGAACACGGCCAGCATGTGCGAGTGCTGACCGACCTGGTCGCTGGAGTCGCCGCAGAATCTACCGCGACCGCCCTCGCCGAGATGGCGCACGCCGGCGCGGTGTTCGCCGAAAGCGGTGCTGTCGAGTGACTCAGTTTGCACGGCGACTTGACGGGGTGCAGATCGCCTTTGACGTGGCGACGGGGGAACGCCCGGTTTTGCTCGTGCATGGCTTCGCGTCCACCGCTGCGGTCACCTGGATCGGTACCGGTTGGGAACGCGCGCTCGGTGCGGTCGGGCGCGGCGCGATCACGCCCGACCTGCGCGGCCATGGCCGCAGCGACAAGCCCCGCCGCGCCGCCGATTATGCTCCCCGGCAACTCGCCGCCGACCTCGTGGCCGTGCTGGACACCCTCGAACTCGAGCAGGTCGACGTGATCGGATACTCCATGGGGTCCCGCGTGGTCGCCGCCCTGGCCCGGCTGGCTCCCGAGCGCGTGCGGCGCCTGGTACTTGGCGGCGCTGGCCCGATTGAACTGTTCGAGACCTGGGACACCGATGCCGTCATTCGGTTTGTGACCGACGGTAACCTGCCCGCCGATCCCACCATTGCCGCGGTTCTCGGCCCGATACTTGCGGCCGGTGGCGATCGAGACGCGCTCCTCGCCTGCGTGCAGGGGATCGCGGGGTGCACGCTTGACGTGCCCGCGGGCATCCCGCAGTTGTTTGTGGGCGGCGGGGCCGACCCGATTGTGGCCGGCATCGCCGCGCTCGCGGCCGAGCGCGGAGCCGATTATCTCGAGCTGCCCGGGCGCACTCACCTGAACGCGCTGACCGCCGGCGAATTCAAGCAGGCCGCGCTGGCGTTTTTGGCCTGAACCGCAGGTTCGGGCTGGCGGCACAATCACGGCGGTTCAGCCCGGGATGTGCGCGGGATGGCGGGTGGGCAGCGCTCTTGTGCAAGTGCCAAGGGGACGCCTCCGAATACGGTGGAGCAACGGCGAAATTCACGGCGCCGCACTCAATGTGGAGGACTCATGACAACGAACGACACCCTGGCTACCCCGACGCTCGATACCCTCGACGGTCTGCTCGCGGCTATCACTCCGACAACGGGTGAGACGCGCGAAATTCTGGATCCCGCAACGGGCGCGGTCGTGGGCCTCGCCCCGGTGCACACTGTCGACGACCTTGACGCGGCCATTGCCGCCGCGACCCTGGCCCAGCCGGCCTGGGCCGCCCTCGGTCACGAAGCGCGCAGCGCCGTCATGGTGCGTGCCGCTGACGCCATCGACGCCGCCGCGGAGGCCCTCGCCCAGTTACTCTCTCGCGAACAGGGGAAGCCGCTCAACGGTCCCAACGCACGATTTGAAGTCGGCGGCGCCTCGGCATGGCTACGCACCGCGGCTGCGACGCCGCTGGACTCCGAAGTGCTCATTGACGACGGCACCACCCATGCCGCGATCACCTATCGCCCGATCGGCGTCGTCGGTGCGATCGGCCCGTGGAACTGGCCGATGATGATCACGATCTGGCAGATCGCGCCCGCACTGCGCATGGGCAATGCCGTCGTGGTCAAGCCCTCCGAGAACACGCCGCTGAGCGTGCTTGGCCTCGTTGCCGTACTCAATCAGGTGCTGCCCGAGGGGCTCGTCACCGTCGTCTCTGGCGGCCGCGACATCGGCGCCGGCCTCTCCAAACACCCCGCCATCGGCAAGGTCATGTTCACGGGGTCGACGGCAACCGGCAAGGCCATCATTAAGAGCTCGGCCGACACGGTCAAACGCCTCACCCTGGAACTCGGCGGCAACGATGCTGGCATCGTGTTGCCCGACGCCGACCCGGAGGCCATCGCTGAGGGACTGTTCTGGGGCGCGTTCATCAACACCGGACAGACCTGTGCCGCGCTCAAGCGCCTCTACGTGCACGACGACATTTACGACGCGGTCTGCGACGCACTGACAGCGGTCGCCGCGAAAATGCCGATGGGCGTTGGAGTCGACGAGAACAACGTGCTCGGCCCGCTGCAGAACAAGGCGCAGTTCGACATTGTCGCCAGGCTCGTGCAGTCCGCGAAGGATTCGGGAGCCCGCGTGCTCATCGGCGGCAACCCCGACCTGGAGGCGCCCGGCTATTTCTACCCGACCACCCTCATCGCGGACATCGATGACGACAACCCGCTCGTGCGGGAGGAACAGTTCGGACCGGCGCTTCCGATCATCCGCTATAGCGATGTCGACGATGTCATCGCCCGCGCGAACAGCGTTGATGTCGGACTCGGCGGCTCGGTCTGGTCGAGCGACCTGGTGGCAGCCCGCGCGGTCGCCGCGCGCCTGGAGACGGGGACGGTATGGATCAACGCGCACGGCGCGGTGCACCCGATGATTCCGTTCGGCGGGGCAAAGCAGTCCGGCTACGGGCTTGAGTTCGGCGTTGAGGGCCTCAAGGCGCTCGGTGTGCCGCAGGTCATCAACGGCTAAGCATCCGCTCAACCCACACAGGAGCCCTCGTCGACGACGGGGGCTCCTGTGTGGGTTTACCCCGTCGCCGATGGCTAATTCGACCGACCGACCGAGAAAATTAAGAAATATCGCGCGAAGTGCATCCGAGCGGGCGGTGGCATCGGTAAGAGTGTGTGTAAGCATCCCCTGCCATGGCGAGCATCGCCCGGCAACCAACAGGAGGTTCTAATGCGCAAGATATTCAGCATCGGCATAGCGGCGGGCGCGCTCATCGCCCTCGTCGGCGTGACCCCGGCCACCGCCGCCGAAGGTGACGCCAAACTGTCCGTGTTCCACGGCGTTCCCGGATTAACCGTCGACGTGTACGTCGACGGCGCCCTTACCCTGGACAATTTTGAGCCCGGCGCCCTGGCCGGCCCGCTCGAACTTGCCCCCGGCACGTACTCGGTCGCCATTACGGCTGCGGATGCCGCCGATGCCAGTTCCCCCGCCATCGGCCCAGTCGATCTCGCCTTGGAATCCGGAATGGACTACACCGCAGTGGCGCACCTTGACGCCGCCGGCCAGCCCACCGCCACACTGTTCACCAATGACACGTCGACCCTCGCCGCCGGCGAAGGACGACTCACAGTGCGCCACGTGGCGGCCGCGCCCGCCGTTGACGTGCTCGCCGGTGGCACAGCGGTTATCACCAACCTCGAAAACCCCGCTGAGTCGCTGCTGACCCTTCCGACCGCAACCATTTCCGCGTCCGTCGCGGCCACCGGAACCACCGACCCGGTGATCGGCCCGGCAGATGTGAACGTGGCTGAAGGTGTCAACACCATCGTCTATGCCTGGGGCAGCCTCACCGACAACAACCTCGCACTCGGCCTGCAGACCATCACCGGTCTGCACTCCTCTCCCGGCAGCATCCCGGCCGGCGAGGCAGGCCTGGCGGCCACCAACCAGCCGGTAGATCCCGCCGCGTTCTGGCTCGGCGGCTCGACGCTCGTGCTGCTTCTCGGCGTAGTCGTTGCGGCCACCCTGCGGGCGCGTCGCACCGCAGCGCAGAAAGCGAACTAACTCTCATGAGCACCGGGAGAGCCGGATCGAGGGGCATCGCCGTTCTCGCGCCGGCTCTCCTGGCGCTCGTGATCAGCGGATGCTCTGCCGCACCTGCCGCACCTTCCTCACCGCCCGTTCCAGCACCGTCGGCATCCGTTGCACCAATCGCCCCACCGCCCACGCCGGCCGTCGACGTTCCCACGGTCGATGCCAGCCTCGCCAACCAAAAACCCGTGGGCGCAGCACCCAGCAGCATACAAATCCCGTCGCTCAACATCGATATGGCCGTTGAATCCGCGGGACTCGACGCGGTCGGATCGATGGCCCTCCCGGCCAACCCCGACATTGCGTCCTGGTACCGCTTCGGACCGGCGCCGGGCGCCGATGGAGCTACCGTGATCGCGGCCCACGTGGACTCGCTGAGATACGGGCTCGGCCCCTTCGCCCGGCTGGCCGGTGCCCCCGCTGGCACCGAGATTACGGTGCTGGCCGCGGACGGCGTCGAACACCGCTATGCGCTGGAATCCGTGCAGTCTGCCGGTAAACCCGAGGTACCGTGGGCCACAGTTTTCGATCGTACCGGGGCCCCGCGCCTCACCCTCGTGACCTGCGGGGGTGAATTTAATTACACGACGCGGCAATACCAGTCGAATATTATCGTCACCGCTGTCCCGGTGAAGTAGCAGAGGGTCGCTATGCTGATGAAATCAACCCCCGCGGTTTCACCGGCCATCGACCGGCGAAGCGCGCGCCCCACGACCTATCCGGAATCCTGGAGCTCCCCGCACCCCGTGACGCAGCCCGACGACACCACTGGCCACAAGAATGTGGATTCGCTCAGTGCGGCCGAAAACAGTGCGGCCGTTCTTGAGGCGGACCGGCGGCTCGTTCAGAAGTTCCGCGACGGCGATGAGCGTGCCCTCGCCGAGATGTACGCTCGCTGGTCGGCACTCGTCTTTACGGTCGCCGTCCGATCTCTGGGGGACCATGCCGAAGCCGAGGATGTCCTGCAGAAGGTGTTCATCGCAGCCTGGCGCGGTCGGCATACCTTCGATCCTGACCGGTCCAGGCTGCCGGCCTGGCTGGTTGGAATTACCCGCAACAATGTAGCGGACGCCCACCGGGCGCGGGCGCGACGCCGCCAGGTGGAAGGCGTCGCTGCCCGTTATGTCCCCCTCGTACAACCCGATGATTCGGTAGCGGTGGCCGATCAGGTACTGATGAGTGAAGAACTCCAGCGGCTTGAATCCGTTCCGCGGCAGGTGATGCGGCTGGCCTTTTACGACGATCTGACGCACGTTCAGATAGCCGACAGCCTCGGTCTGCCGCTCGGCACCGTCAAGAGTCATATCCGCAGAAGTCTGAACCGTCTCAAAACCCGACTGGAGGTGAATAATGACGCATATTGATCCCGACGACCTCGCCCTGATCGCTCTGGCCGACCTTACGGCCACGCCACAGGAACGCGAACACCTCGCGGTCTGCACCGAGTGCGCCAACGACCTTCTCGCTCTGCAGCACACCGTCGACGTGGGACGCGCGGCCCCCGCCGTCGAACTCGTGACCCCTGGTCCCGCGGCGTGGGGGCGCATCCACTCGGAACTGGGCTTGTCTCACGCGGTTTTTGACCTTCCTACGCTGACGGATTTCGCCGACGCGGTGCCGGAATCCGCTCTGGTCACTGACGAGTCGGCTTTATCGGCCGCACACTCCGTCCCGCCACCGGCCCCGGTCGTGGCGATATCCCGGATGCGGCGCCTCTGGATCCCGCTCGCTGCGGCAACGGTTCTCGGCCTCGTGGCCGGTTATGCGGTGAGCAGCTGGTTGCCCATTTCCAGTGATGCGCCTTCCGTTCTTGCCCGCGCGGAGCTCGAGTCACTCCCGGGTTGGAACGCAAGCGGGCAGGCATCTGTCGAAGTGACCGCCTCCGGCCAGCGCGACGTGATTGTCACGCTGAGCTCCATCGATGAAACATCATCGGATGCCCCGCTGCGGGAGGTTTGGCTGCTCAGCGAGGATGCGACCAGGCTGGTGAGCCTCGGTTTTCTCACCGGCACAACCGGTAATTTCGGGATTCCCGCCGAAATCGATCTTGCGGAATTCCCTCTCGTGGATGTGTCTGCCGAGCCCAACGACGGCAAGCCCGCGCACTCGGCAGACTCGATCGTGCGTGGCGAACTCCGCTCAAACTCCTGAGTGAACGCACGGGGCCCGGGCCCCGTGCAGCAGGCTAGAGGGTGGTACCTAGCTTGAAGCCGGCGACCTCGTCGTCTTTACGGGTGTAGGAGAAGCCATCGGCGCCGACGGTGACGGCCATTTCGCTCGACTCGGTGCGCTCGATGACCGGCTGGGGGGTGCCGTCGAGGTCGAGCACGAGCGAGGCATCCGTGTACCAGCTGGGCACGACGGGGTTGCCCCACCAGTCGCGGCGCTGGTTGTCGTGCACGTCCCAGGTGATCACCGGGTTGTCGGGGTCGCCGGTGTAGTAATCCTGCGTGTAGATCTCCACGCGGTGGCCGTCGGGGTCGCGCAGGTAGAGGTAGAACGCGTTCGAGACGCCGTGGCGGCCGGGGCCACGCTCGATCAGGTCGCTCTTGCGCAGCGCGCCGAGCTTGTCGCAGATATAGATGATGTTGTGCTTCTCCTGCGTCGAGAATGCGATGTGGTGCATGCGCGGACCATTTCCGCCCGTGAGGGCGGTGTCGTGCACGGTGTCCTTGCGGCGCATCCACGCCGCGTAGGTCACCCCGTCGGAGTCCTGGATGTCTTCGGTGACGCGAAAGCCCAGATCCTCGAGGTATTTGCGGCCGCGGCCGACATCAGGGGTGACCTGGTTGAAGTGGTCGAGGCGCACGAGCGCGCCCGGGCCCTGCAGGTCGTAGCGCCACGCGAGACGTTCCACGTGGGTGGTCGCGTAGAAGAACTCGTACGGGAAACCAAGCGGGTCCTCGACGCGCACGCTATCGCCGATGCCCTTCACGAAGCCCTCGGTGCGGCGTTCGGTGCGGCAGCCGAGTTCACGGTAGTAGGCCTCGGCCAGGTCGACGTCTTCGGGACTGCGCACGCGGAAAGCCATCGCGGCGACGGCGGCAATGGGCCCCTGGCGCAGCACGAGGTTGTGGTGGATAAATTCTTCGAAACTACGCAGGTAGATCTCGGTGTCGCTCTCCTCGGTGACAACGAGGCCGAGAATGTCGACGTAGAACTCGCGCGACTTGGCCAGATCGGTTACAACGATGTCCATATAGGCGCATCGCAGGATGTCGGGCGGGGTCGCGGTGGGGGTGGGGATCGGATCGGTCATGGGGTTCTCCTCGGTGAGATTCAGAAATTCGTTGGTCGATCTTGTCGAGATAAGGTGGTCTCGAAAAGCACGACCAACGGTGGTGGTGGTATCGACAGGCTCGACCAACGGGGGTGGTGGTCTCGACAGGCTCGACCAACGGTGGTGGTGGTCTCGACAGGCCTCGGATCGAGCTCGTCGAGATTTCGACCAACGGTGACGTGAGTGCGGCTACTTGCCGCCGAAACGGGGCGTGTGCACGGGGGCCAGAGTGATGTGCACGGCCTGGGAATCGGTGTAAAAGTCGATGGAACGGTAACCGCCCTCGTGGCCGAGGCCGGAGGCTTTGACTCCGCCGAACGGTGTGCGCAGGTCACGCACGTTGTGCGAGTTCAGCCACACCATTCCGGCATCGACCGACTGCGCGAAGTTGTGCGCGCGGGTCAGGTTGGTGGTCCAGATGTAAGCGGCCAGCCCATACTTTACGCCGTTGGCCAGCTCGAGTGCCTCTTCGTCGCTGTCGAACGGGGTGATCGCCACGACTGGTCCAAAGATCTCTTCCTGAAAGATGCGGGCGGTCGGGGCGACATCCGCGAACACCGTGGGGGAGACGTAGTTGCCGTCGGGTAGGCCAGCCGGGCGGCCGCCTCCGGCGAGCAGACGGCCCTCGGACTTGCCAATCTCGACGTAGCTCATGACCTTCGCGTAGTGCTCGGGGTGCACGAGCGCGCCGACCTCGGTCCTGGGATCGTGCGGGTCGCCGACCACGATGCTCTGGGCTCTTGCCGCATAGCGGGTGCAGAAGTCGTCGTAGACCGAGCGCTCCACCAAGATGCGGCTCGACGCCGTGCAGCGCTCGCCGTTCAGCGAGAACACTCCGAACAGGGTGGAGTCGATCGCGGCGTCGAGGTCAGCATCGGCGAACACGACGGCGGGCGATTTTCCTCCGAGCTCCATCGACATGCCCTTGAGGTTTGCTGCGCAATTGCGATAGATGGTCTGGCCGGTGGTCGTCTCGCCGGTAAACGAGATGAGTGGCACATCCGGATGCTTGACCAGGGCATCTCCGGCCTCCTCGCCGATGCCATTGACCAGGTTGAAGACTCCGTCGGGCACCCCGGCGGTGCGGAAGATTTCTGCCCAGAGGCTGGCCGACAGCGGAGTGAATTCGGCCGGTTTCAGCACGACGGTGCAGCCAGAGGCGAGTGCGGGGGCGAGCTTCCAGCTTTCCAGCATGAACGGGGTATTCCACGGGGTGATGAGACCGGCAACACCGACCGGCTTGCGGTTGACGTAGTTGATCTGGCGACCGGGCACCTTGTAGGTGTCGTCGGCCTGCGCCACGATCAGGTCGGCGAAGAAGCGAAAGTTTTCGGCGGCGCGCTGTGCCTGGCCGAGCGCCTGTGTGATTGGCAGCCCGGTGTCGAAGGTCTCGAGCTCGGCGAGCCGAGCATCCTGGGCCTCGACGGCGTCGGCGATGCGGTGCAGTACCCGGGCGCGGGCGCGGGGCAGCATGCGCGGCCAGGGTCCGTTGTCGAATGCCTCTGTGGCAGCAGCGACGGCCCGGTCGATGTCGGCCTGCTGGCCGGCGGCCGCGGTGGCGTAGGTCTGGTTCGACACCGGGTCGAGCACGTCGAAGGTCTCGCCACCGACGCTGTCGACGAATTCTCCACCGATGAAATGGCGGATGCTGGTGGGCAGATCAGTCGGGATGTAGTGCGCGGTCATTTGGAGGCTCCGGTCAGGGTGAATCCGGTGGTGGACGTGAGGTACTCGGAGCCGGCATCCATCAGAACGCGGATCTTGGCGAGCCCTCCGGGGGTCGGCTCAATGAGCGGAGGACGCACGAAGCCGCTACTGATCAGGCCACGCTGGGCCATGACCCACTTGCCGGGTGCAGGGTTGGTCTCCACGAACAGCAGGTCGACGAGCGGGTGCAGGCCGTAGTGAATCTTGCGGGCGGTGGCGAAATCGCCGGCTTCCCACGCCTCGAACATCTGCGCGACGGCGGCCGGCGCGATGTTGCTCGTGGCGCTGACAAAGCCCGCGCCGCCGAGGGCCATGAGGGGCAGGCAGAGCAGCTCAAGGCCGCTCCAGACCAAAAGGTCGGGGCCGCAGAGGTGCAGCACGCGAGAGAAGTGCTCAAAGTCCTTGGTGGTCTCCTTGACGCCGACGAAGTTATCGAAGTCGCGAAAGAGACGGTAGACGGTCTCGGGAGCGATATCGACGGCGGTGCGGCTCGGCACGTTGTAGGCCACGATCGGCAGGTCGGGAAACTCCTCGCACACGGTCTTGTACCAGACGTAAAGCGCCTCCTGGGTCGGGCGAGCGTAGTACGGCGTGATGATCAGCGCCGCATCGATTCCCGCATCGCGGCCGGCTGCGGTCAGTTCGAGGGTTTCGTCGAGCTTGGTGGAGCCGGTTCCGGCCATGAAGTGCACACGATCATCGATCGCGGTCGCAACGGTGCGAATGGCCGCAGCGCGCTCGGCGATGGTCTGCGAGCTGGGTTCACCGGTCGACCCGCCGATCGAAATGCCGTGTGAGCCGGAAGCGATCTGCCAGTTGACCAAGTTTGTCAGGCCGGCATGGTCGACGGCGCCGTCGGCGGTGAACGGGGTCATTAGCGCGGCGATGGACCCGCGAATCTGGCTCGGATTGCTACGGAACTTCATGAGGTGCCTTCCTTGGTACCGATGGTGTTGATGCTGCCTTGTGAGGAAAGAAATGCGTTCAGGGTGGCCAGTCGGTGGTCGCGGGCCGCGTGCTCGATGTCATGAGCGGATGCCGGTTGCTCAATCAGGTCGAGGATATGGTCGTGCTCTGCGACCGATTCGGCCGCGCGCCCGGGCACGAAGCCGAAGGTGGATTCGCGCAGCACCGACAATCGGTTCCAGCCCCGGTGCACCAGGTCGAGAATGTGCGGGTTGGGGCAGGTGCTGTACAACTCGGAGTGAAAATCACGGTTGAGCGTTGTAAAGCTCGTCGGGTCGAAGTGGCGAAGCGTCTCGCGCATCTGGGTATTGATCTGCCGGGCTCGCTTGATGGCGGCCGGGCTCAGGGTCGGCGCCGACAGGGCGGTCGCTGCGCCCTCGACGAGGCCGAGGGTCTGCATGGTGTGCTGGTATTCGGTGGGATCGAGCATGGCCACCTGTGCCCCAATGTTGCGGGCGAAGGTGACAAGCCCCTCTGCTTCGAGGCGACGGATGGCCTCTCGCACGGGAACCGGGCTCATCGAGGTGTCCCGGGCGATCTGGTCGAGGACCAGGCGAAAACCGGGGCCGAAGGTGCCGTCGTTGATGCGGGTTTTCAGCCAGTCGTAGGCGAACTGGGCCTTGCCGACTGCCGGCGGGGCGGCATCCACTACTGCGTGGGGGGTAGCCATGCGCGGTACCTCTCTTTCCACGCCGCGTTCATCGGATAGAGTCCGTCGACGCCCTCGCCCGTGCCGACCATCTCTGCAATGAAGGTTTCTTCGCGCTCCTGCTCGATGGCGTCGGTGACGAGCGCTTCGATGAGGTGCGGCGGAATGACGAGCAGTCCGTCGGCGTCGCCGACAATAATGTCGCCGGGCTGAACGGATGCCCCGCCGCAGGCGACCGTGAGGTCAACGTCCCACGGGACGTGGCGTCGGCCGAGCACGGCCGGGTGACCGCCGTGGTGGTAGGTCGGCATGTCGAGGGCGGTGACGGCCGCGAGGTCACGCACGCCGCCGTCGGTGACGATGCCGGCGGCGCCCTGCACCTGAGCGCGCAGGGCGAGGATATCGCCGACCGTACCGGTGCCGGTTTCGCCGCGCGCTTCCATCACGAGCACGTCGTCAACGCCGAGACCGTCGAACGCGCGCTTCTGCGCGTTGTAGCCACCGCCGTGTGCCGTGAACAGGTCTTCACGGTTGGGAATGAAGCGCAGCGTGCGGGCGCGGCCCACCAGACGTTGGGTGGGACGGGTGGACTGCAGGCCGTCGATCGACACATTATTCAGGCCGCGCTTGCGCAACTGCGAGCTGAGCGTGGCCGTGCCAACACTGTTGATGCGGGCTTTCAGTTCGTCGGTCAGCACGAAGGGTGGTGTTGTCACCAGGCCGGCGGCTTCGGCCGACCCCCAGGCTTCGGCTCGCTGCAGGTCATCGACCTTCGGACCGGAGCCGAACGCGCCGAACGCGACCGTACCCTCGACTACCGGGGTGACCAGGCGGCCGGTGCTGGGCGTGCCGGGCATGGTCGGCGCGTCGACCTCAACCTCCACCACATCGCCGGGCACGACGACGGAGGCTCCCGCGGGGGTTCCAGTGAGAATGATATCCCCACGTTCGAGCGTCATCAGCTGGGAGAGATCGGCAACGAGGCGTCCGAAGCCAAAGAGCAGGTCGGCCGTCGTGTCGCTCTGCACGAGTTCGCCGTTGACCCAGGTACGGATGCGCAGTGCCGCGGGATCGATGGTCTCGGCCGCAAGAACTCGTGGGCCCAATGGGGTAAAACCGTCTCCGCCCTTGGACCGCAGGTTCGAGCCCTTGTCGGCGTAGCGCAGGTCGTACACGCCGAAGTCGTTGGCTGCTGTGATGCCGGCAACGCCGTTCCAGCCCTCTTCCACGCTCACGCCGCGCAGACGCTGCCCGATGACCAGGGCGATTTCACCCTCGAAGGCGAGCAGTTCGCATCCGTGGGGGCGAACAATGGTGGCCCCGCTGGCCGCGACGCTCGTCGAGGGCTTCAGAAAGTAGGAGGGCTGCTCGGGGGTTCGTCCGCGCTGCGCGGCGCGAGAGGGGTAGTTGATGTGCACGGCGATCACTTTGCCGGGCTGACCCAGATCGGTCAGGGGTTCGGGGGTCATGGTATCCAATCGCTTCGTTGCGTGACGTGCTCAGCGGGTCGTTATATATGAAACCATATACGATCCCACAACGGATGTCGAGGGTGGGCTGCGTCGCAAACTGCAGGAGCCATTCGATACAAAAAAACCGTGTCACCCGGGTTGGAACCTGGGTGACACGGTCTGGTACGAAAACGAATTACTCGTGGGCGCTCACGCCCAGCGGAATCCCGCGGGTCTCCTTCACGAGCGTGACCGCCACGAAGGAGATCGCGGCGAGGGCCATGAGGTAGATGCCGATCGAGAAGGTCTGACCGGTTTCATCGAGTAGCAACTGCGCGATGAGCGGTGCGAACGCGCCACCGAGAATCGCGCCGAGGGCGTAGCCGATCGAGACACCCGAGTAGCGCACTTGGGCGGGGAACATTTCGGCGTAAAGCGCGGCCTGCGGACCGTAAGACAGGCCGAGGCCACTCGCCAGGATGATGAGGGAGAGCGAGAACCAGACGATGTCGCCGGTGTCGATGAGCAGGAACATCGGAATCGCCCACAGGAACAGGAAAGCGTAGCCGATCTGGAACGTGCGTACGCGGCCGATCTTGTCGGAGAGGATACCGCCGAGCATGGTCGACGCGAGCCAGAACACTGCTGCCACGGTGCTCGCGATGAGTACCGGAGTGCGGTCCATACCCAGTCCGCCCGCTTCAACCGGCTTGGTGGCGTAGGAGTTGAAGAAGGCGATGAGCATGTAACCGGCCGCGTTGTTGGCGACGAAAATAAGTGCGGTGAGGATGACCTGACGCGAGTGGTTCTGGAACAGCTGCTTGAGCGGGGCGGCAGATTCCTTCTTGCGGGTCTGCATCTCCCGGAAGACCGGGCTCTCGGAGACCGCGCGGCGGATGAACCAGCCGACGACGATCAGTAGCACAGAAACGAGGAATGGAACGCGCCAGCCCCAGGCCAGGAAGGCTTCTTCGCTCATCGACGTGGTCACGGCGATCATCACGCCGGTGGCGAGAATGAGGCCGACCGGAACACCGATCTGCGGGTAGGCGCCGAAGAAGCCGCGCTTGTTGACCGGCGCGTGCTCGACAGACATGAGCGCGGCACCGCCCCATTCGCCGCCAGCCGAGAAGCCCTGCAGGATGCGCAACAGGATCAGCAGGATGGGTGCGCCGACACCGATCTGATCGTACGTCGGCAGCAGGCCGATGAGCGCGGTGGCCGCACCCATCGTGATCAGGGTGAAGACGAGCATGGCTTTACGGCCGATGCGGTCGCCGAGGTGACCGGCGACGATGGCGCCGAGCGGACGGAACAGAAAGCTGATGCCGAGCGAGGCCCAGGCGATCAGCTGGGCCAGGGGGGCGTTCTCCCCGGCCAGCGGCGCGAAGAACAAGCCGGCCAGCACGAGGCCGGCCGCCTGCGCGTAGATGAAGAAGTCGTACCACTCGATGGTGGTACCGACCATGGTGCCGGCGAGCACCCGCCGTTCTTCGTTCCGTTTAGCGCTCGTTATTGGCGTGCGCTCGGTCGTTATGGCCATGGAATACTCCCTCGTATCTCACTGCGGTGCTGGGGTCGGGTACTGCTGCAAGGTGTGTAGATCGTGCGGAGAAACCGGCACTGAGGAAGTATGGCAGCAAAACCGACAATTACCTACCTAGCGGTCAGTATTGTGCGTGATCGCATCTTTTTCGTGCGGCGGGGGTGCGATTGTCCCGTCGGTGTTCAGCTCAGCGAGGCTACGATCGTGCGCGCGGCCTCGGTGAGGGCGGCACCGATGTCGGTAGGTGAGTGCAGGCTCGAGATATAGACGACGGCGAGGGAGGCGGGTGATTCCCCGGGCACGAGCAGGGGGACGGCGATGGATGACAGACCGGGAATGACCTCGTCGTGACTGGAGGCGTATCCGAGGTGGGCCACTTCGCCGGCCTCGCTGCGTCGGGTTTCGGCCTGCCCGAGTGCGGCCCATTGCGTCGCAGTGAGACCATACTGGATGGCCATTCCGGGTGCGCCCATGTGCAGCGGATGGCGCGTGCCGGGCCGCTGCGCGACCGTCGCGTGGGCCTGCCGCGACTCGATGCTCACGAGCGTGACCACCGCGCCTTGATCGAGCACGGCGACGAACGCCGTCATGCCGAGTTCGTTGGCGAGGCGGGTGAGTACGGGCAGGGCCGCGGACTGCAGGTCGCGGGACACCCCGCGCGCCAGAGCGGCCAGGCGTGGGCCGAGCCGCACGCATCCGGCCGGGTCGCGAACGACCAGGCCGTGGTCTTCGAGGGTGCGGAGGATTCGATAGGCGATCGAGCGGTGCACGTCGAGGGCGGCGGCGAGTTCAACGATGGTCATTGGTTGGTCGGTTTCGGCGAGAATCTCGAGCACTCGAATGCCACGCGACAGAGTTTGCGAGTGGGCAGCGGGCGCGCGTGGGGCCGGCGAATCGTTGGAGGTCTCGGTGAATTCTGGAATCGACACCTTGACATTCTCGCATCCGCACGCGCAGCCGCTGGGTGAACACCTGCGTCGGTGTACCCGAAGCGTGCGCCGGTCGACAAGCCGTTCGGAAAGTGCGCGCGTAGCGTGCTGACATGGGCGCACTGGTGGGCATGACGGGGAGACTGACCGAGGGTATCGACCTCTGGGGCGCGACGTGGATGGCGCTGGCGCTCGTACTCACCGGGGCGAGCGTGGTCTGCGGGTTCGCGGCATGGAGGCGGCCCCGACACCTCGCCCGCGCCGTGACCGCCGTGACCGCCGTGACCGCCGCGGTCGTTATGGTCATCTCGACGCTCGATATGGCGCTGCCGGGAAGACTGCTTCCACCGCTGGTCTGGGCCGCCGTGTTGCTGGCGCTTATGCTCGTGGGCCTGCCCGGAATGAGATTCGACGCGGGCACGGGCGCTCGCACGACTGCCGCGCAGCACGCGGCCGGACTGCTCTTCATGGCGGTCATGTGGCTGGCCATGCTGCCGACGGCACCCATCAGCGCGGCAACAGCGGATGCCGCCGCCCCCGCTTCCCTGCCCGCGGCACACGCTCACGCCGCCGGTTCGCTCCTGCTACCGCTGGGCTGGGTGTTGATCGCGGCATCCGTCATGGTGGTCGTTCTGGTCGTTCGCGCAACGCGTCGCCAGGCCGGCCAGCCCGGTGGTCGGCACCGGTGGGCGGCTGCACAACACGCGAGCATGGGCCTGTCGATGTCGGCGATGACGCTCGGCATGATCGTGCCGCTGATGTTTGGCTGACCGGGCAAACACTCGTGGCTCAGCGGCCCTGTCAGTGGGCGCGGTTAGGCTATCACCGTCAGATCGACGGGCAGACACAAAGTACGGGAGATGCAATGACAGTTGTTACCGACGCGCGCACGAACGAATCCGAGCTTCTCGCTCGTGTGCCCAACCAGCTTTATATCAACGGGCAGTGGGTCCCGGCGACCGGTGGGCGCACTCTCGATGTGACCGACCCGGCCACCGGCACGGTCATCAAGACCATCGCCGACGCGAGCGTGGCCGACGGCGCCGCCGCCCTCGATGCCGCCGATGCCGCGCAGGCCGATTGGGCCGCGACCCCGGCCCGCGTGCGGGGCGAAGTTCTGCGCCGTGCCTTCGACCTGCTGCAGGAGCGTAAGCAGGATTTTGCCCTGCTCATGACCATGGAAATGGGCAAGCCGCTGCCCGAGGCGCTCGGCGAGGTCGCCTACGGCGGCGAATTCCTGCGCTGGTTCAGCGAAGAAGCCGTGCGCATCAGCGGACGCTACGGCGCCAACCCCGAGGGCACCGGTCGTATGATCGTCACCCAGCACCCGGTCGGTCCGTGCTTCTTGATCACCCCGTGGAACTTTCCGCTCGCTATGGCGACCCGTAAGATCGCTCCGGCGCTCGCCGCCGGATGCACCGTGGTGGTCAAGCCGGCCGCACTCACGCCGCTGACGACCCTGCTTTTTGTGGCCCTGCTCGAAGAGGCCGGTCTGCCGGCTGGAGTCGTCAACGTGATCACGACGTCGCAGTCCGGCGCGGTCTCCGAGCCGATTATCGCTGACCGACGCCTCCGCAAGCTTAGCTTCACCGGTTCGACCGCGGTCGGTAAGTCGCTCATTAAGCTCTCTGCCGAGAACGTGCTGCGCACCTCGATGGAGCTCGGCGGCAACGCCCCGTTTATCGTCTTCGCCGACGCCGACCTCGACAAAGCCGTCGACGGCGCTCTCCTGGCCAAGTTTCGCAATATCGGCCAGGCCTGCACCGCCGCCAACCGTTTTATCGTGCACGAGTCCGTCGTCGCCGAATTCTCCCGGCGCATGACCGAAAAGGTCGAAGCGTTCCAAATTGGGCGCGGCACCGAGACTGGCATCACCATCGGCCCGCTGATCGACAAAAAAGCCGTCGCCAAGGCCGACTCTCTGGTGCAGGACGCGCTCAGCCGCGGTGCGACCCTCCTCACGGGGGGCGCCGCGATCGAGGGCGAGGGCACGTTCTACGCCCCCACCGTACTCACCGGCATCGTTCCCGGCAGCGATATTCTGCGTGACGAAATTTTCGGGCCGGTGCTCGCTATCAGCACCTTCACCGACGAAGCTGATGCCGTTCGCCTCGCGAACGATACCGAATATGGCCTGATCAGCTACGTGTTCACGACAGATCTGGCGCGCGGCCAGCGCATGATCGATAAGCTACAGACCGGCATGATGGGCCTGAATACCGGCGTCGTCTCCAACGCGGCCGCACCGTTCGGCGGCGTCAAGCAGTCCGGTCTGGGGCGAGAGGGTGGGCTTGAGGGTATCCAGGAATATCTCTCGACGAAGTACACGCTCACGCCAACGCCGTAACGTTCGCCCCGAATCGAGATTGGGTGCATCCGGTTAGCCTTCCATAGGGGAAAAGAGAGTACGTGGTTTCGGCCACGGAGAGGGTCACGGTAAGCGACGTCGGGTGCGCTGCTGTGGCCCTCTGGCTGAACCGGGGCGGGCAAGCCTGCCCCAAGTTGACGGAAACTCACTATGCTAGTGCGCGCGGAGGTCGCCACGGGGAGTGTTCGGCTAACGCGCCCCTGCCCGGTTAGTGTTTCGGCCCGAAGGACCTACCCCGACGTGAGCGCACCGACCGATGATGACGCGGCCCTGACCCGCAATTTTCAGGGCGGCGATGAGCATGCCCTGACTGCGGTTTACGCACGCTGGTCGCCGTTGGTCTTCACGATGGCCGTTCGGTCGCTCGCCAATGCGGCTGATGCCGAAGATGTCACCCAAAAAGTGTTCATTGCGGCATGGCGCGGACGCGCCGGGTTTGACCCGGTTCGATCGCGACTGCCGGCCTGGCTGATCGGTATCGCCCGCCATGTCATCGCCGACACCCACGAGGCACGAAGCCGACAGCGACTCCTCGAGGCATCGCTCGCCACGTCTCTGCCGTCACACCGTGCCGATGACAGCGTAGCCGTGGTCAATCGCGTGCTGGTCGGTGACGAAATCGATCGGCTCGAGCCCGTACCGAGGCAGGTCGTGCGCCTCGCCTTTTTCGAAGACCTCACCCAGGCGCAGATCGCTGACAGCCTCGGTTTGCCGCTTGGCACGGTCAAAAGCCACATGCGGCGCAGTATGACCCGCCTGCGGACCCGTCTGGAAGTGTCCGATGACTCCGATTGACGCTCCGGTCATTTCACCATCCCCATGAGTGACCTGGCCCAGTATCCGCTGGTCGACGTATCGGCCGCCGCCGGTGACCCGGCACACTCCGGGGACTCGATCCCGCGCGGCCAGGAACACGCGCTCTGAACCGGTTCGGGAAATAGTTCGAGGCGGTGCATCCGAAACCCCCCGGAAGGGGGAAGTTGTTACGAGGGAGGCACAGCCGCCTTCTCAAACGACCCACTGGAGGTAGCAATGCGCAAGTCCATAGCCGTCGGAGTATCCGCCGGTCTTCTCGTCGCTCTCGCCGGGCTCGCGCCGGCGCAGGCAGCTGTTCCCGCGGCATCCGCATCACCGGGCACGGCCTCGGTGTCGGTGCTCCATGCCATTCCCGGACTGACCCTCGATATTTCGGTCGACGGCCGCCTCGTCGTGGACGACTTCGAGCCGGGCACCTTGCTCGGCCCGCTGAAAATCAGCGCCGGTACACACACCGTCAACATCTCCGCGTCAGACCCCCTCATTGTCGGCGGTAGCGCCAACGGCTCTCCAACGTCGAGCATTGCCCTGAGTGGCTCGACCACGGTGAACGTTACGGCCGGCCGCAGTTTCACGGCCGTGGCCCACCTCGGTGCCACCGGCATTCCCACCGCCACCCTGTTCAACGATGACACCACGCCGCTGGCCACCGGGCAGGGCCGCCTCACCGTGCGCCACGTCGCATCCGCTCCCGCCGTTGACGTGCTCGCCAACGGCGCCGTGGCCGTCGCCGGCCTGACCAACCCATCGCAGACCGCGCTCGACCTCCCGGTCGGCACGATCAGCGCCGTGGTCGCCGCCGCCGGAACGACCGCGCCGCTGCTCGGCCCGGCCGATGTCACGATCGCCCCGCGCACCAACACCATCGTCTACGCCTGGGGCAGTCTCGCCGACAATAACTTGGCGCTCTTCGTTCAGACGGTGCGTACTCGCGCACAGGCGCCAGCATCCGTTTCGGTGCTGCACGCTATCCCGGGCGTCACAGTTGACGTGTATGTCAACGACAAGCTGGCCATCGACAATTTTGAGCCCGGCACCCTCACCAAGACGTTCCGACTCGCCGCTGGCAGCTACACCCTCGCCATCACGGCAGCGGATGCCGTCGATGCGAGCGCTCCGATAATCGGTCCGGTTGACCTCAGTGTGGCGTCCGGAATGAACTACACGGCGGTGGCTCACCTGAGCGCCGCCGGAGTACCGACCGCAGCGCTTTTCACGAACGACACCTCCGCGCCCGGTAAAGGCCAGGGCCGCCTCACGGTACGCCACGTTGCTGCTGCCCCGGCGGTTGACGTGCTCGCGAACGGCGCCCCGGCCATCACCGGTCTGACCAACCCGAACGAATCGGTGCTCGTGCTGCCGGTCGGCACCATCTCGGCCGCTGTTGCGGCGGCTGGTACCACGGCGGCGCTCATTGGTCCGGCCGACGTGGCCATCGCCTCGAAGACGAACACCATCGTGTACGCCTGGGGCAGCCTCGCGGACGGAAACCTCGCACTGGCCGTGCAGACCGTACACACGAAGTAGCCGGTCCCTCCGGTGGCTAACACGAGTCGCGTTATTTTCGTGTTAGCCACCCTCACCCCGCGGGGGCGGCTGGCTAGACTTTGCGGATGCCCCTGATCGCGATCGACGACCTGAGCGATGCGCGACTGGTCGACTATTCCCACCTCACCGACGTTGCGCTCAAGAAGGCTCGTGGCACCGAGCATGGGTTGTACATCGCTGAATCGACCCTCGTGCTGGAGCGGGCCCTGCGGGCCGGGCATGTTCCGCGGTCGGTGCTCGCGCTCGGAAACACCGCTGACGAGGCGCTGACCGTTCTCGGTGATCTGGCGGCCACCGTTCCGGTGTTCATAGGGCCGGGGGAGCTGCTCGCCGAACTCACCGGCTATATTCTGCACCGCGGACTGATCGCCTCCATGCAGCGGCCCGAACTGCCCTCCGCCGACGAATTACTCGGTGGGGCACGCCGCATCGTGATCCTCGAAAACGTGTCGGACCCGACCAACGTGGGGGCCATCTTTCGCTCGGCCGGCGCCATCGGAGCGGATGCCGTTCTCGTCACCCCCCGCTGCTCGGACCCGTTCTATCGTCGGGCGATCCGCGTCTCGATGGGCACGGTGCTTCAGGTGCCGTGGACCCGCGTCGGTGACTGGGCTCACACTCGCGCTCTGCTGAACCGACACGGCTTTCACATAGCCGCCCTGGCGCTGACAGCGGATGCCGTCAGCCTGCGCGACTTCGACGGTTCCGAGCACGAGCGCCTTGCCCTGCTGCTCGGCGCCGAGGGTGCGGGACTCACGCCCGAGGCGCTCGCTGCGTCGGACAGCGTTGTGCAGATTCCGATGAAGCACGGCATCGACTCACTCAACGTTGCCGCAGCGAGTGCCGTTGCGATGTGGGCGCTCTCCGGATAGCGACGTCACCGGAGCGTCGCCGCCGCATCCGCTGCGGCAGCGCGATGTTCTGTCACACTTCGTGCATGGACCCATCACAATCTGGCCAATATGGCGTGGCCTGGCTCACCTGGCCCTCGTGAACGCTGCCCTGGCCGAAAATAAGGGCCGCAGTCGTTGGACCTGGTTTGTGCTCTCCCTGCTGTTCGGTCCCATCGCTACCTACCTCATCGTGATCTGGGACCGCGTCGATCGCTCCCGATAGCGGATGCCGCCCGCTCTGCGGGCCTAGGCTGGGGTCATGAGCAATGAAGCTGTCATCGTCGACGTTTTGCGCACCCCGTCGGGCCGGGGCAAGCCCGGGGGAGCCCTCGACGGCATCCATCCGGCCGACCTTCTGGCCACAGTGCTGCGCGAACTGGTCAGTCGTAACAACCTCGACCCGGCGCTGATCGACGACGTGATCGGCGGCTGCGTCAGCCAAATCGGCGAGCAGAGCAGCAACGTGACGCGCACCGCCCTGCTCAGCGCCGGATTCCCGAACACCGTGCCCGGCACCACGATCGACCGCCAGTGCGGATCCAGCCAGCAGGCGACAGCCTTCGCCGCCCAGGCCGTGATGAGTGGCAGTGCCGACGTGGTCATCGCGTGCGGCGTGGAGTCGATGAGCCGCGTCCCGCTCGGCTCCTCCGCTGGGGCACAGGACCCCTTCGGAACCCTTATGCACGAGCGTTACCCAGACGGCCTGGTGAGCCAGGGGGTCTCGGCCGAACTCATCAACCAGAAGTGGAAACTGGGCCGCGACGATCTCGACACCTACGCGGCCCGCTCGCATCGGCGTGCTGCCGCGGCAGCCGAACGCGACGACTTCGCCGGCGAAATCGTGGCCGTCACGCGTCCGGACGGCAGCATCGTCAGCGAGGACGAAACCATCCGCCCCGCCACCTCCCACGCTTCGCTCGCCGGTCTGCGCCCGGCCTTTCGCACTGATGCACTGGCCGCTCGGTTTCCAAAGCTCGACTGGCACGTCACGGCGGGCAACTCCTCGCCGCTCACCGATGGCGCCTCGGCAACCCTGATCATGAGCGCCAGGCGGGCCGCCCAGCTCGGTCTCAATCCGCGTGCGCGCTTTCACAGCTTCACCGTCGTGGGAAGTGACCCACTGCTCATGCTGACCGGAGTTATTCCGGCGACCCAGCGCATCCTCTCGCGGGCCGGCCTCGGCATCGATGACATCGACGCGTACGAAATCAACGAGGCCTTCGCGAGCGTTCCGCTGGCCTGGTTGCGTGAGACGGGCGCCGACCCCGACCTTCTGAACCCGCGCGGGGGGGCCATCGCCCTCGGCCATGCGCTCGGATCTTCGGGTACCCGCCTGCTCGGCACCCTGCTCAACCACCTGGAAATGACTAACGGTCGCTGGGGCCTGCAGGCCATGTGCGAAGGCGGCGGCATGGCCAACGCGACCCTGATCGAAAGGCTGTAGATGATTATTGACGGATGCTCCGCACTCATAACCGGGGGTGCTTCCGGCCTTGGCCTGGCTTGCGTTCGTTCGCTGCACGACGCCGGGGCATCCGTGGTGTTGCTGGATCTGCCGGGCGCGCCCGGCGAGGAGATCGCCGCTCGGCTCGGTGACCGGGCCCGGTTCGTGGCTGGGGACGTGACGAGTGCCGGGGATGTACAGACGGCCGTCGACGCGGCCGTGGCCCAGGGACCGCTCCGCATCGTGATTAATTGCGCCGGAATCGCGCCCGGAGCTCGCACGGTTGGCCGTGACGGCCCGCTACCGCTTGAGGACTTCGAACGGGCCATTCGCATCAACCTCGTCGGCACCTTCAACGTCGTGCGGCTCGCCGCCGCGGCAATGCAGCACACCGAGCCCGTCGGCGACGCGAAACGGCAGGGCGGCGCCGAACGCGGCGTCATCGTCAACACCGCGTCGGTCGCCGCCTTCGACGGGCAGATCGGGCAGGCGGCCTATGCTGCGTCCAAGGGCGGCGTTGCCGCGATGACGCTACCGCTCGCTCGCGAATTTGCGCAGAGCCTGATTCGGGTCATGTCGATTGCGCCCGGTATCTTCGATACGCCCATGCTGCAGGGGCTGCCCCAGCCGGTCCGGGATTCGCTCGGTGCGCAGGTGCCGCATCCGTCTCGGCTGGGCGATCCAGACGAGTTTGCATTCCTGGTGCGGCATATAATCGAAAATCCCATGCTCAATGGGGAAACTATCCGTCTAGATGGTGCGATTCGGATGCAACCCAAGTAACACGTAGGGTCGGGGTAACGTCTGATCAGGGAGCACCACCGCATGGCAGTAATATTCGGCACGATTCTCGTTTTGGGCGGCTTCGTTTGCGGTGTCTTCTATGTTCTGCGACTCGCCTGGGCTAATCCCACGGCCCCGCTGCCCCTGTTCGCCAACCCGCCGAGCCGACCGCGCGCATCCGTCCTCCTGAATGTCGCCGCCATCGGACTGGTCATCTGGGGCGCGAATATCATGACGCCGGATATCGGCGCCTGGGCCTTTGTGCTCCTGATTGCGGCCGTGCTCGTACCATTCATCGTGATTCGCGCCTGGCACAATCGTCGGGTCGCGGCGGCTCACTGAACGTTCAGGTCGACGTCGCGGGCTGCTGCTGCGTGATGCAGTGGATGCCGCCCCCGCGAGCAAACAACGGCCGCGCGTCTACCGAGACCACTCGGCGCCCGGGGTAAGCCGCGGCGAGCACGTCGCGGGCCAGAGCATCAGCCCGGTCTTCGCCGAAGCTGCAGGCAATAACGCCGCCGTTGACGACGAGATGGTTGACGTAGTTGTAATCTACGAAACCCTCGTCGTCGCGCAGCGCTGCGGGCGCCGGCAGATCGATGATCGTGAACGATCGTCCGGCCGCATCGTGCGCGTCAGCCAGGAGCGCCCGAAATTCTCGGGTGAGCGGGTAGTCGGGGTGCCCGGGGTCGTTCTGCGCGTGGAGCAGGATTGTGCCGGGTGCCGAAAACGCGGCAACCAT
Organism: Actinomycetales bacterium; assembly: GCA_038205545.1. Taxonomy (GTDB): domain Bacteria; phylum Actinomycetota; class Actinomycetes; order Actinomycetales; family Microbacteriaceae; genus Cryobacterium. The sequence goes on from JBBRBV010000004.1 coordinate 43,003, forward strand.
GTCGATGTGACCGCGGGTGCCGAAACGACCCTGGTCGCGGGTGAGACCGCGCGGCAGCCAGACGACGTGGTCCGCACCGATCGTGCGCCGCAGTTCCGCTTCGACCGTGGCGGGAGTGGCACCGGGATTGCGCCCCGGGTCGAGTTGCACGCTGCGCGTCGCCAGCACGGTGCCGTCGCCGTCGACGTGGATCCCGCCACCCTCGTTGACGAGCGGCGAAGAGATGACGGTGGCACCGGCGGCATCCGCTACGAAACGGCCGACCTCGGCATCTCTATCCCAGCTGGCCCAGTCCTGGGCGCCCCAGCCGTTGAAGGTCCAGTCGACGGCGCCGAACCGGCCAGCTTCGTCGTGCACGAAGCTCGGGCCGATATCGCGCATCCAGCTGTCGTTCAGTGGTGCCTCAACGATCTCGATCTCGCGGTTCAGGTAGCGGGCGGCCACCACGCGAGCTGTCGGATCAACGACCATGGTCACCGGCTCGAAGTCCGCCACGGCGTGCGCGACCGCGGCCCAGGTGCGGCGGGCCTCGTGGGCCTCGGCCGCCGTGTCACCAAGGGTGTAGCCACCCGTCGGAAATGCCATCCAGACCTTCTCCTGCACGGCGGTTTCGGCCGGCATGCGCCAGATCATTCGTTCGCCCCGCCAAACGGATGCGCTGGATCGACCGCTGCCGTCAGCCGGGCATAGCTGTCGGGCCGGCGCGTCACGAGGAACGGAAACAGGCTGAGCCAGTCTTCGCGCTGGGCCAGATCCAGATCGGCCACGAGCGTCACGGATTCGCCGCGTGGCGCTTGCACGAGCACGCGTCCAAACGGATCGGAGATGAACGACGAACCGTAGAAGGTGAGGTCTCCCTCGTTGCCGTGCCGGTTTGGTACGACCATGAACAGTCCGCTCGTGATGCCATTGGCCACGATGACCTGCTGCCAGAGCGGCTGGGTGTCAAAGTCGGGAAACAAAGGTTCCGAACCGATCGCGGTCGGGTAGGCCAGGATTTCGGCGCCGCCGAGCCCGTACAGTCTGGATACTTCGGGAAACCACTCGTCCCAGCAGGTCGGCAGGCCCAGGCGCGCGCCCGCGGCGGTGTAGATCGGGTAGGCATTCTCGGCGGGCCCCGGCCGAAAGTAGGTATCTTCGTAGTATCCCGCACTGATGGGAATATGAGTCTTGCGGGTGCGGCCGAGCAGGTCACCGGTTGGTGACACCAGAATGGCGGTGTTGTAGCCACGCCCATCGAGTGGCTCGTCATCGTCGGCCGGCTTCTCGAACAGCGAGGCGTGCACGATGATGTTGTGGAGTTTGGCCTGGGCGGCCGCGAACGCGAAGGTGGGGCCGGCCATGATCGGTTCGGCATCCATTTTGGGCGTTCCCGTGGCCCGTACGTTGCCGGGGTACTTATACAGGGTCAGTTCGGGCAGAAAGATGATGCGGGCGCCGACTGCAGCCGCCAAACGGATGCCCTCGGCCAGTTCGGTTTCCAGCGTCGCTGGGTCGGCGTGCCAGCGATGCTGCACGAGGCCGATGCGCAGGGGGAGACGTACGGGATCCTGGACCCGGGTCGGCGAGGTGGGACTGGACGGGGCCTCGATCAGACGCATGCTGTTCTCCTGTGAACTCTTGTTGATCAGGCGATCAATAAACTGTCATCAAACTATATACACTGGGGATTTATGTCAACACTCTCCGACAGCAACCGGCGCAAGTCCCCCGCCGAGCGCGGCGCGGAGATCTCACTGGCCGCCCGGCAAATCGCCCTGAGCGACGGGCTTGATGCCCTCACGGTGCGCGCCGTCGCTGCTCGGGTCGGGGTGACGCCGGCTTTGGTCGTGCACTACCAGCCCAGCATGAGCATGCTGGTTGCGGGCACCTTTGGCGCCATCGTGGCGGCCGAGATCGACGAGGTGGTCGCCGAGATAATGGGCTGCCCCACCACGGTGCTGGCCCTCGGTGCCCTGATCGATACCCTCCTCAGCCCGAAACGCAGCGCGGTCACCGTGATCTGGCTCGATGCCTGGAGCCTGGGGCGCCGCAATCCGTCGCTGGCTGCGGAAGTGGGCCGTCAGATGGATGCCTGGCAGGTGTTCCTCGTCACGCTCCTGCGGCAGGGCGCGAGCGGCGGTGAATTCGTTGTGGCTGACGCGCCCGCCCTGGCCTGGCAATTGCTCGGAATCATCGATGGCCTGACGGCCCACGCCACCGTGCGCTATGGCGATGCCGGCCGGCAGCGCCCCCTCGTGCGCACGATCGTTGAGCATGAGCTTGCCCTGCCGGCCGGTGCCCTGACCTGCGCCGCTGAATCCTGATCCCGGCGGATGAGGGCGGGTGCGTCACCGCGCCAGTTGCCGGTGGCCGCGCCACCTATAACTGGCGCGCCGACCAGCAGCGGGCGCCGGGACTGTCGCTTGCGCGGGCAGCCGACCTACGATTCCGCCGCGTGCGCCTCTAGAAAGGCATACACCTCGGAGTCGTCGACGCCCGGAAAGGTTCCCGAGGGCAGGGGCGACAGCACGTGTGCGTGCAGCCTGGCGCTCGGCCAGGCCCGGCCGGCCCAGCGCGCCGCGACATCCGCGTCGGGACGTCGGCAGCACGATTCGTCGGGGCAGCGCGAGACCGTGCGTTGGGTGGTCTCCCGGCCGCGAAACCACTTTGCCTGGGCGAACGGAACGCCGACGCTGATCGAAAATTCACCGGCATCCGTTGACCCGGTCTGCGTCGCCGACCAGTACGTGCCCGCCGGGGTGTCGGTGTACTGGTAGAACTCGGTGGTGCGGTTGGTATGGGTGAAGGCGCTGCGCGCACTCCACTGCTTGCAGACGTACTGGCCCTCGATCGATCCGGTCACGTCCACCGGGAACGGCAGGTCGTCGTTTTCGTATCCCTTCTGCAGGGCCCCGTCGCCATTGACCCGCAGAAAGTGGAGCGGCATATCAAGATGCGACGTGGCGAGGTTGGTCAGCCGCAGGGCGGCCGCCTCGTGGGTCACGCCGAAAGTGTCGCGAAAGTCCTCCACCGACAACTCGCGTTCCTGCTTGGCGTTGGACAGAAAAGCGACGGATGCTTCGCGCGGCATCAAACACGCCGCCGCGAAATAGTTGATCTCGAGCCGCTGCCACAGAAATTCGGCGTAGCTGCCGGGCCGCTCGTGCCCGAGCAGCCGGTGGCCCATCGCTTGCAACGCCATCGAGCGCAAACCGTGCCCACCGGGAATCGAGGCGGGGGGCAGGTAGATGCGCCCGTTTGCGAGGTCGGTGACCGACCGGGTGGAGTTGGGCAGATCGTTCACATAGATGAGACTGAAACCGAGCTGCTCGGCCATGATGCTCACCTCCCGGTGAGTGAGGGCGCCCGAGACGTGTCCGCTGGCGCGAACCCGTTCCTCAACAAGCTCCTCGATCTCCGGCAGGTAGTTGCCCTGCTCGCGCATCCGCTCACGCAACTCGGTGTTGGCTCGCCGCGCCTCCTCCGGGGTGGCGATGGCCTCGCTGGCACGGCGGGAAAGTTCGCGATGCAGCCCGAGCAACGATTCGATGGCCGGCAGCGGCATACCCTTGGTCACTTTCACCAGTGGCAGGCCGAGTGCCGCGTAGAGCGGATTCTTCTGGGCCCGATCAAGTTCGATCTCGAGCGCCGCCCGATTGTTGGGTGCCTCGCGGCGCAATAGCTCGGCCAGGTCAACCGACAGCGCGATCGCGAGGTCCTGCAGGGTTGAGAGCTTGGGCTCTCGGTGCCCGTTCTCAATCAGGGACAGCTGGCTGCCCGCCAGACTCACGCGCTCACCGAGTTGGTCGAGGGTGAGGCCGCGTTCGCCTCGAAAATGGCGGATGCGATGGCCCAGGGTGATCAGATCGGATGCTTGAGTCGACATTCCTTAATAATATCTAAAGAACAAAGGTTCTTAACCAGCAATATCGCGGCTTATCACCGCCAGAGGGGAGCATCCTTGATTTGTGGCCAAAAACATGGCCGTGCGCAACGTCCCACAGCAACGAAGCCCGACGTCCCAAAATTCTGCACCTACCCGAACTGTACGGAAAGGCCTCAATATGACCCTCACCAACTCTTCCCTCCAGACGAACGGGGACGCTGGCTCTCGGCGTACGGCCAGCACCGATCCGAATCTGCAGGCCTGGGTCGATGAGATCGCCCGCCTAACCGAACCCGACGCGATCGTCTGGTGCGACGGCTCCAAGCGCGAGGCCAACGAACTGTCCAAGCTGCTCGTCGCGTCCGGCCAGCTCATCCGCCTCAACCCGGAATGGCGCCCGAACAGCTTCCTCGCCCGCACCAATCCAAAAGACGTTGCCCGGGTCGAGAACCGCACGTTCATCTGCTCCAACGATGAAGCGGATGCCGGCCCCACCAACAACTGGGCCGAACCGTCTGCCATGCGCGCCGAACTGCGCGGGGTGTTCGCCGGCAGCATGCGCGGCCGCACCATGTACATCGTGCCGTTCTCGATGGGCCCACTCGGCGGACCTATCTCGCAGCTCGGCGTGGAAATCACCGATTCCCCCTACGTCGTGCTCAACATGGGCATCATGACCCGCATGGGCGAGACGGTACTGACCATGATCGAAGCCGGTGACCCGTGGGTGCGCACCGTGCACAGCGTCGGCTACCCGCTCGTCGATGCGTCGGGCATCACCCGTCCCGATGTGGAATGGCCCTGCAGCGACGAGAAGTACATCGTGCAGTTCCCCGACACGCGCGAGGTCTGGTCGTTCGGTTCCGGTTACGGCGGAAACGCCCTGCTGTCGAAGAAGTCATTCGCCCTGCGCATCGCATCCGTCATGGGTCGCGACGAGGGCTGGCTGGCCGAGCACATGCTGCTCATCAAGCTGATCTCGCCGGAAGGCGGCGTGTTCCACGTCGCCGCAGCGTTCCCGTCGGCCTGTGGTAAGACGAACCTGTCGATGCTGCGTCCGACCATTCCCGGCTGGAAAGTAGAGACCATCGGCGACGATATCGCCTGGCTGCGCCAGGGCGAAGATGGACGCCTCTGGGCCATCAACCCCGAAGCCGGCTTCTTCGGAGTCGCCCCCGGAACCGGTGAAACCACCAACCCGACCGCTGTCTCCACGATGTGGGGCAACACCATCTTCACCAACGTCGCGCTGCGTGACGACGGAGACGTCTGGTGGGAAGGCCTCACCGACAAGGCTCCCGATCACCTGATCGACTGGCAGGGCAAGGACTGGACGCCCGACTCCGGCCGTACCGCCGCCCACCCCAACTCCCGCTTCACTGTCGCGGCCGCCCAGTGCCCGTCGATCGCCGATGACTGGGAAGCCGCCGGCGGCGTGCCGATCGACGCCATCGTGTTCGGTGGTCGTCGCGCGACCAACGTTCCGCTGGTCGCGCAGGCGCGCAGCTGGAAGCACGGCGTGTTCATGGGCGCCACGATCTCGTCCGAGAAGACGGCAGCCGCTGACGGCATCGTCGGCGAGCTGCGCCGCGACCCGTTCGCTATGCTCCCGTTCTGTGGCTACAACATGGCCGACTACTGGGGTCACTGGCTCAAGGTCGGTAAGGAACTCGGCACCAACGCCCCGGCGATCTTCCAGGTGAACTGGTTTCGCAAGGGCCCCGACGGCGGCTTCATCTGGCCCGGATTCGGCGAGAACTCCCGGGTTCTCGAGTGGATGATTCGCCGCATCGAGGGCTCGGCCGGCGCCGTTGACACCCCGATCGGCTTGCTCCCAACCGAGAATGGATTGAACCTCGACGGTCTCGACCTGTCGACAGAAGCCGTCGACCAGCTGTTCGCGATTGATCAGACCAGCTGGCTCGCCGAGTGCGACCTCACCGAGGAATACTTCGACAAATTCGGTGACAAGGTGCCGGCGGCGCTTCGTGCCGAGCTCGCGAGCGTGCGCTACCACCTCAAGGACTAGTTCGCGGCAGCTCCATGGTCTCGACGGGCTCGACCAACGAAACCTGTGGGTCGAGCCTGTCGAGACCATTGTTTTAGTCTCGACGGGCGACCAACGAAACCCGTTGGTCGAAACTGTCGAGATTGCCACCAACGGGTTGTCGTAGGATGCCAGCATGCATGACGACAGCGCACTCGTCGAGGCTCGGTTAAACCGCTTCGTTCGTGAACGGCTGCAGCCGGCCATTTACCGGGCGGCCGCGCCGCTCACGGTCACCGCCTGGGTAGCCCCGGGGGAGCCGGTCTCGTTCGCCGAGGCGGTCTCGCATCCGTTCGTGCCATTTACCGCAGGAGACGCGTGGGGTCGGCCGTGGGGCACCGTGTGGTTTCATCTCACCGGAACCGTGCCCACTCCGTGGCTGGGCGAAACCGAGACCCGCATCGAGGTCGTCATTGACTTGGGGTTCACCACCGACGTACCGGGGTTTCAGTCCGAGGGCACCGCGTACAGCCCCGACGGTCGCCTCATCAAGGGCGTGGAATCGTTGAACCGTACGGTCGGTGTAACCGGGGACACCGTTGACCTCTATCTTGAGGCCGCGGCCAACCCGAATATTGCGGGCGACTTCAGCTTCACGCCCACTGCCCTTGGCGACCCCGTGACGGCCGGCGCCGCACCGCTCTACGCGCTGCGTCAAGCGGATGTCGCCCTGCGTGACATGCAGGTCTGGCACCTCGTGCAAGACGTTTTCACGCTCGACGGCCTGCGTCGCGAGCTTCCTGCAGCCTCGCCCCGGCGGGCGAACATTCTGCGGGCCCTCGAACGCTGCCTCGACCGGCTCGACCCCGACGATGTGAGCGGAACCGCGACCGCGGGTCGGGCAGCCCTTGCCGACACGCTCGCGAGCCCGGCATCAGCGAGCGCCCACCACGTGCACGCGGTCGGGCACGCGCACATCGACAGCGCCTGGCTCTGGCCGGTGCGCGAGACCGTGCGCAAGGTCGCGCGCACCTTCTCCAATGTGCTCGATCTGATCGATCGGCACCCGGATTTTGTGTTCGCGGCCTCATCCGCACAGCAGTACGCCTGGCTCCAGCAGTTCTATCCAGAGCTGTTCGAGCGAGTGCGCCGGGCCGTCGCGGCGGGCAATTTCGTGCCCGTCGGTGGCATGTGGGTGGAATCCGATACGAACATGCCCGGCGGGGAGGCGCTCGCCCGACAATTCGTGGCCGGAAAACAGTTCTTTTTGCGTGAGTTCGGTGTGGAACCGCTCGAGGTCTGGCTGCCCGATTCCTTCGGCTACTCCGCGGCCCTGCCGCAGATCGTGCGGGCGGCCGGCAGCCGCTGGTTTCTCACCCAAAAGCTCTCCTGGAACGACACGAATGTTTTTCCGCACCACAGTTTTCTCTGGGAGGGCATCGACGGCAGCCGCATCTTTACGCATTTTCCGCCGGTCGCTGACTACAACGCCCAGCTCTCCGGACTCGAACTGGCCAGGGCCGAGCGACTATTTTCGGAGAAGGGTGCCGCCAACATCTCACTTGTGCCGTTCGGTTGGGGCGACGGTGGGGGTGGACCAACCGAGGAGATGATCGCCGCCGCACACCGTACCGCGTCGCTCGAGGGCTCACCCAGGGTCGAATTGTCGAGCCCGAAACGGTTCTTCGAGACGGCCGAGGCCGAGTATGCGGCGCCGCCGGTGTGGTCGGGCGAATTATATCTCGAGTTTCATCGCGGCACCCTCACCTCCCAGTCTCGTTCCAAGCAGGGTAATCGGCGAAGCGAAGCCCTGCTGCGGGAGGCAGAGTTGTGGGCGACGACGGCCGCGGTTCGAGTCGGGATGGACTATCCGCGCGCGGCCCTGGAAAAAGCGTGGCACACAGTCTTGCTCCAACAGTTCCACGACATCCTGCCCGGGTCGTCGATCGCCTGGGTCCATCACGAGGCCGAGCGCGAGTACGCCCGGGTTGCGGTGGTACTCGAGGGCGTGATTGAAGCATCCGCTCGCGCCCTGTGCGGGTCGGGCGAGAGTGACGTCGTGCTGAACGCGGGCCCCTACGCGCAGGGCGGCGTGCCCGGCCTCGGCGGGCGCACACTCTCGCTGGATTCCTTTGCCGCAGCCACGATCGCACACACCGCGGGCGGCTGGGTGCTCTCGAACCGGCACGTGAGCGTCACCATCGATCCGGACGGACTTTTCAGCTCGGTCTATGACCGCCACGACGAACGTGAAGTCGTGCCGAACAACGCCCGGGCCAACCTGCTTACGCTCCATCGCGATACCCCGACCCAGTGGGACGCCTGGGATATCGACACCCCGCACACGCGAATGTTCGAGGCGCTCACCGCGGCCGAGCCGGTCGAGCAACTCGCGCCCGATGAACTACCCACCGGTCACGTCGGCGTGCGAATCACCCGGCGGTTCGGGGCCTCCCGAATCACCGAAGACGTCACACTGGCGGGTGAGTCGAGCGCCATAGACCTGACCTTCCGAATCGATTGGCACGAACGCCAGAAGCTGCTCAGGCTCAATTTTCCCCTCGATGTGCACGCTGACCGTGCGGCCTCTGAAATTCAATTCGGCCATATATTCCGCCCGACGCATGTTAACACATCGTGGGATGCGGCTCGCTACGAAACCGTGGCCCATCGCTGGGTGCACGTCGGCGAACCCGGCTTCGGAGTTGCCGTGGCCAACGATTCCACCTACGGCCACAGCATCACTCGCACCGTGTTTCCCGCTGCCGCGATCGAAGGTGCGGCGGAGCGAAGCAGCGCCGGCCGGGCAGCGGATGCGCATGGCCGCGTGGGCACCACCGTGTCGCTGTCCCTACTGCGGGCGCCGCTCTATCCTGATCCGACCGCCGACCAGGGGCGGCACGAGCTCAGGGTGGTCCTGCGCGTGGGCGCGAGTATTCCCGATGCAGTATATGAAGGCTATCGCCTGAACCTGCCCGTGCGAACCGTGACCGCGGTCGGTGCGGCACCGATTGCGGCGCTGGTCACCGTCGACACTGCTGCGATTGTGATCGAGGCTCTCAAGCTGGCCGAAGACGGCAGCGGTGACGTTATTGTGCGGCTCTACGAGGCCTTCGGTACCCGGGCTCGAACCCGAATCACCCGCGCGTTTGCCGCGGACTCGGTCTCCGAGACGGATCTGCTGGAGCGGCCCCTCGCCCCGGCCGCCATCATCGCCGCCGCTGACGACGACGACACCACCACGCTCGATCTGCGTCCCTTCCAGCTGGTGACTCTGCGCTATCGCCGGGAGACGACGGGCTAGACGAGCAGCTGGTGCTTGGCGAGGTCGCGGTAGAGCGGCGTCGAAACAACGAGCTCGGAGTGCGTGCCCACGCCGACGACCTGGCCGTGGTCGAGCACCACGATCTGGTCGGAATCCACCACGGTCGACAGGCGGTGCGCGATCACAATGAGGGTGCGGTCGGCCGCGACGGCGTCAATGGCCTCCCGCATCATCTGCTCGTTCTTACCATCCAGGCTCGAGGTCGACTCGTCGAGCAGCAGAATCGGTGGGGCGGCGAGCAGAGCTCGCGCGATGGCGAGCCGTTGGCGTTCGCCGCCGGAGAGTTTGACGCCCGATTCCCCGACCGTTGCGTTGAGGCCGGCTGGGTCGCGGTCGAGCACCTCACCCAGGTTCACGGCGTGCAGCACCGCGATGCACTCGTCGTCGGTGGCATCAGGGGTCGCGAGGGTGAGGTTGTCGCGCAATGAACCGGCCAGCACCGGCGCATCCTGTTCGACGTATCCGATCTGGGCGCGGAGCGCGGTGCGGTCCAGGGAGCGGATGTCCAGCCCGCCGAGGCGCACGGTGCCGGCGTCGACATCGTAGAACCGCTCGATCAGGGCAAGGATCGTGCTCTTGCCGGCGCCGCTTGGCCCGACGAGCGCCGTACGCAGCCCGCGGGGGGCGTTGAAGGATACGTCGTTCAATACCGGACGAGGCAGTGTCGAGGTGGGGGAGTCGGTTGTGGCCGCACCATCGGGGACTGCTACGCGTTCGGCGGAGGGCGGCGCGGCAGCATCCGCTCCCGAAGGTCTGTCGACCGCTGATTCGGCGTCAACCTCCACCGGCGCGACGGCGTAGCCGAAGTGCACGTTCTCGAAGCTGATCGCCGCAGCTTCGGGGTTGACCTTCGCATTGGCGGCGCCGACCGTCATGGCGAGCGGGGCGATATCGCGGTCAAATTGCTCTTCGGCGGGCAGGTCGATGATCTCCTGAATGCGGCCGAGCGCACCGAGAGCCGAGTTGACCGAGGTGATGGCGCCGAAGAACTGGCCGAGCGGCATGATCATGAGGAACAGGAACAGGATGAAGGCCACCAGGTCGGCAACGCTGATTGACCCGCTCGCCACCCGGTAGCCGCCGACTCCGAGCACCACGAGAAACGACACCTGCATCGCGATGCCGGCGATCGGTACGACGAGGGCGCTGATCTTGGCAACCTTGATGCCCATGCGCCAGGCGCCACGGGCATCCTCCTCGATGACGGCGACTTCGCGGTCGGTGGCATTGGCGGCACGCACGGTGCGAATGGCGCTGATCGCCCGTTCGACGCTCGCGGCGAGGTCGCCGACTTTAGCCTGGGCAGCCTGGCTCGCGGTGCGAATGCGGCGCGACAACAGGATGACGGTGGTCACCGACACCGCAATGACCAGTACGGTTAGTCCCAGCAGCACCGGGTCGATCACGAGCATGGCGATCAGCGCGCCGACGAAAGTGAGCGACCCGCCGATTGCTTCAACGAGTCCCTGAGTGAGTACCGCGCGCAGCAGGGTGGTGTCGCTACCGACCCGAGACACCAGGTCGCCGGTTCGACGGGCGTCGAACTCGCCGATCGGCAGGCGAAGCATTCGCCCGACCAGTTTGCGTCGACTGGAGAGCACGACGCCCTCGCCGGTGCGCTGCAGCAGGTAGTGCTGGTAGCCGCTGATCAGTCCGGAAATCACCACGAGGGCAATGAGCAGACCGACGAGGGAGCCGAGCGGTTTCTCGGCCTGGACGATCGTGATGACCTGGCTCACAAGCAGCGGCTGGGCCAGGCTCGCGGCGGCGCCGAGCACACTCAGCACGATGACGACACTGAGCACCTTCTTGTGCTCGAACAGGTAGGGCAGCAACTGGCTGAACTTCGCGCGCGGCCCGGTGGGAGCGGGGCGGCCACGATGGCCGCGCGGCTTCCCCGCGGTCGGTGAAGCGGATGAAGCGGGGGTTTCGGGCGCACGGGTAGCGGTAGTCACCTATAAATCTTAACCGTCGAAGTTGCGAACAGTGCCCAATGTCACCGGTGCCGTCCACCGAAAGGGACTGTGCCAGCGCCTGTCAGCGCCACCACAGATCGCGTCGCCGTCAACGGCATCAGCTTTCAGGTGCTGCCGGCTACTCCCAGAGCACCGCGATGGCCACGTTTGCGAAGGTCAGGGCACCAATGGCCCAGAGCACGAGCGACGACACGCTCGACTTCTTGCGGTTCACAATCACGAGCACGGTGATCACGATAAGGATGAGCAGCTTGACGCCGATTTTGGCATTGTCGACGTCACCGAGCGAACCCAGCTGAATAACTCCGACCAGCAGCAGGCCGGTGACCAGCTGGGTCAGGGCGCCGTGGAACATCGCGGCGACAATGGTGCCTTTGCCGGCAAGGATCGGCTTGATCTGCACGAGAAAACCGCCGAGCAGCGAGGCAAGGCCGACGAAGTGCAGGATAAGCAGAATATTGTGTACAAGGTCCATGCCCTCAGCCTATTCACTCCGCTGCACCACAAGTTACCCGATGTGCCCCCGCAACTGTCGCAGTACCAGCGCGGTAGCCAGGGCAGCGGTTGCCGCTTCCTCGCCCTTGTTCTCTTTCGAACCGGGCAGGCCCGCCCGGTCAAGGCCCTGCTGTTCGTCGTCGAGGGTCAGCACGCCAAAGCCCACGGGCTTGCCGGTGTCGAGGGCAACGCGGGTCAGGCCATCCGTTGCAGCATTCGACACGAACTCGAAGTGGGGGGTGCCGCCGCGAATGATCACGCCGAGGGCAACGACCGCGTCGGCTCCGTTCTCGAGCGCGATCTTGCAGGCGACGGGCAGTTCGAAACTGCCCGGCACCCGCACGAGCGAGAATTCGGCGTTACTCGCGTTGAGTACTCGGGTGGCACCGGCGATGAGGCCATCGGTGATCACGTCGTGCCATTGCCCGGCCACGATGACGACGCGCAGACCGCGCCCGTCAACACTGATGGCGGGTCCTGCTCCAGCCATTAGGCGATTCCGTTCATGATGGCGGTGTTTGTGATGTGGTGACCCATGCGATCACGCTTGGTGGCGAGGTATTCCTCGTTGTATTGGCCGATACCCACCACCAGCGGCACGCGCTCGATCACGGCGACACCGTGCAGCTCGAGCTGACGCACCTTCTCCGGGTTGTTTGTGAGCAGTCTGACCGAGTTCAACCCAAGATCGTGCAGGATGCTGGTGGCTGCACCATACTCGCGGCTGTCGACGGGCAGCCCCAGTGCAACATTGGCGTCGAGGGTGTCGAGGCCGTCCTCCTGCAGTTCGTAGGCGCGCAGCTTGTTGATGAGGCCGATCCCGCGCCCCTCCTGGCCACGCAGGTAGACGACTACGCCGCCCTCTTCTTGCACGATGTCGAGCGATGCATCCAGCTGCGGTCCGCACTCGCACTTGAGCGAACCGAAGGCTTCGCCGGTGAGGCATTCCGAGTGCACCCGCACGATGGCGCCGTCAACCGGGGTTCCGGCCACGAGTGCCACGTGGTCCGCGCCGGTGGAGCGGTCCCGGTAGGCGCGCACTCGGAAGGCACCGTGCAGGGTCGGCACCGTTGTCTCCACCTCGAAGTCGACCCGCGGAGCCTCGATGAGCGGAGTGACCGTCGGTAGCTTCCCCGTGGGCTGAACCTCGTCGAGGTAGCTGATCAGGTCTTTGATCGTGATGACGAGCAGGCCCTCGCGCTCACCGAGTTCGAGCAGGCCGGGCAGGCGCATCATCTCGCCGTCTTCGGCGACGATCTCGGCGATCGCGGCGACCGGAACCAGGCCGGCCAGTTTCATGAGGTCGACGCCAGCTTCGGTGTGGCCGCTGCGCTCCCGCACGCCGCCGTCGCACGCCCGCAGCGGCAGAATGTGGCCGGGGCGATGCAGGCTCGCCGGTGCCGAAGCGGGGTCAGCGAGCACCTGCAGGGTGTGGGCGCGGTCGGCGGCGCTGATGCCGGTGGACAAGCGGTCGGCGGCATCGACACTCACCGTGTAATTGGTACCGAGCGGGTCTTCGTTGTTCACGACCATCACCGGCAGGTCGAGCTGGTCGGCGATCTCGTTGGTCATCGGTGCACAGATGAACCCGGAAGAGTAGCGCACGGTCCAGGCGATCCACTCGGGGGTGGCGAGCTGGGCGGAGATGATGACGTCGCCCTCGTTTTCGCGGTCCTCGTCGTCGGCGACGATCACCGGGCGGCCCAGGCGCAGGGCGTCTAATGCGGAGGGAATATCGGCGAGGCTCATGATGCGCTCCTTGATGCGGTTATGGGCGGGGATTCGTGGCTGGATGCTGCGGCCGCGAGGGCCAGCATCCGTTCGACGTGGCGGGCCAGGATGTCGGTCTCGATGTTGACCCGGTCGCCGACCTGACGTTCGCCGAGCGTGGTAGCGGAGAGGGTCTCCGGTATGAGCGACACCTCGAACCACTGGCTGGCCTCGCTGGCCGGGCTGATGTTGCTGACGGTGAGGGAGACGCCGTCGATGGCGATCGAGCCCTTGTCAACGACGAGCGGCGCCAGTTCGGCGCTCAGGCTGAACCGCAGCACTCGCCAGGCTCCTCCCGGGGTGACCGCGAGCAGAGTGCTCATGCCGTCGATATGGCCCTGCACGATGTGGCCGCCGAGGCGTCCGCCGACGAGGGCGGCACGTTCGAGGTTGACCGGCGAGCCGACGCGAGCATCAGAGAGCGTTGACATGCGCAGCGTCTGCGCCATCACGTCCGCGGTGAACGTCTCGGCGGTGTGCTCGACCACGGTGAGGCAGACGCCGGATACGGCGATGGAGTCGCCGCGGCCGGCGTCCAGCACCGAGAGCGGGCCGCGGATGGTGAGGCGGGCGGCATCCTGTGTTAGATCGATCCGCTCGATCTGGCCGAGCTCCTCGATGATTCCGGTAAACATGGGGTTCCTTACGTTGTCAGGGGCCGGGCGACGAGGAGAATATCGTCGCCCAGCCGGTCGAGGGAATGGATATCGAGGCGACGCTGCTCGCCGATTGTGGCCACGCCGATGTCGCCGAGGGCCAGACGCGGGCCACCGATCAGCGTTGGCGCGAGATAGATGAGGTATTCATCGACAAGTCCGGCCGCGACGAAGGCGCTCGCCACGGTGGGCCCGCCCTCGATGAAGACGCTGCGCAGACCCCGGCCGTTCAGGTCGGCCAGCAGGCCGGGTAGATTGAGACCGTCGAAGAACAGCGGCTGCTGCGGGTGCGCGAACAGGGCAGCGGATGCCGGCACCGTGCGCCGGCCGACCACCACGGGTATGGGCTGCTGTGGAAGGAGCCCGTCGTGGCCGTCGCGGGCGGTGAGCGAGGGGTCGTCGGCGAGTATGGTTCCGGTGCCGACCAGGATCGTGTCGCACGCGGCGCGACGCCGGTGCACGTCCAGGCGGGCGGGCGCGCCGGTGATCCAGCGACTGGAGCCATCGAATGCGGCGGCACGGCCGTCGAGACTCGACGCCCACTTGAGGGTGACGAACGGGCGCCCGAGCCGAGCGGCGACAAGCCAGTCGCCGAGAAAGGCCTCGCCCTCCTCGGCGAGCAGACCACCCTGCACCTCGATGCCGGCGGCGCGCATCCGAGCGGCTCCGCCGCAGGAGGTCGGGCCGGGGTCGGTGACGGAGTAGACCACGCGGGCGACGCCTGCGTCGATCAGGGCCAGCGCGCACGGCCCAGTGCAGCCGACGTGGTTGCAGGGTTCGAGCGTAACGACGACGGTGCTGCCGCGAGCCGCGTCGGGGGCAAGCTTGGCGAGCGCGTCGACCTCCGCGTGCCGGCTGCCGGCGCCGCGGTGCCACCCTTCGGCGAGGGTGTTGCCCTGCCCGTCCAGAATGACGCAGCCGACCCGCGGGTTCACGCCGCTTGCCGGGCCCTGGGTGGCGATTTGGAGCGCGCGGAGCATGGCACTGGCGGGGGCAGGAGCGCCCCTGCCGGTACCGACTGCCGCGTTGTTGGTCATCCCGCCCTCATCCGTATCGGACGAGCTCCGGGGTATGGGCGTGCGCAGTCGTGCGCAAACCCGTTGGTCGACCGTAGGGGCCAACCAACTCGTGCGCCTCCCGTCCGGACTGTAACCGTCGGTGCTGGAGTTTCACCAGCTCAACCGTTTGGCCCCTCAAAAGTCTGGAGGGCTAACGGGTCGCGGACTTTAACCGCCGGTTCGGAATTACGCCGACCCCGGAGCACGTGTATTGCAAGTTCTAGTACTAGTTATAGTCCAACACTATGCGCGTCGTACTATTCCCGCCGACATCCGTTGTGGCCCGTTGGTGCCTAATTCGACCCACGAGGTGCTCTAGGCCGTCTCGACCAGCGCGCGGGCGGTGCTCTCATCGACGAACAGGTCGGTGATGAGGTCGGCGGCGAGAGCCCCGCGCAGGCTGGACAGTTTGGAACGGCCGGCCACGACGCAGATGCGACGTGGGGTGCGGCGGAGCACGGCGAAGTCGGGGCCGGTGGAGCGCTCGTTCAGGGCGATTCCGTCGGCCGACCCATCGGCTCGATAGAACACGGTGGCCACGTCGCCGACCACGCCGGCGGCGCTCAAAGCGTCGAATTCTGCCTGCTCGAGGTAGCCGCCGGCATAGACGCGGCTGATCACGCCCGAAAACGGAGACCCCAGGCCGAACAGGGCGATGTCCATGGTGGCTTGCATGTCCAACAGGCGACTGATGCTGCGCTCCCGCCAGAGCGCTTGTTTGGTCGCCGGGTCGTCGAAGAACGCGGGCACGGGAAATTGTTGAATGTGCGCTCCGAACGCTGTACCGAAACGGCCGAGAATCTCACTCGCGTAGCCGAGGCCGGTCGTGCGCATGTTTCCCGCCCCGTTGAGTTGCACGATCTGGGAGTTGTGGGTCTGTTTGGGGGTGACGTGCCGGCTGATCGCGTTCATGGTGGAACCCCAGGCGATCCCCATGGACATATTCGAGTCGAAATATTGGCCGAGAATTCGTGCAACAGAGAGGGCGACTCGTTCCAGCCGATCAACATCACTCGCGCTGTCGGGAACCGGAACCACGTGCGCGGAGATCTGGAATCGAGCTTCGATTTGCTGTTCGAGGTGGCTGGGGCCATCCAATGGAGACTTGATCTGGATGTCGACAAGACCGGTCTCTCGAGCGTGGCTGAGCAGGCGGGAGACCGAGGAACGGGAGGTATGCAGCTCCTGGGCGATGGCATCCATTGTGAGGTCCTGCATGTAGTACAGGTGGGCCGCGGTGAGAGCGTCACGGCTGCGATTTGACTGCACGGAAGCGGTATCGACGGTCACACTGGCTCCTTGCACGTATGTTCAATCCACTTGAGAAATTGTGTCGGACTGTCAGACTGAATCTATTCATATGGTGGGCCCGGCGCAAGTTCAGCGCTGGACACTCCCCGAGACAGAGGTGACAACAATGTCGTTCTTAAACTCACAGACATCTTCAGCAATTTCGGATCGTCCGCACGCCCAGGTTCTTATTATCGGCGCCGGCATCAATGGCATCGCAACGTTCCGCGATCTGGCCCTCCAGGGCGTCGACGTGGTCATCGTTGAAAAGAACGACTACGTCTCGGGTGCCTCATCGGCCAGTTCTCACATGATCCATGGCGGGGTGCGCTACCTCGAAAACGGCGAGTTTCGCCTGGTCAAAGAATCGGTCGAAGAGCGCAACAGCCTGCTCAAGATCGCGCCGCATTACGTCAAACCGCTGCAGACGACCATCCCCATCTTCTCCACCTTCTCCGGAGTGATGGCCGCACCACTGCGGTTTCTTACCCACAAGCAGGGCAGCACGCACGTTGAGCGCGGCGCACTGCTGATCAAGCTCGGCATGGTGCTCTACGACTCCTTCTCACGTGACGGCGGAACGGTGCCGCGCCATGTCTTCGCGGGCCGCAAGAAGGCGCTCGCAGCCCTCCCGCAGCTCAACCCGGGCCTCAAATACACGGCCACGTACTATGACGCAGCCATGCACGACCCGGAACGCCTCGCCCTCGACGTGCTGCGTGACGGTCTAGACGCCGGCCCGCACGCCCGCGCCGCGAACTACGTCGAAGCCGCCGGTATGAACGAGAACGGTGTGCTCCTGCGCAATACCGTTACCGGCGAAGAGTTCACGTTTCAAGCGGATGTCGTGGTCAACACGAGTGGGCCGTGGACCGACCTGACCAACGACGCCCTCGGCCAGCCGAGCACCTTCATGGGCGGCACCAAGGGCTCGCACATCGTGCTCGACAACCCGGAACTCCTGGCAGCGACCGGTGGTCGCGAGATCTTCTTTGAGCACGAGGATGGCCGCATCGTGCTGATCTACCCGCTCAAGGGCCGCGTTCTGATCGGCACGACCGACCTCGAGCACGATATGACACAGCCGATTCGCTGCACCGAGGATGAGATCGACTACTTCTTCGATCTGGTCGCGCACGTTTTCCCAACCGTACCGGTCGACCGTTCACACATTGTGTTTCGTTTTGCCGGCGTACGCCCGTTACCCCGACACGACGACGAAGCCCCCGGATTCGTTTCGCGCGACTACCGCGTCGAGTCGCGCCCGCTTCCCCGCGCGGGCGCCGCGGATGGCACACTGCTCAGCCTGGTCGGCGGCAAGTGGACCACTTTCCGCGCCCTCGCCGAGAACCTGAGCAGCGACATCCTGAAACTGCTCGGTCTGCCGCGTAACGTTTCTACCGAAGGCCTCGCTATCGGCGGAGGGCGCGATTTTCCGGCCACGAAGGCCGCGCACCAGGTCTGGGTGACCGCTCACGGTGATGAGGTCGGTTCCGACCGTGCTGCAGCCCTGCTCTCGCGCTACGGAACCAGGGCGAGTGAGGTCATCGAGTTCCTCACCGATTCCGCCGCCACGGCGGATGCCCCCTTGCAACACAACCCGGCGTACACCCGACGCGAAATTGAATTCCTCGCCTCGACCGAGAGTGTTGTGCGCCTGATCGACGTGCTCCTGCGCCGCACCAGCATGGCCTTCGTCGGCGCCGTGACGACGCCGCTGATTGAGGAGCTCGCGCTCGTCGCTGGGTCCGTTCTGGGCTGGGATGCTGCGCGGCAAACCGAGGAGGTCGAGCTGGCTCGCGGCATCCTGATCGACGCGCACGGGGTTGACCTTGCCCCGGTCAGCGCGGACGCCATCGCCGTCGACTGAACCCCTCGTTCGGGGCTGACGCTCGGCGTCAATCTGCACGAACGTGCACGGGAAACCGGCCGTTGTGGCCCCGAACGCCGATACGTTCTTAGGAGCTCCAGAACGATCACCGCATTCGACAACTTGGTCGGTCGGTGAAAGCAACATCCCATCTGAAAGGTCAATGTGGACAATCTCGGTGTCGTCTTTATGTCAGAGGTCGTGGGAACGGCCATCCTCGTGCTACTCGGCTGCGGCGTGGTAGCCAACGTCGCCCTGGCGAAGAACAAGGGCTTCGGCGGCGGCTTTCTGATGGTCACTATCGGTTGGGGCCTCGCGGTCTACGCCGGCGTCGTTGCCGCCTATAATTCGGGGGCACACCTGAACCCGGCCGTCACCCTCGGTCTCGTTGCCAGCGGTGCGACCGAATTCGGCTCCGGCGTACCGGTCAATGTCGTGTCGACGTTGAGCTACATCGGCGCCCAGATGATCGGCGCCATTCTCGGTGCCATCGTCGTCTGGCTCGCCTACAAGCAGCACTTCGACCAGGAGCCGGAAGCGGCCAACAAACTTGGTGTCTTCTCCACCGGGCCGGCCATCCGCTCGTATGGCTGGAACCTCGTCACCGAGATTATCGGAACCTTCGTTCTGGTGTTCGTCGTCATCGGCTTCGGTCGGAACGGCGACTCCGGCGGGCTCGCCGCTCTCGGCGCACTGCCGGTGGCCCTGCTCGTTATCGTGATCGGTACCTCACTCGGTGGGCCGACCGGTTACGCCATCAACCCGGCCCGTGACCTCGGTCCGCGTATCGCGCACTTCATCCTGCCCATCAAGGGCAAGGGGTCGAGCGACTGGTCCTATTCCTGGGTACCGGTCCTTGGTCCCATCATCGGTGGTGTGGTCGCCGGCGCATCATCGGGCGTGCTGCTGCCCATCCTGGGCTAAGCCTGCCAACGTAGTCTGCAGCATCCGCTTAAACCGCACTATCCACCTGGAACAACAAAGGAGTTAAACATGGCCAAGTACGTTCTCGCCATCGACCAGGGAACCACGAGCTCCCGCGCAATCGTCTTCGACAAGTCCGGATCGATCATTTCGACCGGTCAGCTTGAGCACAATCAAATTCTGCCGCAGGCCGGATGGGTTGAGCATGACCCGAAGGAAATCTGGGACAACACCCGTGAGGCCATCGGCCAGGCGCTGTCAAAGGCCAATATCACCCGTCACGACATTGAAGCCGTCGGCATCACCAACCAGCGCGAAACCGCTGTCGTCTGGGACAAGAACACCGGAGTGCCCGTCTACAACGCCATCGTCTGGCAGGACACCCGCACCCAACCGATCGTTGACCGCCTGGCAGCGGATGGTGGCGTAGACCGCTTCAAAAGCAAGGTCGGCCTGCCGCTGGCGACCTATTTTTCCGGAACCAAAATCGTATGGATCCTGGAAAACGTCGAGGGTGCCCGCGCGAAAGCGGCTGCCGGCGACCTTCTGTTCGGTACCACCGATTCCTGGGTTCTGTGGAACCTGACCGGCGGCACCGAGGGTGGCGTGCACGCGACCGACGTCACCAACGCGAGCCGCACGATGTTCATGGACCTCGAAACAATGCAGTGGGACGACGAGATCCTCGCGATCTTCGACGTACCGAAGTCGATGCTGCCCGAGATCAAGTCGTCGTCCGAGGTGTACGGCACCGCGAGCGGACACAGCCTGCTGCGCGAGGTGCCGATCGCCGGCATCCTCGGCGATCAGCAGGCCGCCACGTTCGGCCAGGCCGCGTTCGAACAGGGCGAGGCGAAGAACACCTACGGCACCGGAAACTTCTTGATCTTCAACACCGGGACCGAGATCATCCACTCGAAGAACGGTCTGCTCACCACCGTGGGCTACAAGCTCGGCGATGCACCGGTGCACTACGCGCTTGAGGGCTCGATTGCTGTCACCGGGTCGCTCGTGCAGTGGATGCGGGATCAGCTCGGCCTCATCAAGAACGCCTCCGAGATCGAAGACCTGGCCAAGACGGTCTCGGACAACGGTGGGGCCTACTTCGTGCCCGCCTTCTCCGGCCTGTTCGCGCCGTACTGGCGGTCGGATGCCCGCGGTGCCCTCGTGGGGCTCACCCGGTATGTGAACAAGGGCCACATCGCCCGTGCGGCGCTGGAGGCCATCGCGTACCAGACCCGTGAGGTGCTCGACGCGGTCAACGCCGACTCTGGTGTGCCGCTGACCGAGCTCAAGGTCGACGGTGGTGCCACGGCGAACGACCTGCTCATGCAGTTCCAGGCCGACATTATCGGCGTGCCCGTTGTGCGCCCGGTTGTCGCCGAGACCACCGCCCTGGGCGCCGCCTATGCGGCCGGCCTCGCGGTCGGCTTCTGGAGTGGCCTGGATGACCTGCGCGCCAACTGGCAGGAAGACGCCCGCTGGGAGCCTTCGATGGAGCAGAACGAGGTTGATCGCCTCCTGCGCAACTGGAAGAAAGCCGTCACGAAGACCCTCGACTGGGTAGACGAAGACGTGCACTAGCCCCAGCCCCACCAGCAGCACCAGTAGCACCACCAGCAGCACCAGTAGCACCACCAGCAGCAGCAGCAGCAGCAGCACCAGCAGCAGCAGCACCAGCAGCACCACCACCACCAGCAGCACGACCAGCACCACTAGCACCGGCACCAAACCCGGCGACCACCCTGCGGCCGCCGGGTTTTGTGCGTCCCCGATTCAATTCGTCCAGCCCCCTCGCATAACTCCTGCAATTCGCCGGCTCGCCTCAAGAAATCCGCGTGTTTCCGGGAACCAAGGGTTTTGGAGTTGAAAATTGCAGGAGTTATGCGGAATCAGGCTGGCCAGCACTGCACCGGAGTTCGGATCTTGGCCGGTCCTCACCTGCAACTCCTGCAATTTGCCCAGCTGCAGTCGCGGATCCGCAGCTTTGCGGGACAGTGTGGATCGTGTCTCCAAGATTGCAGGAGTTGCGCGAACCGGGGCGGGTTCAGCGCAGATAGGACTGTGATCGTTTCGGCTCCAGATTATGAAGATTTCAGGGGTTCTCCACAGCGCCGGGTTCAGAGAGTTGACCCCAGATCGAGTGCGTCGAGACGTGCTCGGACCTGGGCCGCGTCACCCTCAACGCATGGGACCTCTTCTCAGCATTAAATTTGGAACGCGTCGCATCGTGCACCGGCAGGAACTTCTTGCCAACGGTATGTCGGGGCAGCAAATCACTCAGGCCGTCCGTGCCAACGCACTGCTACGTGTTCGCCGCGATCACTACGCCCTTCCGGGAACGGACCGCCACACCCTCGAGGCCGTACGTGTCGGCGGGCGCATGTCGTGCGTGTCGGCCGCCAAGGAGTTGGGTATTTTCGCCCTGGACACGCGATTCACTCACATACACGTCGACCGTGCGGGCTCCCGACTGCGGAGCCCGCACAATCGGTTTGTCCCGTTGTCAGCGCTCCCCCGAGATGGGGTTGAACTACATTGGTCCCCGTTGATTGATCGTGCCGGTGGAACCGAATACCGCGTTGGTGCCCGGGATGCCCTCGTGCAAATCATTAAGTGCCAGAAGCAGCCATTCGCTCTCGCCGCTGTGGATACGGCGCTCCACCAGGGTGTGATTCGCGCACGCGATCTCGACGAGATCTTCGCCCACGTACCCATCAGCGGCCAGATACTGCGCTCCCGGATCGACGCCCGCGTGGACGCCGGACAAGAAAGCGTTCTGCGAGACATAATTCGCAGCGCGGGCCTTCGCTGTGAAATCCAGGTCAGTATCGCTGGGGTTGGCCGAGTCGACACGGTTGTAGAGGGCTGCGTGATCGTGGAAGCCGACAGCTTTGCCCACCATTCGAGCTGGAAGGATCAGGTTCGAGATCGCGAGCGTGATCGGATCGCCGCCACCCTCGGGTATGTCACCCTTCGGGTGCTCTACGCCGACATCATGTTTGATCCAGCAGGAGTCATCGCAGCAATCCGGCGGCTCGTTTCCATTTGCCGCTTCGGTAGCACCCGGTTCCTCGACTGACGAAGCTGCTTCAACAGCAGGTGAGGCCGCCGCGTCGCCGCCCGTGTTTGCGTGAGACCGCATAACTCCTGCCACGCGCGGTGTGGGTTGACAACATCCGGGTCGATGCGCGTGAGCGCGTATCAAGACCTGCAGTTTGCAGGAGTTGCGGAAAGAACGAGCGGCTAACGGGGCGGTGGCGGCGCGGGTGGCATGCCGGGGTGGCATGCACAGGATGTGAATGGCCGTTACATCAGGCGAGGACCGCACAGAGGTCCGCAAGCTTCTCGATGCGCACTACACCGAGACGGGTGGCACTGGCCGCGTCGACGGGTGAGACGGATGCCCCGGTGCGGTCGAGCCACACCCCCGTCAGGCCCGCGGCGGCCGCGCCCAACGCATCCGTGGCCAGTCGATCGCCCACGTACACGGCAGTCGCGGGCTCACAGCCAAAGGCGGAGCACGCGGCCAGAAAAATGCGGGGGTCCGGCTTGGCGAAGCCGAGCTCGCCCGAGGCGATAACGTGTTCGATTCGATCGCCCAGGCCGACACGCATAATTTTGTCACTTTGAAACGCCAGTTCGCCGTTCGTGATGATGCCAAAGCGCACCCCGGGAATTATTTCCGACACGGCCTTGAGGCAGGGAAGCGCATCGTCGTGCAGCTGCCAACTCGCCCGGTAGCTCTCGAAGTACTCGTTAAACCAGATATCGGCTTCGAGGCCGGTCAGTTCAACGTCGAACGATGCCGCGAAATCCTGGGCCCGAGCGCGGCGCTGTCCGGTAAAGTTCAGCCTCCCGGCGAGGTAGGAGTGATAGTGCTTCTCCTCCAGGGCATGCCACAGCTCGGTTGCTGCCACTCGGTCATCGGTCGCAAAGGCGCCTCCGGCGCGGTCGATATGCAACAGAATGCCGGCCGCAACCGCCTGCCTATGCGCGAACAGGGTGTCATCGAGATCGAATAAGACGAGTTGCCGAGCCTTCATGCGTTGACGACCGGCTCGGGCCAATCCGACTTCACTGAACGGTTGTCGTCAGCGTCCAACACCGCATGCCACGAGTCGGGATGCGATCCGTCTCGGCTCTCCACCGACGCAGGGGCAATCCCGGTGTAGCTGTATCCAGCAGCGCGCGCCAGCCGCGCCGAGGACACGTTGCCGAGCACGCATTCCCACCGCACCACCGTGACCACTCCGGTCGTGAAAGCCCAGTCCGTCACCAGACGGTGTGCTTGTGGCATGAGCCCCCGCCCGCGAAACGGGGCGCCGAGCCAGAACCCGATCGACCCGATTCCCGGTTGCGGCCGGCGCAGGCCGATGACACCGAGCAGCGCGTGAGCCGGCTCATCGAACCCGGAAGTTCCGGTCGGTTCGCCTCGTGCAGAACGCAGCGCCCAGATGTATTCCCGATCGTTCGCCCATCCGGCCGGCACAATCTCCGACAAGAATCCCACAGCGTGCGCCCGCTGATACGGCCAGGGAATGGTGAGGTATCTCTCGAACAGAGGGTCCTGACAGTAGTTGAACACGGCATCGGCATCCGCTGCCACGGGCAGGTCGAGCTGCAGGAGCGAGGAGTGCAGTGAAATGGGCCTCATGTCAGCGGCGGGGGAGCAGCCCGACTCGGTCGTAGACGTTGGCGAGCGTCTCGTTGGCCACGGCGTCGGCACGCGCGGCGTTCGAGGCCAGCACCCGGTCGAGCTCGGCCGGGTCGCCGATCAACTCCGCGACGCGTTCGCGGATCGGATCAAAGGTACCCAGCACAACCTCGACGAGGCCCTTTTTCAGGTCGCCATAGCCGCGCCCGGCATATTCGTTCTCGAGCGACTCGATCGTGCGCGATGCGAGAACGGAGTAGATCGTGAGCAGGTTGGCCACCCCCGGCTTGTTCTCGCGGTCGAAGACCACGCCGCCATCGGCATCCGTGACCGCCCGCATGATCTTCTTCTTGGTCACTCCCGGCTCATCGAGCAGCCAGATGACACCGGCATGTGACTCGGCCGACTTGCTCATCTTCGACGTGGGATTTTGCAGATCGTAGATCTTCGCGGTCTCCTTCGCGATCGCCACGTCGGGAATGGTGAAAGTATCGCCGAACCGCGAGTTGAAGCGCAGCGCGAGGTCGCGAGTGAGCTCCACGTGCTGGCGCTGGTCCTCCCCTACCGGTACGACCGTCGTCTGGTAGAGCAGAATATCGGCCGCCATGAGCGTCGGGTAAGCGAACAGGCCCACGGTCGTCTGGTCAACACCGTGACGCCCCGACTTGTCCTTGAACTGAGTCATGCGGCTCGCCTCGCCGAACCCGGTGATGGTGTTGAGCACCCAAGCCAGCTGTGCGTGGGCAGCGACGTGCGACTGCACGTACAGCGTCGACGCCGACGGGTCGATCCCGGCCGCAATGTACTGTGCCGCCGTGCCGCGCGTGTTCTCACGCAGCTTGGCCGGATCTTGGGCGACGGTGATCGCATGCAGGTCGACGATGGAGAAGAACGCGTCGTGAGTCTGCTGCAGCGACTTCCAGTTGAGCAGCGCGCCAATATAGTTGCCGATCTGCAGGGACTCTGCCGAGGGCTGCATTCCCGAATACAGGCGGGGCTTGGTCATGAGTGTGCTCCTTGCGAAAGGTCATAGTCGACGACGACGGGGGAGTGGTCGCTCCAGCGCTGGTCATAAGCGGCAGCCCGGTCGACCGCATAATTTACAACGGATGCCGCCAAAAGCGGGCTCGCCAGGTGATAATCCAGTCGCCACCCCGTGTTGTTGTCGAAGGCCTGGCCGCGCTGAGACCACCACGTATACGGTCCCTCTACCTCACCGGCCCATTTGCGTCCCACATCGACCCACCCGAGTCCGGCGCCCGCGTTGTAGTGCGGGTCGTCTTCCGCTCCGAGGATGCGGTCGAAATACTCGCGCTCCTCGGGCAGGAAACCGGCGTGCTTCTTATTGCCGCGCCAGTTTTTGATGTCGAGGGTGCGATGTCCCACGTTCAGATCGCCGAGCACGAGCGCAAGCGGACTCTGCTTGGTCAGTTCGGGTAGCCGGGCGATCATGGCGTCGAGAAACTTGTACTTCTCTACCTGTTTGGGAGTGTCGGTCTCGCCGGAGTGCACATAGGTGCTCACCACAGTGATGGTCTGGCCGTCAACCTCGTAGTCGGCCTCGAGCCAGCGACCGGCGCTGTCGAACTCGTCGGCGCCGAGGGCAACCCGGTGAATGGATGCCCCCGCCCGACTGGCCAGGGCGACGCCGGCCCGGCCCTTGGCCGTGGCCGCATCGTGCAGAATGTTCCAGTCCGACCCGAGCAGGCCCTCCAGGTCTTCGGTGGAGGCGCGCACCTCTTGAATGGCGAGAATGTCCACGTCGCGGGCAGCCAGCCAGTCGCCCATCCCCTTGCGATACGCGGCTCGTACCCCGTTTGTGTTGATACTGGCAATGCGGACGGGTTTGGCAGAAGACATGGGTCAAGTCTAGTTAGCGCTTGTCCTCACCATCTGCGCGGGCATACGCGGCGACCTGCGCTTCCGCCGCCGTGAGACGTCGTCTGGCGCTCCACCTGGCATACCAGGGCGAGTTGTCGAGGTCTGCCCTGGCCGCCGTCAGCTCGGCTTGTGCGGTCACCCGAAGGGCATCGTGAACACGCTGTTTCTGATTCGCTGCCGCCTCGTCGGCGCTGAGGGTGTGCGGTGGGATTCCCGCGTCGTCCATCCCGACCGCGATCCACGACGCTGCGATGAGTGTCACGGTGCTGACCAGGTTGAACCAGATCAGTAGACCGATAATAACGGCGAAGGTCGCGAGCAGAGGATTGCGGCTGGCCCCACCGAGCAGGGCCCCACCAAGAATTTTCAGAACTCCGAGGGCGACGCCCCCGAGCAGCGCTCCGGCAAACAAACGGCGAACGGGGATGCGTACCCGAGACAGCACCCGGAACAGGCCGGCCAGGGTGAGCGTGTCGATCATGAGAACCACGACGACGCCGATTGTGCGGGCTGACGCCTCGTAGTAGAACGAATCCTGTGGAATACCAAAGAAACTGAACAGGGCGCCGAGCAGAGCGGTGCTGGCTAGCGAGACCAGCGCCGACAGAATGAGGGCCAGTCCGAACAGTAGTCCGAGGCCCAGTTCCCGGAGTTTTACCCAGAGAAATAGCCTGGTCTGTCGCGGCATGTCGAATACGGTGCGCACGGCCTGCGCCGTGGCCGAGAGCCAGCTGAGTGCGGTCAGCAGCAACCCGGCCAGGGCGATCACTCCGGTCCAGGTGAGCACCCCGGCGGTTGCGAGCAGCTGGGGATCTATGATTCCGTCGGTGCCGATCAGCCCGGGCACCGACTGATTAATGATCGCGTAGAGCGCCTCGAGGAGGTCTTGATTGCGAGTCAGAAAGAGACCGGCGATGGAGAACCCCACCCAAATGGCGGCGAAAATGGCGAAGATGGCTTGATACGACATACCGGCGGCGAGGATGTTGCCGCGCACGTTCCCGAAGTGGATCACGACCCGTACGGGTCGCCAGGTCTGGATGCGGGCCACAAGCTCTTTCACAGTGACAGTTTAACTGTCGCGTCAGCCTGAGCATTGTTGGCCGACTCGACCAGCGAACAGCGCACGGTGCGCGCAAGTGGCACAAAAAGGCACCTCCGTCGAATCAACGGGGGTGCCTTTCAGGGAGTTTAGCTATTACGCCTTGCCACGCATGATGGCCTGCTTGACCTCGGCGATGGCCTGGGTCACCTGGATACCGCGGGGGCAGGCATCCGTGCAGTTGAAGGTCGTGCGGCAACGCCACACGCCCTCCTTGTCGTTGAGAATGTCGAGGCGCACGGCCGCATTCTCATCGCGGGAGTCGAAGATGAACCGGTGAGCGTTGACGATCGCGGCCGGACCGAAGTACTGCCCGTCGGTCCAGAACACGGGGCAGCTCGACGTGCAGGCAGCGCAGAGAATACATTTCGTGGTGTCGTCGAAGCGCGCACGCTGAGCAACGGACTGCTGGCGTTCCTTGCCGTCGACCGGAGTGCTCTTGGCGACGAGAAAAGGCTGAACCGCTTTGAAGGAGTCGAAGAACGGCTCCATGTCCACGATGAGGTCCTTCTCCAGAGGCAACCCCTTGATGGCTTCCACGTAGATGGGCTTCGTGACGTCGAGGTCCTTCATCAGCGTCTTGCAGGCCAGGCGGTTGCGCCCGTTGATGCGCATTGCATCCGAGCCGCAGATGCCGTGCGCGCAGGAGCGACGGAAGGTCAGTGAACCGTCCTGCTCCCACTTGATCTTGTGCAGCGCATCGAGCACGCGGTCGGTCGGGTAGAGCTGCACGTCGAAGTCCTGCCAGTGCGGCTCGTCGTCGACCTCAGGGTTGAAGCGGCGAACAATGAGTGTGACCGTAAAGGATTTGATCTCTTCGGGAACAACGGGCTCGTTGTCAATTGTGGCGGTACTCACTAGTACTTCCTCTCCATCGGCTGGTAGCGGGTGATGACAACCGGTTTCCAGTCGAGCGTGATGTGGTCGGCGGCATCCGCCGACATTGCGTCGCCTTTGAGATACGCCATGGTGTGCTTGAGGTAGTTCTCGTCGTCGCGCACGAGATAATCCTCTCGCTGGTGTCCGCCGCGGCTTTCCTTGCGGTTGCGAGCGGAGTATACGACAACCTCGGCGAGGTCGAGCAGGAAGCCCAGTTCAACGGCTTCGAGCAGGTCGGTATTGAACCGGCGACCCTTGTCCTGTACGCCGATGTTCTTGTAGCGCTGGCGCAGCAGGTGGATGGTCTCGGTAACCTCGGCCAGGGACTCGTCGGTGCGGAACACCTGGGCCTTCTTGTCCATTTCTTCCTGCAGGATCTTGCGCAGCACCGCGATACGTTCGGTTCCGGTCGACGAGCGGATACCTTCCAGAAGTTCGCGCACTTCCCTGGCCGGGTCTTCCGGCAGTGCAACGAACTCTGCGGTCTTGACGTACTCGACCGCGTTGTTTCCGGCGCGCTTGCCGAAGACGTTGATATCGAGCAGGGAGTTGGTGCCGAGGCGGTTGGAGCCGTGCACCGAGACACAGGCGCACTCGCCGGCGGCGTAGAGGCCAGGAACGACCTGCTCGTTGTTGCGCCAGACTTCGGCCTTCACGTTGGTGGGGATACCGCCCATGGCGTAGTGAGCGGTCGGCATGACCGGCACCGGTTCGGTCACCGGGTCGACGCCGAGGTAGGTGCGGGCGAACTCGGTGATGTCGGGCAGCTTGGTCTCGAGCAGTTCCTTGCCCAGGTGCGTGCAGTCCAGGTAGAGGTAGTCCTTGTCGGGACCGGCGCCGCGACCCTCAGCGACCTCCTTGAGCATGCAGCGCGAGATGATGTCGCGGGGGGCGAGGTCCTTGATGGTTGGAGCGTAACGTTCCATGAAACGCTCACCGCCGGCGTTTCGCAGAATGGCTCCCTCGCCGCGGGCGCCCTCGGTCAAGAGGATGCCCAGGCCGGCCAGGCCGGTGGGGTGAAATTGGAAGAACTCCATGTCCTCGAGGGGGAGTCCCTTGCGCCAGACGATACCGACGCCGTCACCGGTGAGGGTGTGGGCATTGGAGGTGGTCTTGTAGATCTTGCCGAAACCACCGGTGGCGAAGATGAACGCCTTGCCCTGGAACACGTGCAGCTCGCCGCTTGAGAGGTCGAGGGCAACCACGGCCGACGGCTGGTCGACGCCGTCAATGTTGGTCATGACGAGATCGAGCACGTAGTATTCGTTGAAGAAATTGATGCCGCGCTTGACACAGTTCTGATACAGCGTCTGCAGAATCATGTGGCCGGTACGGTCGGCGGCGTAGCAGGCGCGACGCACCGGGCTCTTGCCGTGGTCGCGGGTGTGGCCGCCGAAACGTCGCTGGTCGATCTTGCCCTCGGGCGTGCGGTTGAACGGCAGGCCCATGTTCTCGAGGTCAATGACCGCGTCGATGGCTTCCTTGGCCAGAATCTCGGCGGCGTCCTGGTCGACCAGGTAATCGCCACCCTTGATCGTGTCGAAAGTGTGCCATTCCCAGTTGTCTTCCTCAACGTTGGCGAGGGCTGCAGCCATCCCGCCCTGCGCCGCACCGGTGTGCGAACGTGTCGGGTAGAGCTTTGAGATGACGGCCGTGCTGGCGTGGGGTCCGGCTTCGATGGCGGCACGCATGCCAGCCCCACCTGCTCCCACGATGACGATGTCGAATTGGTGGTAGTGAACGCCGTCCACGAAGGTGGAGGTGGGTGCGGGTGCAGGTGTCGTCATAAGTGTGTGTGCAGCTCCTAGAGGGACTTACAGAACGAGGCCACGAGGTCGGCGGGCGCACCGGCGGGGCAGGGGTCAAAGGTGAACACCACGAGGGTGCCGAGCACGATCAACGAGACAACGCTGACCAAAATAGCGATCTTCAGGATGCCGCGGCTGAGTCGGGTGGTGGCGTAGTCGTTGACCAGGGTGCGCATACCGTTGCCGCCGTGAATCAGGGCGAGCCACAGCATGATGACGTCCCAGACCATCCAGAACGGGTTGGTCAGCTTGCCGGCGACGAACGCGAAATTCAGGGCGCTGACGCCCTCGCCCACCATGAGGTTGACGAACAGGTGGCCGAAGATCAGCACGAGCAGCACGACGCCGGAGACGCGCATGTAAATCCAGCCCCATTTTTCCCAGTTGACACCGCGCTTTTTGGCGGAGCGGGTGTACGGGCTGCGGGGAGCTTCGATTGTTGAAGTCATGTCTGTCGCCCCCTAGTGGTTGAACACGTTGATGAGATGGCGCGGCACGAAGGCCAGCATGGTGACGACCCAGAGGCCGATAACGACGTAGAACAGTACGCGCTGGTACTTGGCGTTCCAGAAGTCGATCAGGATGATGCGCAGTCCATTGAAGGCGTGAAACACGATGGCGCCGACGAGTGCGACCTCACCGAGGCCCATGATCGGCGTCTGGTACGCCGAGATGACCGCGTTGTACGCTTCGGGGCTGACCCGCACGAGTGACGTGTCGAGAATGTGGACGAGCAGAAAGAAAAAGATCGCGACACCCGTGATGCGGTGCAGTACCCACGACCACATGCCCGTGTTACCCCGATAGAGGGTGCCGGCGGGGCGACGTGACGTCGTCATCTGCTGAGAATCTAGGGTTCCTGCCGTCTGTGGCATGAACAACCCTCCCTGGCTGAATTGAGGCTCTTAGTGAGACCGAAAATGTGCTGAGAACACATGTCATTATTCTACAAGTGCTCCCCCGCTCGTGTCAGTTAGGTTGCCCTAACGTTGCATGGAGGGGGGCACGTGTCGGTCGGCACGCATGGCGAGGCGCTCGTCGATGGCACGCTGGTAGTACTCAACCAGCTCGGCGCAGATCGTCGGCCAGGAGCGCCCGAGGACCGCGCGACGTCCGGCTTCGCCCATGCGCGCACGCAGCCCGGGGTCTCGCGCCAGCTGGCGCACCCAGTGCCGCAGATCACCGTTGTCGTCCGGTCGAAACAGATAGCCGTTCTCGCCGTGCGCCACGAGGTCGATCGGGCCGCCCGAGTGCGGAGCCACCACGGGCAGCCCGGCGGCGTGAGCCTCCTGGATGGTCTGGCCGAACGTTTCCTCGGTGCCCGCATGCACGAACATGTCAAAGCTTGCGTAGGCAACGGCCAGTTCGCGCCCCGAGAGCCGCCCCAGCCAGGTGACCGGCATGCCCGCGAGGGCACGTCGAATAGAAGGGGTGCTCGGTCCGTCGCCAACGAGAGCCAAACGGATGCCCGGCAGCCCGCGCAGGGCGCGCAACCGCTCCACCTGCTTCTCCGGAGCCATGCGACCGACGTAGCCGACGATAACGTCACGGGTGGCACACTCCTCCGATGCGGGGGCGCTCGTAACGGGCGCAATCCGATCTCGCAGTGCCGCAACTGCCGGATCGTTCTTCAGGTTGGGGTGAAAACCGGTCAGGTCAACGCCACGGGTCCACAGCGCCAGACGGGGCACACCGAGGCGCAGCAGGGCGGTCATCGACGAGGACGAGGGAACCAGCGTGCGGGTGGCACCCTCGTGCACCCACTTCACGAAACGCCAGGCCAGCGCGGTGGCGGGACCGAGGTGGTTTCGGTGCGCGTAGCCGGCGACATCCGTTTGAAAGATAGCGACCGAGGGAATGTCCAGTCGGTTGGCCGCGCTGATGCCCTGGGCCCCGAGGAGAAACGGCGAAGCGGCGTGCACCACATCGGGGCGAAAGTCGGCGAGCAGCTTCTGCACCTGCGGGCTGGGTATGCCGACCGGAAACTCGCGGTAGTTCACCGCCGAGACGGTGTGCACGGCAAATCCGGCGTACGAGGCCGGGGCGCCCGAGGGGGCGATGACTATGGCTTCGTGTCCGGTGGCGGCGAGGTGTTCGAGCACCTTGCAGACGCTCGTGGTGACCCCGCTGACCGT
This sequence comes from Actinomycetales bacterium, assembly GCA_038205545.1. Taxonomy (GTDB): domain Bacteria; phylum Actinomycetota; class Actinomycetes; order Actinomycetales; family Microbacteriaceae; genus Cryobacterium. The sequence goes on from JBBRBV010000004.1 coordinate 74,684, forward strand.
GGGGAGAAAACTTTCGCTGATGACTGCGATCCGCATAATTTGAGCGTAAGTGGCCGTTATTGCCTAAGGGTGTCGGGCGCATGAACAGTCGTGCGACGGCTGCCAGATAGTCTGGTCGAATGATTATGTCTAATGAGCCGATCGACCGCTTATATAGCGTGATTCCCGCCGGCGGCATCGGCTCCCGGTTGTGGCCGCTGTCACGAGCGGATGCCCCCAAATTTCTGCACGACCTCACCGGCTCCGGGCACACCCTGCTGCGTGACACGTGGGATCGCCTGGTTCCGCTGTCGAGTGAACAGCGCATCATGGTCGTCACCGGGCGTGCTCACCGTGCCGCCGTCGAACAGCAGTTGCCCGAACTGGCCGACCCGAACGTTGTGCTGGAGAGCGAGCCACGCGACTCGACCGCCGCGATCGGTCTCGCCGCGGCTATTTTGCAGCGGCGCGAACCCGGCGTGATCATCGGATCGTTCCCGGCCGACCACGTCATCAAGGGTGACGCCCTGTTTCGTTCGGCGGTGACCGAAGCGGTTGCCGCAGCGGATGCCGGCTACATCGTCACGATTGGTATTCAACCGACCGAGGCCGCGATCGGTTTCGGTTATATTCGAAGCGCTGATTCGCTCGCGGTCGAAGGGGCACCGACGGCCCTGGCCGTCGACTCTTTCGTGGAGAAGCCCAGCCCGGAGGTTGCCGAAGAATACCTCGACGATGGCAACTACCTCTGGAACGCTGGCATTTTCATCGCACGTGCCGACCGTCTGTTGGCTGAAATCGAGGCGGCCGAACCCGAACTGCACGCCGGGCTGATGGAGCTGGCCGACGCGTGGGATACCCCGGCCCGCGGCGCCGTGGTCGATAAGGTCTGGCCTCGCCTCAAGAAGATTGCCATCGACTATTCGGTTGCCGAACCCGCCGCTGCGGCTGGCAAACTGGTCGTCATTCCCGGCCAGTTCGACTGGGACGATGTGGGCGACTTCGCCTCGATCGCCAAACTGCACTCGAACGGTCGCAAATCTAATCTGGCTATTCTCGGCGAAGGTGCCCGGGTGCTTGCCGACTCGTCGAGCGGCATCGTCGTCAGTAGCACCGGCCGCATGATCGCCCTGATCGGTGTTGAAGACATCGTGGTCATTGACACCCCGGACGCCCTGTTGGTCACGACGAGCGCAAACGCCCAAAAGGTCAAGACGGTCGTCGACGCGCTCAAGATCTCCGGTTCCAGCGACGTGCTGTAACCGTTCCTTGAGCTGGTAACCGTTCGTTGAGCTTGTCGAAGCCCGGGTGGTCTCGAGGGGCTCGGCCGGCGGGTGGTCTCGACGGGCTCGACGAGCGCGTAACATTCCAGTTCATGCTTAAGGGAGCGTCTATGCGTCGTGCCATTGCCATTTCTGCCCTCGCGGCATCCGCTGTGCTGCTGGCTGGTTGCGCGCAGGCACCGACCCCCACCGCGACAACGGATGCGACGGCGCCGGACTACTGCGCCCGCATGGTCACGAACTCGGGTGGTCTGGAGGACCGGTCCTTTAATCAGTCCAGTTGGGAAGGCCTCAAGGAGGCTGCGACGACGTACAGCATTGACACCGACGCGATCGTATCGACGTCGGAGACCGACCTGGCACCCAACGTGAGCCAGGCGGTGGCCACCGGATGCCAGTTCATTCTCACCGTCGGCTACGAACTCGCGGATGCCACTCTCGCCGAGGCGACCAGCAACCCCGACGTCCACTTCGCGATCGTGGACGAAGTCGTCGACGCCCCCAATGTGAAGCCGATCGTCTTCGACACCGCCCAGGCCTCCTTTCTGGCCGGTTACCTGGCCGCTGGCGTGAGCAAGACCGGTATCGTCGCCACGTTCGGCGGCGGCAACCAGCCACCGGTGACGCTGTTCATGGACGGCTTTGTAGACGGCGTCGCGATGTACAACGACAAGCACGAGGCGGCCGTGCAGGTGCTCGGCTGGAATAAGAATGCTCAGGACGGCAGCTTCACCGGGGACTTCGACGACGTCAACAAAGGCAAGGCCCTGGCTCAGTCGTTCATCGACCAGGGTGCCGACGTCATCCTGCCGGTCGCCGGGCAGGTCGGCCAGGGCGCTGCCGCTGCCGCGATCGAGACACCGGGCGTGTCGATCATTTGGGTCGACAACGACGGCTATGTCACCCTACCGGAGCAATATCGACCGGTCGTGTTGACGAGCGTGCTGAAGAACACGTCGGATGCCGTAGTCGAGACCATCGGTGCCGACCTGGACGGCACCTTCGACAACACGGCTTTTGTGGGCACGCTGAAAAACGGCGGCGTAGAAATTGCCGATTTCCACGATCTGGCTGGCCTGGTTTCTGCTGAACTCGTGGACGAACTCGACCAGATTAGGGCCGCGATCATAGCCGGGATCATTGCTGTCGAAGGCCCCAGCTCACCCCAGTAAGGGGAAATTTGCATGCACAATGTCGCGTCTTGATAACGACTCGCTCGCGCACGCATATTGCTCATCTGCGCACCCTCTGATTCGGTAACGTGGAGCGCACGACGCCCGTGCTATCTAGCTGGGCAGCATCCTGGAGGTCATTTTGACAATTTCGACCCGTAAGACCCTCGTTGCCGGTCTTGCAATGTTCGGTACCGTGGCGATGCTCGCTGGCTGTGCTCAGGCACCCGCTACGACCGATGACACGAACTCCGCCGCCGCGAGCGACTTTCTGCCCTGCATGGTGTCTGACGAGGGTGGATTCGACGACCAGTCCTTCAACCAGCTCGGCTTCGAAGGACTCACCGAGGCTTCCAAGGCACTCGGCGTGACTCCGAAAACCGTCGAGTCCGCCGCCGAGACTGACTACCAGTCCAACGTGCAGAACCTCGTCGACCAGGGCTGCAAGCTGATCGTGACCGTCGGTTTCAACCTCGCTGCCGCCACCGTCGAGTCGGCACTGGCTAACCCCGAGGTCAACTACGCCATCATCGACAATGACGCCGACCTCGACTTCAACGGCGAGGTCGACGCGCCGAACATCAAGCCCATCCTCTTTGACACCGCCCCGGCCGGCTTCATGGCCGGCTATGCGGCCGCCGGTTATAGCAAGACCGGCGTTGTCGGGACCTATGGCGGAGTGCTGATCCCGCCGGTCACCATCTTCATGGATGGCTATGTCGATGGTGTCACCTACTACAACGAGAAGAACGGCACCTCCGTCAAGTCCATCGGCTGGGACGTCGCTACACAGGACGGGTCCTTCACCGGTGGCTTCGCCGCCGGTGTCGATTCCCTCGCCAAGGCGCAGGGCCTGATCGACCAAAATGCCGACGTGTTGCTGCCCGTGGGTGGACCGATCTTCCTGAGCGCGATCGAAGCGATCAAGAGCTCAAACAAGGACATCGCGATGATCGGTGTTGACGCCGACCTGTACGAGACCAACCCGGCCGGTTCCAGCTTGTTCCTCACCAGCATCCTGAAGGACATCAAGCTTGCCGTATCCGACGTCGTGACGGCCTCCGGTTCTGGCACATTTGACCCGACCGCTTATGTTGGAACCCTCGAAAACGGAGGCGTGGGCATTGCACCGTTCCACGACTTCGAGTCCAAGGTCCCTGCCACGATGGCCGACGACCTTGATGCCATCAAGGCCGGCATCATTGACGGTTCGATCACGGTTGAATCGCCCGCTTCGCCCAAACAGTAATATCCTGTTGAAAATGGGGAGGCCGATTTTTCGGCCTCCCCATTTCACTACCCCTGTGCCGGTACGTCATGCTCGACCTAAGAATTCAGGATGAATGAAGCTCGAACTTCGCGGCATCACCAAGCGTTTTGGTGCGCTGGTCGCCAACAACAACATCTCCCTCACCGTCGAGTCGGGTGAAATTCACGCCCTGCTGGGCGAGAACGGCGCTGGCAAGTCCACCCTCATGAACGTGCTGTACGGCCTGTACATGGCCGAAGAGGGCGAGATTCTGCTCGATGACAAGGTGCAGAAATTCGCCGGACCCGGTGACGCCATGAACGCGGGAATCGGCATGGTGCACCAGCACTTCATGCTCGTTCCGGTATTCACCGTTGCGGAAAATGTGGTGCTCGGCCACGAAAAGACCACCTTCGGCGGCCGTCTAGACCTCAGCGCTGCCCGGGCCAAGGTTCGCGAGATCTCGGACCGTTTCGGTTTTGACATCGATCCGGATGCTCTCATCGAAGACCTGCCCGTCGGCGTGCAGCAGCGAGTGGAAATTATCAAGGCACTGTCGCAGGATGCGAAGGTGCTGGTGTTCGATGAACCCACCGCCGTGCTCACCCCGCAAGAAACCGATGAGCTCATGGCCATCATGCGCCAGCTTGCCGAGACCGGAACCTCGATTGTGTTCATCACGCACAAACTACGAGAGGTGCGCGCCGTCGCCGACCGCATCACCGTCATCCGGTTGGGAGCCGTCGTTGGTGAAGCATCGCCGACCGCTACAAACGCCGAGTTGGCCTCACTCATGGTCGGCCGTGCCGTTGAGCTCACGGTGCACAAGAATGAGCCCGACCTGCGCGGTACCGCCCTGTCGGTGAAAAACCTCACGGTGATCGACTCACGCAACCAGATCGTCGTGAACAGCGTGAGCTTCGACGTGCAGGCCGGTGAAGTTCTCGCCATCGCCGGGGTGCAGGGCAATGGCCAAACCGAGCTGACCCAGGCGTTGATTGGCCTGCAACAGCATGTCACCGGGTCGATCGAACTCGACGGCAAACCGTTACGCGGCTACAGCGTGCGACACATTCTCGATTCTGGCGTTGGGTTCGTTCCCGAAGACCGCACCGAAGACGGCCTCATCGCCGACTTCAGCATCGCCGAGAACCTCATGCTCGACCGCAGTTCCGGTGCACCGTTTGTGAAAGCCGGCAACCTGCAGCTGGGCTTCCGTGCAACGTTCGCGGACGACAAGATTGAAGAGTTTGACATTCGATCACAGGGCAGCAATATGGCAGCGGGAAGGCTCTCGGGTGGCAACCAGCAAAAGGTTGTGCTCGCGCGGGAACTGAGCCGCGAGTTGCGCTTGTTCGTTGCGGCGCAGCCGACTCGAGGGCTCGACGTCGGATCGATTGAATTTGTGCACACCCGCATCATTGAAACCCGCGACTCCGGCATTCCGGTCATTGTGGTATCCACCGAGCTCGACGAGGTCGTCGCTCTTGCCGACCGCATCGCGGTGATGTATCGAGGAGAAATTGTGGGAATTGTTCCCGGCACCACCCCCCGCGCCACGCTGGGACTCATGATGGCCGGCGAACCTGCCCCCGCCATGGAGGCCGCGCTGTGAGCGACGCCACGGCACCGGTCGTACCTGCTCCGGCAGCCCCGGATCCAGACGAAGACGAGAAGGACGGGTCTGAGCGCTGGACCCAAACCCTGCGCGACATCGCCGGCGGCAGCGCCATGATCTCCATTCTGGCGGTCGTGTTCGCGCTCGTCGTCGGTGCCGTTCTGATCGCCTTCACCAACGAGCGCGTGCAGGAAACGGCCGGCTATTTCTTCTCGCGGCCGTTCGATATGGTGCGGGCCGTCTGGGACGCCGTCGGGGGCGCATATTCCGCCCTCTTCCAGGGCTCCATCTATAACTTCCGCGCCAATAACTTTCTCACCGCGATCCGCCCGTTGACCGAGACGCTCACCTTTGCCACGCCGCTCATTGCAGCGGGACTCGGCGTAGGGCTCGCCTTCCGGGTGGGAATGTTCAACATCGGTGGTCGCGGGCAGATGCTCATTGCTGCCGGTGCCGCCGGATATGTTGCTTTCGCGGTCGAGCTGCCCGCCGGCATCCACTTGATTGCGGCTATTCTGGCCGGGCTTCTCGGCGGTGCCATCTGGGGTGGCATCGTGGGCCTGCTCAAGGCGCGCACCGGAGCCCACGAGGTGATCGTCACGATCATGCTCAACTTCGTGGCGCTCTACCTCATTCAGTTTCTGCTGCGTACCCCCGGCGCCCTGCAGGCGCCCGGCAGTAACAACCCGAAGACGCCGGCTATGCTGCCCACCGCGGTGTTCCCCGACCTGTTCGGTCCCCGGTACAACCTGCACGCCGGTTTTCTTACGGTCATTGCGGCCACGATCTTCGTCTGGTGGCTGCTCGCCCGCTCCAACCTCGGGTTTCAGTTTCGGGCCGTCGGTGAGAATCCGCGTGCGGCCCGGGTGGCCGGCATCAACGTGAAAAACGTCTACGTGTATGCCATGGCGATCTCTGGCGCGCTCGTGGGGCTGGCCGGCATCAACCAGGTGCTCGGCACTGTGACGACCGGGTTCGGGGCTGGCATCGACGCCGGCATTGGCTTCGATGCCATTACGGTCGCACTGCTCGGCCGGTCCAAACCGTGGGGAATATTCGCCGCCGGCATCCTCTTTGGTGCGTTCAAGGCCGGTGGGTTTGCCATGCAGGCTGCTGAGGGCGTGCCGATCGATATCGTCGTGGTCGTGCAGGCACTCATCGTCTTGTTCATCGCGGCTCCGCCGCTGGTGCGTGGCATGTTCCGCCTGCCCACGCCGGGCACCACCAGAACGCCGAAGGTTCACTCGGTGAAGACAAACAAGACCAACGAGGTGGTGGCGAAATGAGCACGATCACGAAGAGCGCTGCTCCGGCGCCGGCAGCAGTGCCGGTCGGCAAGCCGACGGCGCAGATTCGCAGCTGGAAGATTCCGATCACCTTCGGCGGCTTTGCCGTGCTGTCGCTGTTCTTGTTCGTTGGGCTCGGCCGGGGTCAGCGCGGTGATCTCAGTACCTTCCGCCTCTCGCAGGGGCGAGACCTGATCCAACTACCCGCGGTGGCCCTGCCAACCTTCATCACCGGAGTGTTCGTCGCCATCGTGCTCGTGCTCATGACCGCAGCGTCTGTCTGGCTCGTGTATCGCCATAAGAAGATTCCGCTCGTGTTCTCCATTGTGTTCGCGCTGCTGTTTCTGGTCGGATTTCTCGCGTGGGCGGCATCGGGATCCACCATTCCCGTGCCTGGACTGTTGATTGGGACGGTCACCCTGAGCGCTCCGCTCATCTTTGGAGCCCTCGGTGGCGTGCTGTCGGAACGAGCTGGCGTTGTGAACGTGGCGATTGAGGCGCAGTTGCTGGCGGGCGCCTTCAGCTCGGCGGTCGTCGCCTCCGCCACCGGCAACCCCTATCTGGGCCTGATCGCTGCCATGGTGGCCGGAGCGCTCGTATCGATGGTGCTGGCCGCTTTCGCCCTGAAGTATCTGGTGGAGCAGGTCATCGTCGGTGTCGTACTCAACGTGCTCGTGATCGGGCTGACCAGCTTTCTCTACTCGCAGGTGCTCGCGCCCAGCGCGAACCTCAACTCACCGGATGTGTTTCCCCGGATTGACATTCCGGTGCTCAGCGAAATTCCGATCATCGGGCCGGTGTTATTTCGCCAGACCATCATCGTTTACGTGATGTATTTTGCAGTTGCCATCGTGTATTTCGGCTTGTTTCGCACCAAGTGGGGCCTGCGTGTGCGGGCCGTGGGGGAGCATCCGCAAGCCGCAGACACGGTAGGCATCAACGTCAACCGCACCCGGTTCATCGCCGTCACCCTGGGCGGCGTCGTTTCGGGCTTCGGTGGAGCGTACTTCACGCTCGGAGCGGTCGGTGCGTTCAATAAGGAAATGACCAACGGGATGGGCTTCATCGCCCTGGCCGCGGTGATCTTTGGTCAGTGGCATCCGATCAAGGCCACCCTCGCGGCGCTGCTATTCGGATTCGCGACCAACCTGCAGAATGTGCTGGGCATTATCGGCTCGCCGGTGCCGAGCGAGTTCATGCTCATGCTGCCCTATCTCGTGACCATCTTCGCCGTTGCCGGGTTCGTCGGTCGCTCGCGGCCACCCGCCGCCGACGGAAAGCCGTACATCAAGTGAGCGACGTGAACGTCGACTGGGCAGCGCTACGCGAGGCCGCCCTTGCCGCCATGAAGAGCGCCTACGTGCCGTACTCGAAGTTTCCGGTCGGCGTCGCCGCTCTCGTCGATGACGGGCGAATCATCAGCGGATGCAACGTGGAGAACGCCTCTTACGGGCTCACGCTGTGTGCTGAGTGCGGCCTGGTCTCTGCCCTGCATCACAGCGGCGGTGGCCATCTCGTTGCCTTCACCTGCGTAGACGGTCATGGCGGCATTCTTATGCCGTGCGGTCGCTGCCGGCAGCTCCTCTATGAGCACTCCGCGCCGGGCATGGTGCTCGAAACGGTCTCGGGAGTCAAGACCATCGACGAGGTGTTACCGGATGCCTTCGGGCCACGGCAACTCGCCGAGTACCGCGCCACTGCCCCGTCCTGACACTGCCGCTTCCTAAGGAGTCTGAACTATGACCACCATCGAAGCGTTTGACGCCGTCGACCTCATACACACCAAGCGCGACCGCGGCGAACTCAGCGAACCCCAAATCAACTGGCTCATCGATGCCTACACACGCGGTTATGTCGGCGACGAACAGATGGCCGCAATGACCATGGCGATCTTTTTGAACGGTATGACCCGCAACGAGATTCGTGCGCTCACCATGGCGATGCTCGCCAGCGGCGAGCGGATGAGCTTCGCCGGGCTCGGCAAGCCGACCACCGACAAGCACTCCACCGGCGGTGTTGGCGACAAGATCACCCTGCCGCTCATGCCCCTCGTCGCGGTGTTCGGCGCCGCGGTACCGCAGCTGTCCGGCCGTGGCCTCGGCCACACCGGCGGTACGCTCGACAAACTCGAGTCCATCCCGGGGTGGCGGGCCAACCTGACCAATGCCGAGATGCTCAAGCAGTTGCAAGAAATCGGTGGCGTGGTCTGCGCGGCCGGGAGCGGCCTGGCTCCGGCTGATGGCAAGCTCTACGCCCTGCGCGACATTACCGGCACGGTCGAGGCCATTCCGCTGATCGCCTCGTCAATCATGTCAAAAAAGATCGCCGAGGGGACGAGCGCGCTGGTGCTCGACGTAAAATTCGGATCCGGTGCCTTTTTAAAGGACATCGAGCGGTCGCGGGAACTGGCCCGAACGATGGTGGAGCTCGGCGAAGATGCCGGCGTGGCGACATCCGCTCTGCTGACCAACATGAACGTACCGCTCGGCTTGGCGATCGGAAACGCCAATGAGGTGCGCGAGTCGGTCGAGGTGCTCGCCGGAGGCGGCCCGGCCGATGTGGTCGAACTCACCGTGGCGTTGGCCGAGGAGATGCTCGCTTTGGCGGGAATCACCGGCGTCGACGTGGCGGCCGCCCTCACGGACGGCCGGGCTATGGACAAGTGGCGGGCCGTGATTCGCGCGCAGGGCGGGGATCCGGATGCCGCGTTGCCGGTGGCGCGCGAGACCCACGTCGTGCTCGCCGAGCGATCGGGTGTGCTGGTGGAACAGCAGGCCCTACCCTTTGGTATCGGCGCCTGGCGCCTCGGCGCTGGACGGGCGCGCAAGCAAGATCCGGTGCAGCATGCTGCCGGAATCGACCTGCACGCCAAGCCCGGCGACACCGTCATCCAGGGTCAGCCACTGTTCACGCTCAGCGCTGACGAGCCCGAGCGGTTTGCCCGTGCGCTCGAGGCTGTCGACGGTGCCTGGCGCATCGGCGACCCCGGCGAGCCCGTGCAGGACGGCGGTCCGCTGATCGCGGAGCGCATCGGCCGTCGCTAGCCGCTCCCGCCTAAGGACGCAGGACGCGCCGGGGTGGGCATCATCGCCCGGGTTCCGCTGGCCAGCGGTCTGCTCACCGGAAAATATACGCGCCAGACCGTATTCGCCGACAGCGACCACCGCAATTTCAACCGCGACGGAAGCCACTTCGACGTCGGAGAGGCCTTCTCCGGTGTTGACTTCGACGTGGGGCTGCAAGCCGCCACCGAATTCGCCGTCCTCACCCCGGCCGGTCTCACCCCAGCCGGTCTCCCGCCGGCGCAGGCCGCACTGGCCTGGGTCGCCCAGATCGAGGGAGTGAGCGCCGTCATTCCGGGAGCTCGCTCGGTCGCGCAGGCACAGGGCAATGCCACGGCCGGTGTGGCCGAACCGCTCGACCTTGCCTTCAACGAGGGCGTGCAAGACATCTGCGACCGGCTCCTGCGGGAAAAGATTCACCCGCGCTGGTGATGCTTCTGTCGCGATTCAGTCGAGGTCGTCGGGGTCCTTACCGGTGCGCTCGCCGGTGTTGAGCGTCGTAATCGCGGCCAGGTCGGCGGCATCGAGCGCAATGTCGAACACGTCGAGGTTCTCGCGGATTCGGGCCGGAGTGACCGACTTGGGAATGACTATATTGCCAAGCGATAGGTGCCAGGCCAGCACGATCTGGGCCGCCGACTTGCCGTGCCTGGCGCCGATCGCGTCGAGGGTGTCGTTGCCGATTGCGCGCCCGCGGGCCAGCGGCGACCATGCCTCGGTCAGGATGCCACGGGCCGCGTCATAGGCGCGCACCGCGGCTTGCGGCAGCCACGGATGCAACTCCACCTGGTTGAGCACGGGCACGACGTCGGTCTCGGCCAGGAGTCGGTCGAGGTGGTGCGGGTGAAAGTTCGAGACCCCGATCGAGCGGGCGCGTCCGTCGGCGCGGAGCTGTTCGAGGGCCCGATAGGTCTCGATGTACCGATTCTGCTGAGGCGCCGGCCAGTGAATGAGGTACAGGTCAACGTAGTCGAGGTCGAGCTTGCCCAGGCTTTCGTCGAATGCGCGCAGGGTGTCGTCGTAACCGTGGCGATCGTTCCACACCTTGGTGGTGACGAACACGTCTTCGCGGGCCACGCCCGAGCGTGCGAGACCCTGCCCGACACCAACCTCGTTCTCATAGAGCGCGGCGGTGTCGATGTGACGATATCCGGCGTCGAGGGCGACCTGCACGGTGTCGGCGGCGAGGGCATCCGCTATTTTGTAGACGCCAAGACCGACCTGGGGAATCGTGTGGCCGTCGTTGAGGGTGAGTCGCGGTGAAGAATCCATTCACCCATTAAAACAGTGCCGGCTAGTAATACTTGATTAGGTTGCCGACACCATCGACGCGCCCGCCGCACTGCGTGCCAGCCGGGGGCGAGCACCTGGCCAGGCTGGAACCGTCAGGTCACCCTCGTGACCGCCGCCCACCTGTTCATCACTCGCACCCGCCTCAGCCACCCACAAGCACTCGGGGCAGCCTGAGTTTCTACCAGATGCTCCGCGATCTCCAGATCGCCGTCATCCAGATCCTCGGCCGCTACCCCTACTGCCACCAACGCGCCGGACCAACCTAACCAAGCACGACTAGAGCAGGCTCGGAATCTTCTGCTCCTCCGCAACGTTTGCGCGACGGAACACGAACGTCACGAAGGTCGCGACAATCACGATGAAGAGCGAGTAGAGCGCCGGCACGATCAGGATTAGCCCGATATCGGGGTTACCCGC
>JBBRBV010000005.1:0-84834 GCA_038205545.1 Actinomycetales bacterium
GAGCGACAGCGAAACACGCTCGCGCTCGAGGTCAACCTCGAGGATCTCGACGGTGACTTCCTGGCCAACCTCGACGACCTCGCTGGCGTGCTCAATGTGCTTCCAGCTGAGCTCGGAAACGTGAACCAGACCATCAACGCCACCCAGGTCGACGAACGCACCGAAGTTGACGATCGACGAGACGATGCCCTTGCGGACCTGTCCCTTCTGGAGGTTGTTGAGGAACGTGGTGCGGCTCTCGGACTGAGTCTGCTCGAGCAGGGCGCGACGCGACAGCACAACGTTGTTGCGGTTCTTGTCGAGTTCGAGGATCTTGGCCTCGATCTCCTGGCCCAGGTACGGGGTCAGGTCGCGAACGCGGCGAAGCTCGATGAGGGAAGCAGGAAGGAAGCCACGGAGACCGATGTCAACGATGAGTCCACCCTTGACGACCTCGATGACCGAACCGGTGACAACACCGTCGGCCTCCTTGATCATCTCGACGTCGCCCCATGCACGCTCGTACTGAGCGCGCTTCTTCGACAGGATGAGACGGCCTTCTTTGTCTTCCTTCTGAAGGACGAGAGCCTCAACCAAGTCGCCGACCTTGACAACCTCGGAAGGGTCAACGTCGTGCTTGATGGAAAGTTCGCGGGAGGGGATTACACCCTCGGTCTTGTAGCCCACGTCGAGGAGAACCTCGTCGCGGTCGATCTTCACTACGGTGCCTTCGATGAGGTCGCCGTCGTTGAAGAATTTCAGAGTCTTTTCGACCGCGGCCAGAAAATCTTCAGCAGATCCAATGTCGTTGATGGCGACCTGCTTGGGTGCCCGTTCGGTCGTTGCGATTGTCATGTAGTAGTTGCTCCAGGATGGACATAGTCGGGCCACACGCGAATAATTGTTCTGGTTTTTATGGTGTTCTACGGTACAGAAAGACCACAGAACTCTCCGCGCATGGCAGCGGATAGGGTGTCACAAATGTGACACTCCATCCTAGCTTTCAGACTCCCCCGCAGGCAACTCGTCCGGGTTTCATTCGTTTTCGCCCAATCGGATGCCCTATTTCAGCAACGCTGATCTCAGCGTGTCGAGACCCACCCCACCCAGATCGAGGGCCGTCCGATGGAATTCCTTGATCGAAAAGGTGTCGCCCTGACGTTTCTCGGCGGCGTCACGGAGCTGCTCCCAGATGCGCTGGCCGACCTTATAGGAAGGAGCCTGTCCCGGCCAGCCGAGATAGCGGTTGACCTCAAACTTCACGAAGCTCTCGTTCATATTGACGTTCTGACCGAGGAATTCGAAGGCGTAGTCCGCCGTCCATGGCCCAGAGCCGTCCGGCAGTGTTTTGCCGAGGTGAACGCCGATGTCGAGTACGACGCGAGCCGCCCGCATCCGCTGCCCGTCGAGCATACCGAGACGGTCAGCCGGGTCGTCAAGGTAGCCCAGTTGTTCCATGAGGCGTTCGGCGTAGAGTGCCCAGCCTTCGGCGTGGCCGGAGGTGCCGGCCAGCTGACGTCGCCAGGTGTTCAGCTTGGCCCGGTTGTAGACGGCCTGTCCGATCTGCAGGTGATGACCGGGTACACCTTCGTGGTACACCGTGGTGAGCTCGCGCCAGGTGTCGAACTCGGTCACGCCGACAGGCACGGACCACCACATGCGTCCGGGTCGGGAGAAGTCGTCGGTTGGGCCGGTGTAGTAGATGCCACCTTCCTGGGTGGGAGCGATCATGCACTCGATGGTCTTAATCTCATCCGGGATATCAAACTGGGTTTCCGCCAGATCGGCGACGGCCCGGTCGCTGGTTTTCTGCATCCACTCCTGTAGGGCCTGAGTGCCGTGCAATTTGCGGTCCGGGTCAGTGTCAAGGTAGGCGATCGCTTCCAGAACACTGGCGCCGGGTTTGATCTGGTCGGCAACCTTCTCCTGCTCTTCCACCATGCGGGCCAGTTCTTCGATACCCCACTCGTAGGTTTCGTCGAGGTCGATGGTGGTGCCAAGAAATCGTCGAGAGGCGAGGCTATACAGGTCGCGTCCAATTGCATCCTCTTCGGTGGCTTTTCCTTCGAGTTCGGTGGTGAGAAAAGTGGCGAGCTTGTCGTAGGCGGTCGCCGAACGACCCGCGCCAAGGCCGAGGTCTTTCGCCAGGGAGGCAGGCAGTGTGCCGTCATCGAGGGTGGCGTTGGCGGCGAACTCGGCGAAGAATCCGTCGTTCGCGGCGTGGCGCTGGGCCTGGGCAAACACTTCACGTACCTGGCGGCGCGCGGGAGTCACGCCGCGTTCGATGCCCAGACGCAGAGTCTCGATGTACCCATCGACGGCTGCGGGGAGATTCCCCAAGCGGGAGGAGATGTTGGCCCAGTCGTCGACGGTCCTGGTGGGCATGAGGTCGAAGATTTCGCGAATCTCCTGCGCCGGTGAGGCGATGACATTGAGATCACGCAGCTGCAGCTGGGCGTCGGCACTCTCAACGCAAAGCGATAACTCGCTGCGCAGGTCGGTCTGCGTCACCTCGTCGACGCTGTCTACAGCACGAGCGGCGTCGAGCCGGGCAATAGTCTTTGTCGCCTCGTTCACGAAGCGTTCGTGGCCGGCCGGAGAATAATCACCGTAACGGCCATCGCCCTCCGTGCGGCCAATGTACGTGCCCACAGTCGGGTCAAGGTCGACGAGAGTGTCCACCCACTCTTCGGCAATCTGGTCGATGGCCGTCGGAGTGCGCTGGATGTCGTTTGTCATGACCTGAGCCTAGAACACGAGCGCCCAAAGTGAACCCTGAACTATAGAACTGTCCCAGTTAACGATCGAGATCGACGCCCGGTGATCAGTGCGCGGCGGCATCCCAATTGGGTCCCCGGCCGACCTGCACCTCGAGCGGCACGAGCAAGTCTGCGGCGGACTCCATGTTGTGAGTAACCACTTGGCGCAGGGCCTCCCATTCGCCCGGAACCACATCGAAGATCAATTCATCGTGCACCTGCAGCAGCATGCGTGATTGCATGGACGCATCCGTCAGGTCAGTGGCGATACCGTTCATGGCGATCTTCATGATGTCCGCCGCCGAACCCTGGATCGGCGCGTTGAGTGCCGCCCGCTCGGCGTTGTCGCGGAGTACGCGTTTGGGGCTGGCGAGATCGGGGAACGGTCGACGCCGACCGAAGATGGTCTCGGTGTAACCGTCGACCTTGGCCTGCTCGACGACGTTGCGCAGGTAGTCGCGCACCGCACCAAACCGCTCGAAGTAGTCCGTCATGAGCTGCTTGGCCTCTTTGGTATCGATACGCAGCTGCCTGGACAATCCAAAGGCGCTGAGACCGTAGGCGAGTCCGTAGCTCATGGCCTTGACCTTGCTACGCATCTCTCCGCTCACGTCGGCGGGGTCGACACCGAAGATGCGAGAACCAACGAAGCGGTGCAGGTCTTCGCCGGCGTTGAAGGCTTCGATCAGCCCGGCATCCTCGGAGAGGTGCGCCATGATGCGCATCTCGATCTGGGAGTAGTCGGCAGTCAGCAGGCATTCGCTGCCCTCACCGGCCTGGAAGGCGGCACGGATGCGACGACCTTCCTCTGTGCGCACGGGGATGTTTTGCAGGTTGGGATCGTTCGAGGAGATGCGACCGGTCGTCGTTCCGATCTGCACGTAGGTGGTGTGGATGCGACCGGTCGTATCGATGGCCTTGTCGAGGGTTTCCACGATCTGGCGCAGCTTGGTGGCGTCGCGATGCTTCAGCAACAGGTCGAGGAACGGATGCGGGTTGCTGGCCTGCAGGTCGGCGAGAGCGCCGGCATCCGTGGAGAAACCCGTCTTGTTGGCGCGGGTCTTGGGCATCTCGAGCTGATCGAACAAGACGTCCTGCAGCTGCTTGGGCGATCCAAGGTTCACTTCGCGGCCGATCTCGGCGTACGCGGCGGCCGCGAGGCTCGCGGCGCTGGTACCGAGTTCGGCGGACAGCTCAGCGAGTTGTTCGTGTGAGACGCTGACGCCGGCCAGCTCCATATCGGCAAGGGCCAGCAGGGTCGGCAGCTCGATGTCGATCAGCAGTTTGAGCGAGCCGGGGTCGAGCGTGGTTTCGACGGCGGCGAAGACGCGCAGGGTGTACCAGGCCTGCGCGGGCGCACCGGCCTGCGTGGTCTCGTCGGGTACCAGCAGGTTGGGGTCGGATATCGGCAGGGTTTCGTCGAGGTAACGCGACACGAGGTCGGCCAGGGTCTTGTCGGGCCCACCCGGGCGAATGAGCCAGGCGCCGACCAGCGTATCGAAGGCGAGACCCACGAAGGGCAGGCCGCTACGGTGCAGCGCCTTCACCTGGTGCTTGGCGTCGTTCATGATCTTGGGCGCGTCACTGGCGAGCCACGCTTCGAGCGGGGCGTAATCCTTGCGACCCTGTTGCCACGGCAGGTTGATGGTTTCGGTGGGGCTGGCCAGGCCGAAACCGATGGCCTGACCATCCTGCACTTCAACGGTGAGGCCGAGTCCGGCCGGGTTCGCCATGGTCGCTCGATCGAGCCAGGACTGTAGTTCTTCGTCGAGCAAGTCCTGCGCAGTGGGAGCCTGTACGGCCGGTACGGCGTCGATAGCCGCGGCGGCGACGGCAAATGCGGCGGCGGGATCCTCACCGGCCAGCTTGAGCACGCGGTCCAGCAGGGTTTTGAATTCGAGGCGAGTAAAAATATCGCGCACGGCGTCGGCGTTCATGGCACCGCGTTCCAGGGCGGCGACCGCGATGGGCAGGTCGACGTCGGTGACGAGACGGTTGAGGCGGCGGTTGCGAATCGCGTTCTCCTTCTGCTCCCGCAGGTTGTTGCCGACGACGCCCTTGATCTCCTCAGCATGTTCGAGGATGCCGTCGAGGCTGCCGTACAGGCCAAGCCATTTCACGGCGGTCTTCTCGCCAACCTTGCTGATACCGATGAGGTTATCGCTGGTTTCGCCGACGAGGGCAGCGACGTCGGGGTACTGTTCGGGCTCGATGCCGTAGCGTTCGCGGACCCTGGCCGGATCGTAACGGGTGAGGGCAGACACCCCCTGGCTGGACGGGTACAGCAAGGTGACGGTCTCGTTGACCAGTTGGATGGCGTCACGGTCGCCCGAGACGACGAGCACGTTGTATCCCGCAGCGGTGCCCTCGACGGACAGCGTCGCGAGAATATCGTCGGCCTCGAAGTCTTCCTTGGTGATGGTGGTGATGTTCATCGCGGCAAGGGCTTCCTGCAGCAGAGGAATCTGGCCGAGGAACTCCGGCGGCGTTGCATTGCGGGTGCCCTTGTACTCGGGGTAGTCCCTGGTCCGAAAGGACGCACGGGAAATATCGAACGCGACCGCGAGGTGGCTGGGCTTCTCGTTGCGCAGCAGGCTGAGCAGCATCGAGAGAAAGCCGTGAATGGCGTTCGTATGCTGGCCCGCGTGGGTCTGGAAGCTGTCCACTGGCAGGGCATAAAACGCCCGGAATGCCAGGGAATGGCCGTCGATGATCATCAGGGTAGGCTTTTCGGAGTCCAACACTCCCCCAGCCTACAAGTGTCTTCCAGCGTGGGCTCGCCCGACCAAAGGTGATCATGTTCAATACAACTGACGACGCACTCGCCTGGGTCCAGCAGCGCGGCGGTGGAGATCTGGCCGACAAGATGGGGCTGGAGTTCACCGAGTTCACCGTTGACCGCGCAGTCGCGCGGATGCCTGTGGCCGGTAACACGCAGCCGGCCATGCTGCTGCACGGCGGCGCTTATGTCGTCCTGGGTGAATCGCTCGGCTCCATGGCCGCAAACCTGCACGCCGGGCCCGGAAAACTCGCCGTGGGCATTGAAATCAATGCATCGCACAACCGCTCAGCGACCACCGGGTACGTTACCGGCGTCTGCACGCCGATTCACCTTGGGCGCACGCTCACCACCCACGAGATCGTGGTCACCGACGATGCCGGGCGACGCTGCTCGACGATTCGCATCACGAACATCATCAAAGACCTGCCGCCGCAGGCCTAAGGCAGTTCACGCCCACGGCAGGTCACAGTTTCGGAAGGTTCACGCCCCCCGAAAAGTTCACCGCCCCTGGTTCGGCTCGACGAGGTTGATGAACGCGCTCAGTTGCGTGACACCGATCGGCGTCACCGGCAGGTACTCGGTAAGCGCGGGTGAATATACCAGGTAGGCAGCCCATTTAGCCCGCGAAATGGCTACGTTGAGTCGGTTTTTCATGATGAGGAAAGCCAGACCGCGCGGCACGTCATCGGCCGACGACGCTGCGAGCGTCAGGATCGCCACGGCGGCCTCCTGGCCTTGGAATTTGTCGACCGTTCCCACGCGCACCTCCCGGTATCCGGCGGCGGCGAGGGACTCCCGCACCAGTGCCAACTGGGCGTTGTACGGGGTGACGACAATGACATCTGCTTCGCCCAGTGGGTCGTTCACCCGATCGACCGTGGGGTCAGTCCAGCGGTGCCCGAGGACATCACGAACGAGTGTTACGACGGCCTCCGCTTCTTCGGCTGAGGAGATGGAATTGCCGCTGTGTTCGATCGGGATGGCGTGCAGCCCTGGCGCGATACCGGCGAGCGACCGGGTTGCCGTGATCGGGTTGGCGCGCAGCTGTTCGCCATAGGAGAGTCGGGAGACGGGGATGGTCAGCGCGGGATGCATGCGGCGGCTCTCGGCGAGGAAGTAGCCGAGCTGTGCCGGAAGCACGTCCTGGCCAGCCGCGACCCAGCCGAGAGCTGATTGGTCGATCGGTTCAGGATGTGCGCCCTGACTGACCTGCGGCAGTTGTTGTGGGTCGCCGAGCAGCAGCAGGTTGCGGGCGCTCACGCTCGCCGCGATGGTCGACGCGAGCGAGAATTGGCCGGCTTCATCGACCACGAGCAGGTCGAGGCTGTGCCGCGGGATTCGAGCCGGATTACTGAAGTCCCAGGCTGTCCCGCCGATAACGAATCCGGTGGCGACGTGATCCAGGCCGAAAAGCAGCTGACCATCTTTCGGCAGCGCGGTGTAGCTGACGTGCTCGAGGTCAGCCCCGGTCTTGGGGACCTTCCCGACCAGGCCTGGGTGCAATCCGGCTGCAAGGACCGCGTCCAGGAGGTTCTCAACCACGGCGTGGGACTGGGCGACAACGCCAATCTTCCAGTCGTGCTGTTGTACGAGTCGAGTGATGACGTGGGCGCCGAGGTAGGTCTTTCCGGTGCCGGGTGGCCCCTGCACGGCGAGGTAGGAGCGGTCGAGGTCGCGCAGAGTCGCGATCACCGCGTCAGTGGTGTGACCGTCGGGCGAACTCGCCGCGAGGTGGCCAGCACGGGTGCGCGGTGGGGTGCGGCGCAGAATGTCGACCATGGGGTCGTTCGGCCAGCCGGGCTGAGCGGCGACGATCGCGGCGGCCCACTCATCAATGGCGGGTTTTTGCTGCATCGCCCGGGGCGGTGCGGCTGGCGCAAGGGCGCTGGGACGGTGGCTGTAGCGAGCGACGTCCTTCATGAGCGTTTCTTCGACCAGAAGGCTGCCGTCATCGGTGACGTCCAGCACTTTCACGCTCCGGTGGGCGCGAGCGCCCTCCGCGACATCGGGGTTAGTGAACGGCCCCGGATAGTCGTACAGCAGATACGGTCCGGCCTGGTCGCCCGGCCTGATGCTGCTCCCCGGGGCGAGTCGGCCGCGCAGCCAAAGGTGGCGGCGGTCGACGCGCTGCTGGCCCTCCCGGAACCAGTCGCGCTCAACCACGACGTGCTCGACGACCAGCACGTCGCGGGTATCTTGCCACTCGTCAATGGGATATTCCAGGCGAAAATAGTGCCCCCACCAGAAGCTCTTCTGCTCTCGCCGGTGGTAGTCGATCGCGGCCGCGGCAAAGGCCGCCGCGGTCTGGTCGGAACTGCGGGCGGTGTGACTGGCGGCGATGTTCCCGGCCGCACGAGCGAGGAGGGCGTCGCGTACCGGCGACGGTTCGGGCGCGGCAGCACCCCCGTCGATCGCCGTACCGACAGAACGGATGCCGGCCGCGCGCGCGAGGCCACGCAGCCAGTCCCGCAAGCGCAGCGTTGACACGCAGTCGTAGCGGTTGTAGTCCGCGATGGAACCGAGCATGCGCCGGGACTCAGTTTCGTCGCCGTGTGCCTGCAGATCACGGGCGGCTGCATATTCGGTAATGGAATCGGCGGCGTTGGTGACCTCGCCGCCCCGCAATTCGCTGCCCATATAGAGCGGTTCGAGCTTCTTGATCGAATAGGAGCGCGACCCAACGCGCATCGTTTTGCGTACGAGCGGGTACAGGTCAACCAGCACGTTGTCGCGCAACAGCTGGTCGATCTGTTCCTCGCCGATGCCATGCCGGACAGCGAGGCTGAGCAGGTGCGTGCGCTCGTAGGCCGCGTAGTGGTACACGTGCATGCCGGGATACTCTGCTCGACGCTCCAACAGGTAAGCCAGAAAGTCGGTGAGCGCCTGCTTCTCGTCGTGCCACGAATGCGCCCAGAACGCGCGAAAAGTTTCGTCGGCCTCGACTAGGCCGAACAGGTAATCGAGGCCCCATTCTCTGGCGTCACCTTCTGTAGCGTGACCTTCTGTAGCGTGACCTTCTGTAGCGTCACCTTCTGTAGCGTGACTTTCTGTATAGAGCGGGTCGCCCTCGAAGTCGAAAAAGATATCGCCGGGGTTCGGCTCGGGCAGCGCGCCCAACGCGCCCGGGTTGTACAGGTCGACCGGCGGCGGCTGGGTGGGCACGGCCTGTAACTGCAGCCGCGCCTGCGTGCGTAGGGCGGTGAGTGTGGACTCGGACATGTTCTGGATACCACCGGTGGATTCGGCAAGGTCGTCTATCGTGCTGATGCCGCCGCCCATCAGCCGGGCGCGCTGCGACAGCCGGAGCCCCGCAACGAGAAAGAGGTCACGGTGTTCCTGCACCTCGAGCTCGCAGGTAGCACAGCGCCCACAGACCGGGTAGCGCGCGTCTCCCCAGGCGACGGCCCCGGCATCAGCCAGGCGCTCGGAGATGATCTGCACCAGGCGCTGTTTGCGTTTACGGTACACCGGCGAAATATCAGCGAGCCGATGCACGCTCACTGAGCCGTCCCCCAACAGCAACTCGACCGTGTCAGCTGCGGGCACACCGATACGCTCGAGTTGCTCGGCATAGGCGGCGAGCTGCAGCAGGGCAGTCACGCGAGCGTGGCGGGCAAGTTTTGTATCTTGTAGCAGCCAGGTGCCGTCGCTCTGACGCACGATAAAATCGGCGAATCCCACGAAGGCGATCATTTCGTCGCCCGTGGACGTGCCGTGTGTATTTTCCGCATCGAACCCGGAATCGAAAAAGGTGGCCTGGAAAATCACATTGCGCCCGGCAGTAAAAGCCAGCCGGGTGTTCTCAGCGGCGGCGGTGAGTGCGGCCCGATCCATCTGTGTCGGCCGGTCGATTTCCACCACCGACAGCCCCTGCCGGTAGCGTTCGAGCACCCGCTGCTCGTGGGCATCACCGAGGCGTGAGGTGCGCTCGAGCATGGCGTCGACCGGGTCGGGCACAGCAGCGATGCGGCCCAGCCTGGCGTCGACGCGACGTAAAAAGGCAAATTCGCACACGGATGCCGCGCTCAGGTCACTCGCACTCGTCACTACGCTGCCGTCCAGCACAAACATGCATTTGCCCTTCGTTTTTTCGAGCGTATCGGACGCCTCCGACACCCGGTCCAGACGGTGTACGGGCCGCACGTGGGCTGGCACGTGCAGACTGACACAGAACGGCCCGGCAGAAGCTGCCGGGCCGTTCTGTGACTGTTTGCGTGCGGGACGGGCTACTTCTTGGCGCTGAGCTGCTCGATGATCGCTTGCGACACGTCGTGCATGGTGAGGCGACGGTCCATCGAGGCCTTCTGAATCCAGCGGAAGGCCTCGGGCTCGGTCAGACCCATCTTCTCATTGAGCAGGCCCTTGGCCCGGTCCACGAGTTTGCGGGTTTCGAACCGCTCGACCAGGTCGGCGACTTCGGCCTCAAGAGTGATGATCTGGCTGTAGCGCGACAGGGCGATCTCGATCGCAGGCAGCAGATCGTTGGGGGTGAAGGGCTTCACGACATAGGCGAGAGCACCGGCTTCGGTGGCGCGCTCGACCAGCTCTTTCTGGCTAAACGCGGTCAACAGCACGACGGGGGCGATGTGCTCCTTCGAGAGGCGCTCGGCCGCGCTGATGCCATCGAGCTGGGGCATCTTGACATCCATGATGACCAGGTCAGGGCGGAGCTCCCGCGCCAGGGCCACCGCAGTCTCACCGTCACCGGCTTCTCCAACGACTTCGAAGCCGTTGTCGCGCAGAATCTCGACGATGTCGAGGCGGATGAGGGATTCATCCTCCGCGACGACAACGCGGCGCGGAGGGGTGGGGGTACTGTCTTGGTCGGTCACGTGCAAAAGCCTACGGTATTCTGATCAAGTAGTTGTAAGCCGGTGTGGCGGAATGGCAGACGCGGAGCACTCAAAATGCTTTGTTCGCAAGGACGTGTGGGTTCGAGTCCCACCACCGGTACTTTTGGTAAGGCAGCGAAAATGCTGATCATTACCATTTTTTTCTCAGTTGAATAGCCCCATGCAGGTGCGTGCATATTGGCTCCCGCTCGCCGGCCTGTGCCAGGCCCGAGTTTGTGTTGACACGCACGCGCCTGTCAGGGTGGCACGATGATGAACAATATTGCTTTTTGGGGCTATCTCGCGCTCTTAATCTATCCCGCGCTGGGGGCACTCGCGTTCTGGCTGGCCTATCTGGTCATTCGAAACGCCATCCGTTCGGCATTGCGCCAACATCAGGAGTGGCTCGACACCCGCACCCCACCGTCCATTCGGTAGAGCAGATCAGAAAAGGCCCCACACCATCACAACGATGGAGTGGGGCCTTTCATAACGGCTATTTTTTGACGTACGCCGGTGCGACCTCGTTATGGGCGTCGCCCACGCGGTGCACGCGAATGTCATTCGTCGACCCGATGATTCCGGGAGGGGAACCGGAGATAACGACGACCTTGTCGCCGATTTCGGCGAGGCCCAGACCCATCAGAATGTCATCGACCTGGCCGTACATTGCGTCGGTGTGCGTGACCGAGTCGACCAGATACGTCTGCACACCCCAGGTCAGCGCGAGACGGCGACGGATGCCCGCGTCGGGCGTGAAGGCGAGCATCGGGATGTTCGACCGCAGACGCGACATGCGCCGAGCCGAGTCTCCGGACTCGGTGAAGATGCACAGGAACTTGGCGTCGACGAATTCGGCGACCTCAATGGCCGCGAGGGTGATGGCGCCGCCCTGGGTGCGCGGACGGTTAGTCAGCTTGCCGATGCGTTCGAGCCCGTGCTCTTCGGTGGATTCGATGATGCGCGCCATGGTCTGCACGGTGACGACGGGGTACTCCCCGACACTCGTTTCACCGCTGAGCATGACGGCATCCGCACCATCGAGTACGGCGTTAGCAACGTCGCTCGTCTCGGCGCGGGTGGGCACCGGACTCAAAATCATGGATTCAAGCATCTGCGTCGCAACGATGACCGGCTTGGCCATGCGGCGAGCGATCTCCACAGCCTGCTTCTGCACGATCGGCACGGCCTCCAGCGGAAGCTCCACTCCAAGATCGCCGCGGGCAACCATGATGGCGTCGAAAGCATCGACAATTCCTTCAAGGTTATCGACGGCCTGTGGTTTCTCGATCTTGGCGATCACCGGAACGCGGCGGCCCTCTTCGGCCATGATCTCGTGCACGCGGGTGATGTCCTCGGCGCTGCGCACGAAGGATAGG
Source organism: Actinomycetales bacterium (assembly GCA_038205545.1). Classification (GTDB taxonomy): domain Bacteria; phylum Actinomycetota; class Actinomycetes; order Actinomycetales; family Microbacteriaceae; genus Cryobacterium. The sequence continues at coordinate 11,732 of JBBRBV010000005.1, forward strand.
GCAATGAGGTCGGTTCCGAGACGAAGTCCCCAACGCAGGTCGGCCTCGTCCTTCTCCGACAGGGCCGGAACATTGACTGCCACGCCGGGCAGGTTGATGCCCTTGTTGTTGGACACCGCGCCGGCGACGATAACCTTCGTGGTGACGACGACGCCATCCGTTTCGACGACCTGCACCTTGACCTTGCCATCGTCGATGAGCAGAAAATCACCGGCGTGAACGTCGTGCGGAAGGCCCTTGAAGGTGGTCCCGGAAAGTTCTTTGGTACCGACGACGTCTTCGGTGGTGATCTTGAAAATATCGCCGACGGCGAGTTCATACGGGCCGCCTTCGAACTTACCCAGGCGAATCTTGGGACCCTGCAGGTCGACCATGACGGCGATGGCGCGCCCGGAGTCATTCGCAGCCTTGCGCACGTTGGCGTAGACACCCTCGTGCACCTGATAGTTGCCGTGGCTCAGGTTCATGCGACAGACGTCAACGCCCGCGTCGATGAGCGCTCTGATCTGCTCGTAACTGGCAGCTGCCGGCCCGAGGGTGGCGACGATTTTTGCGCGTCTCATTCTGGTGAATCTCCAATTTCCGCGCTTTACGAGCGCATAACGACGTGATGCAGGAAGGCTAGTGGATTAGAGAGTAAAGGAGCGGTCCGTGGGCTTAACCGGAGACGGCAGTTGGGTCTGCCCCTCCAAAAACTGGTCGACGGCCGCCGCTGCGGCGCGTCCCTCAGCAATGGCCCAGACAATGAGTGACTGGCCGCGCCCGGCATCACCGGCAACGAAGACACCCTCGTGGCTGGTCTGGTATTTACCGTCGCGCAGGGCATTGCCACGCCCATCGAACGGAAGCTTCAGTTGATGACTGAGGTCGTCTGATTCCGGGCCGGTGAAACCCAGAGCTAGCAGTACGAGATCGGCCGGAATTTCCCGCTCGGTGCCGACCTTGGGAACGCGACGCCCGTCAAGGTATTCGGTCTCGGCGATACGAATGGCTCGCACCTCGCCGAATTCGTTAGGCAGAAACTCCACCGTTGACGCGAGGTATTGGCGAGTCCCGCCCTCTTCGTGGGCGCTGGAAACCTCGAACAGGGTCGGAGACATCGGCCACGGCTGGCCCTCCGGACGGGTGGTACCCGGCTGCTTGCCGATCGCCAGGTTGGTGACGGATGCTGCGAGCTGACGGTGCGCGGTGCCGATGCAGTCAGCTCCGGTGTCGCCTCCGCCGAGCACCACGACATGCTTGCCCTCGGCGGTGATCTGCGCTTCGATGCTTCCGCCGGCGCCGATCTTGTTTTGCTGAACGAGGTATTCCATGGCGAAGTGCACGCCCGGCAGGTCGCGTCCCGGAATCGGCAGATCGCGGGGCACCATGGCACCCGTTGCAACGACGACGGCGTCGTAGCGGGCACGCAGGTCATTCCAGGTGATGTCCACACCGATATTGACGTTGGCACGGAACCGAGTGCCCTCGGCCGTCATCTGTGCCAGACGCAGCTCCAGGTGCTTCTTTTCCATTTTGAAGTCGGGGATGCCGTAACGCAGCAGTCCGCCGATGCGGTCGTCACGCTCGAACACGGCAACGGTGTGCCCGGCACGCGTCAACTGCTGGGCAGCGGCCAGTCCAGCCGGGCCGGAACCAACGACCGCGACGGTTTTACCGGTCAGACGCCCGGGCGGCTGCGGCTGCACCCATCCCTTGGCGAACGCCTGGTCGATGATTGATACCTCGACCTGTTTAATCGTGACGGCCGGCTGGTTGATACCGAGCACGCACGACGATTCACACGGTGCCGGGCAGAGCCGACCGGTGAATTCGGGAAAATTGTTCGTGGCGTGCAGGCGTTCGATGGCCGCTCGGCCCTCGTCGCGCCAGGTGAGGTCATTCCACTCGGGAATGAGGTTGCCGAGCGGGCAGCCCTGCTGGCAGAACGGCACGCCGCAATCCATGCACCGGCCAGCCTGACGTTTGAGCACGGCAGCATCACCCTGCTCGTAGACCTCTTTCCAGTCCATCAAGCGGATGGCCACCGGCCGGCGAGCGGGAAGCTCACGCTCCGTGGTCTTCAGAAATCCTTTAGGATCAGCCATTGGTTACCTCCAGAATTCGATTCCACACAACGAGTCCGTCGGGATCGAGTCCCTCATCGACGGCCGTCTGTCTGGTCTCCAGCACGGCCGCGTAGTCGCGCGGCAGCACCTTGACAAATGCGTTCATGGTTTCTTCCAGGTTCTCCAGCATCCGTGCGGCCAGGGCCGACTCGGTCTGGTCCCGGTGCTGTTCGAGCAGGTCGCGTACAATCTCACGGTCGACGCTGTCGAGGGCGAGCAGTCGCAGCTCCCCCGAGGTCAGCCCGTCGCGGTTGACCCGTTCGGCCGTCAGCCCATAGATGTAGGCGGTGCCACCGCTCATGCCGGCGCCGAGGTTGCGCCCGGTTTCGCCGAGAATAACGGCGAGTCCACCGGTCATATATTCCAGGGCATGATCGCCCACACCCTCAACCACGGCGATCGCTCCGGAGTTACGCACCAGGAATCGCTCGCCGACAATACCGCGAATGAACATGCTTCCCTGGGTGGCACCGTAGCCGATGACGTTCCCGGCTATGACGTTGTCTTCGGCCGGAAATTGGCTGGCACGGTCGGGGCGCACGATGATCTGCCCACCCGACAGCCCCTTGCCGACATAGTCGTTCGATTCGCCCTCGAGGCGCAGGGTGATGCCGCTGGGCAGGAACGCGCCGAAAGACTGCCCGGCCGATCCGGTGAGGGTGACCTCGATGGCCCCGGCCGGCAGACCGTTCGCGCCGTACCGCAGGGTGACCTGGTTGCCGAGCATGGTGCCGACAGCGCGTTCGGTGTTATGGATCGGCAGGTCGATACTGACCGTGCCGCCGTGTTCGAGAACGCTCTGGCTTAGGCGAATCAATTCGTTGTCAAAGTGCTTGTCGAGGTCGTGTTCCTGGGGCCGTGCCCATTTGCGCGGTTCGGACTCTGAGAAATCCGGGCCGCTCAGGATGGGTGAGAGGTCAAGCCCCTGCGCCTTCCAGTGAGAGAGGGCGCGGTTCACGTTCAGCACCTCACGGTGGCCGATGGCCTCGTCCAGGCTGCGGAATCCGAGCTCGGCCAGGTATTCACGCACCTCCTGCGCGATGAACTCGAAGAAGTTCACGACGTGGTCAGCTTGCCCGGTGAAGCGCTTTCGCAACTCCGGGTTCTGGGTGGCGACGCCGACCGGGCAGGTGTCGAGGTGGCAGACGCGCATCATGATGCATCCCGATACGACGAGCGGGGCGGTCGCGAAACCGAATTCTTCAGCGCCGAGCAGGGCTCCAATGAGCACGTCACGCCCGGTTTTCAACTGTCCGTCGACCTGCACGATCACGCGATCGCGCATTCCGTTGAGCATGAGGGTCTGCTGGGTTTCGGCGAGGCCGAGTTCCCACGGGGTACCGGCGTGCTTGAGGGAGTTCACCGGGCTCGCGCCCGTTCCGCCGTCATGGCCGCTGACCAGGATCACGTCGGAGAGGGCCTTGGCGACGCCGGCCGCGACGGCACCGATACCGGACTGGCTGACCAGTTTGGTGTGGATGCGCGCTTTCGGGTTGGCCCGTTTCAGGTCGAAGATGAGCTGCTTGAGGTCCTCGATCGAATAGATATCGTGGTGTGGCGGCGGTGAAATCAGTCCGACGCCGGCCGTGGCGTGCCGCGTGCGTGCGATCCAGGGGTAGACCTTGGTCGGCGGCAATTGACCGCCCTCGCCGGGTTTGGCGCCCTGGGCGAGTTTGATCTGAATATCGTCAGCGTGGGTCAGGTACATGCTCGTCACACCGAAGCGGCCGGATGCGACCTGCTTGACGGCGCTACGCCGGGTCGGGTCGAGCAGGCGGTCGAGGTCCTCACCACCCTCACCGGTATTGGATCTGCCACCGAGGCGGTTCATCGCGATGGCGAGGGTTTCATGCGCCTCCTGCGAGATAGAGCCATAGCTCATCGCGCCGGTAGAGAACCGTTTGACGATCTGAGACACCGACTCGACCTCATCGAGCGGCACCGGTGGGCGCTGCCCGGGGTTGAGGGTGAACATGCCGCGCAGGGTCATGAGCGTTTCGGCCTGGTCGTCAATGAGTTTCGTATACTCGCGGAAGATGTCGTAGCGCCGAGTACGCGTCGCGTGCTGAAGCCGGAAGATGGTCTCCGGATTGAACAGGTGCGGGGCACCATCGCGGCGCCACTGGTACTCGCCTCCGGTCGCGAGGCGCTCGTGTACGGTGACGGCGGCATCCATGGGATAAGCAGATGCGTGCCGCGACAGGTTTTCGACGCCGATAACGTCGATTCCCACGCCTCCGAGTTTGCTCGTGGTCCCGGTGAAGTACTGATCGACGAACGATTGGGCGAGGCCGACCGCTTCAAAAGTCTGGGCGCCGGCGTAGGACGACACGGTGGAAATGCCCATCTTCGACATGATCTTGAGCACCCCCTTACCGAGGGCTTTGATCACGTTGCGCACGGCCTTTTCGGGCGTGACATTGGTGATGATACCGCTGCGCACGAGGTCTTCGCAGGTTTCCATGGCGAGGTACGGGTTGACGGCAGAGGCGCCGTAGCCCATCAGCAGGGCCACGTGGTGCACCTCGCGCACGTCACCGGCTTCCACAACGATGCCGACCTTCATGCGGTTCTCGGTGCGGATCAGGTGGTGGTGCACTGCCGCAATCATGAGCAGCGACGGGATCGGTGCAAGATCCTTATTGGAATCGCGATCGCTCAGCACGATGAACAGGGCACCGGCCTCGATGGCCTCGTCAACCTCGGTACAGATCGCGGCAAGCCGCTTCGACAGCGCGTCGGGGCCCTCCTCGATGCGATACAAGCCACGAATGGTCGTGGTCGTGCGGCTGCCAACGACCGGGTCGATGTGCTGAATCTTGGCGAGTTCATCGTTGTCGATGACCGGAAAGTCCAGAATGACCTGCCGGGCGTGCTCTGGTCCGGCCGTGAGCAAGTTACGCTCCGGGCCGAGACCGAGCTTGAGACTCGTAACGACCTCTTCCCGAATAGAGTCGAGCGGCGGGTTGGTGACCTGCGCGAATTGCTGGGTGAAGTAGTCGAACATGAGTCGCGGTCGGGCGCTGAGCACGGCGATGGGCGTGTCGCTGCCCATGGCACCGAGCGGTTCGGCACCGGTGCGCGCCATCGGGGTGAGCAGAATGCGCACCTCTTCCTCGGTGTAACCGAACGTGCGCTGGCGGCGCACAACGGATGCCGGCGGGTGCACGATGTGCTCCCGCTCCGGAAGGTCCTTGAGGTTGATGCACCCCTCGTGGAGCCACTCTCCCCAGGGTTCGCTTGCCGATAGTTCTGCCTTGATCTCACTGTCGTCGATAATGCGGCCGGCTTGGGTATCGACCAGGAACATCTGGCCGGGTCGCAGGCGCCCCTTGCGAACAACGCGCGCCGGATCGATGCCGAGTACACCGATCTCGCTCGCCAGCACGACGAGGCCGTCGTCGGTAATGAGGTACCGTCCGGGGCGCAGGCCGTTGCGGTCGAGCGTTGCGCCGACCAGGGATCCGTCCGTGAACACGATCGCGGCGGGGCCGTCCCACGGTTCCATGAGCATGGAGTGGTACTCGTAGAAATCACGTCGCGCCTCGTCGAGATCGGTCTGGTTTTCCCAGGCCTCGGGGACCATCATCATGATGGCGTGCGGCAGCGACCGCCCAGACAGGCTGAGCAGTTCGACAACTTCATCGAAGGAGGCCGAGTCGCTCGCACCCGGGGTGACGATGGGCAGCAGCGGGGTTAAGTCGCCCAGCAGCTCGGACTCGAGCTGGGACTGGCGCGCGCGCATCCAGTTGCGATTGCCTTGCACCGTGTTAATCTCGCCGTTGTGGGCGATCATGCGGAACGGTTGGGCTAGCGGCCAGGACGGAAACGTGTTGGTGGAGTACCGGGAGTGTACGAGGGCGAGCGTTGAAACGAATCGTTCATCCGACAGGTCTGGATAGAACGGTTCGAGTTGCAGGGTCGTCACCATGCCCTTGTAAACGAGGGTGCGGCACGACAACGAGACAAAGTAGATCTCGAGCTCGCGTTCGGCACGTTTGCGCAGCCGAAAGGTCTGCCGGTCCAGCGCAATGTCCGAGAGAGGGTCGCCAGACTCGGTGGTGCGGGTGCTCTGCACGAACAACTGCTGAATGGCCGGCATATTCGCGCGGGCCTGGTTGCCGAGGTCTTCTGGGCGTACCGGAACCTCCCGCCAGCCGAGGATGGTCAGGCTTTCCGCGTCAGCGATACGGCTGATAGCCCGCTTGATGCCCGTGCGAATGGTGGGGTCGGTGGGGAGAAAGACATTGCCGACGGCGTACTGGCCCACCGGCGGAAGAGCGAAATCTGTGACCGCACGCAGAAAGGCATCCGGTATCTGGGTGATGATGCCGGCACCGTCACCGGTTCCAGCGTCGGACCCGACCGCACCGCGGTGCTCCAGGTTGCGCAGCGCGTCCAGGGCCTGGGTGATGATGTCGTGACCAGCGGTTCCCCGAAGGGTCGCAACCATGGCCAGACCGCACGCATCACGCTCGGCTGCGGGGTCGTACATACCGGATGCCTCTGGCATGCTGCTGAAGCGGGAATAGAGAGGTTTCTGCGCCATGGAGACCGTCCTCACGAAATGACTGGCAGTAAGGGACGACGCTGGCCCGAAGGAGAAGTGTGCAGGAAAACCGTAACGGGCCCCCGGTGCGGGTCGAGCCCGCAAATGGGGCGATGCTACGAGTGTGGCGGCTGGGATGTAGCGACCGTGAGTTTACAGACGCGAAGCGCTCGTGCTTGTGGCTGTGGCCTCGGGTGATTCGGTGTCGTCATCGGCACCAGTGCTGTGATCCGCGGCGTCCTTTTTTTCAGACTCCGAATCGCTGTCATCGAATTCTACCCCCGCGTCTGGTCCAATCCATTCCCGACCGGGAACATACGGGCTGGGCTCCAGGCCCGGGTGACGGTAACGCTGCACAAAAATGATGATCAGGCCGAGCACGATGGCCGCAAAGGCAGCCCACACGTTGGTGCGGATTCCGAAGTAGATCTCGCTCGGGTCAATGCGTATCGACTCAAAAAAGCTGCGACCCAGTCCGTACCAGATGAGGTAGGCGCCCAGGGTCTGACCGAAACGCAACCGAAATTTGCGTTCGAGGTAGAGAATAACGGCTACACCGAGCAGATTCCAGATGATTTCGTAGAGGAAAGTCGGGTGGAACAATGTATCGGCGGGTAGGCCGACCGGGAAGGCAGGATTGCTCGGTTCAATCTCGAGGCCCCAGGGCAGGGTCGTTGGCAGTCCAAACAGTTCGTGGTTGAACCAGTTGCCGAGCCGGCCGGTGGCCTGCGCGACGAGCAGAGCGGGTGCGACGGCGTCGGCGAAGGTCCAGAAGCGGATGCCGGCCAGGCGGCAGCCGATGTAAGCGCCGACGGCGCCACCAATCAGCGAACCGAAGATGGCGTTGCCGCCCTCCCAGATGTAGAGGGTACGGAGCAGATCTGCTCCGTCAAAGAAGTAATCTCCGGGGTGCGTGAGCACGTGGTAGATGCGCGCGCCAACGATGCCCAGCGGCACCGCCCAGAGGATGATATCGAGAACCACACCCGGCTCCGCGCCCCGTTTCGTGAGACGGCGAGACGTGATGATCGTCGCCAGGATGATTCCGGCCAGGATGCACAATGCGTAGGCGTGGATGCGGAACGGGCCGACGTCGAAGAAACTCCAGTCGGGGCTCGGGATACTCGTGCTCAGAAGAGTCAAAGACACCTGGGACTACCTTTCATCGTGACTGACGTCACTTGGGGCGAAGCGATCAATCGCCGCGAATAATTAAGTGTAAATCGCAGCTAGGCGGCTGGGCGAATGTCGCTCGCACCGGCGGCGAGTTCGAGGGCCAGGCGGGCCAGTGCGGTCACTCCTCCGTCGGTAAGCGCCTTCACGAGCGCGGAGCCAACGATCGCGCCGTCGGCGTAGCCGAGAATTTCGCGCACCTGCTCGGGGGTAGAGATACCGAGGCCGACACAGGCGTTCGTGCAGCCGACTGCGCGCAGGCGTTCCACGAGGATTCTGGCCGCCGCATCAACACCGGCGCGAGCGCCGGTGGTGCCCATCGTTGACACGGTGTAGACGAAACCGCGACTCGCTTCGATAGCCTGCACCAGTCGGGCGTCGGAGGACGACGGCGCGGCCAGGAAGACCCGGTCAAGGCCGGTGCGTTCGCTGGCCGCCATCCACGAGTCGGCTTCGTCGGGAATGAGGTCGGGCGTGATCAGCCCCGCGCCGCCAGCGGCGCGCAGATCATCGGCGAAGCGCTCAACGCCGTACTGCACAACCGGGTTCCAGTAGGTCATGACGAGCACCGGAGCATCCACCTGGGCGGTGATGGCCCGAATCGCTTCGAACCCGTGACGCAACTTGAAACCGTTGCCCAAGGCCTGTTGCGTGGCGGCCTGAATGACCGGGCCGTCCATAACCGGGTCGGAGTAGGGCAGACCAAGTTCGATGATGTCGACGCCGTTGGCGACCACGGCCACGGCGGCGTCAATGCTCTCATTCAGCGTGGGAAAACCCACCGGCAGGTAGCCGATGAGAGCTCCCCCTCCCTCCGAACGTCGGCGGGCAATGGTCTGCTCGACCGTGCTCGTAATGGTCGTCATGACTGTTCCGCGCCTTCGTCGAGCAGGTCGAAGTACCGGCCAGCTGTTTCCATGTCTTTGTCGCCGCGGCCGCTGAGGTTAACCAGGATGGTCGCCTCCGGGCCGAGGGCGCGGCCAAGTTCAAGGGTTCCGGCGAGGGCGTGCGATGACTCGATAGCAGGGATGATGCCCTCGGTGCGGCAGAGCAGTCGCAATGCGCTCATCGCCTCGTCGTCGGTGATCGGCAGGTAGGTGGCCCGGCCGATGCTTGCGAGCCAGGCATGCTCCGGCCCGACGCCTGGGTAGTCCAGGCCAGCCGAGATGGAGTGGGACTCGACGGTCTGGCCATCTTCATCTTGCAGCAGCATGCTGCGGGCGCCGTGCAGAACTCCGGGGCGACCCTTGCTGATGGTAGCCGCGTGCCGTGGGGTCTCGACGCCGTCCCCGGCCGCCTCGTAGCCGAACAGGGCAACATCGGGATCATCGAGGAAAGCGTGAAAGATGCCCATGGCGTTGGAGCCTCCCCCGACACAGGCAGTAACGGCATCGGGCAGACTGCCGGTCAGATCCAGAACCTGCTGGCGCGCCTCCTCTCCGATAATCTTCTGAAAGTCACGCACCATGGCGGGGAACGGATGAGGCCCGGCCACGGTTCCGAAAATATAGTTCGTGGTCTCAACGTTGGTGACCCAGTCGCGCATGGCATCGTTGATGGCGTCTTTCAGGGTGCGCGAGCCGGTCGTCACCGGAACGACCTCCGCACCGAGCAGTCGCATCCGGGCGACGTTGAGGGCTTGACGCTCGGTGTCAACCTCACCCATGTACACAACGCACTCGAGCCCGAACAGGGCGGCGACGGTGGCCGTGGCCACGCCGTGCTGGCCGGCCCCGGTTTCGGCGATGACTCGGGTTTTGCCGATGCGTTTGGTGAGCAGGGCCTGACCCAGCGCATTGTTGATCTTGTGCGAGCCCGTGTGGTTGAGATCTTCACGCTTGAGAATGATTCGAGCTCCGCCGGCGTACTCGGCGAATCGCGGCACCTCGGTAATGATGGAGGGCCGACCGGTGTAGTTGACGTGCAACTCCATGAGGGCGGCAGCAAAAGCCGGATCATTTTTGGCGAGTTCGTATTCCGCCGTGAGCTCGTCGAGCGCCGCCACGAGGGACTCGGGCACGAACCTGCCGCCGAAGTCGCCGAAATACGGGCCGGACTGTATACGCAATGACATTTATACCGCCAAAAACTCGGAGAGGGTTCGGATGGGGTCGCTCGTGACGAGCGCTTCGCCGACCAGGACAATGTCGGCGCCGGCGGCACGGTAGTGCGCTACGTCGGCGGCCGTCTTGACGGCGGATTCGGCGACGCGGATAACGCCGGACGGAATTTTATCGGCCAGCGTGCCGAACAGGTTCTGGTCGAGTTCAAAGGTTGAGAGGTCTCGCGCGTTGACTCCGATGAGGCTCGCGCCGATGTCGAGTGCGCGACTGACCTCGTCGCCACTGTGAGTTTCGACGAGGGCGGTCATGCCGAGCTGGTGGACAAGATTGTGCAGCGAGCTCAGAGTGGCCTGATCGAGGGCAGCGACGATGAGCAACACGAGGTCGGCGCCGGCCGCGCGGGCCTCGAACACCTGGTACGGCGTGCCAATGAAGTCCTTGCGCAGAACGGGGATACTGACCGCAGCCCGCACCTGCTGCAGGTCGGTCAGCGAGCCGTGAAAACGGCGACCCTCGGTGAGTACGCTGATGGCACTCGCGCCGCCGGCCTCGTAGGACACAGCTAGTGCTGCCGGATCGGTTATCGCCGCGAGTGCACCGCGGCTCGGGCTGGCCCGCTTGATTTCGGCGAGAATTTTAACGCGGTCGGTCGGGGCCAGAGCCGCCAATGCGTCGAGCGCTGGCACGCGCGCGCGCGCCGCGGCCTCTACGCTGGCCAGTGGGCGAGCGAGGTGTCGCTGTTCGGCGTCGAATAACGCGCCTGCGAGAAGTTGTTGGAGCACCAGGTCTCAGCGCAGCCGGTTAGTGGCCGTGCGGCGTGGCGGTTGTGGCGCTGACGCCGTAGCCGACCTTGCTCATCACGAAACCGACGAGGATACCAGCCAGGAGCAGCCCGAACGACGCCCAGACGAGCCAGACCAACTCGAAGAAGAAAGCTGCTGTGCCGATCGTGAAGGCGACCAGCATGATGACGACAGCGGTCCAGGCCGCCGCGGAGTGTCCGTGTCCGGGATCTGAAGGATCGATGCTCATGGTTCTCCTCGTAAATACGTTGACGCTGTGTGCAATGACAAGCGGGTTAAGTCTAGCGGAGCGAGGACGCGCGCTTCAGCGAACGGTCGGGTCTTCGCCGCGACTGAGGTCATCCCAGTCGCCGACGGCGTCGCTCGGCGCCGGCTCGGTCGGCCCGGCCGAGTCGCCAGCAGCCAGGAGCGACGTCGGTGACGTCCCGTCGGATGAGGCCACCTGTTCAAAGCGAACAGCCTGATATTTGTTGGTCGGGCCAGGCCAGCGCGCGCTCGTGAGAATCACGGTCACGCCCGCGGTCGCCATGATGAGGGCAGCTCCCATAGCGACAAACGGCCAGGGGGTGACGATCGTGCCGAGAACGCTGAGTTGGATGGATTCGTGGCCGGCGATTCCCGTCGCTGCGGTCACCGCAGCGGCGCTAGCCTGCGACGGGTTTTCGACGGCGAGGAACGCGGCCAGAAACACCGACACCCCGAGCAACACCTCCAGCACGCCGAGCACGATACGAATGAGTCGGCCGGCAATGGTGAGGGCACCGGCCAGGGCGAAGCCCGACAGAGCCAGCGCCGTCAGTGCGGGTGCGGCGATGGCTCCGTCGATCTGTAGCACCTGGGTACCCGCGTCAGGCAGCCCGACCTCGGCGTGAAACCAGACCTGGGTCCATGCCAGAAGGGCCAGTGCGCTCGCGCTCAGAATGGTGAGGATGAGCACGAGCTTGAGCCGCCGTGGGGACATCCGCTGGGCCGTGGCCACTAGAAGACCCGCCGCATCGCGTTCGCCACGGCCACGGCGCGCAGGGGGGCCGCCGCCTTGTTCTGTGACTCCTGGTATTCGGAGGCGGGGTCGGAATCTGTGACAACTCCGCCACCGGCCTGCACGCGGGCGATTCCGTCCTTGATCGTTGCGGTGCGGATGGCGATGGCGAGGTCCGCATCGCCGGCGAAACCGAAGTAGCCCACGACTCCCCCGTACACGCCGCGTTGGGCCGGTTCGAGGGCATCGATAATCTCAAGCGCCCTCGGCTTCGGCGCTCCCGACAGGGTGCCGGCCGGGAACGTGGCGCGGAAGACGTCGATCGCGGTTTTTCCGTCTACGAGGTTGCCCTCGACCGAAGAGACGAGGTGCATGATGTGACTGAACCGCTCAATGCGCATGAATTCGGTTACTTCGACCGATCCGGCCGTACAGACTTTGAGCAGGTCATTGCGGGCGAGGTCGACGAGCATGAGGTGCTCCGCACGTTCTTTGGGGTCTTCGGCGAGCTCGATCGCGTAATCGGCGTCGGCGTCCGGTGTGGCGCCGCGGGGTTTGGAACCGGCGATCGGGTGCGTGAACACCCGCGTGTCTTGCACTTTGAACAGTGCTTCCGGTGACGAACCGACGATCCAGTACGGATCACCGCCCGGCGTTTCGAGGCTGAGCAGGTACATGTACGGGCTCGGGTTGAGGCTACGCAATACCCGATAGACATCGATCGGGTGTGCGGTGCAGACCTGGTCGAAGCGCTGCGAGATGACGACCTGAAACACATCGCCGTCGACGATGTGCTGCTTGCCGATGTTGATGGCGGCGAGAAAGTCATCGCGGGTGGTGCGATTGCTCGGCGAACTTGGTGCCGACAGGTCCACCTCAGCCAACCAGGTTTCCCCGGGGGCGGCGAGGCGCTCTTGTAAGGAATCCAGGCGTGCCTTCGCATCGGCCCACAGCTGATCGGGGGTGTCCGTGCCGTCATTGAGCACGTTGGCGATGAGCTGCACCGTGCCATATTTGTGGTCGAGCACCACGAGGTCGGACACGAAACTGAAGGATTGACCGGGCACGTCGTAGTCGGCCGGGGGCTGGTGCGGCAGGCGTTCGATTTGGCGAATGGCCTCCCACCCAATGAAGCCGACCAATCCACCGGTCAGCGGCGGATGTTCAGGCAACCGCGGTGTCTGCCAGCGGTCGAATAGATAGGCGAGGGCATCGAGCGGGCCGAGGGTGACGGCGGAACCGAGAGCGCGGTCGGCGGCGAGCCCATAGTCGATCCATTGGGTGTCATCACCCTCTTGGGTGAGCACGCCAAATGAGGATACACCGACGAAGGAGAACCGAGACCAGATCCCTCCCTGTTCAGCAGATTCGAGCAGAAAACTGCCGGGAAGTCCGTTGGCGAGTTTGCGATAGATACCAACCGGAGTTTCACCGTCGGCAAAGAGCTCCCGAATGACCGGAATGACCCGGTGCGCGTCGATAAGGCCGTCGAACTGGGTGCGAGTGGTCGATCCTGCGGTGCGAGAGACGGCCGGGGGCGGAGTGCTGTCGGTCATTCCACGGGCCTTTCCAGGGTGTTCGCTCCAAGGTCGCGCCCGTCGAAGCAGGTACGCGAGCCGGTGTGGCACGCTGCTCCGACCTGGTCTACCTGAACGAGAAGAGTGTCGTTATCGCAGTCGAAAGCTGCGGAGTGAACGTACTGGGCGTGGCCGGAGGTATCGCCCTTGCGCCAGTATTCCTCACGGCTGCGAGACCAGAAGGTGACGCGCCCTTCGGTGAGGGTGCGGCGCAGTGCTTCCCGGTTCATCCACCCGAGCATGAGCACCTCGTGGGTATCCCACTGCTGAATAACGGCAGGCAGCAGTCCGGCCTCATTGAAGACCGCGCCGTTCACTTGATCAGTGAGTTCTGCGCTCATCTGCGCACCAGCATTCCGGCGTCAGAAAGCTCACGCTTCACATCGCCTATGGTCAGTTGTTCGTTGTGGAAAACGGATGCCGCCAGCACGGCATCCGCGCCGGCCGCAATGGCGGGGGGAAAATCTTCCACCCGTCCGGCGCCACCGGAGGCGATCACCGGCACCCGGCTGTTGGCCCGCATGAGCGCGATGAGGTCGGTATCGAATCCGGCCTTGGTTCCATCGGCGTCGATCGAGTTCACCAGCAGTTCGCCCGCACCCAGCTCAATCGCCTGCCGAGCCCAGCCCACGCCATCCAAGTCGGTCTCCGTGCGACCGCCGTGCGTGGTAACGACAAAGCCGCTCTCCGTGCGATCGGAGCGTTTCACATCGAGGCTCAGCACGAGCACCTGGGCGCCGAAGCGGTCGGCGATCTCGGCGATGAGTGCGGGCCGCGCAATTGCCGCACTATTCACGCTGACCTTGTCGGCGCCGCTGGCTTGCAGGCGGGAGACGTCGTCGACGCTGCGAATCCCGCCGCCGACGGTGAGGGGTATGAACACCTGCTCGGCCGTGGCCCGGACCACGTCGTAGGTGGTCGATCGGTTGTCGACCGTGGCCGTGACGTCGAGAAAGCACAGTTCGTCGGCGCCCTGCTCGTAGTAGCGCCGCGCGAGCTCAACCGGATCGCCGGCATCGCGGAGGTTCTGAAAGTTGACCCCCTTCACGACGCGACCGTTGGCCACGTCGAGGCAGGGAATGACGCGCACAGATAGAGTCACAGGGTTTCTCCCTTCGCTGCCGGCGCTACAGGCGGGCGTTGTGAATGGTGGTGACGAGAATGGCCCGGGCGCCAAGGCCATACAACGCGTCCATGACGTTGTTCATGTCGAGCCGGGCGATCATGACCCTTACGGCGACCCATTCCGGGTCGTGCAGCGACGATACCGTGGGCGATTCGATGCCGGACGCCAACGCTGCGGCCGCATCGAGCAGGACAACTGGAATATCGTAGTCGAGCAGCACATACTGGCGGGCTACGAGCACCCCCTGCAGGCGGCGCAGCAGGGTGTCAATTCCCACATTGTCGTTGGTGGAGCTGATCAGTACGGCGGTGGATTCAAGAATAACCGGTCCGAAGATTTCGAGGCCGGCCTTGCGCAGGGTCGTGCCGGTGGAGACAACGTCGGCGACAGCATCCGCTACCCCCAGCTGAACCGCGGATTCAACCGCGCCGTCGAGTTGGACCAGGTCGACACTCACCGAGTGCGTGGCGAGGAAACGTTCGACCAGGCCGGGGTAGCTCGTGGCGATGCGCAGGCCGTCGAGGTCTTTTAGCTCGGTGAAGCGACCGGCCGGTCCGGCGAAACGAAAGGTGGAGCTGCCGAATTCGAGGCTGGCGATCTCGACGGCTTTCGAGTGCGAGTCAAGCAGCAGGTCGCGGCCGGTGATACCAACGTCGAGGGCACCGGATCCGACGTAGGTGGCAATGTCACGCGGGCGGAGATAGAAGAATTCGACGCCGTTACGAGGGTCGGCAGTAACGAGGTCGCGCGGGTCGCGGCGACCGGTGTAGCCGGCCTCGGCAAGCATCTGCGCGGCGGTTTCAGACAACGAGCCCTTGTTGGGCACGGCAATTCTCAGCATGGGGATACTCTCTTGGTTTGGTTCACACGACTATTCTCTGATTCGAGCCAGCGGATGCGCTGGCGCGGGTCACAGATGTCGGTAGATGTCGGCCGGAGAGAGGCCTTTGGCGATCATCATGACCTGCAGGTGGTACAGCAATTGAGAGATTTCGGCGGAAGTTTCGTCGTCGCTCTGAAACTCGGCGGCCATCCACACCTCGGCGGCTTCCTCAACAATTTTCTTGCCAATGGCGTGCACGCCGGCGTCGAGTTCACGTACGGTGCCGGAGCCCTCGGGGCGCGTGCGGGCCTTGTCGTTCAGTTCTACGAAAAGGTCATCGAATGTTTTCACAACTCTAGGTTACCCGCCTCGTGACGGTGGCTGGCCGCGCGCTCGCGCAGCAGACTGATCTGCGCGGCCGGATTCTCGGCTCCGAACACGCTGGAACCGGCCACAAAGGTGTCCGCGCCGGCCGCGGCTGCGATCTCGATCGTCTGCGCTGTGATGCCGCCGTCGACCTGTAACCAGACGTCGAGCCCACTTTTTTGTACCGCCCGGTGCAGCTGCGCCAGTTTCGGCATGGTCGATTCCATAAAGCTCTGACCGCCGAAGCCCGGTTCAACGGTCATAACGAGCACCTGGTCGAATTCGGGAAGCACGTCGAGGTAGGGCGCGACGTCGGTTCCGGGTTTGAGCGCGATACCGGCGCGGGCACCGATCTGCCGGAGCCGTCGGGCTAGCGCGACCGGCTCGGTAGTGGCCTCGGCGTGAAAGGTGACCGAGTAGGCGCCAGCCTCGGCGTAACCCGGCGCCCACCGCTCAGGGTCGTCGATCATCAAGTGAATGTCGAGCGGCACCGGCGACACCTGCTGCAGGCGTTCGACCATGCCGAGGCCAAAGGTGAGGTTGGGCACGAAGTGGTTGTCCATGATGTCGACGTGCACCAGGTCGGCAGAGCGGATGCGGCCCAGCTCGCTCTCGAAGTTGGCGAAATCGGCGGCGAGGATGCTCGGATTGATGCGGATAGCCATGCTCCGAGCCTATCGAACCGTACTGGTGACCTGCTCGACCAACGTGGCATGACACTGACGCGACTGAGCACACCCGTCGGCATCAGCATCGTTAACCTCTCGGTGCTGAAGAACGATCGCGCCAAGGCCATCCGCTATTCAACGCTTCGGGCCATTTGCGGTGCGCTCCAGTGCGACGTCGGAGGCCTCCTGGTCGTGGGCCCACATACCTGAGCGGCAACGAAACCGTGGTGCCCGGGCAATGTTCTGAGCCGACGTGCCCACCTCGGCGCCTGAACGCAGGGACCGCACCACGCTGCGCGGGAGATTCCGTCTGGTCAGAACTCCCGCGTACCGCGCTGCGCGGGAGATAAGCCAGTGCGCCCGAGTTGCGCCTCCCGCGCACTGGCGCAACTCCCGCGCAACTCCCGCGCGACTCCCGCGCGACTGAAAATCGCACCCGCTGGCGAGACGCCTAGTCGGTGGCCCGTTGCAGCAGGGTGATGAACATGGCGTCGGTGCCGTGGCGGTGTGGCCACAGCTGCACACTCCCGGTATCGGTGGGCAGGTCAAGGTTCGCGGCGCTGAACGACTGCACAACGGCCGCGGTATCCAGCGCCGTCACGCTGCCACCGGCCTTGCGCACGGCAAGTGCAACGATGGCCCGGGTTTCAGCGGTGTGCGGCGAGCAGGTGACATAGGCCAGGATGCCGCCGGGCTTCAGCGCCACAAGGGCCGCGTCGATGAGCCCGGACTGCAGCTGCGCGAGGTCGGCGACGTCCTTGGGCTGCTTGCGCCAGCGCGCCTCCGGCCGGCGGCGCAGGGCGCCGAGACCGGTGCACGGCGCGTCGAGCAGGATGCGGTCGAAAGTGTCCGGATGCGTCTGGCCGATGGCCGTTCCGTCGACCTCCCACACCGGAATAGGTTCGGGGATAGCGTCGAGCGCGGTGCGCACGAGCGCGGCCCGGGCGGGAACGAGCTCGTTGGCCACGAGTTCGGCGCCTCCCGCGCGCGCTTCGGAGGCGAGCAGGGCGGCCTTGCCACCGGGTCCGGCGCACAGGTCGAGCCAACGCTCCCCCGGCACGATCGGGCGAGCCCTGCTGAGGGCGAGGGCGGCGATCTGGGAACCTTCATCCTGCACGCGAACGCGCCCACCGGTCGCAGTGACCAGATGGTAGGGGTCGCCGGAGTCCAGCACGAATCCAACCGGCGAGAATTCATCGGCCAGGCCGAGTCGTTCCAGGTCACCGTCGGTCGCGAGGCCGGGCAGGGCGACCATGTTGACCTTGGCCGCCATGTTGTCGGCGCCGAGCAGGTCGGCGAGTTCGCCCTCGTGGCCTTCGGCTTTCAGCGCCTGCCGAAACGCCCTCACGATCCAGGCCGGATGCGAGAACTCGGCGGCGAGCCGGTCATCGGCGTTCACCGCACCCTCAAGCACACGGTCACGCCACTCCTGCGCACTCGACCGGGAGATGGTGCGAAGTACCCCATTGGTGAATCCGGTCGCCGAGCGCGATCCGACCTGCTTGGCCAGCGACACCGATTCGTTCACGGCCGCATGGGTAGCCACCCGGGTGGCGAGCAACTGATGCGTACCGAGGCGCAGCACGTCAAGAATCGCCGGGTCGATCGCGTCGACCGATCGGTTCGCGGCCAGGGCAATGACCCGATCGTAGAAACCCTGCATGCGCAGTGTGCCATAGGTGAGCTCGGTCGCGAGGGCAGCATCCGCTGTGTTGAGGGCCGCGCGCTGAATGCGAGTCGGCAGCAACAGGTTCGCGTAGGCGTCGGATTCGCGTACCGCGGCGATGACCTCGTAGGCCACCCGCCTCGCCGGCTGCACGAAATCAGTCGTGGTCGCCCGGGATTTGGGGAGTTGCACTCGATCGTTCATGAGGCGACCACCTCGTCGGCCGCTATTCCACGCCACCAGTCACCTGCCGTCATCGCGTTCTTTCCGGCTGGTTGCACGCGGCGCAGCTCCAGCGGCTCCGTCTGCGTGCCGATCAGCACCGTTCGTTCACGCTGCAGAATATGCCCGGCAGGAATGCTCATACCATCGTCGTCTGTAGCCGGTCTGACCTCGAGAATCTTCAGCCGCGCATCGTTCACCGTGGTGAAGGCACCAGGCTCCGGGGTGACGCCCCGAATGAGGTTATACACGGATGCCGCCGGCTGGTTCCAGTCGACGCGGGCGTCGTCAATGGTGAGTTTGGGAGCGAGCGTGACCGCACCGGCCTGTTCGGTGCCCTCCGCAGTGCCAGAAGCGAGTTGGTCGACAACCCGCACCAGGAGCTCGGCACCGCTCTGACTGAGCGATTCCAGTAGCATTCCCGAACTGGAATGCTCGGGAATCGGCTCCACGAAGCTGTCGAACACGGCGCCAGCGTCAAGCTCGGGCACGAGCTGAAAGACGGCCGCCCCGGTGCGGGCATCTCCGGCGATGACGGCCCGCTGCACCGGGGAGGCTCCGCGCCAACGCGGCAGCAACGAGAAGTGCAGGTTGATCCACCCCAATCGCGGCACGGAGAGGAGCGGCTCACGCACGATTCCACCGTAGGCGACAATGACGCCGAGGTCAGGCTGCAGGGCGGCGATTCGGCTGGTCACGGTGTCGTCCAGCCGATTGAACTTCAACACCGGGTAGTCGAGAGCGACGGCCGCGGTGGCAACCGGCGACGGAGTGAGCGTGCGTTTGCGGCCGAGGGGGGCATCCGCTCGGGTTAGCACCGCGACAATATCGTGCTCGGTGCCCGCGAGAGCCTCCAGGCTGGGGACGGCTACCTCGGGTGTGCCCGCAAAAACGAGTTTCATAGTTTTACAACAGCTCCGGGTCATCGAATCGAACTTTAAGTGTAGGTGCCGGTTGGAACGAACCGGACTTGGGCTTGCGGCGACGGGCCGCGTGGCGCACCACGGCAGCCTTGAGCGCATGGGCCACTTCATCTCCGCGGGCGTAGCCGAACCGCACGACCGCCCGCACCAGGGGCGGCTCGGTGTCGACCGGGCCCAACACGTCAAGGCCACCGACCGCGCTGAGATCGGCCAGGGCAGCGTCGACGTCAGATGCCGTCCCAGTGACGGAGGCCACGCGCAGGGCGGGAGGAAACCGCAATTGACGGCGATCGGCCAGCTCACTGGCGGCGAAGACATCGGGACGCCAGGAGTTGAGGGCGCGGGCCAAAGCTCCCCCTACACCGGCCAGCAAGACCGGAGCACCGGGGGCGGCGAGGGCCGCAGCGTTGGCCCACCAGCGCAGGCAGTCCTCGCCGACCCGCAAAGATTCTCGAGCGAGCATGCGTTCGCCATCCAGAATCAGGATGGCGCGATACCCGCCAGTGGGAATGGGTTCGGCTCCACGGGTAGCGATGACCAGCGCGGGTTCGGCGCCCAGGTTTTGAATGGTGTGGTCGCCGTCGGCGACGATCACCCGAGCGCCGGGAAACGCGCGTCCCAGCTCCTCCGCGGTGCGCCCGGTTCCCATGGTGACCACGCGCAGTTTGGTAGCCTCGCAGTGCGCGCAGCTCCAGCCGGCCGCGAGGGCTCCGCACCACCGGCACGAGGGCACAGCGGATGCGGACTTGAGGCCGAGCGGCCCCTGGCAATGCGTGCACCGGGCAGCCTTTTTGCAGCCCTGGCAGGCCAGCATCGGCGCATAGCCGGGGCTCGCCACCTGAACCAGCACGGGGCCGTGCTGTACCGCCTCGCGGGCGGCCTGCCAGGCAGCGGACGGGATGCGAGCGGCACGCGCCTGCTCATTGGGTTCGGATTGAAAGTCGGTGGGGATCACCCGCGGGTGTCGGTCTTTCGCCGGGTGCACCTCGCCGAGGTAGCCAAGTTCAACCAGCCGCTCTGTCTCCACGCTGCGCGAATGGCCCAGAAGAACCAGAGCGCTCCCTGCGGCTTCCCGGCGAACGAGCGCCGCATCCCGAGCATGCACGTAGGGACTGAGCGGTTCCGAGTAGAGCGGGTCGCCGTCGTCCCAGAGGGCAATGAGTCCCAGCTCGTGCGCGGGAGCGTATACGGCCGATCGGTTGCCGAGAATGATGCGCGGAGTCGGCTGGAGGCAGGCGAGAAAAGCCCGGTACCGGTCGGGATTCGCCTGGCGAGCATCGACCCGCTGCACCGCCCCCGCCGGGGCGATCTGGTCGAGCGCCGCCTGCACCTGGTCCTGGTCGCGAAAATCGGGCACGCTGAGAATCGCGGTACGACCGGCACCGAGCGTCGCGACCCCGAGCTCAGCGAGGGTCTGCGCCCACCGCCCGATCGTACTGCCGCCCGGCAGTTGCACGAGTTCGGGGATGGCGGCAACGGCGACGCGCTGTCGCTCCATGATGACGGTGTCGAGGCGCCCGGTCGGATAGCCCACAAAAGCGGTCGCGGCGAGCGATATGGCCGGGGACGGCCCAAGGGGCGAGGCCGGTTGCCGTGCCTCTTGAGACACACCGGGTGACGGCGGCGCGACAGAGGCGCTGGCCAGCCAGGCCTTTTCCACACGCACCTGACGCGGCGGCACCGCCAAACGGATGATATCGCTCGCGTTCCCGGCGGCGCGGTCGGCCAGGCGTCGCGCCAGCGCGTATACCTCGGGGGTGAGCACCGCGGCTTCTGAGACCACGGACTCAAGCGGGCTCAGCGAGCCGCTGAACAGGTTCTCCGCGCCCGCGGTCGCACCATCGGCGACTCGGGGATCGATGACGTCGATGACGTAACCGTCGATGACCCGCGCGCCGGAACGAAAGGGTACCTTGACGCGCACCCCGGCGCGCACCTCGCCCGCGAGCTCGGCGGGTACACCGTAGTCGAACAGGTGGTCCAGCTGCGGCAGGGGCGAATCGATCAGCACCCGTGCGATGAGGCCCGTGTGCGTCATGACGGCGGGATCAGAGGCCGGCGGCGCTGCGCAGGTCGTCGACCTTATCCAGCCGCTCCCAGGTGAAGTCGGGCAGCTCCCGGCCAAAGTGGCCGTAGGTGGCCGTCTGCGCGTAAATGGGACGCAGCAGGTCAAGCGAGTGGATGATGGCCGCCGGCCGGAGATCGAACACGGCCCGGATGGCGGCGGTGATCTCCTGGTCGGGGAGTACTCCGGTGCCGAAGGTCTCGACGTACAGGCCCACCGGTGAGGCCTTACCGATCGCGTAGGCGACCTGTACCTCGAGGCGTTCGGCGAGACCGGCCGCGACGGCGTTCTTGGCAACCCAACGCATGGCATAGGCGGCCGAACGGTCAACCTTCGACGGGTCTTTACCGCTGAACGCACCGCCGCCGTGGCGGCTCGATCCGCCATAGGTGTCGATGATGATCTTGCGCCCGGTGAGGCCGGCATCGCCCTGGGGGCCACCAATTTCGAACCGGCCCGTGGGATTGATCAGGGTCACCAGCGACGACGAGTCGAGGTCGATGCGCTCCAGCACCGGACGAATGACGAGTTCTTCGACTTCGAGGCGCAGCTGCTCCGTCGAGACGGAGGGGGCGTGCTGGGTCGACAACACGACGGTCTCGACGCTGCGCGGAATGATGCCGTCGTAGCCGATGGTGACCTGCGTCTTGCCGTCGGGGCGCAGGTAGTCGAGCTCGCCGCTCTTGCGCACGAGGGCGAGACGTTCCGCTAGCCGGTGGGCGATCCAGATGGGGATCGGCATGAGTTCGGGGGTCTCCCGGGTGGCATATCCGAACATGATGCCCTGGTCGCCGGCACCCTGCCGGTCGAAATCCTCGAGGCTGGACTGCTCACGCGTTTCGAAGGCGTTGTCCACGCCCTGGGCGATATCGGGCGACTGGCCGCCAATGGAGATTTCGACGCCACAGGACCGGCCGTCGAACCAGACATCCGAGGAGTTATATCCGATGTCGGTAATGCACTTGCGCACGATCGAGGGAATCTCGACGTAGGCCTCGGTGGTCACCTCTCCAGCCACGTGCACGAGACCCGTGGTGACGAGGGTCTCGACGGCCACCCGGCTGTGCGGGTCGAAGGTGAGCAGGGCATCGAGGATGCTGTCGGAGATCTGGTCGCAGATCTTGTCGGGGTGGCCCTCGGTGACTGATTCCGAGGTGAAGAGGCGAAGATCGCTCATCGGGCCCGTCTCTGTTGTAGGTGAACGCGTGGAAAGTCTTGGTGCCTGGGCGAGCTCTACGGAGCGCTGACTACCAGGTCAAGTATGCAATTGGCCACCGACATTTTGCTGCCGGAGACCTCGTTCACTATAACTCCGCGGCGATCGAGCACCGTCACCGCGTTACGTTCCGTGCCGAAGCCAACGCTGGCACCCGGCTCCTGGCCGACCCGGTTCACCACGAGGTAGTCGCAGCCCTTGCGGGTGATTTTGTCGCGTCCAAGTGCGAGCAGCCGGTCGGCATCCGTTTCGGTTTCGGCAGCGAAGCCGATGATCACTTGCCCCGGCCTGCGGGCAGCGGTCAGCCCGGCCAGAATGTCGGGGTTTTTGACCAGTTCCAGGGTGAGGATGTCCCCCACCTGTTCTTTCTTAATCTTGCCGAGCTGCACGGTCTTCGGCCGATAGTCGGCGACCGCGGCGGCCATAATGATGACATCGGTCGATTCTGCGGCGAGCGTCATGGCCTCCTGCATCGCAACGGCACTGCTGACCAGAACGGTCGTAACACTCGTCGGAACAGCGACCTCGAGGTTGGCGGCGACGAGGGTGACCGAGGCGCCCCGGGCCAGAGCCGCCTGGGCGAGAGCGACGCCCTGCTTGCCGCTGGACCGGTTGCCGAGAAAGCGCACAGGGTCGAGCGGTTCGCGGGTGCCACCGGCACTGATCAACACGCGGCGACCGGAGAGATCCGGCAGAGCGGATGCCGCCGCTTCCCCGGTAGACGCCCGCCGGTCGAGTACGGCCAGGGCCACGGCCACGATGGTCTCCGGTTCCTCCATGCGCCCCGCGCCGGAGTCGGTGCCGGTGAGGCGGCCCACGCCGGGGCCGACAATGGTGATGCCCCGGGAGCGCAGAACCGCCACGTTGGCGATCGTCGCGGGATTGTTCCACATTTCGGTGTGCATGGCCGGTGCAATCACGAGCGGTGCGGTGCTGGCCAGGATGGTATTACCGAGCAGATCGTCAGCGAGGCCGACCGCGAGTTTGGCAATGCTGTTCGCCGTCGCCGGGGCGACGACGATGAGGTCGGCGCCCTGGCCGATCGCCACGTGGCGCACCTCGGCGACACCCTCGTAGAGGTCGGTGTGCACCGGGTTGCGGGAGATGGCTTCGAGGGTCGGCTTGCCGACAAAACGCAGGGCGGCCTCGGTTGCGACCACGTGCACCGAGTCGCCGTTCAACACAAAAGCGCGCACGATGCTGACGGCCTTGTACGCGGCGATGCCGCCGGTGATACCGACGACAATCGTGCGAGGTGTCTTCATCCTGCGCGCTTGGGGTATCGAGTGTTAGGCCTCGACGATCGGGCGAGAAACGAGCTTGTCCTCGTTGATCTCACGCAGGGCAACAGAGAGCGGCTTGTCTTCAACGGTCGAGTCGACGAGCGGTCCGACGTTGTCGAACAGGCTGCCCTCGTGCAGGTCGGCGTAGTAGTCGTTGATCTGACGCGCACGCTTGGACGCGAAAATCACGAGCGCATACTTTGAGTCAACCTTGGAAAGCAGGTCGTCGATGGGCGGGTCAATGATGCCAGTGGGCTTGTTCGCCATTGGTGTCACACTCCTAATAGAGCACGGCCTTGGCGGCGTGCGAGTTTTGCGAGGGGGATGCGCGCCGTACGACGCGCGGAATTCAGCAGAAACAGGCGCTACGGCGTGCGGGATGCAGCGCGGATCTCCATCAAGTCTACGACCTCGCGAGCGGCATCGCCGACATCGTGGTTGATTACGCGGTAATCGAACTCGCCCTGCGCTGCCAATTCGAGCTTCGCGGTCTCCAGCCGACGGGCCTGTTCGGCCGCATCTTCGGTGCCACGGCCGATCAGGCGGCGTACCAGTTCGTCCCAGCTGGGCGGCAACAAAAAGACCAGGCAGGCTTCCGGCATGGCGCGTCGCACGGCGCGAGCCCCCTGCAGGTCGATCTCAAGCAGCACGCTGTTGCCGGCAGCGATGGCCGCGTCGACCGGTCCGCGCGGGGTGCCGTAGCGGTAAGCATTGTGTACCGTGGCCCACTCCAGCAGTTCGCCGACGTCGACCATGCGATCGAATTCGTCGTCGGAGACGAAGTAGTAACTGACCCCGTCGGTCTCCCCCGGGCGCGGGGCGCGCGTCGTCGCCGAAACGGAGAGCAGCACGTCGGGGTAGTTCTCGCGAATGTATGCCGCTACGGTGCCCTTGCCGACCGCGGTCGGGCCGGCGAGGACGATGAGTTTGGAGTCTGCGGTGCTATGTCGCAGAGCGGGTCGTTCGGAGAGAAAGTCCCGCAGTCGGTCGCGCTGGTGCCGGCCGAGCCCGCCGAGACGTTTGGACGGCGAAATCTCGAGTCGATCAATGATGCGCTGCATTTTGGTCACGCCGATGGCCGGAATGCTCACGAGCAGCTCGGTTACGCGTAGGCGGCCCTCGACCCCGATCGGGTCGTAGATCGCCGCGGCGAGCACTTCCAGTGCGGTCCGCTCGCCGGAGGCGACCTCGCCCTTGACCTTGGCGCGAGCCCGCCGAGCCAGGACGGCGGCGCGTGATGCGGCTACCCGGTCGACTTCGGGCGGGGTGGGACGGTTTTCAGCCACGAACGGCACCTACCTCGGCTACTCGGCGCTCAATGGCTTCTTCGATCCGGTGGGGTCCGTTCGAGAGCACACTGCGCGATTCACTCACGATAACCCCTCCGGCGTATCCGCCATATATAGACATCAGATCCATAATATTCCCACCCTGGTGTCCGAAGCCCGGGGCCAGCACCGGTGTTCGAAATTCCGTGGGCGCCCGCTGCACGTCGATGCCGAAGGAGGCCAGGTTCAGGGTCGCACCGAGCACGACACCGATTGACCCCAGATCGAGCGCTGGCCGAGCGGATGCCGCGCCCGGGCTGGCGGCGCCCGCCCGCGCATTTCGCGCCCCGGCGTCGTCCAGAACGGCGCTGGCAACAGTCGACCCGGCGTAGGCTCCGTCGGCCACGATCGCGCGCTGAATGTGCGCGGCCTCGGGGTTGGACGTCGCGGCGAGCAGAAAGACTCCCTTATCGTTCGCTGCTGCGAGGTCCAGCGTTGAGTCCAGCGAACCGACCCCCATATACGCGGAGAGGGTGAGGGCATCCACTTCGAGCGGAGAACCGGGTGACAACCAGGCCTCGGCATAGGCCAACGCACTCGTACCGAGGTCGCCGCGCTTGGCGTCGCCGATCACGAGGAGCCCGGCCTGCCGGGCGTCGGTGAGCACCCGTTCCAACGCACGGTACCCGCCCGAGCCGAACCGTTCGTAGAACGCCACCTGTGGTTTGATCAGACCGACCCGGCCGGCGCAAGCGGCAACGACCGCGCGGCCGAACGCTTCTGCCCCGGCGGCAGTATCGGGCAGGTCCCAGTCCCGCAAGAGCCACGAATGCGGGTCTATGCCCACGCACAATGGGCCGCTGCCGGCGAACACGCGGCCGAGACGATTACCGAAGGAGCCGGCCGACACCGTCACTCCGGCCGCCGTCACAGCAGGGCCGTTCGCGCGGTGGCGTACTCCTGAAGCGAGGTCACCTCGAACCCGTCGCGGATCGAGTCGATGGACGCCACAGCGGCGCTGAGCTCGGCGATCGTGGTGAACAGCGGCAGGTCGCCCGCCACCGCGGCAGCACGAATTTCATAACCGTCAGCCCGGGCGGTACTGCCTCCGGGAGTGTTGATGACGATCTGGATTTCTTCGCGGCGAATGAGTTCCACGATCGACACGTCGTCCTCCCCCGCTTTCTCACTGAACTTGGTCACGATGCGGGCGCGAATACCGTTGCGCTGCAATACCTCGGCGGTGCCGATGGTTGCGGTGATCTCGTAGCCGAGCTGCTGCAGGCGCAGCATCGGCAGGATGATGGCTCGTTTGTCGCGGTCGGAGACCGATACGAAAACGGTGCCGGAGAGCGGAATTCCGCCGTAGGCGGCGAGCTGGCTCTTGGCGAATGCCCGCGGAAAGTCTCGGTCGATGCCCATGACCTCTCCGGTGGAGCGCATTTCCGGGCCGAGAATGGAGTCGACGACGAGGCCCTCCGGGGTGCGGAACCGGTTGAACGGCAGCACCGCTTCCTTCACTGCGACCGGAGATTCGATCGGAACGCGGGAGCCGTCGATGAGGGGCAGCTTGCCGGCGGTCTTGAGCTCGGCGATGGTGGTACCGACCATAATGAGCGCGGCGGCTTTGGCGAGCGTTATGCCGAGTGCTTTGGCCACGAACGGAACCGTGCGCGACGCACGCGGGTTGGCTTCGAGCACGTAGAGGACGCCGGCGCCGATGGCGAACTGCACGTTGAGCAGGCCTTTCACGCCGATACCGCGGGCGATGCCCAGGGTCGCTTCGCGCACCCGGTCAATCTCGGCACGGCCGAGGGTCACCGGCGGCAGGGTGCAGCTCGAGTCGCCCGAGTGAATGCCGGCCTCCTCGATGTGCTCCATGATGCCGCCGACGTAAAGCTCGTGGCCGTCGTAGATGGCGTCCACATCGATCTCAATGGCGTCATCGAGAAAGCGGTCAACCAGAAGCGGATGCCCAGCTCCGATGATGCCCTGCCCGGCCATGCGGCCAAAGTAGTCGGCGAGTGACGCAGAGTCGTAAACGATCTCCATGCCGCGGCCGCCGAGGACATAGCTCGGACGCACCAGCACCGGGTAGCCGATCTCTTCCGCCACCACGACGGCACCGGCAAAGTCGATCGCCGTTCCGTTGCGGGGAGCGAGCAGGCCCGCATCCGCCAAGATCTTGGAGAACAGGCCACGTTCTTCCGCGAGGTCGATCGCATCGGGGGTGGTGCCCAGGATGGGAATGCCTGCGGCTTCGAGGCCGCGGGCGAGGCTCAGCGCGGTCTGGCCGCCAAGTTGCACGACTACGCCGACGAGTTCGCCGCTCTGGCTTTCGGCGTAGACGACCTCGAGCACGTCTTCGAGGGTGAGCGGCTCAAAATAGAGCCGATCGCTCGTGTCGTAGTCGGTGGAGACGGTTTCCGGGTTGCAGTTGATCATGATGGTCTCGTAGCCGGCCTCCGACAGAGCGAAGGAGGCGTGAACGCAGGAGTAGTCGAATTCCACGCCCTGCCCGATGCGGTTCGGTCCGGAGCCGAGAATGACGACCTTGCGACGGTCACTCGGGACGACCTCGGTCTCGGCGTCGTAGCTGGAGTAGTGATAGGGCGTGAGGGCGGGAAACTCCCCCGCGCAGGTATCCACGGTCTTGAACACGGGGCGCACACCGAGAATGTGACGAACGGTGCGAACATCCGCTTCTCCGAAGCCGCGCAACTGCCCAATCTGAGCGTCGGAGAAGCCGTGATCCTTGGCGAGAATCATGACGTCGCGATCGAGGCGATCGGCAGCGGCAACCTGGCCGGCGATCTCGTTGATCAGCACAATCTGGTCGAGGAACCACGGATCGATCTTGGTCGCAGCGAAGACCTGGTCGATGGTCGCACCACGCCGCAGGGCCTGCTGCACGGTGACGATGCGGCCATCGGTGGGAATCTCAGCGACAGCGAGCAGTTCATCGACGGAGCGGGTCTCTTCCCCCCAGTGAAAACTTGACCCACGCTTCTCGAGCGAACGCAGGGCCTTCTGGAAGGCCGAGGCGAAGCTGCGGCCGATGGCCATGGCCTCACCGACCGACTTCATGGTCGTGGTCAGACGCTGATCGGCCGCCGGGAACTTCTCGAAGGCGAAGCGGGGAACCTTGACCACGACGTAGTCGAGGGTGGGCTCGAAGCTCGCCGGGGTGACACCGGTGATGTCGTTGGGGATTTCGTCGAGACGGTAACCAATGGCGAGTTTGGCGGCGATCTTGGCGATCGGAAACCCCGTCGCCTTGCTCGCCAGCGCCGAGGACCTGGAGACGCGGGGGTTCATCTCGATTACGATGACCCGGCCGTCGGCCGGGTTGATCGCGAACTGGATGTTGCAGCCGCCGGTATCAACGCCGACGGCGCGAATGATATCGATCGAGATGTCGCGCAGGTGCTGAAACTCCCGGTCGGTCAGGGTGAGCGCTGGGGCAACGGTGATCGAGTCACCAGTGTGCACGCCGACCGGGTCGACGTTCTCGATCGAACAGACGACGACGGTGTTGTCGGCCGTGTCGCGCATCATTTCGAGCTCGTACTCTTTCCAGCCGAGAATCGACTCTTCGAGTAGTACCTCTGTGGTCGGGCTGTGGTGCAGGCCGTCGGTGACAATTCGGCGCAGCTCCACCTCGGTGTAAGCGAAGCCCGAGCCGAGGCCGCCCATGGTAAAAGAGGGGCGCACGACCAGCGGGTAGCCGAGATCTTCAGCGTAGCCAATGGCCTCCTCAACGGTGCGGGCAATGAAAGAGCGTGCCACGTCGGCGCCGGCGTCGAGCACGAGCTGCTTGAAGATCATGCGGTCTTCACCCTTGTTGATGGCGTCAAAGCTGGCACCGATCAGCTCAACGTCATACTTTTCGAGAATTCCGCGCTCGTGCAGCTGGATTGCCGCGTTGAGGGCGGTCTGTCCACCCAGAGTCGGCAGAATCGCATCCGGTCGTTCCTTCTCGATGATTGTCTCAAGAATTTCCGCGGTGATCGGTTCGATGTAGGTCGAATCGGCGAAGTCAGGGTCGGTCATGATGGTGGCCGGGTTCGAGTTGACCAGGATGACGCGCACGCCCTCCTCGCGCAGCACGCGGCAGGCCTGAGTTCCGGAGTAGTCGAACTCGCAGGCTTGGCCGATGACGATCGGACCACTGCCGATGACAAGAACGCTGTTGATATCGTCGCGCTTGGGCATTAGTTGGTTTCTCCTGCAACGTTTGATTGCGCAGCCAGCACAACGTCTCTGAATCGATCGAAAAGGTGGTTGGCGTCGTGCGGGCCGGCGGCCGCCTCCGGGTGGTATTGCACCGAGAAGGCGTTGATGTCGAGGCAGCGAATTCCTTCGACCACCTGGTCGTTCAGGCTATAGTGGCTCACTTCGACCCGACCGAACCCGGCGCGCGAGTCGTGCACGCCTTCGATCGGCATGTCGACGGCAAAACCGTGGTTCTGCGAGGTGATCTCGACGCGCCCCGTGGTCTTGTCGAGCACCGGTTGGTTGATGCCGCGATGCCCGAACGGCAGTTTGTAGGTACGAAAACCGAGAGCACGGCCGAGCAGCTGGTTGCCAAAGCAAATACCGAAGTAGGGAATGCCTGCGCGAAGAACGTCCTGCAGCAGGGTGACGTGCGCGTCGGAGGCGGCCGGGTCGCCGGGTCCGTTCGAGAAGAAGAGGGCGGACGGCTTCAGCGATAGGACGTGCTCGGCGGTGACCGACTGCGGCAGCACGAGCACCTCGAAGCCACGCGCCGCCAGATAAGTGAGCGTGCTGGTCTTTACACCGAGGTCGAGCACCGCCACAGAGCCGATGCGTTCCCCTTGGGCGGGGATCGAGAATGGCTCGACCGTCGAGACGTCGAGCGAGAGGTTGCGGCCGCGCATGGCGGCTTCGGAGAGCACCCGTTCGAGCTGTTCGCTGTCGGACAGACCAAACAGGTCACCGGAAAAGATGCCACTTTTCATGGCGCCCTTGGAGCGAATGTGGCGGGTGATCGCACGCGTATCGATGCCGCTGATGCCGACGATGCCCTGGGTTTCGAGGTCGTCGTCCAGGCGACGAGTGGCGCGATAGTTGGAGGCGATGCGCGCCGGTTCTCGCACGATGAAGCCGGCCACCCAAATCTGGCGCGACTCCATATCTTCGTCGTTCATTCCGGTGTTGCCGATATGCGGTGCGGTCATGAGCACGATTTGTCCGGCATAGGACGGATCGGTGAGGGTCTCCTGGTACCCGGTCATGCCGGTCGAGAAGACGATCTCGCCGAGCGTCTGGCCCTCGCTGCCATAGCTGCGGCCGACGAAGCGGCGGCCGTCTTCGAGCACGAGCACGGCCGGGCCGGGAACATTCGTCACCGAGAGGATGGGTGTCACGGCAGCGGGTGCGACCGCCAGCACTGGTACTGCATGGTCTGGTACTGCATGGTCTGGTACTGCATGGTCTGATGCTGCCTGGTCTGATGCTGCCTGGTCTGATGCTGCCTGGTCTGGTGTGGTGGAGTCGGGCACGTCAGGCCTCACTTTCGTCTTGATGGGCCGGGGCGGTGGCCGGGCCTGTGCCAGTGGCTGTCAGGGTTCGGATCGAGTCGACGAGGCGAGCACGATCATTCGGATCGATAATACGAAAGAAGCTGTCCACGGCGTGGCGGTCGTGACGGTCAACAGCAGAGTCGGCGGGACTTTCACCGGCACCGGGCGAGTTCAGACGCCAGCTCAGGCGCAGGAGACCGTCACTTTCCACGGCGCGATCAATGGCGACCTGGGCGGCACCGACCGCATCGATGGAGTCGGCTGGAATAAAGACTGGTGAATTGCCATCGAGGTCCAGGATCATTCCGAGCTCGGTCACCGTGATGGCGGCGCGAGCGCGAAAGCCCAGGCCCGAGATAGCGAGCCGCTCGAGTGGCGCATCGCGGGGCGTGGTCGCAACGTAGTAGGCCTCGGCAGCCGCCAATGTGACGCCGATGCTGCTCGGCATCGGGTAGCCGGCGGCGAGCCCGGCATCCCGTCGGCCGCGCTTTCGCCAGCTGCGCCACATGAGAAATAGAACACCGAGCAGAACGAGAGCGGTGATGATGGTGGGAACGGACCTATCCATGAATGACGTCTCCCGTGTTATGGCCGGCTATTTCGAGGCTGCTGCGCACTGCACCATTGAGCACCGTGGCATAGCCGCGGTGGAAGGTTGCTCGCACTTCGCCGGGCAGCGTCATCGACAGGTAGGGAGAATTCGTGCTCGTTCCGGCGAGGTCGGCACGATTGAACACGCGGGTCGCTGCGGGATCATACAGGGTCAGTTCGGCCGGTGACCCGACCGCGATGGGATTGCCCTGGCCGGTGACCCGCCCAATGCGGGCCGGGGTGCGCGAGAGCACGCGTTCAACGTCGGTCCAGTCGAGCAGCCCGTTTGCGACGACGGCGGCGTGCACGACCGACAGTGCCGATTCCAGCCCGATCATGCCGTTGGCGGCGGCATCCCACTCGCAGTCCTTACTTTCGGCGGGGTGCGGGGCGTGGTCGGTCGCGACGATGTCGATCGTGCCGTCGGCGAGTCCGGCGCGCAGGGCTTCGACATCCTCTCGACTGCGCAAGGGCGGGTTTACCTTGAAGCGGGCGTCGTAGCCACGCACCAGATCTTCAGTGAGCAGTAGGTGGTGGGGCGTCACCTCGGCGGTCACGTTGATGCCGCGGGCTTTGGCCCAGCGGATCACGTCGACCGAGCCCGCCGTGGAGACATGACACACGTGCAGGCGCGACCCGACGTGTTCTGTCAGCAGCACGTCCCGGGCGATGATCGATTCTTCGGCGACGGCCGGCCAGCCGACCAGTCCCAGTTCGCCGGACAGGGCGCCCTCGTTCATCTGGGCTTTCTCGGTGAGGCGCGGCTCCTGCGAGTGCTGCGCGATGACGCCATCGAAGGCCTTCACATACTCGAGGGCACGGCGCATGAGCAGCGGGTCCGAGACGCAAAACCCGTCGTCGGAGAATACGCGTACGCGAGCCCGGCTCGACGCCATGGCACCCAGCTCGGCGAGTTGTTTGCCGGCCAGGCCAACGGTGACGGCGCCGATCGGCTGCACGTCCACGTAGCCGGCGCTTTCGCCGAGGGCCAGCACCTGTTCGACAACCCCGGCAGTATCCTGCGCCGGCAGCGTGTTCGCCATAGCGAACACGCTCGTGAAGCCGCCTCGCGCTGCGGCGCGGCTGCCGCTCAGCACGGTCTCGCTGTGCTCATAACCGGGTTCGCGAAGGTGGGCGTGCAGGTCAACGAGTCCGGGAAGCGCCACGAGACCGTCAGCGTCGATCACGCTCGCGCCGCTCTGCGACAGGCCCGTGCCCAGCTCGGCGATACGTCGGCCATCGAGGCGGATATCGGTGCCCGTGCCATCCGGCAGGGTTACGCCACGAATGAGCCAGCGTTGATTCAATCCGTCAATCGACATTCTTCGATTCCTTCCGATCACCGGACAAGAGTAAGTAGAGTGCGGCCATCCGCACGGAAACACCGTTCGTGACCTGTTCGATCACGGTCGAATTTGCGGAGTCGGCCGCCGCCGAGGAGATCTCCAGGCCACGATTCATCGGGCCGGGATGCATAACAATGCTAGCCGGAGCGAGCCGCCCAAATCGCGCATCGTCGAGACCCCAGACCCGGGAATACTCGCGGATACTCGGATAAAAGGCCGCGCTCATCCGTTCGGTCTGGATGCGCAGCATCATGACCACGTCTGGCCCGGCATCGATGGCATCATCCAGGTCGAAGCTGAACCGGGCCGGCCAGAGCGAGGTATCGCTTGGCAACAGGGTGGGCGGAGCAACGAACGTGACCTCGGCGCCGAGGGTGGTGAGCAGCCATAGGTTGGAGCGGGCCACTCTGGAGTGCAGCACGTCGCCCACGATCGTGACTCTGACCCCGTCGAGGCCCAGGCCTCGGGAGGCGGGACCGTGGATACGGCGGCGGATGGTGAAGGCGTCGAGCAGGGCCTGGGTGGGGTGTTCGTGGGTGCCGTCGCCAGCATTGATGATGCCGGCGTCGATCCAGCCGCTAGTGGCGAGCACCGCCGGGGCGCCGGAGGCGGGGTGGCGGATGACGACGCCGTCGGCGCCGATCGCGGCGAGGGTTTGCGCGGTGTCTTTCAGGCTTTCACCCTTCGAGACGCTCGACCCCTTGGCGCTGAAGTTGATGACGTCGGCGCTGAGTCGTTTCGCCGCGGCCTCAAATGAGATACGGGTGCGCGTGGAGTCTTCGAAGAAGAGGTTGACCACGGTCTTGCCGCGCAGGGTCGGGAGCTTTTTCACCTCACGCTGCGCGACATCCGCCATGTCCTCGGCGATGTCGAGCAGGTTGATCGCGTCGTCGCGACTGAAGTCCTTAGTGGAGAGCAGATGCCTCATCGGTTGCTCCCGCCATCGATCGAGACGAATTCGTCGCCGTCGATCTCTTCGAGGTGCACGTTAATGCGCTCGTCGGTCGCCGTCGGCAGGTTCCGGCCCACGAAGTCCGCACGAATCGGTAGTTCCCGATGTCCGCGGTCAACGAGCACGGCCAAGCGCACGATGGTGGGACGGCCGTGGTCGCCGAGCGCATCGAGGGCACTACGAATGGTGCGTCCCGAGTAGAGCACATCGTCAACGAGCACGACCGTGGCGCCGTTGATGCTGCCAGGCACTTCCGTGCGGGACGGCGTGCGGGTACGGCTCCGAGCGAGATCATCGCGGTACAGCGTCACGTCGAGCGACCCGACCCGCACCATTGTTGCGGCGGGTTCGATGTGTTGGATCGTCTCGGCGATACGTCGAGCGAGAATAACGCCGCGGGTAGGGATGCCGAGGATAACGAGGTTGTCGGGGCCCCGATTGGACTCCAGGATCTCGTGGGATATTCGGGTCAACGCGCGAGTGATGTCAGCCTGAGTGAGCACGGTGTGCGTCAAAAGCCGACCTCCTTCCCCGTCTCACAGGACGGATCATTAAAGGATGTCTGAATACGTCCAGCTTAGCCGGTGAGGGCGCCGGACGGGCCACCACCGGTGCCGACAAGAACGAGCAGTTAGAACGCGGCGGCGACGAAGGCGGAGAATTCAACCGTGTCGGTGAGACTGCCGGTGTAGAGCACGCCGTTAACGAGTATGGTCGGCGTGCCGGACACGGCCGGAATCTCGGCTCTGTCGATGGGTCCGGTGAGCGCGGCCTCGGTGTTCTGCTGTGACCAGCCCTCATACTCTCCCGCTTCGACGCAGTCGAAGATACCGACCGGACCGGGTGCGAGGTCAGCGAGTTCGCGGTTGCTGAGTCCGGCCGTCTCTTCGGGCGGCTGGTTCGCGAACAGCGCCGACAGCAATTCGAGGGTCTGATCGGGGTTCAGCGTGGCCTGGCAGGTGAGGGCTGCGGATGCGCGGCTGGAGTAGTTGGTGCCCTGGGAATATCGGTCGAGAAAGGTGAGTGAGTGAACCCGAAGGGTGATGACGCCGCTCTCCACGCCGGCGACGAGCGATTCTCCGTTGGCCTTTTCGAACTCCGCGCAGAACGGACACATCGGATCGATGTACTCGTCGACGATGACCGCGCCGGTGCCGAATTCGAGATAGCCACCGTCAAAATTGGCGGCGCCCAACGCTCCGCTCGGTAGCGGCGCGATCGATTCCGGTGTCGACGATTCCGGCGAGGCCGACGACGACGGGGTCGATGTACCCGAGGTAGATGTTGCCGACCCTACGGCCAGAAGAAACGCCCCGATAGCGGATGCAAAAATGATCGCGAACACGACCAGAATCGCGACAACGGCCGTGGCGACGTACCCGATGATGAGGCCGGCGAGAGCGAAACCACGGCCCAGCTCACCGCGTGCCCGAATCTGTGCGAGCGCGATGTGCCCCGTGATAATAGCGACGAGACCGATAAAGAACGAGGACACGAACGAGACGATGGCGAGGGTGTTGGTTTTCGGCGCCGTCACAAACGGCACGAATGGTGCGCCCGTCGACGGCGTGGGAACATTGGGCGTTGGCTGAATCGGCTCGTCGCGGAAGGCGTCTGGTCCGGTGTTATCCATGTTCGTGTCCTTCGGTGACTCGTGGCTCACCGGGCATGATCCGGGTGTGCCAAGCGGCAGCCGGACCGACCGATGATCAGGCTGATGGAGCGGTTTGGGCGATCTTGCCGAGCAATCCGTTGACGAATCCGGCAGAGTCATCCGTTGAGAGAATCTTGGCAGCTTCAACGGCTTCATCAATGGCCACGGCGTGTGGCACGGCATCATTATAGAGAATCTCCCAGATACCGATACGCAAAATCGCACGATCGATGTTGGGCATACGAGCCAGTGACCAGCCCTGCGAAAAGGTCTCGATCAGTTCGTCGATCTCTTCGCGATGATCCACAACCCCGTCAACGAGTTCGCGGGCGTAGAGCCAGGAGGCTTGGCGAGCCGGCTCGCTGGCGGCGCGCTCAGCCTCGGTCGCGAGCGACTCGGGGATGCTGATCTGCCGCACATCGGCCGCGTACAGAATGTCGATGGCGCGTTTGCGAGCTTTGGTGCGTGCGCTCACTAGTTAACGCGGCCGAGGTAATCGCCGGTGCGGGTGTCGACCTTGACCTTGGTGCCCTGTTCCAGGAACAGCGGAACCTGAATCTGGTAACCGGTCTCCACCGTGGCCGGCTTGGTGCCGCCGGTCGAGCGGTCGCCCTGCAGGCCCGGCTCGGTGTAGGTGATTTCCAGGACCACGGATGCTGGCAGCTCGACATAGAGCGGGTTACCGTTGTGCAGGGCCACGGTCACGGCCTGGTTCTCGAGCATAAAGTTACTCGCATCGCCGACGACGGCGGCGGACACCATGATCTGGTCATAGTCGGCGACGTCCATGAAGATGTAGGCATCCCCATCGTTGTACAGGTACTGAAAGTCCCGACGATCAACGTTCTCGGTCTCGATCTTGGCGCCGGCGTTGAACGTGCGGTCAACGGTCTTGCCCGACACAACGTTCTTCATTTTGGTGCGAACAAAGGCGCCACCCTTGCCCGGCTTGACGTGCTGAAACTCGACGACGGCCCAAAGCTGGCCATCCATATTGAGTACGACGCCGTTTCTGATATCAGCGGTAGAAGCCATGGGAGGGGTGTTCCGTTCAATTGATAAGGTGCGCGGGTGCAAATAGCAC
Source organism: Actinomycetales bacterium (assembly GCA_038205545.1). Lineage (GTDB taxonomy): Bacteria > Actinomycetota > Actinomycetes > Actinomycetales > Microbacteriaceae > Cryobacterium. The sequence goes on from JBBRBV010000005.1 coordinate 47,783, forward strand.
CTGACCGATTCTACGTGCCGAAGTCGCAGGCACCAAAGGCACTAGTGCGATGCTTGGTCACCGACGCTCACGAAGTCCAGAGCCAACCGGTAAGAGTCGAAGCCGAGGCCTGCGATAACACCGGTCGCAACGGCGCTCACCACACTCGTATGGCGGAACGTTTCGCGGGCGTGCGGGTTCGAGATGTGCACCTCGATCAACGCAAGGCCGGCCTTGGTGACGAGGGCCGCAGCGTCCCGCAGCGCATAGCTATAGTGCGTGAAAGCGGCGGGATTCAGGATCACCGGCATGCGCTCGTCTACTGCTTCGTACAGCCAGTGGATCAACTCGGCTTCGTCATCGGTCTGCCGCAGGTCGATGCTCACCCCGTCGCGAGCGGATGCGACCAGCAGCTTGCGCAGGTCGTCCAGATTCGCCGACCCATACACGTCGGGCTCACGACTGCCGAGGCGCCCGAGGTTCGGACCATTCAGAACCAGCACTGTACTCATTCACTCAGCCTAGGCCGTAGCTCCCCACCGACCGCTTTTAGTCACCCAGTGGCGAGTTGCGCCCTTCAGGGACTGAGCACGGCTACGCCATCATCGTGCGCGACAAACAGTCCAGTGATGGGCATGAGCTTGCCGAACGATTGGGCAAGTTCAACCGCCCAGGCCTGGTCGGGAGCAGTAAGAGCGGCCGACCCCGGTCGTTCGAGCGTAACGATGATGCTGCCGCCCGGTGCTGCCTGGGCGAGAATGTCGTTGATGGCAACCGCGAAGCGCTGGACCGAACCGGGCTCGGGTCGAAGCGGAATCCCGTCGATGGGAATCAACATCGAGAGCTGGTGCCCGTGGGGATCGAGCAGCATAAGCCACAGTTGCGGGCGGATGGCGTGGCCCACCAGGTCGAAAACCCGGGCCCTGGCCTGTTCGAGGGTGTTCACGGGCGGCAGGTCGTCGATATTCGCTGTCAAGGTCATGCCGCCAGAATGAACGCTTCCTGCGGCCCCAGCGGGTTATGCCCTGATATTGGTCGTGCCACGGAGGTTGTGGATAGTCTCCGGCCAACGTACGGGACGCAGTGCCGCACGTTGCGGCTGGGAATGCCGCCCACTCCAGCCGATCAGCAAGACTGTGCCCCTAGAATGAAAATCCAACGGTGGCCGCACCCTCGCACGACCACTGCTAACGGAGGCAGACGCTGATGGGACACGGCTTGAAAAGTACCTCGTCGGTTCCGTCCGGCGCCGCGCGGGAGAATCTGGTCGCCCTGGAACGGGCCCACGAATCCGCCATCACGGATCGGGTCTTTCCGACCGGTGTGCGCAAGCTCGTGCAGGATTCCTGGCAGCGCTCGCTCTCCCTCAGCGTCGACCCGGCGAGGCTCGCCCCCGAGCGGGAGCTGACCGATGCCGAACTGCGCGAGCTGCGCAACCAGCATCCGCTTGCTGCGGTGTTACCCGTTGTGCACAACCTCCTGATTCGGCATGCTTTCGACGCCGAGCTCCTGGTTGCAATCGGCGATGAATCCGGCCGCCTGTTGTGGATCGACGGAGACCGGGCGCTGCGCCGCCAGGTCGAGACGATGCTGTTCGTCGAGGGGGCGGACTGGTCAGAAGGCCGGGTCGGAACGAGCGCACCGGGTACCGCCCTAGCGCTGGATCGGGGCATTCAGATTCGACGGGCGGAGCACTTTAACGCCCTCGCCCACCCGTGGAGTTGCACAGCCGTGCCCATCCACGACCCGGACACTGGCCTCATTCTCGGCGTCATCGACATCACCGGGGGCGATCAGGCGGTCGCACCGCAAACCCTCCCCCTCGTGGAGGCCGCCGTCGCCGCCATGGAGGCGGAGCTGCGCATCCAACGCCTGGACACAAACCCGATCGGCGCCAGGGCGGATGCTCCGGTTGCCCGCCGTTCCAGCATTGCCATGGTTCCTGCTCCCAACCGCAACCCGGTGTCGGTCGGTTTCGGTGTGCTCGGCAGTGACTACGGCCGGTTCGACGCTGGCGACAGGGCCGTGGAGGTGAGCCCCCGACACGCCGAAATCCTGACGCTTCTCGCCTGGCACCGCGAGGGACTCTCCGCCGACCGACTCGCTTTTTTGCTCAGCGACCAAACCGGAGGCGGTCACGTCAACAGCGTCGATACATTACGCGCCGAGATGGTGCGGGTACGCAAGGTTCTGGAGCAGTTCACTCCCCCGATCGTCATCGGTTCGCGTCCCTATCGCCTGCAATCGCCGCTCGAACTCGATGCCCAACGGGTGCTGGCATTTCTGCAACGCGGAGCCCACCGCGTTGCCCTGGCCGCCTACCGAGGCGCCGTCCTGCCTAACTCCCTGTCCCCCGGCATCATCGACATTCGTACCGAGGTCAGTGCCCGCCTGCGCGAGGCGATGCTGACGGATGCCTCCGTCGACCTGCTCCTGGAGTATGCGCGGTCCGAGGAAGCCACCTACGACTCCGAGGTCTGGCGGGCTTGCCTCGAGCTACTTCCGACCCGCTCTCCCAAACGTGCCACCGTCGTCGCCCGGCTGCAGCGCATCGACGACGAGCTCGGCACCCGGCACCCGTCGTCGCGGCGCTGAGAATCCTGAAAGATCCTGTCGCTTCTCCGACGGCCGAGCAGCCGGGGAGCCGGGGAGCCGGGGAGCCGGGGAGCCTCGCAACTTTTTGCAACCTTTGACTTTCTACGATGGGGCTACCGCACAGCGCGGACCGACACCGTCGTCGAAATAGGAGTGACATGACCGTCTATGCAGCCCCCGGAACACCCGGCGCCAAAGTTACCCTCAAGTCTCGGTACGAGAATTGGATCGGCGGCGAATGGGTCGCCCCCGTCAAGGGCCAGTACTTCGAAGACATCACCCCCGTCACCGGCAAGCCGTTCGCGGAAGTCGCTCGCGGAACCGCCGAGGACATCGAATTGGCCCTCGACGCCGCCCACAAGGCCGCACCGGCCTGGGGCAAGGCCAGCTACGCCGAACGTGCGGCCGTGCTCAACAAGATCGCCGACGTGATCGACGCCAACGTTGAGATGCTCGCCGTCGCCGAGACCTGGGACAACGGCAAGGCCGTGCGTGAAACGCTCAACGCCGACATTCCCCTCGCCGCCGACCACTTCCGTTACTTCGCCTCGGCGATTCGCGCCCAGGACGGCGACCATGCGCAGCTCGATGGCGACACCGTCTCCTACCAGTTCCACGAGCCGCTCGGCGTCGTCGGCCAGATCATCCCGTGGAACTTCCCCATTCTGATGGCCGTCTGGAAGCTCGCCCCGGCCCTCGCCGCCGGCAACGCCATCGTGCTCAAGCCCGCCGAGCAGACCCCGGTCTCCATCCTTGTGCTGATGGAACTCATCGGCGATATCCTTCCCCCAGGAGTGGTCAACGTCGTCAACGGCTACGGACTCGAGGCCGGCAAGCCGCTCGCCTCCAGCAACCGCATCCGCAAGATCGCGTTCACCGGTGAGACCACGACCGGGCGCCTGATTCTGCAGTACGCCTCGGCCAACATCATTCCCTCCACCGTCGAACTCGGCGGCAAGAGTCCCAACATCTTCTTCAGCGACGTCGCACAGGAGAAGGATGCGTTCTACGACAAGGCCCAGGAAGGGTTCGTCCTCTTCGCCTTCAACCAGGGCGAGGTCTGCACGGCACCGAGTCGCGCGCTGCTGCAGAAGCCGATTTACGACAGCTTCCTCGGTGACGCCGTCACCCGTGCGAAAAAGATCATCCAGGGCAACCCCCTCGACACCGACACCCAGATGGGCGCGCAGGCCAGCAACGACCAGCTTGAAAAGATCCTCTCCTACATCGACATCGGCACCAAGGAGGGCGCCAAGCTCGCCCTCGGTGGTGAACGCGCTGACCTCGGCGGCGACCTCACCGATGGCTACTACGTGCAGCCGACCATCTTCGAGGGCCACAACAAGATGCGCCTGTTCCAGGAAGAGATCTTTGGACCGGTACTCGCCGTGACGAGCTTCACCGACTACGAGGATGCCATTTCGATCGCCAACGACACCATCTATGGTCTCGGGGCCGGGGTCTGGTCGCGCAATGGCAACGTGGCCTATCGGGCCGGCCGCGATATCCAGGCCGGACGGGTCTGGGTCAACAACTATCACGCCTACCCGGCCGGCGCTGCGTTCGGCGGCTACAAGAGCTCCGGCATCGGTCGCGAGAACAATAAGCTCGCGCTCGGTCACTACCAGCAGACCAAGAACCTGCTCGTGTCGTACTCCGAGAACAAGCTGGGCTTCTTCTAAACCGCCTGCTCATCGCGAGTTGACCGGAGGCGGCGCGACCGACGGGTGGGAGTTTCGCCACAGGTCTGGCTCGGGGGCTGTCAACGACGTAACGTCGTAGGCAGCCCCCTTTTTCATTCATCTGCTCCCTAGAAAGGTAAGTCAATGTCGACAGCCACGATCACTGCGTCGGTCACGATCCCCGGCGAAACCGTTCCCCGCGTCGAGCTCACCCCGGTAGCGGTCGATCTGCTCCGCAGCCTCTGGGACGAGCACGGCCCGCTCATGTTCCACCAGTCCGGCGGCTGCTGTGACGGCAGTTCACCGATGCTGTTCATGGCCGGCGAGTTCATCACCTCCGACCAGGACGTGCGCCTCGGCCAGTTCGATCTGGCCCCGGCCGATGCCCCGAGTCAGCCGCTCGACTTCTGGATGTCTGCCGAACAATTCAACTACTGGAGCCATACCTTTCTCACGGTCGATGTCGTGCCCGGGCGCGGCAGCGGGTTCAGCGCCGAAGCACCCCGCGGCGTGCGCTTTCTGATTCGCTCCGAACTCATGACAACGGTGGCACCGTTTGCCGAAACCGCCAGCACCACTCGGGTCGAGAGCGACCCACCCAAAGCGGACGCCGCAGCCCCACCCACCGCATCGACGGTTCCGGCCTAGGAATGACAGCAGCACACCGAGACCGCCGTCCGACCTCGAAGGCGCGGATGTCAGCCCGAATACAGCTTCGCCAAAAACCTCGATAATTACTGAGAAACTCTCGCCTTAGAGACATGGTTTTGGTAGAATTATTCCATGAGCCACACGGGCGATGTCCCCCAGCAGGGCTGCGGCGATTGCTTTCGCGCCAATTCCTCCCGCGCCGATTCCTTTCTTGAGAGCCTCCACGACGGAGAATTTGCGGACTGGTCGCTCTCGGCCGAAGACCGCGCGTGGGCTGATGGGTTCCGGGTGCAGTGCTGGTCCGACTGGCAGGCTGAAGCCGAAGCGAAAGTCGCCGCCCGAGCTGCCGCTGAGTCCACACAGCCCCCACAGCTCGCTGCCGGCCAGACTATCCCGGCCGACCTAGACCTGACCGAGGTGTTCGCGGCTGTCCCACCCGAGTATCTGTTTGACGAGTGCCTGCGTAACGAACGCCTGCGTAACGAATACCTGCCTGACGGATACCTGCCTGACGAGTGCATGCCTGACGAGTGCATGCCTGACGAATTCGACCCTGCCTGTGACCTGAACCCAATTCAGCGTCGGAAGGCGCAGTTCGTCGACCGTGCAATCTTCTTCGAGAAGGTCATCGCGTGGGCGCAAGCCGGCAAAGCCCAGACCCTCGCCGAGGCGTGGGATTACACCTGCAGCACCGCTGAAACCGGCCGGCCCCAAGCGGGTCCCGCTCGAGAGCACGACTGGGACGCGACCTTCGCCGCGCAGCAGGGCCTGATGGCGGAGATGGCGTGCGCGCTGCGCATCCCGATTGGAACCGCCTCCGGTCTCCTTCAGGAGAGCCGAACTCTCGTCGAGTCGCGCCCGCAGACCCTCGTCGCCCTCCGCACCGGGCAGATCTCCCTCCGCCAGGCACGGCGGCTACTCGACCAGCTGGACTCCGTACCCACACCCGCGCAGTCCGACCTGGAGGCGGTGTTGCTGCCGCACGCGAAACTGCTCACCGCCGCCCAGTTCGACGGCAAAGCCCGCAAACTGCGCGAACACTTCCACCCCGACAGCATCACCGTTCGCCGGGCCCGGTGTCTGGCCGACCGCAAAATCATGCTCTACCCGGATAAAGATGGCATGGCCACGCTGTGGATGCGCGCCGCCAGCGACGACCTCACCGCCGTCTACAACCGTGTCACCGACGCCGCCCTTAGCCTGCAGAGCCCCGATGAACCCCGCACCCTCAGCCAGCTGCGAGCCGATGTCGCCGTTGACCTGCTCGCTTCCGGTGTCACGGAGACTGGTCTCGGCGCTGGCATCAGCGCGACGGTGAACGTTACCGTGCCGGTATTGACCCTGATGGGGCAGAGTGAGGAGCCGGGCGAATTGGAAGGGTACGGTCCCATTGACCCGGAGACCGCCCGCCGGCTCGCCGGCACCGCGACGAGCTTCCTGCGCATCCTCACCCACCCGCACACCGGAATCGTGCTCGACGTCAGCGCCACCCCGTTCCGGGTGCCCGCAGCTCTGAAAAAATATCTCCGCCTGCGAGATGGAACCTGCCGCTTCCCCGGCTGCAACCGGGCCGCGCGGCACAGCGACCTTGACCACACCCTCGATAAACAATTCGGTGGCCCCACCAGCGCCGCCAATTTGTTTCACCTCTGCCCGGCCAATCACAACCTGAAGCACTTCAGTGCTTGGGCCCCGACCGCCAAGCCCGACGGCACCCTCACCTGGTGTAGTCCGGCCGGCAAACATTACGCCACCGACCCCGCCACCCGCATCGGCCCCCACCGACAGACCATCCCTGCGCCCGAACGGCCAACACCAGCCGCTCAAGCCTCGCCAACGCCGCCCGTGCACGATCCCTGGACATCCCGGTGGCAGTTCGACGTTCCCGGACCCCAGCCGTTCTGATCCACTCAGTGCGTTCAGCTGACAGCGCGTTCAGTTGCCGGCGGCTTCACGGTCGCAGCTTCACGGTCGCAGCTTCACGGTCGCAGCTACTGGCCGATGGCCTGGTAAGCGCTGAACAACAGGGAGGCATCCGGACCCTCAAGAATGGTGGGCTTGCCGATGTCGTCGAGCACGACGAAGCGCAGCATGCCGCTGCGGGTCTTCTTGTCGCGTTGCATCGTGGCGAGCAGGGTGGGCCAGCGGCCCACCGGGTAGCCGGTCGGCAAAGTCAGCGATTCAAGGATTGAGCGGTGCCGGTCAACGACCTCGACCGAGAGTCGACCACTGAGGGCGGCCAGTTCCGCCGCAAACATCATGCCAACGGCAACGGCGGCTCCGTGCCGCCAGCCATAGCGTTCGGCGTGCTCGACGGCATGACCGAGCGTATGGCCGTAGTTGAGGATTTCACGGAGGCCGGCCTCCTTGAAGTCTTCGCCCACGACGCCTGCCTTCATCGTGATCGCCAGTTCGATGAGTCGACGAAATTCGGGGGTGGTCGGGTCGGTGGCACGGTCGACATCCGCTTCAATAATGTCAAGAATTTCGGGAATCTGAATGAACCCGGCTTTCACGATCTCTGCGAAGCCGGCCAGAATCTCATTGCGCGGGAGCGCGTCGAGCACGTCGAGGTCGCAGAGTACGGCGGCGGGCGCGTAGAAGGTGCCGACCAGGTTCTTGCCCTCGGCGGTGTTGATACCGTTCTTACCGCCGATAGCCGCGTCGACCATGCCGAGCACGCTCGTGGGAATCTGCACGAGCTTCACGCCGCGCAGCCAGGTCGCCGCGACGAATCCGGCGAGATCGGTTACCGCGCCGCCGCCCAAGCCGATCACGGCGTCGGTGCGACTGAAGTCGGACTGTCCCATGACGCCCCAGCAGAAGGCGGCTACCTCGACGCGCTTGGCGGCCTCGGCGTCGGGAATTTCAGCGAGCAATACCTCGGAATAGGTTTGCAGCAGGTTGTCGCGCAGGGCAACCGCGCGGGCACCGACGGTGGAGGTGTGCACGATGAGCACCTTGTTGACACCGCTGCCCAACTGCTCGGCGACGGTCGTGACCAGGCCACGCCCGATGCTGACCGGATAGCTGTCTACGCCGGTCACGGTGATCACCGTGGTAGCGGGCTGGGTGGTCTCGTTCGTCTCGTTCGTCTGGTTCGTCTCGGTAATCTCAGTCATCATTTCTTTCTTGTACCCAATTCACTATTTCGTCGGCAATGCCACTAATGGGGCGGTTGGAGGTATCCAGGTGTATCGACGCCAGCGCCTCATAGGTGGGGCGGCGCAGGTTATAGATGCGCTCCCAATCGGCGATGCCACCGGCCAGGAGCGGCCGTTTACTGCCACCGAGGCGCGCCTGCACGGCCGCGCTCGTGACGCTCAGATACACGACGGTCGCGTCCTCAAGGTCATCCTGGGTATCGGCATGCGCTACGGCTCCCCCGCCGAGGGAGACGACGGCCGGTTCGCCAAGCGCCGAGTCCACCGCTTCACGCTCGACAATGCGAAAGTACTCTTCGCCCTCGCGAGCGAAGATCTCCGAGATCGGGCCGTAGCGTTCGACGATGCGCTTGTCGGTGTCGATAAAGGGCACATTGAGGCCGCGGGCCACACGACGGCCGATCTTGGACTTGCCGGCCGCCATCGGTCCGATGAATACAATCGGCAGCAGGGAATTGCGTGGAGTCAGCATTGCTTCAACGCTCCTTCGTTCACAGTGATGAGTCGCTCGCCGGACCCGTGCGCAGGTTGGCGGGAATGTTGGCCAGGTACGATTCAAGGTTGCGGCGGGTCTCGTGGATGGAGTCGCCGCCGAACTTCTCGAGCACCGAGTTTGCCAGCACCAGCGCTACCATGGCCTCCGCGACGACCCCGGCCGCCGGAACGGCGCACACGTCGGAGCGTTGGTGGTGTGCCGGTGCCGGCTCGCTGGTGGCGACGTCCACCGTGCGCAGCGCCCGCGGGATCGTCGCGATGGGCTTCATGCCGGCCCGAACACGCAACACCGTCCCGGTGCTCATGCCGCCCTCGGTACCACCGGCCTTGTCGCTGACCCGCTGAATGGCGCCATCTGCTTGCACGAGTTCATCGTGCGCGGACGAGCCGCGGCGTCGGGTGGTCTCGAAGCCGTCGCCGACCTCGACGCCCTTGATCGCCTGAATACCCATAAGAGCAGCGGCGAGCTGCGAATCCAGGCGGCGGTCCCAGTGCACAAAAGATCCGAGACCCGGAGGAAGATTGTAGGCGAGCACCTCGACGACGCCGCCGAGGGTATCGCCGTCCTGATGCGCGGCATCAACCTCAGCTACCATCAAAGCGGATGTTGCGGTATCGAAACAGCGCAGCAGGTCAGCATCGAGGGCATCGACGTCGTCGGGGCCTGGCAACGGCGTGCCGTCCGGCACGCGCACCGGACCGATAGCGATGGTGTGGCTGACCAGCGTTATTCCGAGTTCGTTCAGAAACGACCTGGCTACGGCACCGAGCGCCACCCGAGCTGCGGTCTCGCGCGCGCTGGCCCGTTCCAGCACCGGGCGGGCATCGTCAAAGCCATATTTCTGCATGCCGGCCAGATCGGCGTGACCGGGCCGGGGCCGGGTCAGGGGCGCACCGCGGCCACGTGAGAGCGTGGCCGGGTCAACCGGCGCGGCGCTCATCACGTCGACCCATTTGGGCCATTCCGAGTTGCCGATGCGCAGCGCTACCGGGCCGCCCAGGCTGAGACCGTGACGTACCCCACCCGACAGGTTCAGCTCGTCCTCTTCAAATTTCATGCGCGCGCCGCGACCATAGCCGAGCTTGCGACGCGCGAGATCGAGGCGGATCGAATCCAGGGTGACCGGGATCCCAGCGGGCAAACCCTCGATAATAGCGATGAGTTCGGGGCCGTGAGATTCTCCGGCAGTGAGCCAACGAAGCATGGTTCCTATCTTTCCACAGGGTCACGGGTCAGCGCGCCCCGCATGGCTGCGAGCACGGCCGCCTCGGCGGGCAATGGTTCAAAGGGGTCGGCGGTGACGAAGACCCGCACTTGAATGAGTGCTTGGTGCAACAGCATGCCCAGACCGTTCAGCACGGTGCCCCGTGCCGCGTGCCACGACGTGGCGACCGCACTCGGCCACGGTGAATAGGCCACATCGAACAACACGGCGCGTTCCCGAAGCTCGAGTGGAAGCTCCACCGGAAGCACGGTTCCTCCGGGCAGGGTGCTGATGACGACGTCGCTGTCGACGCGCGGAGTCTCGCTGAATTCCTGAAGGTCCACCACCACTCCCAGCGACCGGCCAAGCTCAACGAACGACTGCGCCTTCTGGCGGTCCCGCAAGAGAACCGTGACAAATTCCGTACCGAGTTCTGCCGCCGCCATCAGAGCGGATGCCGCCGTGGCCCCTGCTCCGAGCAGGGTCACGTGCGTCGCCTGAGTGACTCCCCCTTCGGCCAGCGCGCGCACCAGGCCCGCAACATCCGTGTTGTACCCGCTCAGAATGCCGCGACCGTCAATCCTGCGCAGTAGCACCGTATTGACCGATCCGGTCAGCTGCGCAACCCGATCACAGTCGTCAAGGAAGGGCAACACCTCGTGCTTGAGCGGCATGGTGAGCGAAAAACCGCGCCATTCGGGTCCGATCTTACTCAAAAACATGGCCAGCGAGCCGGATTTCACCTCGACAGCATCGTAGGACCAGTCAAGGCCCAGCTGCCGATAGGCGGCCCGGTGCAGCAGCGGCGACCGGGAATGCTTGATCGGCGAGCCGAGCACAGCAAGCCGATTCGACGTGAGGCTATCCATATTCGGGGTGCTCCCTCATCCAGTCCTGCCAGACGACCACCGCGGCATCGTGTTCTGCCACCGTGGCGGAGAACGCGGTTTCACCGGTGTCGAGGTTGACGGTCACGAAGAACAACCAGGGGCCGTCGGCAGGGTGTAGCGCGGCATCAAGTGCAAGATCGCCCGGATTCGAGATGGGGCCGACGACCATTCCCGGATGCGCGTAGGTGTTATAGAGGTTGCCGGCATCTGCGCGCTCGGCGTCGGTTGTGGTCACCAGATGAGTATTCCCGGTGCCGTAGGCGACGGTGGCGTCGGACTGCAACAGGCCACTCTCCCACTGGGTCGGATCCAGCCGGTTGAGAAAGACCCGCGCCACCTTGTAATAATCGTCGCGCAGGCCGGCTTCGCGCTGAATCAGCGACGCGAAGACGATGGTCGACCACCGGTCTGCGGCAGCAACCCCGGCCGAGTCGAGGGCCTGATACTGGCGGTTAACCATGGTCTGCAGTGCGATCTGGGCGGTGTCTCCCGGCGAGAATGTATAGGTAGCTGGAAAGAGAAAACCCTCGAGCGTGGTCGCTTGGGGCGGCAGACCAAACGATGCCACATTGGCCGCCGCGGCCTGCAGATCGGCCAGGGGGATATCGGTTCCCTCTGAGATTGACTGCAGTACGTCGACGGCGGCAGTACCCTCAGGGACAACCACGGTCTGGCTCAGTCTGGTGTCTGCATCAAGCAGGGCATCGAGGGCCGTGCTCGCAACCATTTTGGTCTTCAGCTGGTACGCGCCGGGCTGGAAGATCGGCTCCGGTTTCGTCTGCAACAAAATCGAGTAAAACGCGTCGAAGCTCTTCACCACGCCCTCATCCAGGAGGGTTCTGGCGATATCAGAACCGCCGTCACCGTCGTGGATCATAACGATCAGGTCGTCACCCGTGGCTGCTTCTTCTGCAGTGAAATCCGCGGGCCCCTGAGTAGCCGCGATGATCTGATTGATCGGACCTTGCAAAAACAATACAACACCGGCCACGAGCGCGGCCAACACGAGGAAGACGATCAGGCAGCCCCAGGCTCCTTTCCGGCTGCGTTTTTCCCGCGGCGGTTCGTCGGCGAGCAGCGAACGGCGGTTGGTACGAGTGCGGCCAGACTCCACGCTCTCGTCCGCACTTAAAAGAGTTGGACTGTGTTCCGCAGCAGCTTGTTCCGCAGCAGCTTGTTCCGCAGCAACCTGGCGGGCGCGCAGTTGACGACGGGTCGGCGGCGACTCTTCCGGGGTGGAGCTGGGCACGGCTACGGCCTCTCGGTCGGTTCGACGGGAGACCCTGGTGGGCGCCCGGATGCACGCTCACTGTCGAGCGCGTGTTGCAGAATAATAGTCGCGGCCACCTGATCTATCACGGGCCGTTGTGTCTTCGTGGAGCGACCGGATGCCCGCAACGCCGACTGTGCCGAGACCGTAGAGAGACGTTCGTCGACCAGCCGCACCGGGACCTCGAGGATCCGGGCGAGCCGGTTGGCGAAATCGACCGCGTCATCGGTCGACGCGGTCACGTTGCCCGACAGCGCCAGCGGCAATCCCACGACAACCTCGACGGCGTCAAGTTCCAGTACCAACGCGCGGATTCGAGCAAGATCTTTCAGACCGGCGAGGTCGCGGGCCAGCGTTTCCACCGGTGTGGCGAGCATGCCGTGGTTGTCGCTGCGGGCCAGCCCGACGCGCACCTTGCCGACATCCACGCCGACGCGCACTCCCGAGCGCATACGGGGGGCGACCGGTGCGGGCACCCCCTCGCCCGCCCCGGCCTGAGACCTGTCAGTTCGGGGCCGAGCGGCGGGCTGGTCGGAGCGCATCGTCAGCGACTGATCGCCTCGACGACGGCCTGCAGTGCCGCTGGGATGGCATCCCCGTTGGGGCCACCGCCCTGCGCCAGGTCGTCCTTGCCGCCCCCGCCGCCGCCGAGAATTCCGGCGACTGTTTTGGCCAGGGAACCGGCCTTGTACCCGGCATCCCGCGCGGCATGGTTGGTCGCGACGATCACGACGGGCTTATCGGCGGCAACGGCCGAGAGCGCCACGACGACCGCGTCGGTTCCGAGGCGTTCCCGCGTAGCGAGGGCGAGCATTCGCACATCGTCCGGGGAACCGAGCACACCGAGATGTTCGGCGACAACGGTCACGGCACCGACGCGGCGGGCCATAGCCAGAAGGGCAGGAACCCGATCGGTCAGGGCGCGCGCTTCAAACGCCGCGATCTTCTTTTCCGCCGCCTTGAGGCTCGTGACGAGGTCGCCGATCCGCTCAGGAAGCTGATCGCGCGGAGTTTTGAGGCTCGAAGTGAGCTGGGACACCAGCGCGCGTTCGGCGGCGAGGTCGCGGAACGCCTCGAGGCCGACGAGCGATTCCACGCGGCGGTTGGTCGATCCGACTGACGCCTCGCTGATCAGGTTGATCATGCCGATCTCGGCGCTGCTGCCCACATGGGTACCCGCGCAGAGTTCGCGGGACCAGGGCCCGCCAATGTCGACCACGCGCACAACGTCCCCGTACTTCTCACCGAACAGCGCCATGGCACCGAGCGCCTTCGCCTCGGCGAGGGGCAGTTCTCGCGTGGTGACCGGAAGGTTGTCGCGAATGGCGTTGTTGGAAATCTCTTCGATCTCACTGCGGGTTGCCGGTGACAGCGCCTGGTTCCAGGAAAAGTCGAGGCGAAAAAACCCGGCCTTGTTGTACGACCCGGACTGATGGGCGTTGGGGCCGAGCACCTGGCGCAGAGCAGCATGCAGAACGTGAGTTCCGGAGTGGGCCTGGCGGGCACCACGGCGCCAACCTTCATCGACCACACTCGTGGCACTGTCGCCCACGCCGACCTCGCCAGACTGGACGAGCACGCGGTGGCTTATCAGGCCCTTGACCGGCTTCTGCACGTCGAGCACTTTGAGCTCGTAGCCGGGGCCAACAATAAGTCCGGCATCCGCCTCCTGCCCGCCCGACTCGGCCCACAGGGCGGTTTCGGCGAGGATGACTTCCGCCGTTTCACCGGCGACCGCGCTCGTGACGGACTCGCCGTCGACGATAAGGCCAAGCACGCTCGACTCGTTCTTCAGGTCGTCGTATCCGGTGAAGACGGTTTCGCCGAGAGCGCGGAAAACGCTGTACACGCCGAGGTCAGCGAGGGACGTTTTCTTGGACTTCGCATCGGTCTTAGCCATGGTGCGTTGCTTGGTCATGAGCGCGTCAAAGGAGTCCCGGTTGACGCTCAGGCCGGCTTCTTCAGCGATCTCGAGGGTGATTTCGATTGGAAACCCGTAGGTGTCGTGCAACAGAAAAGCGGTCGGGCCGGCCAGTTCCGTCTTATTGGCCTTTTTAGTCTTCGTTACGGCAAGGTCCAACACGGCACTGCCACTGGCGAGGGTGCGCAGAAAGGTTTCTTCCTCGGCATAAGCGGCCTGGCTGATACGTCCGAAGTCGCTCTTCACTTCGGGGTAGGCGGCGCTCATAGCGTCGCGCGAGGTGGGCAGCAGTTCGGGCAAGCTGACGGTGTCAACGCCGAGCAGGCGCATGGCCCGCACGCTGCGACGCAGCAGGCGGCGCAGAATGTAGCCGCGACCCTCATTCGACGGCATCACACCGTCGCTCATGAGCATCAGCGAGGAACGCACGTGGTCGGCGACGATGCGCATGCGCACGTCATCGTCGTGGTCGGTGCCATAGCGCCGGCCCGACAGCGCCGCTGCACGGTCGAGCACCGGCCGCACCTGGTCGATCTCGTACATGTTCTCGACGCCCTGCTTCAGGAATGCAACACGCTCGAGCCCCATTCCCGTGTCGATATTCTTCTTCGGCAGGTCGCCGAGAATCTGAAAATCGCTCTTTCCGGTGCTTTCGCCGCGCAGATACTGCATAAAGACGAGGTTCCAGATTTCCACGTAACGGTCGTCGTCCGTGGCCGGGCCGCCGTCGGCGCCGTAGGCCGGCCCGCGGTCGAAGAAGATCTCCGAGCAGGGTCCAGCCGGGCCGGGCTGGCCGGTGGACCAGTAGTTGGATTCCATACCGAGACGCTGGATGCGGTTCTCGGGCACGCCGATTGCCCGCCAGTAGCGAAACGCCTCGTCGTCATCGAGATAAATAGTGACCCAGAGGTCGCTCTCGCGAAAGCCGTAGCCGCCCTGGTTTTCCGGGGTGGTGAGCAGTTCCCAGGCGAAGCCGATGGCTTCTTCCTTGAAGTAGTCACCGAAGCTGAAGTTGCCGTTCATCTGAAAGAACGTTCCGTGCCGGGGGGTTTTGCCGACCTCTTCAATGTCATTGGTGCGAATGCACTTCTGCACGCTCGTGGCGCGCGGGTACGGTGCCGGCACGAGTCCCGTGAGGTAGGGCACAAACGGCACCATGCCGGCCACGGTGAAAAGAAGGGTGGGGTCGTCGCTCACCAGCGACGCGGACGGCACAACGGTGTGTCCACGATCGGCGAAGAAGTCGAGCCAGCGCCCGCGAATGTCAGCAGTCTGCATGGTGTCCGTTTTTTGGTCGTGCATGAATGAGGTGGTGCGGTGAATCCGTATGCTCTCGGTTCAGCAGAGGCCTAGGGCGCGCTGGACGCCGACCCGTCGGCGGCTTTGCCGCCAACGGTGTTGCCGACGTCGCCAAGCGCGGCGTGCAACTCGGCCTCGCGCTGGCGGTAGCCCTCAGACATAGCCTCGCCGAACTCCCGCGCCTTGGTATCGAGTTCGGTGAAGAATGCCTTGCCCTGCTGGGTCTTGTTGACCTCGTGGGCCACCACGAAGCCAGCGGCCACGCCGATGACCAACCAGATAACGTTCTTCATGGCACTTCTCCCTGAATCTGCGCGGCCTCTGGCCGCAGTCAATAAACCGAATTGAATGATGCCGGCCACCGCTAGCCGTAGCGATCGATAAGTCGGACGCGAAAATATCAGCGCTCCATCCAGAGTAGCCGGTCAACCCCGATTACGCCCGGACCGCGGGCGTCCGGCTCGAAACGCCGCACGCACGCCAGCCGAGAACCCAGCGATCTTAATCAGCGGCCCGCCGACCGTCGCCGCGAACAACGCGACAAGCGCTGAGACGTTGCCCGTGACATCCGCCACGTTGCTCGTGATGGTATCGACCCGAGCGAGTTGCGCATTAGTGGAGCGGATGGTCTCGGTCGACTCGGCCAGCATAGGGCTGACCCCCTCGCTGATTTCATGGATCGCCGCGGTCGTTTCGTCGAACACCCGGCCCAGTTTGATCAGCGGAATGGCGATGACCGCCACCAGAATCGCGAACACGCCAGCGGCAATGAGCCCGGCAATATCTCCACCTGACACGGTAACTCCACTCACTTCGATGGGCTCCTGGAGAGCCGGGTATACAAAAGGGCGGATCACCCTGAGATGATCCGCCCTTCAGCGTACCGGTTTCGACGAGCCGAACGGTTATCGAGAACCGGGACGGTAGCTAGCGAGCTGCACTGTGTTACCGAGCTGCACTGTGTTATCGAGCTGCACTGTGTTATCGAGCTGCGTAGTACTCCACGACGAGCTGAACTTCACAGGTCACCGGGATCTCGATGCGCTTCGGGGCGCGCACGAGGCGAGCCTGCAGCTTGTCGAGCTCAACCTCGAGGTACGGCGGGAGCTTGGGAAGCAGGTCGACGTGACCGCCGGCTGCTGCAACCTGGAAGGGCTCCATTCCTTCGCTGCGAGCCTTGACGTGCATGAGCTGGCCCGGCTTCACGCGGAAGGAGGGCCGGTCAACGAGCTCTCCATCAACGAGGATGTGACGGTGCACGATCATCTGACGAGCCTGAGCCGTGGTGCGCGCAAGTGCGGAACGAACGAGGAGGGCATCGAGACGGGTCTCGAGGAGCTCCACCAGGTTCTCACCGGTCAGTCCCTGACGACGACGGGCCTGCTCGAAGGCGATCTTGAGCTGGGCTTCGCGAATGCCGTACTGGGCGCGTAAGCGCTGCTTTTCGCGCAGACGAACGGCATAGTCCGAATCGGTCTTGCGCTTGGTGCGGCCGTGCTCACCGGGTGCATAGGGGCGCTTCTCGAGGAAGCGGGCTGCCTTCGGCGTGAGGGCAATGCCCAGGGCGCGCGAGAGGCGAGTTTTACTGCGGGTACGTGACTTGGTAGACACGGTTTCCTTTCGATCGGACTCAATAACAGGGATACCAGGGCGGGCGCGAACATAGGTCAACGCCGGTCATGGGAGATCAGAGGATTGGGTGCCATGGGACGCTCGGCTACAGAGCGAAACCCGTCCAAACTGGAAACGGACGCAGCCGCATGCCGAAGCCAGTTGTAGGCAGAGTCAAGATTAGCACACCGATGCCCGGCGGCCGCTGCAGGTCAGAACTCAGCAATTCGACGCTGTGCCCCTATTCGTTCCGGACTATGCGGCGGATTTTTAGGAGGCGGGCGGAGATGTCGCGCTCGTGGCCGTGCTCGGTGGGATCGTAGTAGCGGGTGGATTTGAGTTCGGTTGGGGGGTACTGCTGGGTGACCACGCCGAGCGCATCGTCGTGCGGGTAACGGTAACCCTTGCCATGACCGAGTCGTTTGGCGCCGGGGTAGTGCGCGTCGCGCATGCCCTTCGGTACGCGGCCCATCTTGCCGGCCCGCACGTCGGCGATGGCGGCGTCGAGAGCAATATAAGCAGCGTTGGACTTCGGGGCGGTCGCCAGGTGGACAACAGCCTGAGCGAGCGGGATACGGCCCTCTGGCATGCCGATCAGTGCCACGGCGTCGGCGGCGGCCACAGCAATCAGAAGCGATTGCGGGTCAGCCATGCCGATGTCCTCTGAGGCGAGAATGATGATGCGGCGGCAAATATACCGGGGGTCTTCGCCAGCCTCGATCATGCGCGCCAGGTAGTGCAGGGCAGCATCAACGTCGCTGCCGCGCACCGACTTGATGAAGGCACTAATCACGTCGTAGTGCTCGTCACCGTTGCGGTCATAGCGCAGCAGCGCACGATCGACGGCGAGCGAAACGATGTCGGTCGTGATCACGGGCTTGCCGGCCGCTCCGGCTTCCAGAGTCGATTCCGCCGAAACGGATGCCGCCTCCAGCGCGGTCAGCGCCCGGCGCGCATCGCCCGACGCGAGCCGAATGATCGCCCCCCGAGCCTCCTGTTCCAATTCAAACCGACCGGCCAGGCCGCGGGCATCTTCGACGGCTCGGTCGACCACGATGCCGAGATCGTCGTCACTGAGCACTTCGAGGGTGAGCAACAGCGACCGAGAGAGCAGGGGCGAAATGATGGAAAACGATGGGTTTTCGGTTGTCGCCGCGACCAGAATGATCACGCCGTTTTCAACGCCGGGCAGCAGGGCATCTTGCTGGGCTTTCGAGAACCGGTGGATCTCATCGAGGAACAAAACGGTCGAAAGACCATAGAGGTCACGGTTCGTGCGGGCGTCTTCCATGACCTGACGCACATCCCGCACCCCGGCGGTCACGGCGGAGAGCTCGACGAATCGGCGCCCGGAACTGTGGGCGATGGCCTGCGCCAGAGTGGTCTTGCCGGTGCCGGGCGGCCCCCACAGAATGACCGACACGCTGCCGCGCTCTCCCGTCTTATCGCTGGCGAGGCTCACGAGCGGCGACCCCGGCGTCAGCAGGTGACGTTGGCCCGCGACCTCATCGAGGGATTTCGGGCGCATTCGTACAGCGAGGGGGGTTGCGCCACTGCGCAGACCCGGTTGAGCATCCGACATTCCTCCAGCGTAGTTTGTGGTTAGAGTTCTACGAGGTCGGGCGCATCGCTGCCAGATTCGTATTTTCGGTCGTCGCCAACCCCGACGGCCATGGAGGGGTTCCTGTGGCTTCGAATTACAAGGTCGAGCGTGCTGCACGCGAAGAACGCGGGCGTGTTCGTTCTTACCAGGCCCGGCGGGCGGTGCACGAACATCAGAAGAAGCGTCGTGTGCGTGACAACCTCATCGCCGGTGGCGGCCTCCTCGTAGTGCTGACCCTGATCGTCGTCGCCCAGGTGTTCTACTTCGACGGCGGGCCCGGCACCCCGGCATCCACTACAGCCGCGACTTCTTCGTCCGCAGAGACGCCCACCCTGCCCCCGAGCACTTTTGCTGAAGACCGCACCTGGACCGGAACGCTCACCCTCAACGATGTCGACCTCGGCATTGAGCTTGACGGCGCCCTCGCTCCGCAGGGCGTCTCTTCCACGATCAGCCTCGCGCAGAGTGGGTTCTACGACGGCATCAACTGCCACCGACTCACCACGGGCGGCTTCTTCGTTCTTCAGTGTGGCGATCCGGTCGGCGACGGCTCCGGCGGCCCCGGCTACACCTACGGGCCCATTGAAAACGCCCCGGCCGACGATCTCTACCCGGCCGGAACGATCGCCATGGCTCGTCAGGGCGGTAACGCGTCCAGCATGGGCAGCCAGTTCTTCGTCGTTTATGACGACACGACGATCCCGTCCGACGCGGTCGGCGGGTACACCGTGCTCGGTCACGTCACGAGCGGGCTCGACCAGCTCAAGGCCGAGATCACGGATGCCGGAACCGCGGATGGCTCCCCAGACGGCACACCGAAGGTGCCGACGACCATTACGGGCATAACAGTTCAGTAGGATCGATCGACCCCCCTGCGCTAGTGCAATAGGCTTATCAGGGTATTTCCTGGCTCCGCACTCTCCACTCCCGCGGGCCGACACACAACAACTCAGCAAAGGTGAGGCTCTTGACTACGACAGATCAGCAACCATGGGGTCGCGTAGACGAAACCGGCACGGTTTACGTGCGCGAGGCAGAGGGCGAACGCGCCGTCGGCCAGTACCCGGACGCCACTCCGGAAGAGGCTCTGGCCTACTTCGAGCGCAAGTATGTTGAACTCAATGGGCAGGTCACCCTGCTGGAGCAGCGCGCGAAGGGTGGCGCTCCCGCCGCTGACGTTGCCAAGTCGGTCACCAACCTGACCGTTGCCGTTGCGGGCGCCAATGCCGTTGGCAACCTCGCCGCACTGGCCGAACGTCTCGCCGCCCTCGGCGGGGCCGTATCTGAGCTCACCGAGCAGCAGAACATCGAGACCAAAGCAGCATCCGCTGCTGCCGTCGCCGAGCGCGCCGAAATCGTGACCGAGGCAGAGCGTCTCGCGGCCGAAGATCCGGCCAAGACGCAGTGGAAGCAGACCAGCGCTGCTCTCGACGCCCTCTTCGCCAAATGGCAGGCACACCAACACGATGCCCCGCGCATTCCCAAGGGCGAAGCCAACGAACTCTGGAAACGCTTTCGCGCCGCCCGCACCACGATCGAGCAGAATCGCAAGGCGTTCTTCGCCGAACTCGACAGCGCTCACAAAGATGTGCGCACCAAGAAGCAGCATCTGATCGAACAGGCTGAGGCCCTTGCCCCACAGGGTGCCGATGGCGTCTTTGCCTATCGCAATCTGCTCGACGAGTGGAAAAAAGCCGGCCGCAGCGGCAAGAAGCAGGACGACGCCTTGTGGGCGAAGTTCAAGGCTGCCGGCGACGTGCTCTACTCGGTCAAGAGTGAGGTCGAAGCTCAGGACAACGAGGAGTTCTCGGCGAACCTGGTGCTGAAGCTCGAACTGCTGACCGAGGCCGAGACACTGCTCAGCACCACCGACCGTGTTGCCGCCCGCGACACGCTCACGGTGATCCAGCGCAAGTGGGACGCCGTGGGCAAGGTTCCGCGTGACCAGGTCAAGCCGATCGAAGATCGTCTCCGCAAGGTTGAATCCGTGGTGCGCAAGCTTGACGACGACCATTGGAAGCGCAACAACCCCGAGACCAAGGCCCGCACCGAGGGCCTGGCTGGCCAACTCAATGACGCAATCGTCAAGCTCGAGGCCGAACTGGCCGCAGCGCACGAGGGACAGGATGCCAGCGCCATTAAGGGCGCGACCGAAGCGCTCGAGGCCCGCAAGGCCTGGCTCAAGGCAATCGGCCAGTAGCCCGCACGGCAGTCGTATTCGGCGGGTTATTCACACCGGGCGGTAACGCACGCTTTCTCCACAGATCCAGGCTCCTTCGAGGGTCTGGATGTGTTTGGGCGGCACTCTGGTGGCATGATGAATCCACGCGGACGAGCGCTCACGGTCAACGACCTGCCGCTCGCCGAACTCTACAGCGCTCGCCTTGACGGGCAGGTCTTTCAAGTCGCCGACTCGTGGTGCGTGATCGATGACATAGACGGTTCCGATACCCGGGCCATGGCCGCCAGCCAGCTGGTGCCGCCCCGCGCCATCGCCGAGCAACTCACCGCCGCGTGGATTTACGGCGTCGCTCCGGAGCCGCGGCGCCACCAGTTCTGTGTGCTCATCGGAGCGCGTACGACGGCGCTCTGGTCGCCACGAGCCCAAGTGCGCGAAATCGTGCGCACCCCCGACGATGTGTGCACCATCTCTGGAGTGCGAGTCACCACTCCCCTGCGCACCGCCGTCGATCTCGCCCGCTACATGCCGACATCCACGCCGGACCTGACCGCCCTACTCGCCCGTCTGTTGCACCATGGCGAGTACAACGATGTCGCCGCGGCCGTGCGCCTGTCCAGGCGCGGCAGCCCGGCCCACAGCACCCTCGCCGTGGCGCGCTTCGCGGCCGTCAACGCGCCGCTGTATGCGCTGCGCCAGCTCACCACACCCGGCGGCTCGACCAGCCTCGCCGGTTAGCCGTCGCTGACCCGATAGACGTCGTACACGGCGTCGATGCGACGCACGGCGTTCAACACACGGTCAAGATGGGTGGTGTCGCCCATCTCGAAGACAAAGCGACTGAGGGCAAGGCGGTCGCTCGACGTATTGACGGTGGCCGAGAGAATGTTCACATGATGCTCAGACAACACCCGAGTGACGTCGGAGAGCAGCCCGGCACGATCGAGGGCTTCGATTTGAATGTGCACGAGGAACAGGCTCTTCGAGGTGGGTGCCCACTCGACCTCGATCATGCGCTCAGGCTCTTTCAGAAGCGATTGCACGTTGTGGCAGGCGGCCTGGTGCACGGAGACGCCCGCGCCGCGCGTAACGAAACCGACGATTTTATCGCCCGGCACCGGTGTGCAGCAGCGCGCCAGCTTGACCAGAATGTCAGGTGCGCCCCGCACGAGCACTCCCGAGTCTCCGTTGCGGGTGGTTTGTGGCCGCCCGCGCGCGGCGACCGGAAAGTCGTTGCTGTCGTTGTCTTCGATGCTCCGCACCGAGGAGACGACTTTTTCAAGCACCGACTGGGTCGACACATGGCCCTCGCCGACTGCGGCATAGAGTGCCGACACATCTTCGTATTTGAGAACGGCGGCGACCTCCGCAAAGGAGTCCTGGTTCATAAGTTTCTGCAGCGGAAGGTTCTGCTTGCGCATGGCCCGCGCGATCGAATCGCGCCCCTGCTCAATGGCCTCGTCCCGGCGTTCCTTGGTGAACCATTGACGAATCTTGTTGCGTGCCCGTGGGCTCTTGACGAAGCTCAGCCAGTCCTTGCTCGGTCCGGAGTCGGGATTCTTCGAGGTGAAGACCTCGACGACGTCACCGGTGATGAGTTCGCTCTCAAGCGGTACCAGTCGACCGTTGACCTTGGACCCCATGGTGCGATGGCCCACCTCGGTGTGTACGGCGTAGGCGAAGTCAACCGGGGTGGCACCGGAGGGCAGTCCAATGACACGGCCCTTGGGCGTGAAGACGTAGACCTCTTTCGCACCGATCTCGTAGCGCAGGGAGTCGAGGAACTCCCCCGGGTCGGCCGTTTCAGCCTGCCAGTCAGAGATATGCGCGAGCCAGGCCATATCGGTGTCGCTCTGTGGACCGGGCCCGCCTGCGCTGCGCCCGTTGACCTGTTCCTTGTATTTCCAGTGGGCGGCGACGCCGAATTCCGCGCGCTGGTGCATCTCGCTGGTGCGAATCTGAATTTCAACGGCGCGGCCACTGGGGCCGACCACCGTCGTGTGCAGGGACTGATAGAGGTTGAACTTCGGGGTGGCGATGTAATCCTTGAACCGGCCGGGTAGCGGTGTCCACCGGGCGTGAATGGAACCGAGCACGGCATAGCAATCCCGCACCGAGTTCACGAGTACACGGATGCCGACCAGGTCGTAGATCTCATCGAACTCGCGGCCGCGCACGACCATTTTCTGGTAGATCGAATAGTACTGCTTGGGTCGACCCGCGACCTTTCCACGAATCCGCGCAGATTTCAGATCGTCGTTGATGATGTCGATGATCTGCTGAACGAACTCTTCGCGCTGCGGCGTGCGCTGCTTCACCAGGCTTTCGATCTCGGCATACAGCTTGGGGTAGAGCACGGCAAAAGAGAGGTCTTCCAGTTCCCACTTGATGGTCTGGATTCCGAGCCGATGCGCGAGGGGCGCATAGATCTCAAGGGTTTCGGTGGCCTTGCGCACAGCGGATTCATTGGGCACGAAGCCCCAGGTGCGCGCATTGTGCAGCCGGTCGGCGAGTTTGATGATGAGTACGCGGATGTCTTTGGACATTGCCACGATCATCTTGCGCACGGTCTCGGCCTGGGTCGAGTCACCGTACTTCACCTTGTCGAGTTTGGTGACGCCGTCCACGAGCATGGCGATTTCATCACCGAAGTCCGCACGCAGGGCGTCCAGCGTATACTCGGTGTCTTCAACGGTATCGTGCAGCAGGGCGGCCGCAATGGTTTTGGTTCCGATTCCGAGGTCGGCCAGAATCTGTGCCACAGCCACCGGGTGCGTGATGTACGGCTCCCCGCTGCGACGCATCTGTCCGTCGTGTGCTCGTTCAGCGGCGGTGTAGGCCCGTTCAATGATCGACAGATCAACCTTCGGGTGGTTCAGCCGCACCGTCTTAATCAAGCGGTCCACGGCACCGGCGGGTTGGGCGCGAGAGAAGATGCGTGGAACCAGACGGCGCAGGGAAGCCGGAGAGGGGGTCGTCGTGTCCGTCATAGTCTCACCTCGGCTTCACGCCCGGCGAAAAATGCGGGCACGCTTACGTACTGTCAATTATGCAGGTTCTGGCGCGGCCGCCCGTACGCCTCCAGCGATCAGGTGCCGTCACCAGACAGAAATGGCCAGCCCGGAAGGGCTGACCGTTTCGTTTCGTACCGATATTGACCTACGCGGTGACGCTCTCTCCGGCGGGAGCCGTTGCCTTGACGCGAACGGCCAGGGCCTTCTTGTCATGCTTGCGTATGGCATCCTCACCGTTTCGCAGCTGCGCGTACAGCGGCGTCGCAATGAAGATTGTCGAATAGGTGCCGACGAGAATTCCGATGAGCAACGCGAGCGAGATGTCGCGCAGGGTGCCGGCACCCAGCGCGAACGCACCAATGAACAGAATGGATGCCACCGGCAGCGCAGCAACGACCGAGGTATTGATCGAGCGCACCATCGTCTGGTTGACGGCGAGGTTGACCGACTCAGCGAAGGTTCGGCTCGAACCGGACCCGTCGAAGTTGGTGTTCTCACGAATCTTGTCGAAGACCACCACGGTGTCGTACAGCGAGTAACCGAGAATGGTGAGGAACCCGATCACCGCCGCCGGCGTGATTTCAAACCCGGTGATTCCGTAGAACCCGGCCGTGATGACGAGGTCGTGCAGCAATGCAACCATCGCCGCCGCAGACATCTTCCAGGTGCGAAAGTAAATGGCCATGACAGTGCCGGCCAATACGAGGAACACGACCAGGGCACGCAGTGCCTGCGCGGTGATGTCCTGCCCCCAGGTCGCTCCGATAAAGGACGTTGCCACTTCGGTGACCGGCACATCGTAGGCGCTGGCGAGAGCGTCACGCACGGCCGTTGTCTCTACCTCTTTCAGCTGATCGGTCTGCACCCGCACAACGTCGGATCCAACGGTGGATACCTTGGCAACAGCGTCGGGAACGACGCTCGCAACGGCATCCGCTGCCTTGGTCTCGGACTGGCTCGTCGTCTGTGAGACAACGAATTCGCTGCCCCCGGTGAATTCAATACCGAAGACAAACCCGCCACGCAGGAGGAAAGGTCCGACAATGGCGATGAGGATCATGCCACCGGCGATGAGATACCAGAGCTTGCGACGCCCGACAATATTGAGTGAGCGAGCCCCCGTGTAGAGGTCATTTCCGAACTTCGAGAAGCTGGCCATCAGGAATCCTTCCCGTCCGTCGATCGATCTGTGCTGGTTCCGACCAGTTCCGATGCTTTTCGCTCGGCGATGGTTTGTCGTTTGGCCGCCTCTTTGCTGGAGGAAGAGACCTTGGTCGCCGACACCGCCGCGGACGGTTCAAATCGGGCCCGTCCTCGATAGACGGCACCGAGAGCTTTCGGATCAAGCCCACTGAGTTTGTGGCCATCCTTGAAGAATCTGGTCTGCGCGACCAGCTGAAGCATGGGGTGGGTGAACAGGCCGACGACGAGGAGGTCGACGATTGTCGTGAGGCCGAGCGTGAGGGCGAAACCGCGCACGTTTCCGACGGCGAGTATGAAGAGAACGGCAGCGGCGAGAAAGTTGACAACGTCGGAGGCGATGATGGTGCGGATTGCCCGCTTCCAGCCAGCCTCGACCGCGGACTCCAGCCCACGGCCGTCACGCAACTCGTCGCGTACGCGTTCGAAGTACACGATGAACGAGTCGGCGGTGATACCGATGGCCACGATGAGACCCGCGACACCGGCCAGAGACAGCCGGTACCCCTCCCGCCAGGACAGGATGGTGATCAGGAGGTAGGTAATCACCGCTGCCACGCCGAGGGAGGCAACCGTCACCAGACCGAGGAGGCGATACTGCGCGAGTGAGTACATGACGACGAGGATCAGACCGATCAGGCCGGCAATAAGTCCGTTGAGCAGCTGGGTGGAGCCGAGAGTCGCCGAGATGGTGTCCTGGCTCTGCACGGTGAAGCTGATCGGGAGGGCACCGAACTTGAGCTGGTCAGCCAGCGCTTTGGAACTCTCCTGGTCGAATGACCCGGAGATCTCCGGCTTGCCGTTGAGGATGGGGCCCTGCGTGTTCGACGGAGCCGAGATGACGTGGCCGTCAAGCACAATCGCGAACTGATTTTGCGCACCGCTGAGGCTGTTCAGACGAGTTGTCACATCGGCGAACTTCTTGGTGCCCTCGCTGTTGAACACAATGTTGACGACCCATTCGCCGGTGGTCGCCCCCGACGAGGTTGTGCGCTGACCATTGGTCGCGTCGGTGATGGTAGACCCATCAACCTCGACCGGGCCAAGAATGTACTTGATCGAGTCATCAGCTTCGCAGGTGATCAGTGGCTGGTCGGCCGGCGCCACATTCGTGGTGTTGATTTTGCTGCAGTCGAATGCGTCGTATTGGGCTTGGAGGGCGGGCGTGATGTAGTTCAGGTCGCTCGCGTCGGTGGGCGCAACCGCGGGTGTGGTCGACAGGCTCGGATCGACAGTGGCTTCCGGCGCCGGCGTTGCACTACCGTCAGCACCGACGGTCTCACCGGACGGTTGACCAGCCACGAGCACCGCGCGAAATTCCAACTTGGCCGAGGACTTGATGCGTTCCAGGGTGGCGTCATCGGGGGTACCGGGAATCGATACAACAATGTTCTTGCCGCCCTGGGTGTTGACTTCCGCTTCGGAAACTCCCGAGGAGTTGACGCG
Organism: Actinomycetales bacterium; assembly: GCA_038205545.1. Lineage (GTDB taxonomy): Bacteria > Actinomycetota > Actinomycetes > Actinomycetales > Microbacteriaceae > Cryobacterium. The sequence continues at coordinate 73,987 of JBBRBV010000005.1, forward strand.
CTGGCGGATGATTCCCACAGCCTCGGTGAGTTGTTCAGAGGTGACGGTTGCGCCGCTCTCGACCTGTGGGGCAAGAATGATCTGGGTGCCACCCTCAAGGTCCAACGCGAGCTTCGGCGTCCACGACCCGTTCTGGGTGAACACGCCAAACGCGTTGAGAGCGATGAGGCCGACGATAAGCACGCCCAGCCAGGTCAGGGAACGCCAGGCCTTCTTGACCGGAGACGACTTAGCCACCTATTTACTCAGCTTTCTGTTGGCGCCCGCGCCACAAGCGTGGGCGCACTATGCAATGCGGTACGTGCAGTGTAGGACGAAGCTGTGAAGCCTACGCGTCACCCTTTTTGGGCTGTTCGGTGCTGTCGGCGTCGCCATCGGTAACCCGCTGGCCGAATTCCGGCTCGGTGAGGGAGTCGATGCTGTCCAGGCTGGAGTCTTCGCTGTCCTCGACAACAACAGGCTCGACCACGCGGGCAATGGTCTGGCGATGAATCTCGACAATAACGCCGGGAGCGATCTGCAGTTCAACCTTGTTGGCTTCTTCGTCGATAGCAATGATCGTGCCGTACATGCCGAAGTTCGTCATCACGTCGGCGCCGGCAACCATGGTGGCCTGCAGTGCCTCCTGGTCTTTCTTGCGCTTGCGTCCGTTGCGGAACATGAAGAACACGAGGACGGCCAGAACGGCCAGCATGACGAGAGTCAGGGAATCCATAAAGCGATGAAACCTTTCGATTGCGGCACGGGTGGCCGAAGTTTGTGAGTGTGGCCCTGGTGAGTCCACAGAGAATTGCCTGCGGGAATTTTGGGTATAGACAAGTGGGCCGTATTGAATTATAGGTCAAGAAGGGTTGAAGCGCCCTGAGGAGGGGCCAGACCAAAGTGTCGCCACGCTGCGCTCGTCGCAACGCGCCCACGCGGGGTACGCGTGAGGAAGCCTATCCGTACCAGGAACGGCTCGACGACCGCTTCGACCGTTTCGGACTCTTCACCGACCGAAACAGCCAGCGTATTGAGCCCGACCGGCCCACCCCCAAACCGGGTCAGGATGATCTTCATGACCTCACGGTCGAGGCGATCGAGGCCGATCGCATCGACGTCATATAGCTCGAGGGCAGCGTGCACCGCGGCGATGTTGGCGTCTCCCCCGTGCACGAGCGCGAAGTCGCGCACCCGGCGCAGCAGACGGTTTGCGATGCGCGGGGTTCCCCGGCATCGCCCGGCGATCTCGGCCAGGGCATCCTTCTTGATGCGCAGGTTGATCAGTTGGGCCGCGCGGGCGAGCACCTGTTCGAGTTCGCTCTCAGCATAGAACTCCAGGTTCGCGGTGAAACCGAATCGGTCGCGCAGGGGGTTTGGCAGGAGCCCGGACCGGGTCGTGGCGCCGACCAGGGTGAACGGCGCGAGGTCAAGCGGAACCGAGGTTGCTCCGGCTCCCTTTCCGACCATAATGTCGATACGAAAGTCTTCCATGGCGAGGTAGAGCATCTCTTCGGCGGAACGCGCCATGCGGTGAATCTCGTCAATAAACAATACCTCGCCCGGTACCAGTGACGACAATACGGCCGCAAGATCGCCGGCGTGTTGAATGGCCGGACCGCTGGACATGCGCAGCGGGCGGTTACCCTCGTAGGCGACGATCATGGCCAGAGTGGTTTTTCCGAGGCCGGGCGGACCAGCCAAGAGGATGTGGTCGGGCGTGCGATTTTGCATCGTCGCCGCGGTCAGCAGAAGCTGCAACTGCCCACGAACCTTCTGCTGGCCGACAAATTCGGCCAGGCTCCCCGGGCGCAGGGCGCCCTCGAATGCGAGCTCGGACTCGCTTTCCAACGACGGGTTCGTCACTTCGACGCCGGGATCGCCGGTCATGAGCGATCCGATCCATGGGTCGGTGCGGCCGCGACAGCACCCGTGGCGTGGTGCGCTGCCGGACCTAAGCGCCCGAGCGCCAACCGGAGCACGACGGCGACGGTCGGCGGTGCTGCGTCGTCGCCTTCGACATCCGAAAGCTCGGTGAGGGTTTCTTCGACGACCTCGACCGCAACGCGCTCCGACCACCCCAAGCCGATCAGTGCCGCCCGCACGCTCGCGGTGATCGAGGTGGCACCGGGCTGGCGGGAGGGAGCGCTCGCAGCCGTCACTGCGAGTTTGCCGGCCAGGGACAGCACGATGAGTTTCGCTGTCTTCGGCCCGATGCCGCTGACCTTGCGGAATGCGCCGTCGTCTTCACCAGCGACGGCGTGAGCGATCTGGTTGGGCGTGAGCACGGCGAGTACACCGAGGGCAGATTTGGGGCCTACGCCGGTGACGCCGACGAGCAGTTCGAAGACCGTGAGTTCCTCAGCGCTAGGAAAGCCATACAGGGTCAGCGAGTCCTCGCGCACGATGAGTGTCGTCATCAATCGGGCTTCTTCGTCGATGCGCACACTGAGTGCGGTAGCGGGCGTCACCTGCACGCCGAGGCCGACTCCCCCGACCTCGATCACGACGGTTGAGCCCACGGCTGAAAGGACAAGGCCACGTACGGAAGAGATCACCGCTCAAGCCTACGCGGCACTGCCGACCCGGCGGGCACAGACCCGGCGGGCCCAGACCCTGCGGGCACAGACACTGCGGGTGCGGACCCGGTCGGCACGGATCCGGCCGAGCCAGACCCCCGTTCGGCGGCGCGCCAGGCGCGCTGCGCCGGAGTCATTGTTGCCGCGCTGGGCTTCGTTGCTTGTACCGAGGAGATCGTCGGCAGTGTGCCGCCGGATGCCCCAGTGCGCCAGGCGTGGCAAATCGCCAGAGCGAGGGCATCGGCTGCGTCCGCCGGTTTGGGAATCTCGGCCAGCCCGAGAATGCGGGCAACCATGGTGCCAACCTGCTTCTTGTCCGCGGCACCGTACCCCGTGATGGCGGCCTTGACCTCGCTCGGAGTGTGCAGGGTGACCGGGAGGCCGCGCTGTGCGGCGAGCAGCAGGGCGACCCCGCTGATTTGGGCTGTCCCCATGACCGTGCGCACGTTGTGTTGGGCGAAAACCCGCTCAATGGCGATGAACTGCGGCCGGTGTCGGTCGAGCATTTCTTCGAGACCCTGAGATAGCAGGAGCAGGCGCTGCTCCAGGGGCAGATTGGGTTCGCTGCGCAGCACGGTCACGTCGACCAGACGGGCCGTACGGTTGCCCTCGACGTCGACGACGCCCACGCCGCACCGAGTGAGGCCCGGGTCGATGCCGAGAACCCGGACCGCCACGAACTACTCGGACTCGGCGGCGAGAGCGGCCTGTGCCTCGACCGACAGGTCGTAGTTTGAGTAGACACTCTGCACGTCGTCGAGGTCTTCCATCGCGTCGATCAGATGAAAGACCTTGCGGGCTGTTTCGGCATCGACCTCAACCTTGAGCGACGGCACGAAAGCGATGTCGGCGGACTCGTAGTCGATCCCGGCTGCCTGTAAGGCGGTGCGGGTAGCGACGAGGTCGCTCGCGTCGGAGAAGATCTCGAAGGTATCGCCCTCGTCGATGACCTCCTCGGCGCCGGCATCGAGAACGGCGAGGAGAATATCATCTTCGGTGATCGTCGGCAGGTGCTTGACCACAACGACCCCCTTGCGGTGAAAGTTATAGGCGACGCTGCCCGGATCGGCCATAGCTCCGCCATTGCGTGCCATCGTGGTGCGCACCTCGGCCGCGGCGCGGTTCTTATTGTCGGTGAGGCACTCGATCATGATGGCGACACCGTGGGTGGCATAGCCCTCGTACATAATGGTCGTGTAGTCAACCTGCTCGCCCGACAGGCCAGCACCGCGCTTGACTGCGCGGTCGATGTTGTCGTTGGGTACCGAGGTCTTCTTGGCCTTTTGAATGGCGTCGACCAGAGTCGGGTTTCCCGAGAGATCAGCACCGCCCATTCGAGCCGCGACCTCGATGTTCTTGATGAGCTTGGCGAACGCCTTGGCCCGCCTGGAATCGGTGACCGCCTTCTGGTGCTTGGTGGTGGCCCATTTGGAATGCCCGGACATACATCTCCCGTTGTTGTGCTGGATTGGTCAGACGTGGTGCGGCAGCTGCCGGTCACCGCGGCCTCGGTGGCCGTTGTGCTGGGTGAGGCGGCAGTGCGTGGTTGGTGCACTGAAGTGCCGAATCAGTCTATCCCGGAGTGACTTCCAGCAGCTTGTGCAGCGTGTGCAGGTTGCGGGTCGTCGTCGATTCGCGGTACTTCAGCTTGGCGCTCTTCTTGCTGAAGGCACTCTTGATGCCGGTCGCCTTGCGAACCTCCCAGTACAGCACGCCGTGGCCGAGTTCTATGCGTTCATCTACGGCATCCAACTCTTTGGCGTGGCCGGCCAACTCGCTGAGATGGCCGGGGTCGGAGGAGAACATCACGTAGGAGTGCCAGCCGTCACGATCCGCATTGAACGGATAGGCGCGCACGATCCGGTCGAGCGACTCGGCATCAACGAGCACGATCCACGCCTCATACTCGAACCGGGTGCTCAAGGCTGCTTCGATGCGGGCCTTGAGGGCAGCGGTATCCGCTTTGTCGGCGAGCGGGCTGTCGATGGTGAAGATCACGTTGCCACTCGCGAGCACCGTTTTGACGTCGGTGAAACCGAGTTCGTGAAACTCATCGGCAAGATCGGCCATGGAAATGGTGATGCCATTGACGTTGATGCCACGGAGCAGTGCTACATAACGGGTCATCGTTGACCACTAAGTGTCTGAGTCATGTCTGAACCCTAGCCACACTCTCGCGCACGGCACAATTGAGCCCCGTTTTACCGGACTGCGGCGACCAGCTTCTGCAGGAAATACCGGTGAAAGCGGTATTCGCCGGTGATTTCCGGGTGAAACGAGGTTCCCAGCAGGCTTCCCTGCTCCACGGCGACGCAGCGCCCGTCATCGAGAGTGGCCAGCGCGGTCGCCCGAGGTCCCACGGTTTCCACGACCGGAGCTCGAATGAATACAGCGTGCACCGGCTGCTCACCGAGCGCCGGAATATCGAGGTTGGTCTCAAAGGAGGCCGTTTGCGAGCCGAAGGCATTGCGACGCACCGCGATATCAAGTCCGCCAAGACTCTGTTGCCCGGTCATGCCGTCGAGAATCGTGTCGGCGAGCATGATGAGACCGGCGCAGGTGCCGTAGACGGGCAGTCCGCCCTGAATCGCGGCCCGCAGTGGCTCGGCGAGGCCGAACGTGCGGGCAAGTTTGTCCATGACACTGGATTCGCCGCCCGGAATGACCAGACCGTCAATGCGGTCGAGTTCTTCCGGACGACGCACCAGGTCGACGTTCGCTCCGAGTTTGCGCAATACCTGCGCGTGCTCACGAAAATCACCCTGAAGCGCGAGCACCCCGATCCGAAGACCAGCCGGTACAGCGGTTTCTGCCGGTCGGGTGCCCACGGAAGGAATCGTCACGAAGGGTGGCGCTACCAGCCGCGGGTGGAGAGACGGTGCGGTGCCGGGATGTCGGACACGTTGATACCAACCATGGCCTCGCCGAGTCCGCGCGACACCTCGGCAGTGATCTTGGCGTCGTCATAGAACGTGACGGCTTTGACGATCGCAGCGGCGCGCTGCTCGGGGTTACCCGACTTGAAGACGCCGGATCCGACGAACACGCCGTCAGCACCGAGCTGCATCATCATTGCGGCGTCGGCCGGTGTGGCCACGCCTCCCGCGGTGAACAGCACGACGGGCAGCTTGCCGGTCGAGGCGATCTCAGCAACGAGCTCGTACGGTGCCTGTAATTCCTTGGCAGCGACGTACAGTTCGTCCCGGCTCAGCGAACCGAGACGACGAATCTCACCGGTGATGGTGCGAATGTGCTTGGTGGCTTCGGAGACATCGCCGGTGCCAGCTTCGCCCTTGGACCGAATCATGGCCGCGCCCTCGTTGATGCGCCGGAGCGCCTCACCGAGGTTGGTGGCGCCGCAGACGAACGGAATGGTGAAGTTCCACTTGTCGATGTGGTTGACATAGTCGGCCGGGCTGAGCACTTCTGACTCGTCGATGTAGTCAACGCCGAGCACCTCAAGAATCTGAGCTTCCACGAAGTGCCCGATGCGAGCCTTCGCCATGACCGGAATGTTGACCTCAGCAATGATGCTGTCGATCAGGTCGGGGTCGCTCATGCGAGCCACGCCACCCTGCGAACGAATGTCGGCGGGAACGCGTTCGAGAGCCATGACGGCGACAGCGCCGGCGTCTTCAGCTATACGAGCCTGGGCAGCGGTGACGACGTCCATGATGACGCCGCCCTTGAGCATTTCGGCGAGTCCACGCTTGACGCGGCTCGAACCGAACTTCTCGGCAGAGGTTGATTCAGTCATAAGACCAATCCTATCTGGGACTAATCGTCGAGCTTGTCACAGCCACGGTCTGGACAGGTTCGACCCCCGTTCTGGGGCGATTATTGGTCAGTTGGCGGCGGCTTGCCATCCATCGGCGATGTCGCGGCGAACGTCTCCGAGGAGGCGCGGTATCGATTTGGTCCCGGCGATGATGGGGAAGAAATTGGAGTCGAGAGCCCAGCGCGGCACGATGTGCTGGTGCAGATGCTCAGCGATGCCCGCTCCGGCAATGCGCCCCTGGTTCATACCGATGTTGAACCCGTCGCACTTCGACACCGCAGAGAGCACGCGCATGGCGATCTGGGTCAGTTCACCGATCTCGGCGATCTCCTCCGGCGTGGCCTGGTCGTATGTCGCCACGTGGCGGTATGGACATACCAGCAGATGACCGCTGTTGTACGGAAACAGGTTGAGGATTACGTAGGCATGGGTGCCGCGCGCCACAATCAGCGCCTTTTCATCATCCAGACTCGGAGCTAGACAAAAAGGGCAGTCGTCGGGGTGCGGCTGTTGACCCTCCTGGATATAGACCATCCGATGCGGCGTCCAGAGCCGTTGAAAGGCATCCGGAACCGCTGCAAACTCGGCAGATGTCTCCGTGGCACCGATGTCGGCCGCGTCGGTACCGCGCAGCGGATCAGAGGGAATCGCCGTCACGCTAGGCCTGCACTTCGGCTGCGACCGGGGCCACCGGGGTGGTAGTGACCTGCACGCGGTGCTCGATTGATTCCACGATGAGTCGCACGGCCTCGGCGACCGGCACACTGTTCTGCTGCGTTCCGTCACGGTAGCGGAAGCTGACGGCGCCGTTGGCCTGGTCGTCGTCGCCCACGATGAGCTGGTACGGCACCTTGGCCTTGGTGTGGGTGCGGATCTTTTTCTGCATGCGGTCGTCGGAATGGTCAACCTCGGCCCGCACTCCGGCTTTCTTCAGGGTGGCGATCACGCCATCAAGGAAGGGGCCGTATTGCTCGGACACGGGAATGCCGACGACCTGCACCGGGGCCAGCCACACCGGAAACGCCCCGGCGTAGTGCTCGGTGAGCACGGCGAAGAACCGTTCAATCGAGCCGAACAGGGCTCGGTGAATCATGACCGGGCGCTGTCGGCTGCCGTCGCTTGCGGTGTATTCGAGGTCGAACCGCTCTGGCAGGTTGAAGTCGAGCTGAATGGTCGACATCTGCCAGGTGCGTCCGATGGCGTCGCGGGCCTGCACCGAAATCTTGGGTCCATAGAACGCCGCTCCGCCTGGGTCGGCGACCAGTTCAAGACCGGATGCCTGTGCCACCTCGGCAAGCGTCTCAGTGGCTTCATCCCATGCCTCGTCGGTGCCGACGAACTTACTCGGGTTTTTCGTGGAGAGCTCAAGGTAGTAGTCCTCAAGGCCGTAGTCGGCGAGCAGCTGCAGCACGAAGGTGAGGGTGCTGGTGAGCTCCTCCTTCATGCCTTCTTTGGTGGTGTATATGTGGGCATCGTCCTGCGTCATGCCGCGCACCCGGGTGAGCCCGTTAAGCACTCCCGACTTCTCGTAGCGATAGACCGACCCGAATTCGAACAGGCGCATGGGCAGGTCACGGTAGCTGCGGCCGCTCGACTTGAAGATGAGGTTGTGGAACGGGCAGTTCATCGGCTTGAGGTAGTAGTCGACGCCCTGGCGGGTGACATGACCGGTCTCGTCGCGTTCCTCATCGAGGTGCATCGGGGGGAACATTCCCTCGCGATACCAGTCGAGGTGACCCGAGGTTTCGAACAGGGTCGACTTGGTGATGTGCGGCGAATAGACGAAGTCGTAGCCGGCTTCGGTGTGGCGCTTGCGGGAGTAGTTTTCCATCTCCTGCCGGATGATGCCGCCCTTGGGGTGGAAAACGGCCAGTCCCGATCCGATCTCTTCGGGAAAACTAAAGAGATCAAGTTCGGCACCGAGCCTTCGGTGATCGCGTTTGGCCGCTTCTTCCTGGCGGGTTTTGTAGGCACGCAGCTCGTCTTTGGTAGGCCACGCGGTGCCGTAGATACGCTGCAGTTGCGGGTTCTTCTCGGAGCCACGCCAGTACGCAGCGGCAAGCCTGGTGAGCGAGTAGCCATTGCCAATCATGCGCGTGTTCGGCAGGTGTGGGCCGCGGCAGAGGTCTTTCCAGACCGTCTCCCCCGTCTTCGGATCTACGTTGTCGTAAATAGTGAGCTCAGCGCCACCGACCTCGACCGACTCGTCATCGTTGGTCGAGCTTGTCGAGACCCCATCGTTGGTCGAGCTTGTCGAGACCCCATCGTCGGTCGAGCTTGTCGAGACCCCATCGTCGGTCGAGCTTGTCGAGACCACGCTCTTGAGCCCAATGAGCTCGAGCTTGTACGGCTCTGCGGCCAATTCGGCGCGGGCTTCGGCATCGGTCACGACGCGACGCACGAAACGCTGGCCCTGACGGATGATTCGATCCATCGCCTTTTCGAGTGACTTCACATCGTCGGGCGTGAACGCAACGTCCACGTCGAAGTCGTAATAAAAGCCATCCGTGATGGGCGGGCCAATGCCGAGCTTGGCAGAGGGGTTCACCGTCTGCACCGCTTGGGCAAGCACATGGGCCGCGGAATGGCGCAGAATGCTGAGACCGTCAGCAGAATCTATGCTGACCGGTTCGACGGCATCCGTTGGCAGCACGGTGGCCGCCAAATCTTTCAGCTCACCGTTGACGCGCATCGCGACAACGGATCGATCGGTGAAAAGCGCAAAGCCGTCAGCCACGTGTATTACTCCCTGTTGTTTGCTTACCCGTTAACTTTAGCGGCGTGCGCGGCGGTGCTTGTCGGCACTACTGTCAATGCGCGGGAGACAGCGCTCTAGGTCACGCGTCAGTCAGGTTTTGGGTACAAAAAAACCCCGGCTGACCGGGGTTTTTTACTGTGGGCGATACTGGGATCGAACCAGTGACCTCTTCCGTGTCAGGGAAGCGCGCTACCGCTGCGCCAATCGCCCAAGCTTCTGGGAACTGCATATTCTAAAAACCAGCACGAAGAACAGAGGTGGGTACGGGATTCGAACCCGTGTTAACGGCTTTGCAGGCCGCTGCCTCGCCTCTCGGCCAACCCACCACTTGGGTTCATACCAAACGAATAGGAACCGGCCTTTCGGCCGATTCCATTTCATTCGAGCGGATGACGAGATTCGAACTCGCGACCCTCACCTTGGCAAGGTGATGCGCTACCACTGCGCCACATCCGCAACTGTTCGCATTTCTGCGTACTTGGAGACTCTAGCCGAATTGCAAGACGGAAACCAAACCGAGCCATTTCCGGCGTGTTGCGCCGGGCAGTGCAGGCGCCCCAGCGGCGAGTTCTGCGTTGTGCGCCACACCCGGTGCGTCGTCGATGTGCGACGACCTAGCAGTGTGGGCTAGTATCAAAAGTCGCAACAGCAACTTTGGTCGCTGGTGCAAAGCAATTTGGGCGATTGGCGCAGCTGGTAGCGCGCTTCCTTCACACGGAAGAGGTCGTGGGTTCAAGTCCCGCATCGCCCACAGAATATAGGCCCCGGTCATCCGGGGTTTTTTCTTGCCCAAGAACTGCTTCTCTGTTGAGCCCGTGGAATTGCTGCCCCGTAGAATCGCTGCCCCATAGAATTGCTGAACAACGGCATGGGGCAGCAACGCGCACCAATCAGGGGAATACTCCTCCGGAGATTTCCAGCGCCGAATCGTTAGACCCGCCCGCGCTGGACGTTCTCTCGCCGCCGACTGATTGTCACGAGTGGCGCCCTGGGCCTGCCGTGCGGATGCCTGCGTAGGGCCATCAACTCCCCCGGCAGCAACGAATGTCTCCCACTTCGCTCCGGGACCAGGCCTTCGTGCCGACACGGTCGCCTCCATGTCCCTCGACTTGTTCGACACCGGCAATTCCGGCAGCCGCCGGGACTACCGTAAGTAATTCTGACCCAATCTCTTCAATTAGCTGATTTTTCCTCGCCTTGAGGGCTCGTTTTGGGCTATAATTGTGGGTGAAGGAGGCACCGCCGCCATGACCCTCACCGCCCCGCCCGAGTCCGGCTCGGAGCCGTCGTTTAGCCGGGTGGAGGTCATTGCTCAGGCCGGTGCGTTGGTGGCTTTCGTTCTGGATGGTGTGCGGTTTGGTCACCTTGACGACGCGGAGGCCATCGCGGTGTTCACTGCGTTGGAAGAGCTGGGGCGCAAGGTCGATAGCGCCAGACTACGAGCCACCACCGACATCGGGGTCCGTGCCGAAACCGACCTGGGCAACGGGTCCTTGGCCTATCGGAACGGATGCCGTACCCGGGTGGATTTCATCAGCCAACTCGCCGGCATCAGCGGCCGCGAAGCCAAGCGCCGCCTCAAGCTCGGCGAGACCGCCGTGGAACGCACCCCACTCGGCCTTCCCGTCCCGGCCCGCTACCCGGTCATCGCCAACGGCCTCACCAGTGGCGAGCTCGGCATCGAATCGGCAGAGATCATCGCCACCACGCTGACCGCGCTGCAGGGCAAGGTCGGGCCGGACGACCTGGACCGG
>JBBRBV010000006.1:0-79449 GCA_038205545.1 Actinomycetales bacterium
CCAGCCCCAGCCCCAGCCCCAGCCCCGGGCCCGGGCCCACCTTATGAACCCCGGCCCAGGTTATAAACCGGGCCCACGTCCCGGGCCCGGGCCCCGAACACAACTCGTCGGAGACCAGGGCCAGAACGCCCACGGCGGACCAGCATCCACGCAAACGCAAACGACCCGGCACACCCCCGGAACCCGGGCCCACCTTATGAACCCCGGCCCAGTTTATAAACCGGGCCCACGTCCCGGGCCCGGGCCCCGAACACAAGAACGGGAGGTTAGGACTCGGGGCGGAACGCCACGAAGAGCTCACTCACGGAGTTGTAGTACTGGTCGGTTCGGCCTTTGTGTGTCAGGCCAACGCGCACGCAGACCCGCTGCGACGGTCGGTTACTCGGGGTCGTCACTGCCACTACCCGGTCCAGTCCCGTTGTCCAACCCTCCGCGAGCACTGCGGATGCCGCCTCGGTGGCATAACCGTGGTGCCACGCATTGGGGTGAAAATGCCAGCCGATCTCGGTGTCCCCCGACGGCTTCAACGGTGTAGCGGCGCTCGACGCCGGAATGGATTTCAGCAACAGGTTTCCGAAGATTTCGCCGGTGTCGGCATCCGTTACGGCCCGAATGGCATGAATGGGGTGATCCATGCCCTGCCACCGTTTGATCACGGCGATCGCCTCGGCGCGGTCGGTCATCACGCGCGGGTGCAGGCCGATGTGTTGTTGCACGGACCACAAGGAGTACAGGCCGAAAACGAAATCGGTGTCATCGAGGGTCCAGGGGCGCAACAGAAGGCGTTCGGTTCGAAGAGTTTCCACGACATTTATCATGCCACCCGTACCTGTCGAACCCGTGCAACAGAGCTGCCACGCCCCAGAGACTCAGGTCACAACTACTCGACGAAAATGCCGGCGAGCGTCTTCTTGCCACGGCGCAGCACAGCGACTCCCCCAGGAAGGACGGATCCTTCGATGGTCAGGTCAACGCTGATGACCTTTTTGTTGTTCAAGTACACCCCGCCCTGTTGCACCGCGCGGCGGGCATCACCAAGGCTCTTGGAGAGCTCGGTATCGACGAGCAGCTGCAGCACGGTCGCGTGCGGCGCCGTCGTCGTGTTGGGCAGTTCGCGCAGTGCGGCCTCGAGGGTATCGGGGTCGAGCTCGGCGAGGTCGCCTTGGCCGAACAGGGCCTCAGCGGCCTGGATGGCAGCATCCGTTGCCGCCTGGCCGTGTACGAGGCCGGTCACCTCGAGGGCGAGCCGGCGCTGCGCTTCGCGACGGAACGGTTCATTCTCGACCAGCTCTGCGAATTTCTCGATCTCTTCTCGGGAGAGAAACGTGAACACCTTGAGCCGAAAGACCACGTCGGCATCGTCGGTATTGAGCCAAAACTGATAGAAGGCGTACGGGCTAGTGAGCTTCGGGTCGAGCCACACCGCGTTCCCCTCGCTCTTGCCGAACTTCGTGCCGTCGCTGTTGGTGATGAGCGGGGTGCCGATGGCGTGCACGCTGCCACTTTCAGCGCGGCGGATGAGGTCGGTTCCGCTCGTGAGATTGCCCCACTGATCGCTACCGCCGGTTTGCAGCACGCAGTTGTAGCTGCGGAACAGTTCGAGGTAATCCAGGCCCTGCAGAATTTGGTAGCTGAACTCGGTGTAGCTGATGCCGGCATCGGAATTCAGGCGGGCACTGACGGCGTCTTTCTTCAGCATGGTGCCGACCCGGTAGTACTTACCGATTTCGCGCAGAAAGTCGATAGCGCTCAGCGGGGCGGTCCAGTCGAGGTTGTTCACCATCGTGACAGCGTTGTCACCCTCGTTGCTGAGAAACCGCGAGACCTGCGCCTGCAGGTAGCCGACCCACTCCACCACGGTTTCGGTAGGAGTCAGCGTGCGCTCGGCGGTGGGGCGCGGGTCGCCGATGAGTCCGGTGGAGCCACCGACCAGTCCGAGCGGATGGTGCCCGGCAAGTTGCAAGCGCCGCATCAGCAGCAGCTGCACCAGGTTGCCGAGGTGCAGGCTCGGAGCGGTGGGGTCGAATCCGCAATAGTAGGTGATCGGATCACCATCAAGCAGCGCTTTGAGCTCGGTCTCGTCGGTAGACACATGCACGAGTCCGCGCCAGTTGATCTCCTCCCAGACAGAATCGAAGGAGGGGTCATTGGTCTGCTGGGCAAGGATGGTGAGGTCTGACACGAGTTCAGATTACCAGCCAAGGACTGCCCGCCGAATTGACAGCAGACTCCGCTGTGCTGGTCAACCCATTCAGCCAAATACCTAAACTTGGCTTGATTTAGCCTTATGGCTTAATTACACTGATTGTAGGACGGAGCCTCGGACCATGTTTGTCATCACCGCTGACCAGATTGATAGCCGCAACGATCATGATCGTGCGCGGGAGATGATCGCACGGCTCGTAGCGCAGAGCCCGGAGGGGTTCAGCCTGCCACCGGATCAGACCGCCGGTGATGAGATCCAGCTGCTCATGTCAACGGCCGTGCCCACGCTTGACGCGATTCTCGAGCTGCATCGGTCCGGCCACTGGAGCGTCGGGCTCGGCATTGGCACCGTGCGCACTCCCCTGCCGGCAGCCACCAGGCAGGCTACCGGCAGCGCGTTCATCGCCGCCCGCGATGCGGTGCTGCGCGCGAAGAGAGCCGAGGCGCACTTCGCCCTCGAAGCCGGTCACACGGATGCCGCCGCCCCCGGCATCGAGGCGCTCCTCACCATGCTCCTGCTGCTGCGTCAACGTCGCACTCCTCAGGGTTGGGAGGCCGGCGACCTATTCGAAAGCGGTCTGGCCCAGACCGATATTGCCGACAAGCTCGGAATCACCACCGGGGCCGTGAGCCAGCGACTCAAGACGGCGCAGTACCGCGTTGACCAGGCGGCGCGGCCGGCGTTGGCTAGGCTGCTAGAGCAGCTCGACCACGCCCCACACGAAACGGCCAGCGAGGCAACGTCCAATCATCATCCGTCCCACAACGAAACGGACACTACGGCATGACCGTGACCATCCTCACTTTTCTCTACTGGGTCGTCCTGCTCCTGGTCACGCTCGCCTCGCTCGCTTGCGCCGCGATCGCCTTCAAACTGCACCGACAGCTCTACGCCATCGCCTCCGTCATCGGCCTGGCCGTTGCGCTCGTGCTCGCCGCGGTGCCCGTGGGCTCCGGCCCCAGCGCCTTCGGTATCGTGCTCGGCATGCTTGCCGTCGCTCTCGCCGTGATCGGCGGTGGCCCGGTTGCCGTGCTGGCCCTTGATCTCGCCACCAATAATTCTGTACCGCCGGGCCAACACGGCGGCATCATGGTGCTCAACGCCGGCAAACCGGCCCCGACCATGGCCGGTATCGCAGCCCCGGACACCCACGAGGTGCTGCGCGGCGGGCTGACCATCGGCATCCTGGAACGTCTTGCCGTGGCCGGCGCGATTCTGGCCGGTTTTCCCGAGGCCATCGCCATCGTCGTCGCCGTCAAGGGTGTCGGCCGCTTCACCGAGCTGGCCGCAGCCGAATCGCGCGAACGGTTCATTATCGGCACGCTGGCGAGCCTCATTTGGGCGTGCGCCTGCGGCGCCCTCGTACCGATGGCGCTGGTCTAGAACTTCTCGGTTCCCCCGCCGACCGCACCAGGTAGCAGGCGCGCGACCTCACCTTGGGGCCGTTGCGGCACACTCGGCTCAAACGGCAGGGTCTGCCGGTCTACCGGCTGAGGGTAGTCGTGAGGTCGCGTACGCGGGCCACGAGATGCGCGCGCTGTTCAGCGACACGCACGGGCGCGGTTCCGCCAGCGCCATCGCGGCTCTCAACCGATCCGCGGATGGTGAGCACCTCGCGCACCTCAGGAACGAGATGCGGCGAGATCGCGAGCAACGCCGCATCGTCCACCTCGTGCAGGTCGAGTGCGTTCGTCTCCGCGAATTTAACCAGGGAACCGGTGATTTCGTGCGCATCGCGGAACGAGACGTGGCGTTTGACCAGCCACTCCGCGACATCGGTTGCGAGGGAGAAACCCTGCGGAGCAAACTCGGCCATGCGCTCCGTGTGGAAGGTGAGGGTAGCGACCATTCCGGTGAAGGCGGGCAGCAGTACTTCCAGCGTATTGATCGAGTCGTGCACCGGCTCCTTGTCTTCCTGCAGGTCGCGGTTGTAGGCGAGCGGCAGGCCCTTCAGCGTGGCGAGCAGCCCGGTGAGGTTACCGATCATGCGGCCGGACTTACCGCGCGCGAGCTCGGCGATGTCGGGGTTCTTCTTTTGCGGCATGATCGACGAACCGGTGGAGTAGGCGTCGTCGAGGGTGACGAAATCAAATTCGCGGGTATTCCACAGAATGATCTCCTCGGCCAGCCGAGACAGGTCGATGCCGATTTGTGCGGTGATGTAGGCGAATTCCGCGACCAGGTCGCGGCTCGCGGTGCCGTCGATGGAGTTCTCGACCACGGCAGCGAAGCCCAGGTCGGCGGCCACGAGGTGCGCGTCGAGACCGAGGGTGTTGCCGGCGAGGGCGCCGGAACCGTAAGGGGACGCATCCGCTCGCCGGCCCCAGTCAGCGAAGCGGTCGAGGTCGCGCACGAGCGGCCAGCAGTGCGCCAGCAAGTGATGCGCGAGCAGTACCGGCTGGGCGTGCTGCAAGTGGGTGCGGCCGGGCATGATGGCGTCTTCGTGTGCTTCGGCCTGCGCGGCGAGGGCGTCGATCAGTTCGATGACGTGCGAGGCGAGGATGGCAGCATGGTCACGCAGCCACATGCGCACGAGCGTGGCGACCTGGTCGTTGCGGCTGCGACCGGCACGAAGTTTGCCACCCACCTCGACACCGATGATGTCGATCAGGCCGCGCTCGAGGGCGGAGTGCACGTCTTCATCGGCTTCGTCCGGCAGAAACTCGCCGGCAATGACGGCGCGCTCAAGTTCCTCGAGCGCGCCGACCATCTGAGTCAATTCGGTGTCGGTGAGATACCCGGCGGCGGCAAGGGCCCGGGCGTGCGCGCGGCTGCCCTGCAGATCGTATTCGGCCAGCATCCAGTCGAACTGGGTCGACTTGCTCAGCCGCGCCAGTTCCGGCGACGGTCCCCCAGCAAAACGGCCACCCCAGAGGGCGCCGGCCTTGCCGGCACGGTTCGCGTTCTTCTCACCCGACACTGGGGCTACTTCGCGGCGGCGTCGCGGCGGGCGGCGACCTTGCTCGGCAGCGACCACAGCTCGATGAATCCCTTGGCCATGGACTGGTCGAAGGAGTCACCGGTGTCGTAGGTGGCGAGGTTGAAGTCGTACAAGCTCGTCGTGCTCGAACGGCCGGTGACGACGGCGCTACCGGCATGCATTTTCAAGCGGATGTCGCCCGTCACGTACTTCTGTGTGTCTTCGATGAAGACGTCGAGGCTCTTCTTGAGCCCGGAGAACCAGAGGCCGTCGTAGACCAGTTCGGCCCACTTCGACTCGACACCGCGCTTGTAGCGCGCGACATCGCGCTCGAGCGTCATGTTTTCAAGCTCCTCGTGGGCGGCGATGAGCGCCATGCCAGCCGGGGCCTCGTAGATCTCGCGGCTCTTGATGCCGATGAGACGGTCTTCAACCAGGTCGATGCGACCCACACCCTGGTCGCCAGCGAGACGATTCATGAGCTGAATCATCTGCAGCGGAGTCACCTTCTTGCCGTCGATGGCAACGGGCACGCCCTGCTCGAAGCTGACGACAACCTCGGTCGGGGCGCGGGTCACCGACGGATCCTCCGTGTAGGTGTAGAGGTCTTCGACCGGTGCGTTCCACGGGTCCTCAAGGAATCCGGTTTCAACAGCGCGACCCCAGACGTTCTGGTCGACCGAGTACGGGCTCTTCTTGGACTGCACGATGGGCAATTCGTGCGTGGCGGCGTACTCGATGGCTTTGTCGCGGGTCAGCGCGAAGTCGCGCACCGGGGCGAGCGAGGTCAGTTCGGGGGCCAGAGCGGCGACCGCCGCTTCGAAACGAACCTGGTCATTGCCCTTGCCGGTGCAACCGTGGGCGACGCTGTCAGCACCGAGCTCCTTGGCCGTGGAGGCAAGGTACTTGGCGATAAGCGGACGGCTGATCGCCGAAACGAGCGGGTAACGCTTCTGGTACAGCGCGTTCGCCTTGAGCGTCGGAACGATGTAGTCGTTCGCGAATTCGTCCTTAGCGTCGATGACAATGGATTCGACGGCTCCGCAGTCGAGGGCGCGCTGACGGATCACGTCCATGTCTTCGCCCTCCTGTCCGACGTCGACGGCGAGGGCTACGACCTCTTTGCCGGTGGCATCCTTGAGCCAGCCGATGCCGACCGAGGTATCCAGTCCACCCGAGTATGCGAGTACAACGCGTTCCGCCATGCTTCTCCCTAAATCTTGATCTGTCTAAAGTTTACGTGCTGGGGCGCGGCCCCCGTTCGCCCCGGTGCGCCTCCCCACCTGTGTTCGGGGCCCGGGCCCGGAACATGGGCCCAGTCTATAAACTGGGCCCGGGTTCCGGGCCCAGGCCCCGTGCAGGAGAGGGGCGTGGGTCAGGACCTGTTTAGCGCAAGCAGCCAGACCAGGAGGGCCTTCTGGGCGTGCAGGCGGTTCTCCGCCTCGTCCCAGATGATGCTCTGCGTACCGTCAATGACTTCGGCGGTCACCTCGTAGCCGCGGTCGGCGGGCAGGCAGTGCATGAAGTGCGCGTCCGGTTTGGCCAGATTCATCAACTCCGCATCGACCCGGTACTGCCCGAGGTCGCCCAGCCGCGTCGCTTTCTCTTCTTCCTTGCCCATCGACACCCAGGTGTCGGTGATGACCACGTCAACACCGGAAACGGCAGCACGCGGGTCGGTGAAGAGTTCAACGGATCCGCCGGTGCGCGCGGCGATGGCCGTCGCATCCGCTACTACTTCGTCGGTCGGGGTATACCCCACCGGCGAGGCGATACGCACGTGCATGCCGGCGGTCGCGCTGGCGAGCAGGTAGGACTGACCCATATTGCAGGCGCCGTCGCCAAGAAAAGCGATGGTCTGGCCGGCCAGGTCGCCGCGGTGTTCGCGAATGGTGAGCAGGTCGGCGAGCAGCTGGCATGGGTGAAAGTCGTCGCTGAGGGCGTTGATGACGGGCACCGTCGTGCCGAGAGCCATTTCTTCGAGTCCGGCCTGGCCGTAGGTGCGCCAGACGATCGCCGCCACCTGGCGTTCCAGTACACGGGCGGTGTCGGACGCGGTTTCCTTGCCGCCGAGCTGGCTGTTGGCGGTGCTGATAATGAGCGGGCTGCCGCCGAGGTCAGCAATGCCGACCGCGAAGGAGACCCGGGTGCGGGTCGAGGACTTGTCGAAAATGACCGCAACGGTCTGCGGGCCTTCGAGCGGACGTACCGCGAATCGGTCTCGCTTCAGCTCCAGGGCCAGATCGAGAATCTCGGCTTGTTCGGCCGGGGAGATATCGTCGTCGCGCAGGAAATGGCGGGTCACGGTGTCACTTTCGGTTGTCGTACTATCAAGGGATAAGCGGATGCCGCTCGCCCAGTTACAGACCCAGCACCGGCGAAAGCCCGCGCAAAGTGGGATTCGTCCAGCCTAGACTCTGGCGAGGGCGCGCCCGAACCGCTCCTGGAAGTCGGTGAGTTCTTCGTCTCCCATAATGAGCGGCGGCGCGATGCGAATGCTGGTCTCATTGGCGGCGTTGATGATGAGGCCCTCGACGTGGGCGGCCGCGGCCAGCTTCAACGCAACAGGCTCGGCCAAACCGATGCCGAGCAACAGACCGCGCCCACGCACCTCGTGGATCAGCGGGGAACCGAAGCCCAGAATAATCTCGCGCAGCTGCTGACCGCGCCGGGCAGCGTTGGCGGCGAGGTCGTCGCGCTCAATGACGCCGAGCACCGCGTTGGCCGTCGCGGTGACGAGCGGATTCCCCGCGAAGGTCGAGCCGTGCTGGCCGCGCTGGAACAAGTCGGAAGCCCAGCCGAAGGTGACCAGCGCGCCAATGGGAACACCGCCGCCCATCCCTTTGGCGATGGTGACGGCATCCGGAAGAATGCCGGCGTGGTTGTAGGCGAACCAGGCCCCGGTGCGGGCGATACCGGTCTGGATTTCGTCAATGATCAACAGCACTCCGTGCTCGGTGCACAGCTCCCGCGCACGTTTCAGAAAGCCGTCGGGAAGATCGATGACACCCGCCTCACCCTTGACGGGTTCCAGGAACAGGGCGGCCACGGTGGCATCGATGCTCGCCTCGAGGGCCGTGATGGTGGTGTCGATGTGTTCGACGCCGCCGGGCACCGGTTCAAAAGCCTCCCGCATAGCGGGCTTACCCGAGAGCGCGAGCGCCCCCATGGTACGTCCGTGAAAGGAGTCGTGCAATGAGATGACGCGGTTGCGGTGCCCGCCCTGCACGTTCAGTCGCGCCAGCTTAAACGCGGCCTCGTTGGCCTCGGCCCCGGAGTTGCAGAAGTAGACACGCCCCGCATCATCGGCGCCGGTGATGCGTTTGAGGCGTTCAGCCAGCTCGATCTGAGGCGGCGTGGCGAAGTAGTTGGAGACGTGGCTCAGCGTGCCGATTTGTTGTGTGACGGCGGCGACAACTTCGGGGTGGGCGTGGCCGAGCGAGTTCACGGCGATCCCGGCGAGAAAGTCCAGGTATTTGGTACCCTGGTCGTCCCAGACGTAGCAGCCCTCGCCGCGCACGAGCATGGCCAGTGGCGGGCTGAAGGTGTGCATCATCGAATCGGCGAACCGATTCTGCCAGGGTGTTTTTTCGGGCGTGTTCATGCCGGTACTACCTCCGTGCCAATGCCGCTTCCAGTGAAAATTTCAAGCAAAATCGAGTGCGGCACACGCCCATCGATAATCGCGGCTTTGGCAACGCCGCCGTCGACGGCGTCGAGACACGCGGTCATCTTAGGAATCATGCCCGATTCCAGCGCGGGCAGCAGAGCGCGCAACTGCGCCACGTCGATGATCGACACGAGCGAGTCCTTGTTCGGCCAGTCGCTGTAGAGCCCCGCGACGTCGGTGAGAATGACGAGCTTGGCCGCTCTAAGCGCGATCGCGAGTGCGGCAGCAGCAGCGTCGGCGTTGACGTTCAGGGACTGGCCCGGAACATCCGTATCGGGCGCGATCGACGAGACGACCGGTATGCGGCCAGCGGCGAGTTGGGCCAGCACCGCTTCGGGATCCACGCCGACAACATCGCCGACGAGACCGAGGTCGACCTCTTGGCCATCAATGACCACGCCGCGCCGCCGCCCGCGAAACAGGCCGGCGTCCTCACCGGAGAGACCGGCGGCCAGCGGGCCATGCTGGTTGATGTGGCTGACCAGGTCGCGGTTGATCTGGCCGGTGAGCACCATGCGCACCACGTCCATCGCTTCGGGCGTGGTCACCCGGTAGCCGCCCCGGAACTCGCTCTGGATACCGAGGCGCTTCAGCATGGCCGAGATCTGCGGACCGCCGCCGTGCACGACGACCGGACGAATCCCCGCGTAGCGCAAATAGACCATATCTTCGGCGAACGCGCGCTGCAGTTCTTCGCTCACCATGGCGTTGCCGCCGAACTTCACCACGATGATCTGGTCGTGAAAGCGCTTGAGCCAGGGCAACGCTTCGATCAGGGTGGCCGCTTTAACGGATGCTTCGGCTTGACTGTTCTCGTCAGCGGTGGTGTCGGTGGTTGATGTATCGGTATCGTTCATGATCAGCTCGCGTACGCGCTGTTCTCTTCGACGTAGTCGTGGGTGAGGTCGTTGGTCCACAGAGTGGCCGTTTCGGCGCCCGCGTGCAGGTCAATCAGCACGGTGACCGCCCGCGGGGTAAGGTCCACGAGCTCGCGCGGCTGGTCGGGCTCGCCTGCCGTGCACACCTGCACGCCGTTGATGGCGACATCGATGCCGTAGGGGTCGAACGCGGCGTCCTTGACCGGGACGGTGCCGGCGGCGGCGAGCACGCGGCCCCAGTTGGGATCGTTGCCGAAGATGGCGGACTTGAACAGGTTGCTGCGCGAGACGGCGCGGGCCACGGTCACTGCTTCGTCTTCAGAGACCGCGTTGGTGACGGTGATCGCCACGTCGTGCGCGGCACCCTCAGCATCTCCTTGTAGTTGTAAGACGAGGTCGCGGCAGATCGTAACGAGCGCGGCCGTGAATTCCGCCCGGTCGGCGGCGACGCCGCTGGCCCCGGAGCAGAGCAGGCTCACGGTGTCGTTGGTGGACATGCAGCCGTCGGAGTCGAGGCGGTCGAAGGTGACTCGGGTCGCCTCGTGCAGGGCAGTGTCGAGTTCGGCCGAGCCCAGCACGGCGTCGGTCGTGATGACCACGAGCATCGTGGCCAGACCCGGCGCGAGCATACCGGCTCCCTTGGCCATCGCGCCGATACTCCACCCGGCAGCGGATGTGTGCGCGGCCTGCTTCGGACGGGTGTCAGTGGTCATGATGGCCTCTGCGGCCAGGAGGCCGGCGGCGGGTGTGGTGGCGGCATCCGCTTTGATGGCGAGGGTGGCGTCCCAGACGCCGGCGGTGACCAGGTCGAGGTTCAGCTGTTCGCCGATCAGGCCGGTGGAGCAGACCAGGACGTCGCCGGAGGAGATGTCAAGGCGGGTCGCGACCGCTTCGGCGGTGGCGTGCGTGGTCTGAAAACCGATGGTGCCGGTATAGCAGTTGGCGCCGCCGGAGTTGAGCACGATGGCGCTGACCCGGCCGTCGCTCATCACCTGGGTACTCCAGATGACGGGGTTGGCCTGGCAGCGGTTACTGGTGAACACGGTGGCGGCATTCTGTAGTGGGCCGAGGTTCTGAACCAGGGCCAGATCGAGCCCGCCGGACTTCTTCAGGCCGGCGGTGACACCGGCAGCAGCAAAACCGGACGGGAGGGTGACACTCACGGAGCAACTCCATTCATGGTCAAACCGAGTGTTTCGGTCAGGCCGAGGGCAATATTGGCGGATTGGATGGCAGCGCCGGCGGTGCCTTTAACAAGATTGTCGATAGCCGTGATCGTCACCACGCGGCCGGCCGCTTCATCGACGGCCAGTCCGATCAGTGCGGTGTTGGCGCCGAGCACGTCATTCGTGCGCGGAAAATGTCCCTCGGGCAGTAGGTGCAGGAATGGTTCGTCGGCGTACGCGTTCTCCCAGGCGGCGCGCACCGCGGCGGCGCTCGTGCCGGGCACCAGCCGGGCCGTTGCCGTGGCGAGGATGCCGCGTGACATGGGCACGATCACCGGGGTGAACGAGATGGTTGCGTCTTTTGGGCTTCCGGCCCAGCGCAGTGACTGCACGATCTCGGGGATATGGCGGTGGGTGCCACCGACCGCGTAGGGGTTTGCCGAACCGAGGATCTCAGCGGCGAGGTTGGGCACTTTGAGGCTTTTGCCGGCGCCGCTCGGTCCGACCGCGAGCACGGCCACGAGGTCTTGCGCGTCGATCACACCGGCATGGATTCCGGGGGCGAGGGCGAGGGCAACCGTGCTGGCGTTGCAACCGGGAGCGGCGATACGGCGAGCGCCCCTGAGGCGAGCACGCTGCTTGCCCTGGTCGGTGGGCAATTCGGGCACCCCATAGGTCCAAGCACCGAAGTATTCACCGCCGTAGAAAGTGGCCCAGGCGCCGGGACTCTCGAGGCGATGGTCGGCGCCGCAGTCCACCACGAGAGTCTCGGCGGGTAAGCGCGCCGTCAGATCGCCGGATTTTCCGTGCGGCAGAGCCACGAAAACCACATCGTGACCGCTGAGATTCTCCGGCGTCGTGCCAACGAGCTCAAGGTGGGCCAGGGAACGCAGCTGCGGTTGCACATCGATGAGGCGCTGCCCGGCATTGCTGTGGGCGGTGACCGTGCGCACCTCAAATTCGGGGTGGGCAGCGAGCAGCCGCAGCAGTTCGCCGCCCGCATACCCGCTCGCGCCCGCCACTGCTACCGAAAAAGCCATATGTTAAACCTAGCGCGGCCCCGGCTGCCCGGTTTCCGCGGTGCGCGCGGCATCCGCTTGCCGTCGCGGCACTCGTTCGAGTTCGAGGCACCCCTAGCTACGAGTGCCACCGTCGCCACGGAGTGCCACGAGCGCGCATCCGCTTCCTCCCAGCGGATGTGCGCGCCGCGTTGTCCACAGATGCTGGCTCCCGCGCATGCGGCGGCCGCTCGCGTTGCACAGTGACGGCATGCTGGACACCTTAGTTACGCAGGATGCACTCGGTGATGGGCTGATCACGGCGGGATCCTTGCGATCTGCTGGCCTCAATGAGCACGCCATCGACACTCTCGTGCGCCGAGGCGAACTCCGGCGGTTGCGACGCGGTTGGTACGCCCTCGGCTCGAAGTGGCATGCGGTGGGTCCCGACGGGCAATACCGCTTGTTCGTGCGCGCCACCGCGGCTGCGGCGGAGCGAAATCTCGTGCTGTCCCATCATTCTGCGGCGGTGCTGCATGGTCTACCCCTCATCGGCCCGTGGCCTGCTACGGTGCATGCCCTCATGCCCGATGCCCGAGGTGGCAGTAGCCAGCGGCTGCTCACGACGCATCACGCCGTCGCCGATCCGAACTCAACGTTCATTTCCGGTGTCGCGGTGACCAGCCTGGCGCGCACCCTCGTTGACATGGCCGTTGGGCATAGTTTTCTCACCGGCGTAACCATGATTGACCACGTGCTCCATGTGGAGCACGAGCGTTTGGCCTTCGAGAAGCACGCGCGCGTATTGGGGCCTCCACCCATCACGAAGGCGGCGCTGATGACCGAGCTGGAATCGGTGAATCCGCGTACCGGGCGGCACGCTGCCGAGCGGGCCATTCGGTTCGCCAACGGACTGTCAGCAAACGCTGGCGAATCGCTCAGTCGGGTGCGCTTTGCGGAGCTGGGCTTTGAGGTGCCCGAATTACAGGTGCGATTCGATGTTGCGGGCCGAACGTTCTTTGTGGACTTCTTCTGGCGCCACGTGCGCAAGATCGGTGAATTCGACGGACACATGAAATACACCCGCGCAGCGATCATGAACGGGAAGGACGTGGTCGGGGTGGTCGTGGCCGAGAAGGATCGGGAAAGTCTCCTCCGGCCACACGCGGAGAGTTTCGACCGGTGGGGATGGAACCTGGCACTGAACGCCTTAGCGTTCAACCGGTTTCTGCGCGAGAACAACGTGCCGCGCGCCCGTTAGGCCGATTCACGTCGCGGCACTCGTTGGAGTTCGGGGCATTCCTAGCTAGGAGTGCCCGTTTCTCGAACGCGTGCCACGACGGTGGATGCCCGGCCGCACTACTCGCGCAGGGTGGCCCCGAAGCGTTCGGCGGCGAGGGCGACACCGGACAGGCGGGCGGCGCTCGCCTCGGCGGCAGTCAGCGTGCGCTCCGTGCCGCGAAAGCGCAGCGCAAAGGTGAGCGACTTCCGCCCGGGCGCGATGCCGGCCCCGCGGTAGTCGTCGACCAGCTCGATGCTCTCCAGCAGATCTCCGGCGCCCCGGTCTACAGCCGCGCGCACGGCGGCTGCCGGAACGGATACCGCCACGACGAGAGAGAGATCCTGTGTTGCGGCCGGCATTGTGCGGATCGGCGTGGCAATGACCTCGACATCGGACTGCGCCAAGACCACCGCGAGGTTAATCTCCGCCACGGCCACGACGGCGGGCAGGTCGTAATCGTCGGCCACCGTGGGAAGCAGTTCACCGGCAAATCCTACCGACACTGTTTTGGCGGCAGCGGTCGCGGCGCCCGGGACTTCAACGAACAGCTCGGCGGTGCGGCCCGGGTGCATCGCCGGGTGCACGCCCTGGCGCACCTCGATACGCACGCCGGAGGCCAGCGCTACCTGCTGCACGGCGGCCAGCGCCGAGCGCCAACCGGCAGCAACGGCGGGCAGGTCCGGCTGATGCCGCACATCGTTTCCAAGGAGCACAACGCCGACCATGAGCGGTTGCGGAACGATTCCCGCCTTCAACGCCGCCTCTGCCTCCAGGCTCGGTCGGGCAGCTCCGGCCGGGAGCACGGCCGTACCGTAAGTGACGCCCGCTACCGGCCGAAAGACCAGTCCCTGCTCGTAAATTGCCAGATCCACCAGGCCCCGGGAACGGTTGCGGTGCGCGATCTGCAACAGTCCGGGGAGCATAGAGGTACGCAAAAACGACGCCTCACCGTCCAGCGGGTTGGCGATCTTCATCTGCGGCACGGATATCGGCGCGGCACCTTGCGCGGTAACCGGCACAGCGGATGCCGCGACCGCCTCGGCGACGCCGCCCCCAGCATCTGCCCCGCCTTCAGAACCGGCAGAACCGGCAGAGTCAGCAGAGTCAGCAGCCGCAGCAACACCCACCCCGAACAGATTGTTCGCCCGCTCCGACACGAACGGATAGGTCAGCACCTCGGTGTGGCCGGTGGCCGCGAGGGTCTGCGCCACGGTACGGCGCAACGTCTGTGAGCGGGTCAGGCCGCGACCGGGGGGCGCGACGGGCAGCACCGAGGGAATACGATCGTATCCGACGATGCGAGCGACCTCCTCAGCGAGGGTCCACTTGTCGGTGAGGTCGGGGCGCCAGGTTGGTGGCGTCACGTGCAGCACTCCGCCAATGTCTTCGAGCGAGGTACCGATCTCGACGAGGGCGTCACGCACCTCGTCGCCGGTATAGTTCAGGCCGATCAGGCCCGACACGAATCCGGTCGGCAACACGATCGGCTCCGGGGCCCGCGACTCGTCATACACCGAACCGAGGTCGTCGGCGACTCCCCCGGCAAAGTCCACGAGCAGCTGCACGACGCGTGCAGCGGCCACAGCGGCCACGCGCGGGTCGACGCCGCGTTCGAAACGCTTACTCGCCTCACTCGGCAGCTTGTGTCGGCGTGCAGACCGCGCGATCGACACCGGGTCGAAGATGGCGGCCTCGACGAGCACGTTCACCGTCTGTGCGGAAATTTCCGTCATCGCACCGCCCATCACGCCGGCCAGGCCGATCGGTCCGGATTCGTCAGTGATCAGAAGATCTTCAACATTGAGCGTGCGAGTGACCGCGTCGAGGGTGGTGAATTTCTCTCCGGCGGTCGCGCGTCGCACGATGATGCCGCCGGTCAGTTTGTCGAGGTCGTAGCCGTGCAGCGGCTGGCCGAGTTCAAACATCACGTAGTTGGTCACGTCGACGATGAGCGAGATCGAGCGGATGCCGACCAGCCCCAGGCGGGCGATCATCCAGGCCGGGGTCGGCCGGGTCGGGTCGACCCCGCGCACGACGCGGGTCACGAACACGCTCGCGCCGGTTTGATCCCTGATGGGAGCTCGGTCGTCGATTGTCACCGGGAACCGGGTAACCGGAGCCACGACCGTGAGCGCCAGCGCGGGGTCGCGGAACGGTACACCGGTCGCGTGCGAGTATTCGCGGGCGACGCCGCGGATGGAGAAGGCGTAGCCGCGGTCGGGGGTGACGTTGATCTCGATGGCGCTGTCATCCAAGCCGAGCAGGGCAATCGCATCCGTTCCCACCGGGGCGTCGATTCCGAGGTTCTTGAGCAGCAGGATGCCGTCGTGCTCGTCACCGAGGCCGAGCTCACGGGCCGAGGCGATCATGCCGTCGGAAACGTGGCCGTAGGTCTTGCGGGCGGCGATCGGAAACGGGCCGGGCAGCGAGGCACCGGGAAGGGTCACGACGACCTTGTCGCCGACGGTGAAGTTGTGTGCGCCGCAGATAATGCCGTGCACTGCCGGACCGCCGTCGGCGGCGAGTTCGTCGCCCGGCGCCACCCGCACCTGGCACCAGTTGATGGTTTTGCCGTTGGTCTGTTCTTCGCCAACGAATTCGAGGACCTCTCCGACCACGATCGGTCCGGAAACCTCGAACCGGTGTATGTCTTCCTCTTCGAGGCCCACGCTCACGAGGGCTGCGTGCACGTCTTCCGGCGTGGTGCCGGGGGCGAGGTCGACAAATTCGCCGAGCCAGCTCAGTGGCACCCGCATTAGACCGTCATCCCATACTGCTGGCTGAACCGAATATCGCCCTCGACCATGTCGTGCATGTCCTTTACGTCATTTCTAAACATCACTGCTCGCTCCACGCCCACGCCGAACGCGAACCCGGAATACACCTCGGGGTCGATGCCGGCCGAGCGCAGCACATTCGCGTGCACCATTCCGCAGCCGCCCCACTCGATCCAACGCGCACCGTCTTTGAAGGTGGGGTGCCAGACGTCGAGCTCGGCGCTCGGCTCGGTGAAGGGAAAGTAGTTCGGACGTAGGCGCACCTTAGCTTCGGGGCCGAACAGGGCCTGCACGAAGTGGTCGAGCGTACCGCGCAGGTGCGCCATGGTGAGGCCCTTGTCGATGGCGATGCCCTCGATCTGATGAAACACCGGCGTGTGGGTGGCGTCGAGTTCGTCGGTGCGAAATACGCGTCCGGGTGCGACGACATACACCGGTAGTTCCCGGGAAAGCAACGCCCGCAGCTGTACGGGCGAGGTCTGTGTGCGCAGCACGAGGTGGGCATCCGCCGGTTCAACGAAGAAAGTGTCCTGCATGGCCCGGGCGGGATGGTCCTCGTCGAAGTTGAGCCCGTCGAAGTTGAACCATTCGCTCTCAAGCTCCGGCCCCTCGGCCACTTCCCAGCCCATCGCCACGAAGACGTCGGCGGCTCGTTCACTCAGCAGCGAGATCGGATGCCGCGCCCCGGGCTTCCAGGCAGACGCCGCGGCGGTCACGTCGACCGTTTCAGCGAGCAGTCGGGTAGCCGCCTCGGCGGTACCGATCTCGTCTTCGCGAGCGGTCAACGCCTTGGTGACGACGCCCCGGGCCTGGCCGACGAGCTTGCCGGCGGCGGCCTTCTGGTCGGCGGGCACACTGCGTATGAGGGCGTTGAGTTTCGACAGCGGCGATGACTCCCCCGCATGCTCGGTGCGCACGATCTTCAACTCGGCGGACGTTTCGGCAACGGAGATGGCGGTGAGGGCCGCGTCAACCGCAGCGCTCACCGCCGCTTCGGTAATGGAAGGCGGGTCGATAGGACCAGAAAGTTCAGACACAGTCCCTGAGTTTAGCCGTCTCAAACCCCTTGGCTTCTGCTCTGGGCCCCGAGCACACGAGGATCGACCAGGTTCGGGTCAACCGGTGGTTCATCGTCGGGCTTGATCAACTTGCCCGCCTGCGGGCCGGTGCGCTTGGCAATTCTGCGCGCCACCCACGACAGGGAGAGGTTCATGGCCAAGTAGATGGCGAGCACGATGAAGAAGAACGAGAACTGGTACCGGCTGCCGAAGAAACCACCAAGATTGTTCAATCCGGCGCGGAGCAGCTCATCGTAGCCCACGATGAAGGCCAGTGAGGTGTCCTTGAGCAAAACAACCAACTGGGCAATGATGATCGGCAGCATCTGGCGGAACGCCTGGGGAAATTCGATCCGAAACCGGGTGGCGAGGGGAGTGAGGCCGATGGCGAGCCCGGCCTCGCGCTGGCCGCGCGGCAATGCATTGATGCCCGCGCGCAGGGCTTCACCGATGATCGCGCCGTTATACACGGCGAGGGCGGCGACGCCGGCCCAGAACGAGCCGGTGCCGAATACCAGCAGGATGAAGAGCATCATCAGCAGCACCGGCATGCCGCGGAAGAATTCGAGAATCACCGTGGTCGGTACGCGGATCCACGTCGTCTCCGATGCCCGCCCAAAGGAGAACAGCACGCCGATCACCAACGCTAGTGCGGCGGCGACCGCGGCCATGCGCAGCGTTGCCAAGGCGCCGAAGGCAAGGGAGCGCCAGATCAGCAAGTCGTCGAAGACATCCCAGCGGCTGGCATCCCAGAGGCCGGGCTGCACGGCTCCGTTCGCGCTGGCCTTGGGCAGGCCCAGCACCACGATCAGGGCGATCAGTCCGCCGAGGATGACGACCGCTCCCAGGATGGAGAGGAGGCGTGAGCGCGCGCGGGACTTTGGTCCGGGGGCGTCGTACAGTACAGAACTCATCGGAGCACCGCGACCTTCTTCTCGATCCGGCCAGCGATGAGGCCCAGAGGAATGGTGATGATGAGGTAGAATGCCGCGACGGCGAGCAAGATGGCGAGAACTTCGTCGCCACGGATGTTCGTCACCTTGCGGGCCGCTCCGAACAGTTCGAATACGAAGAAGGCGCCGGCGACGGACGTGTTCTTGGTCAGGGCGATGAACACGTTAATCAGGGGGGGGACGACCATGCGAATGGCCTGAGGCATCACCACGAAAGAAAGCGTCTGCCCAAAGGTAAGTCCCACACTCCGCGCCGCTTCGGCTTGCCCAACGTTCACACCATTGACGCCTGACCGCAGTGCTTCAGCGACGAAGGGGGAGGTGTAGACCGTCAGACCGATGGCGGCCAACTGGAAATACCCGGGAGTGAACTGCAGGTAGGGCAGCAGGTACGCACAGAAGAACAGCACCAAAGTGAGCGGCGTGTTGCGCACAAGCTCCGTGTAGACGGTGGCGAATAGACGAAACGATGCGATCGGTGAGATGCGCATGGCGGCGACGAGCAGTCCCAGAAGGGACGCGCCGACACCGGCGATGGCAAGCAGGCCCAGGGTGTTCCGGAAGCCTTCCAGAAACAGCGGCAGGTTGTCGATGACTGCGTCCACAACTCACCTCCTCTTCTTTGTCTGTCTGCACGTGGCGCAGGGGTGTATGTGGAACATGCTGGGCCACTGAGCCGCAGCGACCCCACCCATCGGGACGGATCGCTGCGGTTTCGTGGATTACTGCTTGAGTGCGCTAGTGCCGGGTACCGGCTGGGACCGCAGACCTAGTAGCGGTCGACGGCCGGAGGGGTCGGCGTGTCGAGCACGGTTCCTGCGGTGGATTCCCAGGCCTTGACCCAACTGCCGTCGTCGTAGGACTCTTCGAGAACGTCATTGATGAAGCTACGGAACTCGGTGTCGTCGAGCGCGAGGCCAATGCCGTAGGGCTCTTCGGTGAACGCGTTGTTGACGACCTCGAACTCACCGGGGTTCTGGTCGGCGAGGCCGGCCAGGATCACGTTGTCTGTCGTGACTGCTGCGACTTCGCCGCTACGCAGCGGGCCGAGGCAGTTGGAGTAGGTGTCCGTGGCAATGATGTCCGAGGTGTATTCGGCGATATTCTTCTCCGACGTGGAACCGCTCACGGTGCAGACCTTCTTGCCGGCAAGATCTTCGGGACCGGTGATGTTGTCGGGGTTGCCCTCAAGAACCAGCAGGTCCTGGCCGGCCGAGTAGTAGGGTCCGGCGAAGGACACGACCTCCTTGCGGGCGTCGTTGATCGTGTAGGTCGCGATGACGATGTCAACCTCGCCGTTTTCGATGAACGGTTCGCGGTTGGCCGAGACCGTCTCGCTCCAGTTGATGCCGCTGGCCGGGATGCCCAGCTTGGCCGCGATGAGTTTGCCGATCTCCACGTCGAAACCGACGGGCTTGCCGTCTGGTCCCTTCAGGCCAAACAGCGGCTGGTCAAACTTGGTGCCGATGTTGATGCTACCGGCGTCAGCCAGTTTCGCCATTGTGGTGCCAGCTTCAAACTCCGTGGCGTCGGCTACGGGCGGCTCGTCCGAAGACGTGGTGCCAGAGTCGCTGCAACCGCTGAGTACGAGCGCGCTCGCGATGGCAATGGCCGAAATCACTAGACCTTTTTTGAGTCTCATGGTTTTTCTCCTGATTGCTGGTGATACTGCTGTGTGGGCTTGCTCACCGTTTTAGTGGGCAAGTATTTTGGAGAGGAAGTCCTGCGCTCTCGTGCTTTGGGGATTGGTAAAGAACTGCTCGGGAGTTGTCTCCTCCACAATCTCGCCCTCGTCCATGAAGATCACGCGGTCGGCGGCCTTGCGGGCGAAGCCCATCTCGTGGGTGACGACGATCATGGTCATTCCATCGTTAGCGAGGTCGACCATGACCTCGAGGACCTCGTTGATCATTTCCGGGTCGAGGGCGCTGGTCGGCTCGTCGAGCAAAATCACTTTCGGATCCATGGCGAGGGCGCGGGCGATGGCAACTCGCTGTTGCTGGCCACCAGAAAGCTGCGCGGGCATCTTCTTAGCCTGATTCGCCACCCCAACGCGGTCGAGCAGGGCCATCGCTTTCTTCTCAGCCTCGGCCTTCTTCATGCCGCGCACCTTGATCGGCCCCAGAGTGACGTTTTCCAGCACGGTTTTGTGCGCGAACAAGTTGAAGGCCTGGAAGACCATTCCTACGTCTGCCCGCAGGCTCGCAAGAGCCCTGCCCTCTTCGGCGAGTTTGACCCCATCGATGGTAATGAGGCCGTCATCGATGGTCTCGAGGCGGTTGATCGCCCGGCAGAGAGTCGATTTGCCTGACCCACTCGGTCCGATAACGACCACCACTTCGCCGCGGTTGACCACGGCGTTGATGTTTTTGAGAACGTGCAGTTGTCCGTAGTGCTTGTTGATGTCTTTGACGACGACCAACGGTTCGCCGCGGCGAACCGTGATGTTTGAGGTGGCCGGCGTGGCGTTTGTTGGCTCCATAACCCCCAACTTAGGTCAGAACCACGTTTCAGGTACGCCAAATGCCCGGACAGTAACGAATTTGTAACCGTCCGGGCATGGGGTGTCTGTGCTGGGCGAGGTCAGGAGCGCTGGGCGAAGGCACTTTCATACAGGCAGACGGATGCCGCGGTCGCCAGGTTCATCGACTCGGCTTCGCCGTAAATCGGCACGCTGATGCTGCGGTCAACCCTGGCCAGGTCTTCGTCGTTCAGGCCGCGGGCCTCGTTGCCGAACAGCCAGACCGTCGGAGCCTTAAGCAGTCCCTCGTTGCGGGCGCTCAGCAGATCGGAGCCCTTGATGTCGGCCGCGAACAGCTGCAGGCCGGCGGCCCGGGCACGGTCAAGCACATCGGAGAGATCGGCCGCGATGGCGACGGGCAGGTGAAAGATGGAGCCGGTCGAAGACCGGATGACCTTGGGGTTGTACAGGTCAACGCTGCGGCCGGTGAGGATGACGGCATCCGCGCCTGCAGCATCCGCTGCCCGGATGATAGTACCGGCGTTGCCCGGGTCGCGCACCTCTTCGAGAATGGCGACGAGCTTGGGCTCGGCGTTGAAGATTTTTTTCACCGAAGTGGGGAACTGGTGGCAAACGGCAACGAAGCCCTGCGGGGTGACCGTGTCGGCCATGGCCTCGAGCACCTCCTCGGAGACGAACTCCACCTCGACCTGAGCGTCAATCGCCTTTTGGGCCAGGTCGGTGTAGCGCTCGAGCGCGGTGGGCGTGGCGAACAACTCCACGACCAGCTCGGAACGAAAGGTGAGGGCTTCGGCAACGGCCTGCGGGCCTTCGAGCAGGAAGAGACCAGACTCGAGGCGCGCGTCGCGCTTGGAAAGTTTTGCGACGGCACGGACGCGCGGTGAACGGGGATTATCAAGCATGACGTTAAGTTTAGGTGCGTGAAGTTTAGGTGCACGACGAATGGGCACAAAAAAGGAGCGGGCGACCAGGTCACCCGCTCCTCTTTGAAGCTGTCGAGTGTTCAGCACGTTCACGCCCAGGAGGCAGACGGTGCGGAACAAACGATCTGAAGCATTACGCCGAAACGGTGACCTTCGGGGCCGAGGTGTCGGCAGGAAGGGCTGCTTTGGCGCTCTCCACGAGGGCGGCAAATGTCGCTGCCTCGTTGACTGCGAGGTCGGCGAGGATACGACGGTCAACCTCGATCCCGGCCAGGCCGAGGCCCTGGATCAGTCGGTTGTAGGTGAGTCCGTTAGCGCGCGAGGCAGCGTTGATCCGCTGGATCCACAGGCGACGGAAGTCACCCTTGCGTGCACGGCGGTCACGGTAGCTATAGGTGAAGGAGTGAGTGAGCTGCTCCTTGGCCTTGGTGACCAGGCGTGAACGCTGACCGCGGTAGCCCTTGGCGCGTTCGAGAATAACGCGGCGACTCTTGTGGGCGTTTACAGCCCTCTTTACTCTTGCCATTTTTTACAAATCCTTATTCGTTTACGAGGCCAGTTACGGACCTAAAAGTTGCGGGCCTAAAATTTACAGGCCGAGAAGCTTCTTGACGGTCTTCTGATCCGACTTGGCCAGCATCTGGTCCTGGTTCAACCGGGACTTGCGCTGCGTGGACTTGACCTCGAGGTTGTGACGAAGTCCGGCCTGCTGCTTCATGATCTTTCCGCTCCCGGTGACCTTGAAACGCTTCTTTGTTCCGGAGTGGGTCTTCATCTTAGGCATTCGGTTCCTCCTGTTTCGCTGCCTTATCGGCAACCTTGTCTGCCTTATCGGCGACCTTGTCAGCCTTATCGGCGACCTTGTCGGCTTTCTCGGCAGCCTTATGGGCGTTGATCTCGGCTTTGGCTTCTGACTTGTTTTTCAACGGGCCAATCACCATAACCATGTTTCGACCGTCGATCATCGGAGTAGATTCCACGGAACCGTGCTCGGCGACATCCTCGGCAAATTTTTGGAGCAGACGTACGCCCTGGTCGGGTCTGGACTGTTCGCGGCCGCGAAAAAGGATCATGGCCTTGACCTTGTCACCGCTCTTCAGGAAGCCCTCGGCGCGTTTGCGCTTGGTCTCGTAGTCGTGCTTATCAATCTTGAGACGAAAACGAACCTCTTTCAGGATCGTGTTCGCCTGGTTGCGCCGGGCCTCCTTGGCCTTCTGCGCAGCCTCGTACTTGAACTTGCCGTAGTCCATGATCTTGGCCACGGGCGGCTTGGCTTCAGGTGCAACTTCGACGAGGTCGAGGTCGGCATCCTGTGCCAGGCGCAGGGCAACATCAATCGCCACGACCCCGACCTGCTCGCCGTTGGGACCAACGAGACGAACTTCGGGGACGCGTATACGGTCATTTGTACGGGGATCGCTGATGCGTCTCTCCTCTTGGTTATTTCGTGATCACAACCAGCCAGCGGATGCCGACTGGGGACGAAGAGAGGAAAATCACGTGTTTTCCACGCCAACGTTTTCATTGGCCTGCATTACACGGCACCCTGTCTACCCTCGCTCTGCCACCTTCCCAAAGGAGATGATGTTGCGACGGCGGAGTGCAATCTACCCGGTAACCTTGATGAAGCGGTATGCGCGGGTGGGAGATTCTCCACTTTCGTACCGAGACTATTGTCCCGGAACCAAAGATAAGCCTAGCAGAGGAATGCAGTGAGCCAAAGTTTTGAGCACGATACGAGTTTTGAGCAGGATGCGGCACAAGCGACACGCGATATCGCCGATGTCGCCGCTGTGGAGATCATCACCACGGCCGCCGTGCACCTGATGAGCGCCGCCGCCGTGAAATGTGGACTCGCCGAAGATCCCGATCAGCAGATCGACCTCGACGAGGCTCGCAAGTTGATCAATGCCCTTGCCGGCCTGGTGGTCGCAGCAGCCCCGGATATCGCTGACATGCACGCGCGCAGCCTGCGTGACGGCCTGCGTTCACTGCAGCTCGCGTTCCGCGAGGCGTCTTACGTGCCCGATGCGATCGGTGAGGGCCCCGGCGAAAAGCTCACCGGCCCGGTCAACTAACCAAGCCGACTCGTCGAACGCCGGTCGAGCCGGTCGAGACCACCACCCCCGCCGGTCGAGCCCGTCAAGCCCACCACGCCCGCCGGTCGAGCCCGTCGAGACCACTTGGTGTGCACGAGCCGTACCTGTCAGGTCTGGCAGCGGGGACACCAGTAGGTGTCGCGCAGTTCCAGTTCGCTGCGGCCGAGGCGACCGCGCTGAATTCGGCTACCGCAGCGCCGGCACGGTTGGCCGGCCCGCCCGTAGACCCACAGTCGGGCTCCGGACCTTAGGTTGCCGGTCGTCGTGCGCTCGTCGCGGTCTTTGTTGGCCAGCATCAGGCGACGGGCGAGCTGCACGAGCCCGGCGAGGTCCAGCACCTCGGCGACCGGCCGGGTGGGCAACAGTCCGCGCAGAAAACAGAGCTCGTTGACGTAGACGTTGCCAAGACCAGCGAGGTGGCGCTGGTCGGCGAGGGCAACGATGACCGGCTGCTCGCTCCGGGCCGCCAGCCGATCCGTGGCCGCGGCGCTGTCGGAAGCGCTCCAGACGCCGAGCAGATCGGGACCGAGGTAGCCGACGACCTCCGCTTCGCTTCGGGTCGGCACCAGTTCCAACACGCCCAGCTCGAACCCGACGACAACCCACTCCGGCGTCTCCAACACGATGCGTGCCTGAAAGGCTGGGCGCTGCCAGCGTGTGCCCGGTCGATAGAGGTGCCAGGCACCCTCCATTTTGAGATGCGAGTGGATGCTCGTGGTGCCGACCCGGTGCAGCAGGTGTTTGCCGCGGCTCACGACCTCGTGCACGATCTGCCCGGTCAGATCAACACTGGCGAAAGCCGGTACTCGAATGTCGCAGCCCGTGAGAATGCTGCCGTGCAGGGCCAGATCGAGGGAACGGGCCGTGCGGTAAACGGTATCGCCCTCAGGCACGCAGCCTCAACCCTTTCGGAGTTTCGGTGAATCCGGCGGCGCTGAGGGCCGCGCCGAGCTCAGTACCGATCACGAAGACACCATTGGCCGTTTCAACGGCAATCTTCTGGACGCAGCCGCGGGCGACGAGGGCGGCCAGGCTGACGGTGGCGGCGGCGAGCGCGGCGGCATCCGTTTCGAAGACCACCACGGTTTTGCCACCGCGTTCGACGAAGAGCACGAGGGCGCCGTCGACGAGCACGACGAGTGCGCCTGCCTTGCGGCCCGGATGGTGGGTGGTGTCCGCGGGCAGTGCGGGCCACTGCAGCGCCGCGCCGTAGGGGTTCGCCGGGTCGGTCGCGGCCAGAGTGATCGCGACAGCCGGCTTGGCATCCCGCTGCCCGACTGACGCGTCACCGACCCCCGAGGCGAAGGTGCGCAGCCGGTCGATAGTGCCACCCGTCGCAAATTGGGCCGCGCCGAGTCCCTCGATGAAATAGCCGCGGCGACAGCGGGCCATCTCCTCGAACCCGGTGAGTGTGCGATAAACGAGTGAGAAGCCGCCGATGACGCTCTCCGCCATTACCGCCCCGCGAGTCACCACGCCATAGCGTTCGAGCAGGGTCTCCCCGAGCGCGTGCGCGCGACGGGTCGGCGACCCGTCAGCAACCGGCAGGATCGACCAGCGACCCGACACCGTTGGCGGCCCACTGCGGCTCGGCAGGCTCGGCCGCGGCATCGACCGCCCATGATGCAGGCGAGCCCGTGGCAGAGCTCGGCTCTGCCGGTGGGCGGTATGACCGCCCGCCAGCAGCGAACGTACCGGGGCGAAAGTGTCGTTGTTGATGAGGCCCGCCCAGACCAACTCCCACAGCGCCTGCACCAATTCGCGGTCGTCCTGACTACCCACGGCATCAGCGAGCTGCCGAAAGAAGTAGGCGCCACCACTACCGAGAGAGTGGAGGATCTCCTGTTGCAGGGGTGTGGTCTCGACATCGATGGGCAGCGGAAGCGTGAGTTGGGCCGTGTCGGCGAGGTGCAAACTGACCCAGCCATCATTGCCGGCGAGGGTGCCCGCTCCTGCCCAGAGCACCTCCCCCGCGTTGGTGAGCTCGTCGAGCATGCCGGGCTGATAATCACTGACCCGTGCGGGCAGAATCAGCGTCTCCCAGGCGGAGGCGGGAATGCGCGCACCCTCAAGCTGTTCGATAACGGATGCGACACCATCGATTCCGCGCAGGCTGCCGCCCACGTGTTGCCAGGCCGGCAGAAACCGCCCGATGGCTCGCTGGTCGACCGGTTCAACCTCGTGCCGAAGCGCCGCGAGGGATCGCCGACGGAGGCGACGCAGCACCTCCGCGTCACACCATTCCGGTCCGGTGCCGTTTGGTCGAAATTCACCGGCCAGAATGCGGCGGGCATCGGCAAGCCGTCCGAGGACGATCTGCACGACGGCCGTGCCGAGTCCGAACCGGTCGGCGACGGCATGCGTGCTGAACGGTCCGTGCGAGCGGGCGTAGCGGCTGACCAGATCACCGAGCGGATCCTTCACGGACTCGGTGAAGGCACCGGCTATGCCGGGGGGCAGGGGAACACCGAGGGCATCGCGCAACCGGCTGGCGTCTTCGACCGCCGCCCAGCGCTCCTGGCCGCCCATGCTGACGCGGATGGCGCGGCGGGCGTTGACGAGGGCGAACAAAGATTGTTCCGCGTCGGGAGCGGGCGGCGATTCCACCGCGGGTGTAAGCATCCGCTCGGCAACCTCGATTGTGCTGAGGGGACCGAGGGTGCGCAGCAGATCGGCGACACCCTCGACGCCCTTGGCCCGGTACGTGGTGGCGAGCCGTTGTAGTTCTCGGTCGGTCTGGGCGATGACATTCGGGTCGAGGAGTTCACGAAGTTCAACCCGGCCTAGAAGTTCGGCGAGCAGGCTCGAGTCGATCGCGAGGGCGGTGGCGCGCCGCTCAGCCAGCGGAGTGTCACCCTCATACATAAAGGCAGCGACATAGCCGAACAGCAGCGTGCTCGCGAACGGGCTCGCGGTATCGGTCACCGTGTCGACCAGGCGCAGTTCGCGGGAGGCAATCTTTCTAGCCAGGCCGGTGAGGGCTGGCAGGTCGTAGACGTCTTGCAGGCACTCGCGCAGAGTCTCGAGAATGATGGGAAAGGTGGGAAAGGTGCGAGCCACGTCGAGGAGCTGGGCGGCTTTTTGTCGTTGCTGCCAGAGCGGTGAGCGGGAGCCCGGTTTGTAGCGGGGCAGGAGCAAGGCCCGGGCAGCGCACTCGCGAAACCGGGCGGCGAACAGGGCGGAGCCGCCAATCTCGTCGGTAACCAGCTGCTCAAGCTCGTCGGGGTCGAACACGAACAGCTCGCTGCCGGGCGGTTCGGTCTCGGTGTCGGGAATGCGCACAACGATGCCGTCGTCGCTCGCGACGCAGGAGCCGTCAACGCCATACCGTTCCCGCACTCGAGCGCCGACCGCGAGCGCCCACGGCGCGTGCACGGGGGTGCCATACGGGGAATGCAGCACGATCCGCCAGTCCCCCAGCTCGTCGCGGAACCGTTCGACCACAAGGGTGCGGTCGGTGGGCAGTTGCCCGGTCGCAGCGCGCTGCTCGGCGATAAAGGCCAGCAGGTTGGTGATTGCGCGCTGATCCAGGCCACCCACAGCGCACCGGGCGCGCGCCGGTTCTGGTGGCAGGCTTCCGACCTCGCGCAGGAAAGCACCGATGGCCTGACCGAGTTCGGCCGGGCGACCAAGGCCGTCGCCTTTCCAGAACGGCAGCCTTCCGGGCTGTCCGAAGGCGGGTACGACCAGTACCCGGTCGTGGGTGATCTCCTGAATGCGCCAGCTCGTCGTACCGAGCGCGAAGACATCACCCACGCGCGATTCATAGACCATTTCCTCGTCGAGTTCACCGACCCGTTTGCCGGTGATCTGCTCGCCGCCGACCATGAAGACGCCGAACAGTCCGCGGTCAGGAATGGTGCCGCCGTTCGTGACGGCCAGCCGTTGCGCGCCGGGACGGCCCGTCAGTGTTCCGGCGTCGCGATCCCAGACAATGCGCGGGCGCAGCTCGGCGAATTGGTCGGACGGATAGCGGCCGGTGAGCAGGTCGAGGGTCGCCTCGTAGGCGGAGCGGGGCAGGGTCGCAAACGGCGCGCTGCGCCGGAGAACGTCGAACCAGATTTCCACGTCGATCGGCTCCAGGGCGCAGGCCGCAACGGTCTGTTGGGCCAGAATGTCCAGCGGATTGGTGGGTACTCGCAGCGATTCGATGGTGCCGGCCACCATGCGCTCGGCGGCGACCGCGGAGTGGATGAGGTCGGCACGATGCTTGGGGTAGATCACGCCCTGGCTGATTTCCCCGACCTGGTGTCCGGCCCGACCGAGTCGCTGCAGCCCGCTCGAGACTGACGGCGGTGATTCGACCTGCACGACCAGGTCAACCGCGCCCATGTCGATGCCCAGTTCGAGGCTCGACGTAGCCACGACACAGCGCAGCCGCCCCGATTTCAGGTCGTCTTCAATGAGCGAGCGCTGTTCTTTGCTGACTGAACCGTGATGTGCGCGCGCGAGCAATGGTTCCGCTCCCGCGCTCTGGCCGCTGGCGCCCATGAGCTCGGCCGGCGGTCGAACCCCTGGCAGGGTAGTTACGCTGCCGCGCAGCCCCGGTATCGCCGGCAGCAGAGCGGATGCCTCAGCCTCGATCAGCCGTTCGGCATAGATTTCGTTGAATCGGGCAGTGAGACGCTCGGTGAGCCGCCGGGAATTCGCGAATACGATGCTTGAGGAATGCGCCAGCACCTCGTCGACGATAGCCTCCTCGACGTGGGGCCAGATGGAGCCGGTCTGCGGCGCGGCGGCCGAGGTGGCTCCTTCGCGCTGTGGCACCGCGCCGAGGTCGCTCATGTCGTCGACCGGAACGACGACGCGCAGGTCGAACCGTTTCAGCGCGGGCGGCGCGACGATCTGCACGGGGGCGGCTCCACCCAGAAATCGAGCTACTTCACTCTGCGGACGCACGGTGGCGGACAGTCCGATCCTTTGGGCCGCTTGGCCGAGCAGTGCGTCGAGTCGTTCGAGGGACACGGCCAGGTGAGCGCCGCGCTTGCTGGCCGCGACCGCGTGCACCTCGTCGATGATGACCGTCTGCACGGTGCGCAGGGATTCGCGGGCCGCCGAGGTCAGCAGGAGAAACAGCGACTCCGGGGTGGTAATGAGGATGTCGGGCGGCGAGGTGACCATTTTGCGACGTTCGGCCGCCGGGGTGTCTCCGGAGCGCACACCGACGGTGATTCGGGGCGGCTCAAGGCCGAGACGCTGGGCCGCACGGCAGATTCCCACGAGCGGAGCGGTGAGGTTGCGTTCCACATCGACGCCGAGGGCTTTGAGCGGCGAGATGTAGAGCACGCGGGTGCCGGGCACCCCCTGCGGCGCCTGGTCCGTGGACAGTCGGTCGATGGCCCACAGAAATGCCGCGAGAGTCTTGCCCGATCCGGTCGGAGCCACGACGAGGGCGTGCGACCCGAGGGAAATGGCGTTCCACGCCCCAAGTTGCGCTTCCGTGGGCGCCGCGAAGGCTTCGGTGAACCAGGCGCGAGCGGCCGGAGAGAATCGATCGAGAACGTCGGTCATAGCGTCATTCTGGCCTGAACCCCTGACAACACGATTGCCACGCCCAATATCGCCGGGTCACGGAGCACCCGCATCGCCCGCGCTACCGACACCACCGCGACACCTTCACCTACTCGGAGGCGACGAGCTTCACCCGCAGCGAGTCCACGCCGGTCGTGATGATCTCGCTCTCGGACCATCGCGTGCCGAGTCGGCTCAGAATGGCATCGAGGTCCGGCTGGGTCAGTCCGTCGACTAATTCCAGCTGAACGACAAGTTCCGGCCCGGCGAGCTGCGCCAACGGGTCGCCGGCAAAGAGCTGGAGAGAAAGCACCGAGAGTTCTGTGGCGATCGAGGCGGTGAAAGCGTCTGCGACGAGGTGGCTGGCATAACTCGGCGTCCAGGGCAGCGACTGCGCAATTGCCCAGAGCGCCGGACGCCGAATCACAAATTCGCCGGGCGAGGTTGGGTCGATGACAACGAGATCCGTGTTTTCCTGTGCGGCGGCTAGGGCAACGCGCACGGCATCCGCTGGAACGGGCCGAGCGAGGTCATTCCACGCCCTCATCGCTGCGGTTGAGGAGAAGGCCGGGAGCACGGTTCGGCCGTCGGGGCCGGCCACGGTGATGATCGAGAGTTCCTGGGTTTTGTCGATCGTTTGCCCGCGCGCATTCAGGGCGGCGTCGCCGAGCCGGGTCACCAGTGGAATGAGCAAACGGCACTCGCGGATGGCATCGATCACGCTTTCTTCACCGGTTTCCCGAGCCTGAAAGCGGGCGAGGGCTTCGGCGAGGGCGGCGGGAGCCGACCCGTCGTCGCCGGCGTCGAGATTGGCCTCGAACTCGCGGCCGGCCCACGGCTGGCCAGCCGAGTCGGCCACGTTCGCCGGGTCGGACGGCTGGCTGGGCCCGACCGGCTGCCCAGACCCTGCAGCGCCTCCGGGGCGGCCCGAGGAGTCACCCGTGGAACCGAGGTTGCGCGCCTTAGCCATTACGCCCCCGAAACATCCAGTGCCTCGGCCAGGGTAAACGCGCCGGCGTAGAGTGCCTTGCCTACGATGGCGCCTTCGAGCCCGAGCGGTACGAGTTTGCGCAGGGCTTCGATGTCATCGAGGCTGGAGACCCCGCCCGAGGCGATGACCGGTTTGCGAGTGCGATCGAGCACCTGGCGGAGCAGGTCGATGTTCGGCCCCTGCAGGGTGCCGTCCTTAGTGACGTCGGTGACGACGTAACGCGCACAGCCAGCCGCTTCGAGTCGTTCGAGCACCTGCCAGATGTCGCCGCCATCCTTGGTCCAGCCACGCGCGGCGAGGGTCGTTCCGCGCACGTCGAGGCCCACGGCCACGGCCTCGCCGTACTGTGCGATCACGCTGGCCGCCCATTCCGGGTTTTCCAGCGCCGCGGTGCCGAGATTGATGCGCTTGACGCCCGTGGACAGCGCCGCTTCGAGTGACTCATCATCGCGAATACCGCCGGAGAGCTCAATATTAACGCCCTTGATCTGGCGGATGACCTTTTTGATCACGCCGGTGTTGGTGCCCCGGCCGAATGCCGCGTCCAGGTCGACGAGGTGAATCCATTCGGCACCCTGCCGGGCCCAGTCGGCCGCAGCGTCCACGGGGTCACCGTAGTTCGTTTCCGTACCGGCTTCCCCCTGGGTCAGGCGAACAGCCTTTCCGCCAGCCACATCGACGGCGGGGAGGAGGACGAGCCTCGGTGTTTTGTTGAACTCGCTCATTGGTGTCCTTGATCGGTGCGGTCGCATTGCGGCCAATGTCGTTGGAGGTTGGTAATAAAGAGAGCAGTATAGACGCGCATGGTTAGTGGCGCAGCGTGCCGATCCAGTTCTTCAACAAGCGGATGCCCGCCTCACCCGATTTTTCCGGGTGGAACTGGGTGGCACTGAGGGGACCGTTCTCGACTGCGGCCAGGAATGGTGCCCCGTGTTCGGCCCAGGTCAGTCGAGGCTCGGGAAACGGGGGCATGACCTCGAGGGTCCACGACTGGGCCGCGTAGGAGTGGACGAAATAAAACCGTTCCTCCTCGATATCTCGAAAGAGTTCGGAATTAGGCGCGCTCGTGACGGTGTTCCAGCCCATGTGCGGCAGGATCGAGGCGGGAAGCTCGGTTACCGTTCCGGGCCATTCGCCGAGTCCCTCGGTGTCAATGCCGCGTTCGACACCGTGTTCAAAGAGCACCTGCATGCCCACGCAAATTCCGAGCACCGGACGACCGCCGGCCAGGCGACGGTCCACAATTTCGTCGCCACGCACCGCCTTCAGTGCCGCCATAACGGCGCTGAACGCACCGACACCGGGCACGACCAGTCCGTCAGCTTCGAGGGCGACTTTGCGATCGCCCGTGAGGGTGACATCAGCGCCGGCCAGCTCGAGGGCCTTGACCGCGGAGTGCACATTGCCCGTTCCGTAGTCGAAGACCACAATCTGCGTCATAGGGCTCCCTTGGTTGATGGAATGCCCTGAACGAGCGGGTCGAGGCTTTTTGCGAGGCGGAAGGCCCGGGCAAAGGCCTTGAATTCGGCCTCGGCAATGTGGTGGGGGTCGCGGCCGCCCAACACGGTCACGTGCACGGTCAAGCCCGCGTGAAAAGTAATGGCTTCGAAGACATGCCGCACCATCGAGCCGGTGAAGTGTCCGCCGATGAGGTGAAATTCAAAGCCGGCTGGCTCGCCGGAGTGCACGAGGTAGGGGCGGCCGGAGACGTCGACGACGGCCTGAGCGAGCGCCTCGTCGAGCGGTACCAGGGCGTCACCGTAACGAGAGATGCCCGACTTGTCGCCGAGGGCCTGACGAATAGCCTGGCCGAGCACGATCCCCACATCCTCGACCGTGTGGTGCACGTCGATTTCGATATCACCCGAGGCACGCACGGTGAGGTCGGTCAGGGAGTGCTTGGCGAACGCCGTCAGCAGGTGGTCGTAGAACGGCACCGAGGTGTGAATGTCGCTGATGCCGGTGCCATCCAGGTTCAGCGAGAGATCGATGCTGGATTCACTCGTCTCCCGTTGCAGGTGTGCGACGCGGTGCGCGGAAATACCAACAGAGGAACTCATAGGACTAGCTTATTCGGCTCGGGCCGACTCGGCTTGACCGGACCGGTCCGTTCGACCGAGACGGGTCAGAGCCTCGAGGAACAGGGAGGTCTCATTTTCGGTGCCGGCCGTCACGCGTAGGTGACCGGGAATGCCGACATCACGAATCAGGATTCCCTCGGCCAGAAGCGCCTCGAAAGTCTCGTGCGGGTCGGCCACACCGCCGAACAAGACAAAGTTGCTCCAGCTCTCGTGCGGTGAATAGCCGAGGCGAGACAGCTCGACCACGAGTCGATCACGCTGCCCCCGAATATCGTCGACCATTGCGAGCATCTCGGCGCTGTGCGCCAGCGCCGCGTTCGCGGCGGCCTGGGTGAGGGCGGAGAGGTGGTAGGGCAGG
Organism: Actinomycetales bacterium; assembly: GCA_038205545.1. Lineage (GTDB taxonomy): Bacteria > Actinomycetota > Actinomycetes > Actinomycetales > Microbacteriaceae > Cryobacterium. The sequence goes on from JBBRBV010000006.1 coordinate 32,354, forward strand.
CGAACCAGGCGCAGGGCATCCGTGACGGCGGGATCGGCGGCCAGGTAACCTACCCGGGCGCCCGCGAAGGCGAAGGCTTTGCTCATTGTGCGCGACACGAGCAACCTTTCCCGACCGGGCAGCAGGGTGAGAGCGCTCAGGGTACCGACCGGTGCGAACTCGGCGTAGGCCTCATCAACGACGACGATGCCGTCGGTCGCCTCGTAGGCGGCACGGATGGTTTCGAGCGAGAGCGGCGTGCCGGTGGGGTTGTTCGGGGAACAGAGAAAGACGATGTTGGGATTGGTTCGGGTGATCTCGCTCACGGCGGTGGCTGGAGAGAGAGCATAACCGGCGTCGCGGGCACCGGCAATCCAGGTGGTGTCGGTGCCCGACGCGAGAATCGAATACATCGAATACGTCGGAGCAAAACTGAGCAGGCTGCGCCCAGGACCGCCGAAAGCCTGCAGCACCTGCTGGAGCACCTCGTTGGAACCGTTGGCCGCCCAGATATTTTCGGCGGTCAGCCCCTCGCCGAGGTATCGGGCCAGCGCCTCGCGCAGCGCGGTGAACTCGCGGTCGGGATACCGATTCACCGAACGAATGGCCTCCGCGAGGCCGGCGAGAATATCGCTGGCAACGCCCTCGGGAATGGGGTGCGTGTTCTCGTTGACGTTTAAGGCCACCGGAACGTGCAGTTGCGGAGCACCGTACGGTGATAGGCCTTGCAGATTTGTGCGGAGCGGAAGATCTTCGAGGCTGGTCACACTCTCCATGCTACGGCCCCGTGCTCCCGCACTCTGGACTCTTAGGAGTTGGCGGGCATTTCCAAACGCTGTCCGGGCTGCAAGGTTTCGACGGTCAGAGCATTCAATCTCTTAATGTCGGCGACGACGTCGCGTGGGTCGGCGGACGGAGCGCTCTCTTCGGCGAGGTCCCACAGGGTCTGGCCGGGCTGGACCGTGATGAACCGGGCGGTCCCGACGTCGGCCGGCGAGTAGGCCAGCGTCGCGACCATTCCCGACTCGGTCGTGTAGGACATGAGGTCGATGCCCGTCGCAGAATCCGACGCGCCAGCCGCTCCCCCATTTAATGCCAAAGCGACAGCGCCGAGCACGAGCGGCACGCCTGCGAGGGTCGTGAAAACCACCCGACCGCGGCGGGTGAGGCGCAGGCGGGCGACAGGGGTAACAAGGGCTGCGGGTGCAGATGCGTGGGTCATGTCAAACCTCCAGGGTTGGCGGGCTGCGAATCTCGTATCCGGCCCTCGGCCGGGAGGACCGGATACGAAACTATGTTCCGAATATAACTTCGAACTATCGAACATGCAAGCCTTTTCAGGTCTTCGCCCGAACATTCGCGCAACACACTCGAATAAGTGTTTGTTTCCGAGGTCCGCACTGGATAAACTTTCGATAGGTCAATTGCTTGATTCACACTCAACCAGACACCACCGACATTCCCGCGCGACATGGTTTCAGGCCGAGCGGGACCGACTCCAGAAGGGCACATCGTGACACAAGAGGCCAGTGGTCCCCGCGACAAGAGCAACACTCGACGCCGTAAGAGTTTGAGCCAGCGCCAGCTCGCTATTCTCGACGTGATTCAGCGTTCGGTGAGTACGCGCGGCTACCCGCCGAGCATGCGAGAAATCGGTGACGCGGTTGGGCTCGCCTCGCTCTCGAGTGTGACCCACCAGCTGAACCAGCTCGAACTGAGCGGATATTTGCGTCGTGACCCGAATCGCCCTCGGGCGCTCGAAGTGCTCATCGAGATTCAGCGTGCCCCCGAAGAGGTGGGTACCGGCGACCAGGACAGCTTTCACCCGGGCGCACAGGTCGGCGACGCCGCCATGGTGCCGCTCGTCGGGCGTATCGCCGCGGGCATCCCGATCACGGCCGATCAGCAGATCGACGAGATTTTCCCGCTTCCCCGGCAACTCGTAGGCCAGGGTGAACTATTCATGCTCAAGGTCGTGGGCGAGTCGATGATCGACGCCGCGATCTGTGACGGTGACTGGGTCGTCGTGCGCCAGCAAAAGACGGCAGAGAACGGCGAGATCGTTGCGGCAATGCTCGACAACGAGGCTACGGTGAAGGTTCTGCGCAAGCGCGATGGCCACACCTGGCTGCTGCCGCGCAACAGTAACTTTGAACCGATCGTCGGCGACTTTGCCGACATCCTCGGCAAGGTCGTCGCGGTGCTGCGCTCGGTCTAACAGTCCTGCCACACCCGCAGGTCGAGCCCGAACCCGCAGGTCGAGCCCACACCCACAGGTCGAGCCCACACCCGCAGGTCGAACCCACACCCGCAGGTCGAGCCCACACCCGCAGGTCGAGCCCACACCCGTTGGTCGAACCCACACCCGTTGGTCGAACCCACACCCGTTGGTCGAACCTGTACCCGCTGGTCGAGCTTGTCGAGACCATGCCACGCTGTGGCCTCGACAACCTCGACCGACGTTAGGCGCTCACCGCGGCTCTGAGCCGTTCCCGCACAATTCGGGTCGCGGCGATCATGTTGTGCAGCGACTGCACGGTCTCCTCATAGTCGCGCGTCTTCAGTCCGCAATCCGGATTCACCCAGACCTGCCGTTCGGGTATGGATTGCAGAGCGGTCTCGAGCAGGGTTGTCAGTTCGTCAACGCTCGGCACCCGCGGCGAGTGAATGTCATAGATGCCCGCACCGATACCGTGGTCGAACCCGCTGGCCTTAATTTCCTGCACCACCTCCATGCGCGAACGGGCCGCTTCGATGCTCGTGACGTCGGCGTCGAGGTTGCGGATCGCCTCGATGACGACGCCGAACTCCGAGTAACAGAGGTGAGTGTGTATCTGGGTCGCATCCGCTACCCCCGCCGTGGCCAGCCGAAAGGAACCGACGGACCAGTCCAGGTAGTCGGCCTGGTTCGCCGTTTTCAGCGGGAGCAACTCGCGCAGGGCCGGCTCGTCGACCTGGACAATCTTGATGCCTGCAGCCTCGAGATCGGTGATTTCATCGCGCAGGGCGAGGGCCACCTGGCGCGCCGTCACACCGAGCGGCTGGTCATCCCGCACGAACGACCAAGCCAAAATCGTCACCGGCCCGGTGAGCATGCCCTTGACCGGTTTTGCGGTGAGGCCCTGTGTATAGACCGACCAGTCCACGGTGATCGGTGCGGGGCGCGACACATCGCCCCACAGAATGGATGGCCGCGTGCAGCGACTGCCGTAGGACTGTACCCAACCGTTCTCGGTTACGGCGAAACCGTCGAGATGCTCGGCGAAGTACTGCACCATGTCATTGCGCTCGGGTTCGCCGTGCACGAGCACGTCGAGACCGATTTGCTCCTGCAGTTCCACGACACGGCCGATCTCGGCGCGCATCAGATCGCGGTAGTCGTCTTCCACAAGGGTCCCCATGAGAAACTTTGCCCGTGCCCGGCGAATGTCCGCCGTCTGCGGGAACGATCCGATCGTGGTCGTCGGTAGCGGCGGGAGCTGCAGCACGGCACCCTGGACACCCAAACGATCGGCATAGTTCCCCCGGGAGAAGTCGGCCTGAGTCAGTGCAGCGGCCCGCGCTCGCACGGACCCATCGCGCACCCCCGGAGCGCTTCTCCGAGCTGCCAGGGCTGTCTTAGCCTCGGCCAGCGACGTTGCGATGGCCGCCCGTCCGGCGCTGAGACCGAGGGCGAGGGCCGCGACCTGGCCGACCTTCTGGTCAGCAAAAGCCAGCCAGCTGGTCAGCGCCCCAGGCAGGGAGGTCTCATCGAGCACGTCGTGGGGCACGTGCAGCAGGGAGGTTGACGTGGAGACGGTGACAAGATCGGAGAGCGCACGCACACTCTCGGCTGTCTCGAAGGCCAGGCCCAGATCGCCGCGCCAAATATTGCGCCCGTCGATCACCCCGGCGACCAGGGTCTTGTTGGCCAACCCGGGAACAGATTGTGGCAGGGAGCCCCTCACTAGGTCGAGGCCGATCGCCTCGACCGACGTGTTGGCGAGAACCGGTAAGGCGTCATCGAGACTGCCGTAGGGCGCTGCGACGAACAGTGCAGGGCGGCCGGTCATCCCGCCAAGCACCCCATAAGCGGATGCGACGGCCGCCAGAGTCTCCGGGCGCGGCACATCGATGGACTCGCTGACCAGGGCCGGCTCGTCAAGCTGCACCCAGTCCGCGCCGGCATCCGCTAAGCGGGCCAGCAGCGCCGCGAAGACGGGAAGGAGATCGTCGAGCCGTGACAACGGGGAATATCCGGCCGGGGCTTCGTTGCTCGCCTTGCTGAGCAGCAAGAAAGTGACCGGGCCAACGAGCACCGGCCGGGTGAGATACCCGGCCGCTTTGGCCTCGAGAAATTCGCGCACGACGCGGTCACTCGCCAGCGAAAACACGGTTTCCGGCCCAATTTCGGGTACGAGGTAGTGGTAGTTGGAGTCGAACCACTTCGTCATCTCGAGCGGCAGGTTCTCGCCCTCACCGCGAGCCAGCGTGAAATACCCGGCCAGGTCGATCGTTCCGTCGATACCGACAAGGGAGGCAAAGCGGGCCGGTATCGCGCCGACGGCGACGAGGGTATCGAGCACGTGGTCGTAGTACGAGAACGATTCGGGGACCGATGAGTCGGTGCGGCCGAGTCCGAGATCTACGAGCCGATCACGGGTGGACTGGCGCAGCCCGGCGGCCGCGCTTTCGAGGTCGTCGGCGGTAATCGCTCCTGACCAGAACGCTTCAACGGCCTTCTTGAGCTCCCTTCTGCGTCCGATACGCGGGTAACCGAGGATGGTGCCGGTGGGGAAGGCGTGGGATGCGGGTGAAATGGGCATGAAAATTCCTTCACTGGTGCAATGGTCGATGAACGGTCGAACGGAACGATCGGAGGTGGGCCTATGCGCTGGGGGTGCGGCGCAGGCCTAAGGCATGCTGGAGGGCATCGGCAGTGCCCCACATCCCTCAAGCACTGTCAGTACGGTGTCGTGCTGGTTGAAGGCGTAGAGGTGGAGTCCGGGGGCACCGCCGGCAAGTACATCCTGGCCGAGGCGCACAGCGTGATCGATGCCGATCTGGCGCTGACCTTCCTCGGTCGGTTCGACCTCAAGCTGGATGGACAGTTCGGCTGGCAGCTTCTCACCGGAGAGCTGCAGAATGCGCCGTAACCGGTTCGGGCTGGTCACCGGCATGATGCCCGGGAGAATGGGAAAGAGCACGCCTGCACTGTGAGCCCGCTGGATAAAGCTGAGGTAATCGTCGGCGTGGAAGAAGAGCTGGGTGATGGCGAGGTTCGCCCCAGCGGCCTGCTTGGCCAGCAGAGTGTCGATGTCCTGACCGACCGACCGGGAATTGGGGTGTCCGTTCGGGAAGGCAGCGACACCGATCCGCACCTTGCGGCGTTCGGTTTTCACGCCACGGGCACCCGGCAGACCGGGAATGACCGTCTCGGTGTACGGCACCCGTTCCGCCTGCACCCGGTGAATGAGCTGCACCAGCTCCCCCGCGCTGTGCAGGTCGCCGAGAAAACTCGTGTCCCCTTCGACCGCTCCCTCTGGCGCGTCACCGCGGACGGCCAAAAAGCTGCGGATGCCGGCATCAAGGAACTCGCGGATAAGCCTGCTGGCATCTGCGTGCGAGGAGCCGACGCAGGTGAGGTGGGCCATCGCATCCACTCTGGTGTGGTCCTTGATGTAACGCAGAACCTCGAGCGACGAGTTGCGTGACGAGCCGTTGGCCCCGTAGGTGACCGAAATGAAGTCGGGGTCAGCAGCGGCCAGGTGGTCGATGGTTCGCATAAGAGCGGATGCTGCCGCCACCGATTTCGGCGGGTAGACCTCGAACGAGAACGCCGGGCGGGCGGTACCCGCGAAAATCCCTGTCACGGTCATGGTTCCTCATTCGGCAGAAGCGGTACAGCGGTGATGGCCGGGCGGCCGCGGACACGCCAGAACTGGCGGTTCTTCGCGGGCGGATGCCGGGCTCGGCGCTCGCTCCATGCCGGGGAATGAATTCCGTCGGCAACGATTGATTAGACACTAACAAGGACTGCGTCGACGCGCGCGAATGTGACAGTTCGTGTCTTCGCGGCGCCCGGTATCCGGCAATGGGCACCGGATACCGGTGCGCATCACCGAAAGGACGCTAGGAGGGGAGCGCGGGCAGAATGACGAACGGGGTGAACTGGGGCTCAATCTCGGGGGTGACGAAGGCCGTGAGGTGGGTACCGGTCTCCACGTATTCGGTCGCCTCGATGCGGCCCTGGTCGTGCAAAACGGCGATGAGGTCGCCACGGTCATACGGAATGAGAAGGTCCAGCTCGATCTGGGGAGTCGGCAACAACAGCGCCACCGCGGCGAGCACGGCCTCGATGCCCTCGCCGGTGCGGGCCGATACGAAGGTCGCCTTCGGCTCCAGGCCGCGAAGGACGAGCCGGTCATCGTCACTGATCAGGTCGCTCTTATTGAAAACGACCAGTTCGGGAATGTCACGGGCACCAACCTCAGATATGACATCGCGCACGGTGGCAAGTTGGGCAACCGGATCGGGGTGTGACCCGTCGACGACGTGCACGATCACGTCGGCGTCGGCGACTTCTTCCAGGGTCGAGCGAAAGGCTTCGACGAGTTGGTGCGGCAGGTTGCGCACGAAGCCGACCGTGTCAGTGAGGGTATACAGGCGTCCGTCGTCGGTCGTCGACTTGCGCACGGTGGCATCAAGGGTCGCAAACAGGGAGTTCTCGACGAGTACTCCAGCTTTCGTGATGCGGTTGAGCAGGCTGGACTTGCCAGCGTTGGTGTACCCGACGATGGCCACCGAGGGTACGGCGTTGCGTTTGCGGTTGGCGCGTTTGGCCTCTCGGGCCGGCTTCATCTCGACCATCTGCTTGCGCAGCTTGGACATCCGGGTGTGGATGCGGCGGCGGTCGAGTTCGATCTTGGTTTCACCGGGGCCACGGGAACCCATTCCGGCTCCGGTGCCACCGACCTGGCCACCGGCCTGGCGGGACATCGAGTCGCCCCAGCCTCGCAGGCGCGGCAGCATGTACGCCATTTGGGCGAGTTCGACCTGCGCCTTGCCCTCGCGGCTCTTGGCGTGCTGGCTGAAAATATCGAGGATTACCGCGGTGCGGTCGATGACCTTCACCTTGACCACATCCTCGAGGGCGCGGCGCTGGCTGGGAGCAAGTTCTGTATCGGCGATGACGGTGTCGGCGCCGAGCGCCTTCACAATGTCGGCCACTTCCTGGGCTTTACCCTTGCCGAGGTAGGTGCTCGGGTCGGGGGTGGCTCGCCGCTGCAGCAGTCCATCGAGCACCGTCGCCCCGGCGGTTTCGGCGAGGGCGGCCAGTTCACGCATGGAGTTTTCGGCGTCGTCAACGGTGCCGTGCGTGTACACCCCCACCAGAACGACGTTTTCCAGGCGAATTTGGCGGTACTCGACCTCTGTGACGTCTTCCAGTTCGGTGGAAAGCCCGCCGACCCGGCGCAGGGCGTTGCGGTCGGCACGCTCAGACTGATCGCCGTCGTGGTCGCCGCCGTCGTACTCGACGGAGGACTGATTCTGCAGGGCCTGGGCCGACCCGCTGCGGAACAGGGAATACGCGGCCGACTTACTTTCGGCACTTTTCAGCACACGCGCGACGACATCTTCTGCGTCGGCGTCTAGAGCACGTTCTGCACGCTCGTTGTCGACTGCATCGTTGTCACGGGGCGCCATTGGTTCATTCATCCCGTTAACCTTAGTTCAACGAAGTTGAAAGGTTTCCTCTTATGTCGTCCGACCACTATTTTTCTCCGGCGCCCGGCACCGCACTGAAAACCCGCCGAATCACCGTGCAGCTGCACGGTGAGGACCGTGAACTGACCACCGCGAACTCGGTGTTCAGCCCTGCCCACATCGATACGGGCACGGAGATTTTACTCAAGTACGCTCCCGAGCCGCCCCGTGACGGTCACTTTCTCGATCTCGGCTGCGGCTGGGGTCCGATCGCCCTGCACCTCGCGCTCGCTTCTCCGGAGGCCACCATCTGGGCCGTTGACGTCAATGAGCGTGCCCTTGACCTGGTGCGCACGAACGCTGCTTCCCTCGGCCTGACCAACATCACGGCGGTACTCGCCGCGGACGTTCCCGCCAATATCAGCTTTCGCACCATCTGGTCGAACCCGCCCATCCGGGTCGGCAAGGACGAACTGCACGGCCTCCTGCAGACCTGGCTCCCCCGCCTCGAGTCCGAAGCGGATGCCTGGCTCGTCGTACAACGCAACCTCGGCTCGGACTCACTCCAGCGTTGGCTCGCCGAGGAGCTCCCCGACACCTTTCAGACCACCCGGGAAGCCATCAGTAAGGGGTTCCGAGTGCTCAAGGTGCATCGCGACTAACCCAGGTTCAGTACTCCGTCAAAAACCAGTTCCGCCGGCCCGGACAGCGACACGTGCTCGCCGTCCTCCGCGGGAAACATGCGTACGCCCAGCACGCCCCCGGGCAATTCGACCCGCCACTGGTGCGGCGCCGACTTTCCGGCCCAGTGCCGGGTGGCCAGGGCAGCTGCAGCCGCCCCGGTGCCGCAGGAGAGGGTCTCCCCGCTGCCACGTTCGTGCACGCGCATCCGAAAACGCCCAATCCCATTGACGACCAGCGGGTCATTCGGAACGACGAATTCGATATTGACGCCGCCGGCCGGCTCCGGATCGAGCTGCGGAATGAAGGTGAGGTCGGCGGCCTCGAGTTCGTCGTCATCGGCAAGCGCGACCACCGTGTGCGGGTTACCCACGTTAATACCAAGGCCCGGCCGGGCAACCGGTAGGTTCTTGGTGCGCACGAGCGGTTCGGTGCCGTCGAGCTTCCACCGACCGAGGTCGACCTGAAAACCCGAAGCGTTGCGCTGGAGGTCTCGCACGCCCCCGCGGGTACCGATCGTGAGGGTATCGCCGGGCGATAGCTCGACGAGGTCGTTCTCAATCAAGAATTTTGCATAGACGCGGATGCCGTTGCCGCACATTTCCGACACGGTGCCGTCCGCGTTCCAATAGTCCATGAACCACTCGGCCGCGTCGTCTTCGGCGAGGGCGGCCGCGCCGTCCGGCAGGTTTTTGCTGCGCACCGCACGGATAATGCCGTCCGCGCCGACACCGAATTTGCGGTCGCACACGGCGCGAATCTGCGCCGGGGTGAGCTCCATCGTGCCGTCGGGATCAGCAAACAGTACGAAATCATTGCCCGTGCCGTGGCCCTTGGTGAAGTTCAGAGTGATGCCCATAAGGCCAGTTTACGGGGGCGCCCGCTCGGTGACGTGCCGAGAAGACTCAGTTGGTCGGTACCGGTCGCGCATTGGGCGCACTGCCTCGGTCGACGTGCGTGAGAGCATCATCAACCCGGTTGACCGCGACAGAATCAATCCAGTGCGTGTGCGCGTAGCGTTTGAACCAACTGACCTGCCGCCTGGCATAGCGTCGGGTCAGTTGCTGGGTGGCCTCGATTGCTTCGGCCTGGCTGAGGGTTCCGTGCACCTGCCCCAGGGCCTGGGCGTAGCCGATCGCGCGGCTCGCCGTGACACCGTTCTCAATCCCAACGCCGAGCAGTCCGCGCGCTTCGTCGACGATGCCGGCCGCCCACATTCGCTCCACGCGGGCGTCGAGTCGGGGGGTCAGTTGCTCGCGCGGGGTGCGCAGGCCGAGCAGCACGCTGGGCCGCCAGTACACCGGTTCGTCCGGCAGAGCGGCCAGGTGGGGTGCGCCGGTCAGCTCGACAATTTCCAGCGCCCGCACCAGGCGGCGGCCATTGCTCGGGCCGATGCGCAGTGCCGCTTGCGGATCGACGGCGTTCAGCCGCGTATACATCAGGCCCGGTCCGCTCTCCACGAGTTCGGCTTCGAGCCTGCCGCGCAGCACCGGGTCGGTGCCGGGAAAGCGAAAATCGAAGACGACCGCAGACACGTAGAGTCCCGAACCGCCGACGAGGATCGGAACGGCCCCGCGGGAGAAGATCCCGGTGATGACCGCGCGGGCATCCGTCTGGTAGTTACTAACGGTGGCCTCGTCGCTCACGTCGAGGACGTCGAGCAGGTGGTGCGGAATGCCGCGACGCTCGGCCGGGGTCAGTTTGGCCGTGCCGATGTCCATGCCGCGGTAGAGCTGCATGGCGTCGGCGTTGACGATTTCAGCCGGTTGTCCTCGCTCGATCAGCCGTTCGGCCAGGTCGAGGGACAACTCCGACTTGCCGGTGCCGGTCGATCCAACGATTGCAATGAGCTCCGTAGACAGGCCTGGCCCCGCTGGTTCAGGCAACACCGTTTCTAGCGCTCGTCATCATTCACGTTGTAGATGGGAATGGTGGTGGAACCGCTGTCCAGCCGTAAACCGATCGTCGGAAGGCCGAGGGATACCGGGCCGGGGCCTCCGGATGAGCCCCCCGGGGTGGGGACTGCGCAGGACTCGGCTTCCATACGATCCCACGCGTCGCCAGCACGGGTCGAGCGGATACTCAGGGGCGCGCCCGTCGTCGAATCGGCGATGAGGTGAAACGGTGCCGCCTGAGTGATCACAACAGTCACCATGTCTCCGGGGCGTGGGCGAGCCGAACCATCCGGCACATCAAAGTGCACGAGACGACTGTCGGGGGCCCGCCCGCTCAACCGATGGGTGTCACTGTCCTTACGACCGCCGTTGGCGACAAGCAGCTCAACCTCTCGGCCGATCATCGCCTGGTTCTCCTCGAGGGAGATGCGTGCCTGCAGCACCGCGAGACGCTCGTAGCGCTCCTGCACGACGGCCTTGGGAACCTGGTCTGGCATGGTCGCGGCCGGAGTGCCCGGGCGAATGGAGTACTGAAAAGTGAACGCGGTGGCGAATCGGGCCTGCTCAACGACACGCAGGGTTTCTTGGAAGTCCTCTTCGGTTTCGCCCGGGAAGCCAACGATGATGTCGGTACTGATGGCTGCGTTCGGCATCTGGGCGCGCACGCGATCGAGAATACCGAGGAACTTCGTTCCTCGGTAGGACCGGCGCATGGACTTGAGGATGCGGTCGGATCCGGACTGCAGCGGCATGTGCAGCTGCGGCATGACGGCGGGCGTCTCGGCCATCGCATGGATGACGTCGTCGGTAAAAGCGGCGGGGTGCGGGCTGGTGAAACGGATACGCTCCAGCCCCTCGATCGTGCCGGCCGCGCGCAGTAGCTTGCCGAAGGCGAGTTTGTCGCCAAACTCGACGCCGTAGGAGTTCACGTTCTGGCCGAGCAGGGTGACCTCGATGGCACCGTCATCGACGAGTGCTTGAATTTCCGCCAGGATCTCGCCGGGACGGCGATCCTTTTCCTTTCCGCGCAGGGACGGCACGATGCAGAAGGTGCAGGTGTTGTTGCAGCCAACAGAGATGGAGACCCAACCGCTGTAGCTGGAGTCGCGCTTGGTGGGCAACGTCGAGGGGAAGGTCTCGAGTGATTCGAGAATCTCCAGCTGAGCCTCACCGTTGTGCCGGGCCCGTTCGAGCAGGCTCGGCAGGGAGCCCATGTTGTGCGTGCCGAAAACGACGTCGACCCACGGCGCCTTCTCAAGAATGGTGTTCTTATCTTTCTGGGCGAGGCAGCCGCCGACGGCGATCTGCATGCCGGCGTGCTTGCGCTTGACCGAGGCGAGGTATCCGAGATTGCCGTAGAGCTTATTGTCAGCGTTCTCACGAACCGCGCAGGTGTTGATGACAACGATGTCAGCCTCGTCGCCGTCCGCCGACACGTACCCGGCCGCTTCGAGCGAGCCGCTGAGTCGTTCCGAGTCGTGCACGTTCATCTGACAGCCGAAGGTGCGCACCTCGTAGGTGCGCGCGCGCCCCGAGTCGTCGATCGCGGCTACCGAGGGGTTAATCACGGTTTGGCGGGCTAGTTCGGGGGCGACGATACTCATAGTTCGTATAGTTTACGCGACCAATTCGGTGTGCGAGCCGTGTGCCGTCGTACTCTACGCACCAGGGTCGTTCAACATCAGCGATGCTCCATTGCAGCGCTGTTCAGTGGCAGCGTTGTTCAGTGGCGACGTTGAGCTTCAGCGGAATCGTACGCGGGACGCGCCATCCCCACCTCGGCTGTCCATGGCGGCCCTAACGGCGAGTCTTACCGCTGCCGAGCTGTAGCCCTTGCGCATCAGAAAACCGGTGAGCCGGCGATCGATAGTCTGGTCGTCGTAGCGTTCCAGCTGCCCAATGCGCTTGGTGGCCAGGTCAATGGCACGCTCGGCTTCGTCGTCGGGAAGTTCTTCGAGCTTGTCCATCATGACGCTCGGGTCGAGCTTGCGCCGACGCATTTCGGCTTCAACGCCGGTACGACCGAGACCCTTGCGCACGTTGTGGCTATGGATGATCTGATCAGCAAGCTTGACCTCGTCGAGATAGTTCAGTTCGGTAAACTTCTCGATGATCTCACTCGCCTCACCGGAGTCAACCCCGGTGGCATTGAGCACCAGAAGGGCCTCGACCGTCGAGAGAGATCGGCCGCGCAGCCGGTGCAGCAAAACCTTCTCAGCTCGCTCAGCCTGGTCGAGGGTGTCGGATGCAGCTGCAGCCCCATCATCGGCTTGTTCGCTGACTCTGATCTCGATATCGACCTCGTTGGCGTTGGCGTCGGCGTCGGAAGCGTCGGAAGCATCGGAAGCAGCCGTGAACCGGTCGACAGCCGCCGGCGGGGCCTCAAGGGGCGAGCGACGTTTCATTCCCGGCCCGGCACCGGGAAGGTAGGTCACGGAAGCCAAACCGGCGTCCGCGCTTTCTGCTGCATCATCCTGAGGTTCAAAATGAACCATTCCCGTGACCTGCCTCTCGTTGTTGTGCCGTGTTACGTGTGGTGCGTGTGGTGCGGTAATTGCCTTAGGTGCGGTAGCGCCCGGCTAGGCGCTCTTGCGGGCGGCAGGAGCCACCTTGGTTACGACCGGGCCACCGGCGAGCAGAGCCGCGGCATCCGATTCGGCCTTGGCTTTGGTTTCGGCCTCCAGCGCGATGGCAGCGGCCGCCTTTTCGGCAGCCTTAGCGGCGATGCCCTCGGGACCAATGCCGAGCTTGATGAGAATCTTGCGCTCGATCTCGTTCGCCATATCGGCATTCTTGAGCAGGAAATTGCGCGAGTTCTCTTTGCCCTGGCCGAGCTGGTCGCCGTCGTAGGTGTACCAGGCTCCGGACTTCTTCACTATGCCCTGGTCGACACCAAAGTCGATCAGGCTGCCCTCGCGGGAGATGCCGATGCCGTAGATGATGTCAAACTCTGCCTGTTTGAACGGCGGCGCCATCTTATTCTTGACGACCTTGACCCGGGTGCGGTTACCGATGGCATCGGTGCCATCTTTGAGCGTTTCAATGCGGCGAATGTCAAGACGCACCGAGGCGTAGAACTTGAGAGCCTTACCGCCCGAGGTGGTTTCCGGGCTGCCGAAGAACACGCCGATCTTCTCGCGCAGCTGGTTGATGAAAATCATGGTGGTGTTGGTCTGGCTGAGGCCACCGGTGAGCTTGCGGAGGGCCTGCGACATCAGACGCGCCTGCAGTCCCACGTGGGAGTCGCCCATCTCGCCCTCGATCTCGGCGCGCGGCACCAGGGCGGCAACGGAGTCAACGACGATGAGGTCGATAGACCCGCTTCGTACGAGCATGTCGGCAATTTCGAGGGCCTGTTCACCGGTATCGGGCTGCGAGACGAGGAGGGCGTCGATGTCCACACCGAGCTTCTTGGCGTATTCCGGGTCGAGCGCGTGCTCGGCATCGATGAATGCGGCAATGCCACCGTTCTTCTGCGCGTTCGCGATGGCGTGCAGGGTAAGGGTGGTCTTACCCGACGATTCCGGGCCGTAGATTTCTACGATTCGACCGCGCGGGAGCCCACCAACGCCGAGAGCGACGTCGAGAGCAATCGATCCGGTCGAAATAGTTTCAACGGGGGCGCGTTCGTCACTGCCGAGGCGCATGACCGATCCCTTGCCGAACTGACGGTCGATTTGCGCGAGGGCGGTTTCGAGGGACTTCTCGCGGTTCGCTTGTGATGCCATGGTCGTGATCTCCTAGGTTCTGCACGCTCGCTGTGACGATGTGCCTGGTGGCGCCTATAGGCTGTCGGCCCGCACACCGGGAAGAACCCGATGCCTGTTTCGACAAGGCAAGTGCCGGCTTTCTCTGACAAATGTGACTGTACGCCGCACCTCCGACATTGGCCGGGAGCACGATCGAACGGTGAACCATCTGTGAAATTGTCTGCTGTGGAGGAGCCTATCAAGCCCGAACAGGTATTCGAGCATTGCCAGGATTGTTTTGCGGCGTGTCGAAATATCGGCCTAACGGAGATACTTCTGCCAGCCGGTGGAAAGATCCGCTATTGGCGGGGAGCGGGGATGCCCGCGCCATACCAGCGACTGCGTGGCACGTCGACTTCGGCGCACAGCGCCAGCCAGACATCGCGGGCGGGAACACCGGCGGCGATGGCCTGGTCGGCGGTTCGCCCGCCAACCGGAGTAAGGACGAGGTCACGGGTGAGTACGCGGCCATAGGCGTCACCAAACTCTTCTCTCATCGCGGTGCGAAATTCGCTCAGTCGCATAGGACTCCCTGAGGTCTGCTGGGCACACGGTCACGTGGGAATGAACACTCTGAAATGACGCCTACCGCCAACACGCAGATCACCGCCGACACGCAGTGTCGGCGGTGATCTGGTGATATGGATCTTGGGGTACTGCCGGTTGGTGACTAACGCACCATGAAATCGGCATCGAACGTGTTCACCAACTCGTCCGGTACCGTATCGGGGAATTGTTCGATACCCTCGATGACTGCGAGACGGTCGCCAACTTCGCGCATAATGACCGAGATCGGGGTATCCAGAGCATCGGCAACAGAGGCCAGAATCTCCGAGGAGGCCTCTTTTTGTCCCCGTTCTACCTCGCTGAGGTAGCCGAGAGCGACGCTGGCTTTGCTTGCGACCTGACGAAGGGTACGCCCCTTTTGCAGGCGGAAGTCCCTGAGCACATCGCCGATTTCCTGACGAACAAGAATCATCGGAACCTCCTTCTTATGCCTAAAGTTCGATCCTGTAATTACCGGATTGCGCTGCTGGATGCTTACAGTACTGCATTCATCCGACACGTTGACAATACCGAGAATCACTGGGCTTTGCTTGTGAATGTACTCGATGCAACCAGCCCGTAACAGTAACTATTCCACGTCTGCCCGCGCTATCAGCGCACGCACAGCATCGACCGCCCGACGCACGGTTTCAGTGCGAATTTCGGCCCGGCCGCCGTCAAGTTGTAGCGGCACAGCCCAGGAACCGGAGCCTTTGGACAGCCCGATGAACACCGTTCCCGCCGGGTGCCCCCCGTCCGGGCCCGGTCCGGCCACACCCGTGGTGGACACGCCGATATCGGCGCGCACGTCGTTCACCGCGAGCAGGGTGCGCACGCCGCCTGCCATCTGCTTGGCGACCTCGGCGTCAACGGGGCCATGCACGTTGAGCACACTGCTGTCGACGTGAAGCAGGCTGCGTTTGAGGGCAGTGTCGTACGCGACCACTCCCCCGCGCACGACAGCGGAGGCACCGGGGATGCGGACGAGTTCGGCCACGAGCAGTCCGCCGGTGAGTGATTCGGCGACGGCGATGCTGAGGCGCCGAGTGGTGAGTTCAGCGATCAGCTCGGCTGTGGCATCCACCGGCACCGTTGCTGGCGCGGGTGATTCAGCCGAGCCGGCTACCACAGCTGACCCGGTGATTAGAGCCGGGTCAGGCAACGTCATGCTTTCGCAGGCGCCAGGCCGAGACCAGGTAGTCGAGGCCGGATACCACGGTGAGCACGAGGGCGATGGTCATGGTGACCGTATTGAGCCAATGCACCCATTCGCCGAAAATGAGCCAGAACGGCAGCAGGGCGAGCGATATTGACACTGACTGGGCGATGGTTTTGAGCTTGCCGCCTCGACTGGCCGGAATGACCCGGTCGCGCAGCATGACAAACCGAAAAACGGTGATCCCGATTTCGCGCGCGAGAATGACGATGGTCACCCACCACGGCAGCTCCCCGAGGATGGAGAGGCACACCAGAGCGCCCCCGGTGAGGATCTTGTCGGCGATCGGGTCGAGAATCTTCCCGAGGTCGGTCACCAGGTTGTGGCGGCGAGCGATCATGCCGTCGATGCCATCGGTGGCGATCGCGATGATGAACAGCACAGCGGCGGCCCAGCGCAGGGCGTCCTGGGCGCCGTTGTCGGCCAACAACATCCAGATGAAGACGGGGGCGAGCAGAATGCGCACGACCGTTATCAGGTTGGGCACGTTCCAGTTGCTCGGGCGGGTGACGGATTCGTGCGGCGTTGCCATGGTTCAGTCCCTGCCGGTTAGTTTCCAGGCATCCTCGTCGTCCCCGGTGCCATCGACTTCAGGATACCCCTGTGACATTTTCTCCACCGGATCGTCCGAGTAGCGGGGGTCGGGTACCGACCCGGTACGGGCGTCGTCGGGCTTAGCCTTCAATGCGTGCTGTTCGTCGTCGGAGCCGCGCAAACGGGCGAGCACGCTGGGGAGCTGTTCGGCAGTGACAAGCACATCGCGCGCTTTCGACCCTTCGGACGGGCCGACAATTTCCCGCGATTCCAAAAGGTCCATCAAACGACCGGCCTTGGCAAATCCGACCCGCAGTTTGCGCTGCAGCATCGAGGTCGACCCGAATTGGGTCGAGACGACGAGCTCCGCAGCCGCGAGCAGCACCTCGAGGTCGTCGCCGATATCGGAGTCGATTTCCTTGCGCGGAGCGACCATGGACACGTCGGGCCGATAGTCGGGCCGGGCCTGCAGGGTGACGTGTTTAACGACCTTTTCGATCTCGTCTTCGGTGACCCAGGCACCCTGCACGCGCACGGCTTTGGAGGCTCCCATCGGCAAAAACAGGGCGTCGCCCTGGCCGATGAGTTTATCAGCCCCGGACTGGTCGAGGATGACCCGGGAGTCGGTAACGCTGGTAACGGCAAAGGCCAGCCGGGACGGCACGTTGGCCTTGATCAGGCCGGTCACGACGTCGACGCTTGGTCGCTGGGTGGCCAGCACCAGATGAATGCCGGAGGCGCGGGCCAGCTGGGTGATGCGCACGATGGAGTCTTCAACGTCGCGCGGAGCAACCATCATCAGGTCGGCCAGCTCATCGACGACGACCAGCAGGTAGGGGTAAGACTTGAGCTTGCGTTCGCTGCCGGCCGGCAGAACGATCTCTTCGTTGATGACGGCCTTGTTGAAGTCGTCGATGTGGCGAAAACCAAAGCTCGCCAAGTCGTCGTAGCGCATGTCCATCTCTTTCACGACCCACTGCAGCGCTTCGGCCGCTTTCTTGGGGTTGGTGATGATGGGCGTAATGAGGTGAGGCACCCCGGCGTAGGCGGCAAGTTCGACCCGCTTCGGGTCGATGAGCACCATGCGCACGTCGCTCGGCTTAGCACGCATCAACAGGCTCGTGATCATGGAATTCACGAAGCTCGACTTGCCCGAGCCAGTAGAACCGGCCACGAGCAGGTGGGGCATTTTGGCCAGGTTCGCGATGACAAAACCACCGCCGACGTCTTTGCCAACGCCGATGGTCATCGGGTGGGTGGCATTGGTGGCTGTACTCGAGCGCAGCACGTCGCCGAGGGTGACGATTTCGCGATCAACGTTGGGAATCTCAATGCCGATGGCGCTTTTGCCGGGTATGGGCGAGAGGATGCGCACCTCGTTCGAGGCAACCGCGTAGGAGAGATTCTTGCTCAGGGCGGTGACCCGCTCCACCTTGACACCGGGGCCGAGTTCGATCTCGTACTGCGTGACTGTGGGGCCGCGGGAGAATCCGGTGACCTTCGCATCGACCTGGAACTGGCGCAGCACCTCGGTGATCGATTTAACGACGACATCGTTGGCGGCGGAGCGAGCCTTGGCCGGCGGGCCGGCGGTGAGGGTGGATGCTGCGGGCACGAGATACGGAATGGCCGGGTGGGGATCGGTGGAGGCGAGCGGCGGCAGCGCCTGGCCTGCGGCATCCACTGCCTGGCTCAGTTCGGGAAAAGCATCGTCGAAGCCGGGGAGTACCTCGGTGGGCCCGGCCGGATCGTCGGAGCGGAGCCCGGTGGACGGCCCTCCGAGGTCGACCTCTCCGGTGAAACGTTTGACGGCGAGTTCAGCCTTGCGCAGGTCTTCGAGCACTTCGGTGCCGTAGTGGTCCCGCTCGGGGGAAGCGGTGTGATCGGTGACCTCGGATTCAATGGCGCTGTCAAACCCGCCCTGCGACTGGGGGCCGCCCAGCAAAACGCTGAGCGGGTCGGCGGCATCGGGCTTTTTTTCGGAAGAGAGTGCACCGCCGAAGTCGGGGTCCTCCTCGCGTTTGCTGTTGTTGCGACGCCACCAGGGCAATGCGCCCTCGGGGCCATCATCGACGCCGTCCAGCTCAACCTGAGCGGTCTTACCCGGCTTGGCAGCCTTGCTCTCTTTCGCGGCAGCGCGTTCTTCGTCGTCGGTCAGCTGCGCACCGAACAGCCAGTCGTAGAGCTCGCGGGAACGCTGACCGATCCGGTTTGGCGGGGTCTTAGTGATGATGAACAGGCTTAGCAGCAACAACAGGATGATGACGATCGTGGCGCCGATCGATGTGGTCAGCATGATCAACGGGGCGGCAATCATCCACCCGATCACCCCGCCGGCCAGCGCGAGTGCGGGCATGCCGTCCTGGGGCTGCGGCTGCACGCCGAAGATGTGGCAGAGCCCGGAGATTGTGACGAGCAGCAGGCTGAGCCCAATGCCGATGCGACCGTTGTCGTGCACGGAACTGGGCTTGCGAAACAGCCAGACGGAGAACACCAGCAGAATGACCGGCAGGGCGAACGCGACCCGGCCGAACAATCCGCCAAAGGTGTACGCGTCGAACTGCTGGGCGACGACGTTGTTGATCAGGAACCATTCAACGATGGCGCCTGAGATGGCGAGCAACACGAGAAAAAACGGCAGGCCGTCGCGGCGTTCATCTTTGGAAAGTTTTTCGGGGCCCAGGGCGCGGGCTGCGCCACCGGTGAGGTGGGCCAGGCCCATCCAGGCGCGGGCACCGAGGCTCGGTTTAACGTCGACCGCGGTGAACTTAACGGTCTTCTGCGCGGCGGTGCCGCCGGCTCCGCGGGTTGCCGATTTTCGCGCCGTGGCGCCCTTCGCTGCCGGGGTGCGGGCACGCCCGTTCGACTTAGTGCTCGTAGCCATGAAATAACGCTACCAACCACCGGCGACATTCCCCCGACCCCACGCCCACCGGCCGTGCGACTGCCGGTGCGATTCAACCACCCACGCGACGTTTCCGCCGATGCCGCGCGGCGAATGCGCGTGTTTCAATAGCGGATGGCATCGATCACCTTCACGCGCACCGCCACCAGTGCCGGGATCAGCCCGGCAAGCGCGCCGACCACGGTGGCGCAGACCAGCCCGAGGATTGCCGCTTCGACCGGAAAGGGCGGAAAATCGGTGACCTGTCCCTGGCTGATGAAGTTTTCAACTAACGGACTTTTCACTATAAGCACGGCGGCTATTACGCCGACGACGCCCGCCACGACGGTCGCCACGACGCTCTCCATCAGGACGGCAAAGAACACCCGGCTGGCCGTCGCTCCGAAACTACGCCGAATGCCGATCTCCCGAATGCGCTGCTTGAGCGTGACCAGAGCGATGTTGACCAGGCCGAGCGCGCCGAGCAGCAGCACCAGACCGGCAATGGCGCCGACCGTGAGCTTGAGGGAGAGGTACGGATCGCCGTCCTGGTATGCCGCATAGTCCTGCCGGTTCACTTGAACGGATCCCCCACTCCCCAACGCACCCTGCACGTCGCGTTGCAGTGCACTCACCAACTGCTCTGACACGTCGACGGGCACCCAGAGTTCGTAGGACGGCGGTCCGAATTGCAGGTTCGGGTCAGTCACGACCGGGGTAATGGCGGTGAGCGCATCGGCGAGCATGTACATGGCCGGTTCGGTTTCCCAAGAGAGCGACGGATAGACGCCGGTGACGACGGCCGTTGTCGTGTGTTCTCCGACCACGGGAATGGTCGGGTACGTGCGCAAATCGGGGCGGCCGAGCCGGTCCCAGAAGACGGCGTTGATCACCACGGCCGGGGCCAGCCGCGCTGGGTCATCGTCGGAGAACCAGGTGCCTTCCGCCAGGGTGATGCGGTGCATGGTGCCGTAGGGCGGGTCGACCCCGATGGTCTGCACTGGCACCGCCCCGTCGGCGAATTGCACGGTCTGGCTGGTGTTCACAACGCGGCTGGCGTAGTCGATTTGGTACCGTTCCAGCGCGGTGCGCCAGATTTCGGGCATCCCGGCGGGCGTGGAGCCGTCGTTCATCGACGCCGATAGGTACAGGCTCGCGGCTCGTCCGCCCGATCGTTCGCTCTGTTCCAGCGTCGCCTGCTGGGCAACGGCCCCGAGCCCGACCACGGTGGTGATGGCGCAGACGGCGACCGCCACGCCAATCAGTGACAGCATGACGCGGGTCTTATGGATGCGAAGTTCTTGCCAGGCCTCAATGATCGAGCCGACCAGGGTGCTGATCACGTGCGTCATGCCGGCACCGCTTTGGTGATTTGCAACACGCCATGGTCGAGGCGAAAGTGCCGGGCGGCCCGCGCGGCGATGGCCGGATCGTGCGTGATGGTCACGAGGGCTGCACCGGATTCGGTCGCGACCTCATCAATGAGATCCATGACCGTTTCGCCGGTTTCGAGGTCGAGGGCTCCGGTGGGTTCATCGGCGAGAATGAGTCGCGGACCGCGTACCAGTGAGCGAGCGATCGCCACGCGCTGCTGCTCACCGCCGCTCAATCGGTCGGGCAGAGAGCCGAGTCGGTCGCCGAGGCCGACGCGTTCGAGCATTTCGGTGGCGATGCGGGCACGCTGCCAGAATTGGCGACCGTCGGCGTAAAGTAGTGGGGTCATCACGTTTTCGAGGGCGGTACGGCCCGGCAGAAGGTTGAACTGCTGAAAGATGAACCCGACTTCCCTGCCGCGCAGGCGGTCCCGGGCGCCGGAAGTCAGTGACTGCACCGAGCGGTCTTCGAACAGCATGGTGCCGCTCGTGGGATTGTCGAGCAGCCCAAGGAGATTTAGCAGGGTGGTTTTGCCCGATCCGGAGCGGCCAACGATCGACACGCGGTCACCCGCGTCGACCACAAGGTCGACACCGGACAGAATCGTGAGCGGCGGCGCATCGATGAGTTGCACGGTGCGAGTGACGGCCGAGAGGTGCAGCAGAGTCATCTGGAGATCCCGGTGGTGGACAGGCCTGGTCCGAAGCAGATTTCGCTACCGTCGGGCTGCACATCGCAACCGCTGGAGCCGGGGGTGCCGGCGACGGCACCCGGCACGAACTGGTTGATCAGGTCCCCCTCAACGAGTCCGTCGGTGACCTGCACGTTGACTCCATCGGTCATGCCGAGCGTGACCGGGCGTTCTTCGGTGCCGCCATCGGAGAGCACAAACCAGACGACGCCGGTTTCGGCGGAACCCTTGACCGCCGTGGTCGGCACAACCAGCACGCTTTCGGCCAGACCCGCTGCGATGGTAATCTGGGCGGCCAGACCGGAGAAGACGGTCACTGCGGCTGGGATAGCACAGGAGACGGTCGTTCCGCTCGCGCCCGTCTGCCCGCCCGCGCCCGGGTCACCGCCGGAGCCCGCACCGGCCAGCGAGGTGGTGATGGTCAGACCGGTGCAGGTAAACGGTGCTGGCCCATTTTCGATGGCAACGGATGCTTCGCTCGGTTTGGTCACCAGACGATACTGCTGCGCGGGGCTGAGTGTGCCGCTCGCCGAGAAGCTCGGTGGGGCGACTTGGCCCGTCGCATCTCCCACGGCTACGCCCTGGCCGTGGATCACGCCGAGGGAACTCAGGATGCCGCTGATCGGGGCCAGGACTTTAGCGAAGGTGACCACCGGTTTTGGTTGAGTGATGGTGATGTTGCCATCGGCATCCGTCGTTTCAACGGGCTCCTTGATGGTCTCGACCCGGATGTCATAGATCTTGTCGTCTTTGGTCACGGCCTGACCGGTCGCCACGAAGATCTCATCGACCGTACCGAGCGCATTCGCTTTGACTGCAACGGCTGGGTCGGCGCTGACCGTGCCGGGCAGGGTCACGTCGTTGCTGATGGTGCCGATCGCTACGGGAATGTGGGGTTCAACGATAGCGCCGGTCGGTTCGGCGGGATTGCTGTCGGAGGCAGTGTCGGGGTAAAACGCAAGCTTGACCAGGGCGACGGCGATGGCTGCGATAAGGATTAGACGAAAAATCGGAAAGACCCATTTACGCGCAACGTTCACGATGCTCCCCACCCGGCTGACCCAACCTGGGTCGTGCTCGATGGGCTGATCCTAGCGTTTCCTGAGCCGATCACGCCGGTTCACCGCGCCTGCGGATACGCCCCGATCGCTCCGTCAATGCGCGCGGTGGTTCCCACTCTCGGCATACTTTTGCTACTTCGGCCCGCGGTCACACCCGTGCTGGCTGCTCACACAGGTGCCGCGAGGCGATCGCGCTGTCGTGCTTTAGCGGGTGGTACCGGCGACCTTGGGCAGTGATCCGCCGGCGGCGGCGTTGCGGTCCGGGCGGAAGTTGGAGAAGTCCACGCCGGGAATGTCCCGGACCAGTGAGAGTTCGTCTTCGATCTGGGCGGCTTCGGAGTCCTCCGGGCCAACCAGGGGCAAACGTACCCGGGGGCTGCCGATGCGCCCAAGCCCGTGCAAGATGTACTTCACGGCGACGGTGCCCGGAACGTGGGTGCTGACGGCCCGCACGAGCGGTTCGAGCTTCTGGTGCGCCATGGTCGCAACCTTCAGGTCGCCCCGGTTGACGGCGTTAACCATGTGCCGGTACGGGGTGGCCGTGATATTGCCGGTCACGCCGATGAGGCCGGTCGCACCGATGGCGAGATGGCCGAGCACGTTGGGGTCGTCGCCGGAGAAGTACATGAGGTCGGTCTGGTTGAGTACGCGACTGACCTGAGCGAAGTCGCCCTTGGCATCTTTGATGGCCAGGATATTGGGATGCTTGGCCGCGCGCAGGATGGTCTCGTAGGCGATGGCCACCCCGGTGCGGCCGGGGATATCGTAGAGGATGACGGGGAGATCCGTCGCGTCTGCGATCATGCGGAAGTGCGTGAGGATACCGGCTTGGGTCGGCTTGTTGTAGTACGGCGTGACGATCATATTGCCGTCGGCGCCGGCCTTTTCACTCTGGCGGGCCAACTGCATGGCATGCGCGGTCTCGTTGGAGCCACCACCCGTGATGATCTTGGCGCGACCGTTTGCGACCGACTTTCCGACTTCGACCAGCCGGATCTTCTCGGCGTCGGTCAGGGTGCTCGTCTCACCGGTCGTGCCCGTGACGACAATGCCGTCGGCGCCGGCGTTGATGACGTCGTCGATATGCTTCTCCACTCCGGCCCAGTCCACTTCGCCATCAAAGGTAAACGGGGTGACCAGGGCGACCAGCACCTGGCCAAAGGGATTCGTAGAGGTAGACACGAAGTACAGGCTATCGCCTCCCCGTGCCCGGACCGCTATGGAGAAACTCGGCCGTTTCTATTGAAGGCGGCATGCGTCAAAGGCATGAGCTTCTCGAAGTGGGTTTCCATCTGCTCGGCGCACATTTCGATTTCTCGCTGAGGGAACGAGGGGAACGATGAGCCTTCTCGCTGGGTGCGCAGGCTGAGGAAGTTCATGAGCGATCGAGCGTTGAGCGTGACGTACATGGACGAGTAGATGTTGAGCGGCAGCACGATGCGGGCGACCTCGCGGGCGATGCCGGCTTGAAGCATCCGCTGGTAGGCCTCGTAAGCGTGAATTGCAGCGGCACGGGTCTGCTGCTGCACGAGGGCGGTCTGCTCTGCTGAGCCGGGGAGAAAGTCGTACGCTCCCGGTTTGCCGACCTGCACGAGGTTGCGCTCCTCGGCGGGAACGTAGAACACGGGGTTGAGCTCCCGATAGCGTCCGGACTCTTCGTTATAGGAGGCGATGCGGTGCCGCATGAACTCCCGAAACACGAAAATAGGCGCCCGCACATAGAACGTCATCGAGTTGTGTTCGAACGGCGAACCGTGCCTGTCGCGCATGAGGTAGTTGATCAGCCCGCGGTCGCGCTTTTCATCCGCCTCGCTCTCGGAACCCTCGAGCTGGCTCTGCTCCAGGGTCTGCTCCCCCAGGGTCGACACTCGGGCAGCAAACAGCACGTCGGAGTCGCGGGCGCTCGAGCGCACCAACTCCACCGTCATTTCCGATCGGAACTCAATTTCAGACACCACCTCAGGCTACCGGTCTGCCGGCGGGCACTGGGCACTGGGCACCGGACTGGGCACTGGGCTCCGGACTGGGCACTGCGCCGGTCCTTCATTGTGCAGACGCCGACGATTCTGAATCTGGCCGGGTTCGGCCGAGTGCGGGCTGATCGTGCGCTTCGGCGTGCTCAATCGGGCCAGCGGAACGACCAGGAACGTCTGAATTGTCACCACCCGATCACTCCAAACCGGTCAACCCACGCCGGGCACGGCGCCCTTCACCTGGTCCGGACGCTTCGGCTGGCTCTCAGGCAATTCCCAGACGAGACGGCCTCGCTGGGCAGGTCCGACGGTTAGGGTTGAAACCAATGACCTGGAGGTAACACCATGCCCACGACGCTCACCAGTGAATCAACCACCGTCTGGACCGGAGATCTTCCGACCGGCTCCGGCACCGTCACTCTCGATTCCTCACACGGCGCGGAATTGCCGGTGAACTGGAAAGCCCGTGCCGAAGGTGTTTCCAACATGACCAACCCGGAGGAACTCCTTGGCGCCGCCCATGCGGCCTGTTTCTCCATGGCCCTCGCCAGCGCGCTTGGCACGGCTGGCCACACCCCGGAGAACATCCAGACCACTGCGGCCGTCACATTCGCGGCAGGCACTGGGGTTATCGGCAGCCACCTGCTCGTGAGCGCAAAGATTCCCGGCCTGACCGAGGCCGAGTTCGAGGTTTTCGCCCAGGATGCCAAGGAGAACTGCCCGATTTCGAAAGCACTCTCGGGCATTCCCATCACCATCGAGGCCGAACTGGCCTAGGGCACGACCGTGCGCGTCCTGATTGCCGGAGCCTCCGGTCTCATCGGCCGGGAACTCAGCCAGCAGCTGGCTGCCATCGGCCACACCCCGGTGCGGTTGGTTCGGCGGGAGGCCCTCGGCAAAAACGAGATTCGGTGGGACCCGGCCTCTAAGGTTCTCGATGCGCACGTACTCGACGACATCGATGCGGTCGTCAATCTGTCGGGCGCGTCCCTGGCTCGACTGCCGTGGACGTCGGGCTATCGCCAGGAAATTCTGCGCTCCCGCCTGTCAGCCACCCGCACCCTGACGGATGCGCTTGGCCGGGCCGCGACGCCGCCGACGGTTTTGCTGAACGGGTCCGCAGTGGGCGTGTACGGCGATCGGCCGGGCGAAATCCTGACCGAGACATCCGCTGCCGGTACGGATTTTCTGGCCGATGTCGTCACCCAGTGGGAGGCTGCGGCGGCACTCGCCCCGCAGCCCACTCGGGTGGTGATGCTGCGCACCGGCCTGGTACTCGCCAAGGGCGGAGCACTGAAACCGGTACTTCCCCTCGCCAGGCTCGGCCTCGCCGGACCGCTCGGCGGCGGAATGCAGCACTGGGCCTGGATAAGCCTGTACGACGAGGCTGCGGCCATCGTGCATCTGTTGACCTCAACGCTGTCTGGCCCGGTCAACCTGGTCGGGCCGACCCCGGCGACGTCCAATGACATCATCAGCGGTCTCGCCGCCGCACTGCACCGGCCGTTCCTGCTGCCGGTGCCGCGGCCGATTTTGACGCTCTTGCTGCAGGATGCGGCTCGGCAGCTACTTCTCGCCGACCAGCAGGTCAGCGCCCAGAAACTTCTGGATGACGGGTTTGAGTTCACTCACCGCGTATCGGCCACGGCGATCGCCTGGATGTTGCGTCAGCCGTAACCGGCTGTACCTCCGCTACTTCGTGGTGCGTTCGAGTGCTATTGCCGTGCGGATCGCGCCGCGGGCGCGTTTGCGGTCGCCGGACGCGTCGTAGGCGAGACCGAGGCGAAGCCAGGCGTGCCAGTTCTCGGGTTCGGCTTCGACTTCAGCCTGCGCGGCTGGAAACTGCTTGTCGGCTGCATCACGGTAGGGCCGCCCGCTCGGTCGCAGTGGCAGGTCTGCGGAGGGCAGCTCGCCCAGGTCGTCGAGCTGCCGCACCAGACGTTCCGAGCGGATACCGAACGCAATTTCACGCGCGAGGGCCCAGAAGCCGATCAGCGGCAAAATGAAAAGTGCCAACCCGATCGCGATTCCAACCGGCTCACCGCTCTGGACGAAGAGCAGGGCGCGCGTTCCGAGGAGAACAAGATAGAAGACGAGCAGGACTGCCATGACGACAACGGCGATCTTGCCCTTCACTTGGAGGCTCCCGACTCGGTGGTGTGACTGTCCGAACCGAATCCCAGATCGACGATCTGGTCGAGCCCAACCGTCACTCCCGTGATGGTTCGCGCAGCCTCAAGGGCCAGAAGAATACCGCTCTCGTATGCGCCGGGTGACAGCGTGTTGTGGCTGATGGTGAGAGTTTCACCGGTGCCGCCCAAAAACACGTCCTGGCGGGCAAGGAGGCCCGACAGGCGCAGGCTGTGCACGGGCACGCTTGACACCTGCTGGCCACGGGCCCGCTGATCAGTGTGCGGCGCAGAGACCGGACCGAGGTCAGCCCGTGCCCGACCAATCAGTTCGGCCGTGCGCACGGCTGTGCCAGACGGTGAATCTACCTTGGACGGCTGGTGCGCTTCGACGATCTCAATGGAGTCATAGAACCGGGCGGCCAGGGCGGCGAACGCGCTGGCGAGCACCGACCCGATTGAGAAGTTCGGAATGATGATGACGCCGGTGTCGTCGCGGCCGACCAGGCGGCGGCTCAGCGCATCGATGCCGTCCTGGCTCCAGCCGGAGGTGCCCACGAGCACCCGCACACCGTGCTCGGTCGCAAAATTGACAACATCTCGGCTCACGTCGGGCCGCGTCAGGTCAACGGCAACTTCCGCTCCGAGCATTTCGCTCAGCTCGCTGTGCGAGTCGAGCCGAGCGACGACCTCAAAGCCTTCGGTTCGGTCGATCAGGTCGGAAACCAAGCGGCCCATCTTGCCCGTTGCGCCAATGATGGCCACCGTCGTTGTCATAGAACCAATCTACCAATTGATCGCGGCATCACTCGCCCGTTGCGTCGCCGGGACGGCAGATCAGGGCGCCGGGTCCGAGGGCATCCGCTCGTATGACGACAATCACCGTGCAAAGCCGAGTGCCACAAGCGCCTGAATTGTTAGAACATCAGCGGTTCCGGCAGCCCGGTGCGCAGCTCGACCGGCAGGTGGCCGAGGTCGTTGTGCGTGACGAGCGTCCACGGGCGGCCGGGCTTCTGCTGCAGAACGGTCAAGCCACAATGGGCTTGGTTAATGCCGACCCAACGCCAGTCAGGCGCCCCGAGAACCTCACGAACAAACCACGCGATCACGAAATTGTGGGTGATCAACAGATCATGGCGTTGGCTGCGGCGAGGCTGGAGAAATTCAGCAACGGCGTCTTCCATCTGGGCTCGGCCGGCAGCGATTTCATCTTCGGTGACCGAGCCGAAGAACGGGTCGTAGGCCGACGGTGTGTCGGCAGCCCGGTCCGAGGGAATGCAGTCGAATAACAGGGGCGACGGCTCGCTGTGCAGGGTCGGCAGCCGTTCCGCCATGATGTCGGCCGTTTCGGCGGCCCGCTGCAACGGCGAATGCCAGGCTCCGGTGAACGGTACCCCACTGAGGCGGTCGGCGATCAGCAGCGCCTGGCGTTTACCACGGGGCGACAGGGGGCCGTCGTGAAGGCCATGTTCGGCATCCTGCTGCTCGCCGTGGCGTACCAGGTAGATGTACTGGGGCATCATTGTCCATTTCGAAGGTCAAAAGTCCGGCGGGCCGGAAAGTGCAGGAGCGGGTGGCGGCCGGTCAGCCCGGGAGAATCGCCGCGAAGGCGTCATCCTCGAGCGCCCCGACAGCAGAGATCGACACTGGGCCGCTCGCGAGCTCGACGGCGAGCTCCTGCACGTCGGCCGCGGTGACGCGGGCGAGGCGGCGCAGGGCCTCGTCGAGATCGGCATAGTCGCCGAGGGTGATCTCGGAGCGGCCCAAGCGTGACATGCGCGTATCGGAATCTTCCAGGGCAAGAGCGGATGCTCCACTCAGCTGGCCAGAGGCCCGCTTCATCTCGTCGGCGGTGACGCCACCCTCGGCGAGGCGGTGCAGTTCGCTGAGCATGAGCTCAGCGACCTGGCCGGCTTTGGCTGGCGTACAGCCGGCGTACATGCCGAACAGCCCGGCGTCGGAATAGCCCGGTGCAAAGGAATAGACCGAATAGGCCAGCCCGCGCTTTTCCCGTACTTCCTGGAACAGGCGGCTCGACATTCCCCCGCCAAAGATCGACGTGAGCACGCTCATGGTGATGCGGCGGTCGTCGTTAGCCAACAGGCCCGGCATGCCGAGGAGCACATTTGCCTGTTCCAACGGTCGCTTGACAATGGTCAGGGCCTGGCCCTGGTGAATCTCGGCGGGCACACCACCGCGGCGCCCGACCGGGGTCTGCGCGACGCTGAGGTCCCAGCCGGCCTGTTCAAGGGCACCGGTTACGGAAGCAACGAGTACGTCGTGGTCGACGGCCCCGGCGACCGTCACGACGAGATCCTGCGGCCGATAGTTGGCCTGATAGTGCTCCCAGACGGCCGCGCGGGTGGCACGGCGAATATCATCGGTGCTGCCCCCGATGGGGCGTCCGAGCGGATGCCGCCCCAACACGGCTTCGAAGAATCGCTCATTGGCGACGTCCGCTGGGTCGTCGTCGGCCATGGCGAGTTCTTCAAGGATGACGCCGCGCTCCGTTTCGAATTCACCGGCGTCGAGTTTCGAGGAGGTCAGCATGTCGGTGAGAACGTCGATGGCCATGCCGAGATCGCGGTCCTGCACCTTGGCGTAGTAGCAGGTGTATTCCTTGGCAGTCATCGCGTTATGTTCGCCGCCGACCGCGTCGAAGGCGATGGCGATGTCGAGGGCCGATCGGGTGGGCGTTCCTTTAAACAGTAGATGCTCAAGAAAGTGGGTGGAGCCGTAATGGCCTGGCAGCTCATCGCGGGACCCGACGGCGACCCAATAGCCGATGGTGAGGCTGCGCGCGCCGGGCACCTGCTCACTGAGGATGCGCACACCGCTCGGTAGGACGGTGCGACGCACGAGGGCGTCGCCGGCGGCCCGAAACGAGAGTTCGGCCTGATCTAGGGGAAAGTCGACTGCACCGTTCATATCACCCACCACCTTACAAGACGTGTCCTGGGCGGCTGTCGCGGGCGGCGGAACCCGCCGAGCTACCCCCAGTTGGGCCGGAACGGCCCACGTCTGCGAAAACCACAGACGGGTCTGTCTAGGTGTGTTACAGTCTGGATGCCGACCGGGATTTCGCCCCGAATTTGCGCTCTTCTGGGGCTGCTCGCGGCCCTTCAACAAAGGAGCGCTCCAATGACCACGATGACAGCTGAGACGGTTCGGCCGGCGACACACGCCAAGGTGCGCATTCTTGCCACCGCTGATCAACTCTTCTACACCGAGGGTGTCCACACCGTGGGCGTGGACCGCATCATCGGTGAGTCCAAGGTCACCAAAGCCACTTTTTACAAGTACTACCGCTCGAAAGACGCGCTCATCGTTGTTTACCTGCAGGGTCGGGATCGCCTGGCCCGCGACTTCGTAGCCAGCCTCGATGCGCGCTTCGATACCCCCGAGCAGAGGCTACGCGGCGTCGTCAACGAAATCTCGGCTCAGGTCATTCGCGAAGGCTTTCACGGCTGCCCGTTCATTAATGCGGCCGCTCAATTCACTGACCCGGCGCACCCGGTACGCCAGGCCGTTGCCGCGCACCGCGACTGGTATGGACGATCAATCGAGGACATGTTCCGCGGCATGGGCCATGCTCGGCCCGGAGACGCGGCCGACGACTTCTTTCTCGCCCGGGACGGCGCCTTTGCCGGTGCCAATCTCGGCGATCCGATCGGCGCCCACACCGCTCTGCTGCGCGCCATCCAACGCGTGCTTGCCGAGTCGAGCGACTGACTACGCCCTGCGACCCAACGCCTTACGACCTACGACCTACTCCGTACTCGCTACGCCTTACTGGGCCGACACCCGGTCGAGGTCGTGCAGGTCGTTACTGCCCAGGCGGATGCCCGCTGCCGCGACCAGGGACTGCACCTGATCGGCTCGCCCGGCACCGGCGACCGGCGCCACCACATCGGGCCGAGCGAGCAGCCAGGCCAGAGCAATTGACGCCGGGGCCACGCCCTGCGCGGCAGCGATGCGATCGACCGTGGCGAGTACGCGCAGCGACCGACGCTTGAGGTAGACCGCGGCGAGCTGCCCGCGGGCGGTACCGGCGACATCCGCTTTGGTGCGGAACGCGCCGGCCAGAAACCCGTGGGCCAGCGCAAATCCGGGCATCAGGGCGAGGCTCTGGGCGCGGGCCACCACGGCGATATCTTTCTCGAGTTCGGCCCGATGCACGAGGTTGTAGGGCGTTTCGGCTGCGACGAACTTGGGCAGTCCAACGGCAGAGAGCACGCGGGCCTCCATCAGCCGTTCTGCCGAGAAGTTCGACGCACCGAGGTAGCGCACCTTGCCAGCGCGCACGAGCGCGTCCACGGCAACGAGGCTCTCTTCGAGTGCAACAGTTTTGTCGTCGCAGTGAAAGTAAAGCAGGTCGATATAGTCGGTGCCGAGCCGCACGAGGCTGGCTTCGACGGCCGCGACGATTCTGCGCTGGCGCAGGCCGGGATTGTCGAGATTGCGGCCAATCTTGGTCGCCAATACGGTGTCGGCGCGCGCGCCGCGCGAACGCAGCCACGACCCGATAATCACCTCACTGCGGCCGGCGGCGAAGCTGTCAGCCGTGTCAAGAAAGTTGCCACCGAGATCGTGGTGCGCATCGAGGATTGCCATGGAATCCTCCCCCGAGGCCGTCCAGCCGAAGGCGTTGCAGCCAAGGGCGAGCGGATGCACGCTCAACTCGGTTCCCGCAATCTGCCGCCGTACCGGGTTCGCCGCGACCGTTGTGTCGGTGCTCTCCGAATGAGGATTCGACAGCGCACCAAGAGAGGACGAGACAGTCCGTCGGGTCATTGCGCACTCCTCCCGGCGTTCTCCTGGCCCGCCGCGCACGGCAGGCTTTCTCTTCGAGAATGCTCTTGGCACGACCATAGACGAGGCCACCGACATTTCCGGGCGCCACGCGAAACCGTTACCAAAACGTACGTCGGCTGCCGCCAAATCGGGCGGAAAGCTGTCTGCTCACGCCGCGAGGAGGTCTGCGCATGGTTTGTTAGACTTATGCCTGCGTGAAAATTGGGTCGCATGTGCAGGTGCACACTTGCCCTGGGTCGCCGGCTGTCGAATCTCCCGATCGCTGACCAGGCATCCTGCCCGAATCAGCCGCAGGAAAGCAGCCATGACCTCCCTCGCCGACGTGCCCAACCCCCAGGTTCCCCGTGAGGCCCGCAGGCGCCGCACCTTTGCCGTGATCTCGCACCCTGACGCGGGCAAATCCACCCTGACCGAAGCCCTGCTGTTACACGCCCGCGCGATCACCTCCGCCGGTGCGACGCACGGCAAGGCTGGTCGAAGCGGCACGGTCTCGGACTGGATGGCGATGGAAAAGGCCCGTGGCATCTCGGTGACGAGCGCTGCGATTCAGTTCGAATACCACGACGCCGTGATCAACCTCGTTGACACTCCCGGCCACGCCGACTTCTCCGAGGACACTTTTCGGGTGCTCTCCGCAGTGGATGCCGCGGTGATGCTCGTCGATGCCGCCAAGGGACTCGAACCGCAGACCATGAAACTGTTCGCCGTCTGTAAACAGCGCGGACTCCCCGTCATCACCGTGATCAACAAGTGGGACCGGCCCGGTGACGCTCCCCTGGCCCTGATGGATGAGATCCAAACCCGCACCGGCCTGCTGCCTACCCCGCTCAACTGGCCCGTCGGAGAGGCCGGAGACCTGCGCGGCGTGCTTGATCGACGTTCTGGCGATTTTCTCCGCTACACACGCACGGCTGGCGGGGCCACCGTAGCCGAATCGGTGCGGCTGCCAGCGGCCGACGCGGCGATCCAGGAGGGCCCGGCCTGGGCATCCGCTGTTGAAGAGTCGGAACTGCTCGACGCAGAATCTCAGAATCATGACTCTGAGCTGTTTCTCGACGGGCAGACCACCCCGGTGCTGTTTTGCGCTGCCGTGGCGAACTTCGGGGTGCAGCAGCTGCTCGATACCCTCGTCGAGTTCGCACCACCGGCCGAAGCCCGCGTGGATATCGACGGTAACCCGCGCACGGTTACGTCGCCGTTCTCCGGTTTTGTCTTTAAAGTGCAGTCCGGAATGAACTCGGCGCACCGTGACCACGTGGCGTTCGTGCGTGTGTGCTCGGGCGAATTTCGCCGAGGCATGGTCGTCACCCATGCGGCGACCGGCCGGCCTTTCGCTACCAAGTATGCCCAGCAACTGTTCGGAAAAGAGCGCACCGTGACCGACCAGGCTTGGCCGGGCGACATCGTCGGGCTCGTGAACGCATCGGCTCTGCGCGTGGGCGACTCGATCTTCGAAGATGAGCGGGTGGAGTTTCCCCCGCTGCCGCTGTTCTCCCCTGAGCACTTTCGCGCTATTCGCCCCGTCGACAGCAGCAAGCACAAACAGTTTCGTCGCGGCATCGACCAGCTCGACCATGAGGGCGTCATCCAGGTGATGCGTTCGGAGGTGCGCGGCGAGCAGGCTCCCGTACTCGGCGCTGTCGGCCCCATGCAGTTCGAGGTCGTCGAAGACCGTATGGTGCACGACTTCCATGCGGATATTCGCATGGAAGCGCTCCCCTATCAGGTGGCCCGCAAGACCGACCGGGAAAGCGCGCTACTGCTGGCCGGCATGCGCCAGGTCGAGGTCTTCACCCGCTCCGACGACACCCTGCTGGCCCTGTTCAGCACGCCGTGGCGGTTGCAGGCCATTGCCAAGGAGAACCCCAAGCTCGTATTGATCGACATTGCC
This sequence comes from Actinomycetales bacterium, assembly GCA_038205545.1. Classification (GTDB taxonomy): domain Bacteria; phylum Actinomycetota; class Actinomycetes; order Actinomycetales; family Microbacteriaceae; genus Cryobacterium. The sequence continues at coordinate 65,458 of JBBRBV010000006.1, forward strand.
AACGCCACGGCCGACGACTTTATGTAGGTCTGATCTCAACCCACGCCACCTGCCCGGCGCGGCCTGTAGTGGCTAACGCGAAACACGCAGCGCGGCGCTGGCGCACAGAAAACAGAACGGCCGCACCCTCGGGTGCGGCCGTTCTGTTTTGTGCAGAGTGTGTCGTGGAGCTTACGCGTCGACGACCACGGAGGTGATCACCGGGCTGCGACGGTACTTGCGGTTCATCCAGCGGCTCACGGATTGCGTGAACAGGTCTTCAAGCTCAGCGCCGTCAACGATCTTGATGCGGTTCGCGGCTTTCATGGCCTCATCAATGACCTTGGTAGCGCCCTTGACCCACTCGTCATCGTGCACGAAACCGCGAGCCAGGAACTCGACCGGCTCGGAGAGCGTGCCGGTCTTGGAGTTGAGAATGCCGAGGATGGTGATGGTGCCGTCTTCGGCGAGCTTGCGACGATCTTCCATCGCGGCGGTGGATGCCCCACCCACGGTCATCCCATCGACGAAGATGTAGTCGGCAACGACCCGACCGGTGGCCTTGGCGTGACCGTCGACGAGGTCGACGACGACGCCGTCTTCGACAACGATGACGTTCTCTGCGGGCACACCGGTCGCGATGGCGAGGTCGGCGTTGGCCGTAAGGTGACGCCATTCGCCGTGGATCGGCATGACATTGACCGGCTTGACAATGTTGTAGCAGTAGACGAGCTCGCCGGCGCTCGCGTGGCCGGAAACGTGCACCTTGGCGTTGCCCTTGTGCACGACGTTGGCGCCCCAGCGGATCAGGCCGTTGATGACGCGGTAGATGGAGTTCTCGTTGCCGGGGATCAGCGAGCTGGCGAGCAGCACGGTGTCGCCCTCGCCGATCTTGATGACGTGCTCGCGGTTCGCCATGCGCGAGAGGGCGGCCATCGGCTCTCCCTGCGAACCGGTGCAGATGAGAACGACCTTGTCGTCCTTCATACGCTCGAGTGCCTTCATGTCCACGATCAGGCCCTTGGGCACGTTGAGGTAGCCGAGCTCACTCGCGATTCCCATGTTGCGTACCATGGAGCGGCCGACGAAGGCCACCTTGCGGTTGTGCTTGACGGCAGCGTCAATAACCTGCTGAATGCGGTGCACGTGGCTTGCGAAGCTGGAGACGATGATGCGCCGCGGGGAGGTGCGGAACACGGTGTCGATCGCCGGTCCGATGTCCTTTTCGGCGGTGGTGAAGCCGGGAACTTCCGCGTTGGTCGAGTCCGTCATAAACAGGTCGACGCCCTCTTCGGCCAGGCGTGCGAAGGCGCCAAGGTCGGTCAGGCGCTTGTCGAGCGGGAACTGGTCCATCTTGAAGTCACCGGTGGCGAGCACGAGGCCGGCCTCGGTGCGGATGGCGACGGCCAGGCCATCGGGGATGGAATGGTTGACAGCAATGAACTCGAGGTCGAACTGGCCGATCGTGCGGCGCTCGCCCTCTGTCACCTCGATGAAGTTCTGGCTGAGGCGGTGCTCCTGCAGCTTGGCGGCGAGGAAGGCCAGCGTGAGCTTGGAGCCGACGACAGGGATGTCGCCGCGTTCCTTGAGCAGGTACGGGACGGCGCCGATGTGGTCTTCGTGGCCGTGGGTGAGCACGATGGCCTCGATGTCCTGCAGGCGATCGCGGATAGCGGTGAAGTCGGGCAGGATCACGTTGATGCCGGGCTGGTTGTCTTCGGGGAAGAGAACGCCGCAGTCGATGATGAGCAGCTTGCCCTTGTGCTCGAAGACGGTCATGTTTCGACCGATCTCGCCGAGGCCGCCGAGCGGGATGATGCGCATGCCGCGAGCGGGCAGTGCCGGCGGAGTGCTCAGGTCGAGGTAGTGGTTATTCATGAATCTCATTTCGTTTCTCTGCGGTACTGCATGTCCAGGTGAGTGGGGACCGAGCTCGGGCGTGCAAAAGCCGGCGAGAAATACTCAGGGGGCCTCCGCGCGCATACGCGTGCGTCGTGTCGTCTCTGGCGGGCAAGCAAAATACCGGCCAGATACTTCTTTAGTCTACCGATGCATCAACAACGGTGTTTTACGGTTAGCAATTCAGCGACGCTGTCGCGCCGTGGGATTGGAAACTAACTGCAGGGTCACCCTCTGAACGCCTCTGGCGCGGCGCCTTCTGGCGGCGGATGCCGGTGACCGTGTAAGCGCCCCCCGGCGAGTTCTAGGGCTACGTCACCTATGGTATCCGCGTCGGCCGCCCGATGAGTTCGATCCCACACACCGCGATTCGGGTCTACGAGGTCGAGAAGATCGAGCAGGGCTGGCACCTGTAGGTCGTGGCAATTCAAATCGATGCGACAAAATGGCAGTAGGCAACCGATGTAGCCAGAGATGAGGCCTCCACCAGATGGGCGATCAGGCACCGCTCGATGCGTCACTGCTCGATCCGTCCGTGATCGATGCGGCTGATGTCGTGCGCCTGCTGGGCGCAGATGTGGCGCGCGGCCTGGCGCCGGAGGAAGCCGCCCGCCGTCTGGTCGCCGAGGGCCCGAACCAACTCGACGCGACCCCGGAGACCCCGAGGTGGCGCAAGGTTCTCGCGCAGTTCCAGGACCCACTGATCTATCTGCTGCTGGCCGCGACCGCGGTGTCACTCGGAGCGTGGGCGATCGAAGGGGCACCCGGCCTGCCGGTCGACGCAATCGTGATCGCCGCGATCGTCGTGGTCAACGCGGTGCTCGGGTTTGTGCAGGAGACCAGGGCAGACGACGCTGTGGCGGCGCTGGCCGGCCTGACCACGGCATCCTCGACCGTGCTGCGCGGCGGCGACCTCCTCACCGTTCCGAGCTGGGGTCTCGTGCGCGGCGACGTGCTGGTGCTCGGCGAAGGCGACAGTGTCGGGGCGGATGCCCGGCTGGTCTCGGCGAAATCGCTGCGCGTCGAAGAAGCCTCACTCACCGGCGAAAGCGGCGTTGTCAGCAAGGATTCACTCACCCTCGCCGAGCCCGCACCGCTCGGCGACCGCCGGAACATGATCTTCAAGGGCACCGCCGTCAGCCAGGGCGTCGGCCGGGCCGTCGTCACCGGCACGGGCATGCACACGGAGGTCGGCGCCATCGCGACCATGCTCGAGACCACGGTTGCCCACCCCACGCCCCTGCAAACCGAGATCAGCGCCATCGGCCGGATGCTGAGCAGGGTCGTGATCGTCATCGCGATCGTCGTGATGCTCACCATCGTGCTCGTGCAGGGGGTTTCCACCCCGGCCGGCTTCGTCACCGTGTTCCTGCTCGGGGTGTCCCTCGCCGTCGCCGCGGTGCCCGAAGGGTTACCGGCGATCCTCTCGGTGATCCTCTCGATCGGGGTGCAGCGGATGGCCAGGCGCAACGCTGTCGTCAAAAACCTGAAATCCGTCGAGACGCTGGGGTCGGCATCGGTGATCTGTTGCGACAAGACCGGGACGCTGACCCGGAACGAAATGACGATCCAGCGGGTGCTGACCGCGTCAGGGCGCGTGGACGTCACGGGGGTCGGCTATCGGCCGCACGGCGACGTACTTCACGACGGCGGACCCCTCACCGACCCGGCACTCCTGGCCGAGGTGCAACTCGTGCTCGGTGCCGGAGCCCTCGCCAACGACGCCCGTCTGACCGAGCACGACGGCGACTGGCAGATCCAGGGTGACCCGACCGAGGCGGCCTTCCTGGTCGCCGCCGGCAAGCTCGACGGCACTAACGCCAACATGGCCCGCTTCGAGCGGATCGACGAAATGCCGTTCACCTCAGACCGCAAGATGATGTCGACCCTGCACCAGGAGCGGAGCGACGGCAGCCTGCGCATCTTCAGCAAGGGGGCGCCCGACGTGCTGCTTCGGCTGTGTTCGGAGATGCAGATCGGCTCTATCGTGGTTCCGCTGACCGACCAGCTACGCCAGAAGGCCCTCGACGACGTGCAGGAGCTGACCGAACAGGCCTATCGCACACTGGGCGTCGCCTACAGCCTCGCCGACGGGACCACAAGGCCGCTGGACGAAGGCGACGAACGCGACCTCGTCTACGCCGGCGTGGCCGGGATCATCGACCCGCCGCGCGCGGCGGTGAAGCCCGCAATCGCAGAGGCCCACCGGGCCGGTGTGCGGGTGATCATGATCACCGGCGACCACCCAGTCACCGCGGCCGTGATCGCCAGCGACCTCGGCCTGGTCGAGCCGGGCGCGACGGTTCTCTCCGGCCTCGAACTGGACCGGCTCGACGAGGACGGCATGCGGCGGGCCGTCTGCACCACGTCAGTCTTCGCCCGCGTCTCCCCCCAACACAAGCTGCGGATCGTCGACGCCCTGCAGGCCAACGGCGACATCGTCGCGATGACGGGCGACGGCGTCAACGACGCACCCGCGCTTAAGTCCGCGGACATCGGAGTGGCGATGGGCATCACCGGCACGGAGGTGACCAGGCAAGCCGCGAAGATGATACTCCTCGACGATAACTTCGCTACCATCGTTGCCGCCGTACGGGCCGGCCGAGCGATCCTCGACAACATCAAGAAGTTCCTGCGCTACCTGCTCTCCTCGAACATGGGCGAAGTCCTCACCGTGTTCCTGGGGGTGCTCTTCGCCGACGTCCTTGGCCTCGCCGGGGCGAGCACGGAGACCGTGGTGCTGCCCCTGCTAGTCACCCAGATCCTCTGGATCAACCTCGCCACCGATTCAGGACCAGCCCTGGCGATGGGCGTCGACCCCGAAATCGACGATGTGATGGCGCGGGCACCCCGCGATCCCGACGCCCGGGTGACCGACCTTCGAATGTTGGTCGGCATCCTCTATACGGGCCTCGTCATGGCCGTGGTCACCCTGGCCACCATCGACCTTTTCCTGCCCGGCGGGCTGCTCCCTGGCGGGCAGGATAGCCTCGCCGTCGCCCGCACCGCCGGCTTCACCACCCTCGTCTTCGTGCAGCTGTTCAACACCTTGAACGCCCGTTCGGCGCTGAGCAGCGCGTTCCGCCACCTGTTCGTGAACCGGTGGCTCTGGGCGTCGCTCGGCCTCGCGGTGCTGTTGCAACTGGCTGTGGTCGAGCTGCCCCTGCTCCAGACCGCGTTCGGAACGGCCTCGCTCGACGTCTGGCACTGGGCGATCTGCTTGGGGATGGCCTCCGTCGTGTTGTGGGCGGAGGAACTGCGCAAGGTGCTGTTGCGCGCCCTCGCCCGCCGGTGACCCCTCTACGCCACACACACAGGTGCCGTGCAGCCAGCACAGAGTGTGTATGGATAAAGTTTTGGAATGACTTCTTCTGCGCTGTACGACATTCCCCTCACCCTCATCGACGGAACAGAAACAACTTTCGGCGCGTACGCCGGCAAGACCGTTCTCGTGGTCAACGTGGCGTCGAAGTGTGGCTTCACCCCGCAGTACGCCGGGCTGGAGGCGCTCTATAAGCGCTATGCCGACGAGGGACTGGTCGTACTCGGCCTGCCGTCCAACCAGTTCATGGGTCAAGAACCCGGCACCGAAGAGGACATCGCACAATTCTGTGGGATGACCTACGGCGTGACGTTTCCGATGACGGCGAAGGTCGATGTACGGGGCAAGCACCAGCATGCGCTCTACGCCGAACTGACCAAGTTCAAGCACGGCCTGCTGCCCGGACTCATCAAGTGGAACTTTGAAAAGTTTCTGGTGACCCCGACCGGTGAGGTCGTAGACCGCTTCGCCTCGACGGTCGAGCCGGAGTCGACCGAGATTGTCGACGCGATCGAAAAAGTTCTGGCCGCCAAGGCCGCGTAACGCCCGTCGACGCTCGGTCAGCGGGCAGCTCGGCGCAGCACGGCCTCAGCATGGCGCAACACCGGGCCGTCGATCATGCGGCCGTCGTGTTGGAAGACGCCGCGCTCACTCGCCGCAACCTCGAGCAGCCCGAGGGCATAGTCCACTTCGGCATTGGTCGGCTGGTAGGCGGCGCGAATAACGGCGACCTGGCTCGGGTGAATACAGGCGGTGGCGGTGAAGCCGCTCGCGACGGCATCCGCGGCCTCGATGCCGAGCCCGGCAGTGTCGGTGATGTTGAGGTGGACGGTGTCGATGGCCGCCAAATCGCGCGCCCCGGCAGCGAGCAGCACCATCGACCGGGCCTGGCGGGCGATGTCACGGTAGCGCCCGTCGGGAGATCGGCTGGAGGTGCCGCCGAGTGAGGCAACGAGGTCTTCGGCTCCCCACATGAGCGCGACGACGTTACGTGCGGCGGCTATCTCGGTCGCCGCTACGATGCCGGCTGCAGTTTCACACAGGGCAATCACTCGAAACTCGCCGAGCCGTTCGACCTGGGCGGGACTGCTGGTCTTGGCGAGCATGACGTCGCGGTAATCCGTGCGCTCCAGCGCGGCCAGATCGAGAGCAAAGTCGGCCGTATCGGCCGGGTTGATGCGCACGATCGTGCGGGCCGGGTCAAGCGGATGCTCGATCAGCGCGCGCCGCGCATCCGCCCGGCCGTCGGGCGCGACAGCGTCTTCCAGGTCGAGGATAACCGCGTCGGCGCGTTCGGCCGCTTTCGCGTAGCGTTCAGGCCGGTCGGCCGGGCAGAACAACAGCGCTGGACCGAGGGTGAACGGTGCCGGCGTGAACGGGCTGAGCCCCGTGGGGCTGTCGTCGAAGGGATCGGGGTCGGACGGGTCAAATTCCCCATCGAACGAATCGGAATCGAACGAATCGGAATCGAACGTCCCGCTCATTCTGCGACGCTCCCACACCAGACCAGCACGGTGCGCACCGCCGTGCCGACAACGACACCGTGCTGGTTGCGACCGGTGTGCTCCAGTGTGATGATGCCCTGCCCGGGGCGGCTCGCGGAAAGCCTTTTGTCGGTGACAATGGTCTCCGAATAGAGGGTGTCACCGTGATGAAGCGGATGCGGAAACGTCACGGCCGAAAACCCCAGGTTCGCCACGATCGTGCCCTGGGTCAATTGCGCCACCGAGCTGCCAACCATGGTGGACAGGGTGAACATGGAATTCACCAGGCGTTCACCGAACGGCTGAGTGGCCGACCAGGCCGCGTCGAGATGCAGGGCCTGCGTGTTCATGGTCATCGTCGTAAACAGCACGTTGTCGGCCTCGGTCACCGTGCGTCCGGGACGGTGCTGGTAGAGCGCAGCCAGGTCGAACTCTTCAAAGTACAGGCCGCGCTGCTCGACCGGGGTGCGGCTCGTCGTGTCTGTCATGATGACCTCCCAGCGGTCGTACGTTAGGCCGAAAACCCGAGAGCGCGGGAGATCACCATGAGCTGCACCTCGGTCGTGCCCTCACCGAGTTCCAGCACTTTGGAATCACGATAGTGCCGGGCGACCGGGTTTTCGTTCATGAATCCATATCCGCCGAATATTTGGGTGGCGTCGCGGGCGTTGTCCATGGCCGCTTCACTGCCGACCATCTTGGCGATCGACGCCTCCATTTTAAACGGGCGACCGTTCACCAGTTTGAGGGCGGCATCGTAGTACGCGAGCCGTGCGGTGTGCACCCGCGCCTGCATGCGCGCGATCTTGAACGCAATGTGTTGGTTTGAACCGATCGAACGCCCGAACACATTGCGGCTGTTGGCATAGCGGATGGACTCCTCAAGGCAGCCCTGCGCCGCCCCGGTGCAGAGGGCAGCGAACGCGACGCGCCCCTCGTCGAGGGTCTGCACGAAGTTTGCGAAGCCGCGACCGCGCTCACCGAGCAGGTTCGCCTCCGGAACGCGCACATTATCGAAGACGAGCGGATGCGTGTCCGACGTGTGCCAGCCGACCTTGTCATAGGGAGGCAGCGCGGTGAAACCGGGAGCCGGGGTCGGCACCAGAATCGCGGTGAGCTCCTTCTTGATCGACCCGTCGGCGCGGGTGGATTCACCGGTCACGGCGGTCACGGTGACGAGCTTCGTAATGTCGGAGCCGGAGTTGGTGATGAACTGCTTGGTGCCGTTGATGACCCATTCGCCGTCCACGAGCTCTGCGGTGGTCTTGGTACCAGCGGCATCGGAGCCGGCATCCGCTTCAGTGAGGCCGAAGGCAGAAAGTGCCTTGCCGCTCGCGAGCAGCGGCACCCATTCCTGTTTCTGCGCCTCGGTGCCGCTGCGGTAGATCGGCATGATGCCCAGGCCCACGCCGGCTTCGAGAGTGACAGCGATGCTCTGGTCGGCGCGAGCGAGCTGCTCGACGGCGAGGCAGAGCGAGAAGTAGTCACTCCCCTGGCCGCCGTATTCGGCGGGAAACGGCAGACCGAACAGTCCCATCTCGCCCATCTGGTCGATGATGCCGTAGGGCAGGCTCCGCTTGGTGTCGTACTCGTAGGCGGCGGGCGCAACGACCGTATCGGCGAAGTCACGCACCTGGTCGCTGAGGGCCTGCTGGGTGGGGCTGAGTTCGTAGCTCATTCTTGATCTCCCTGATCTGGGGTGATGGTGGGTTGGGTGTTGGGTTCGCTGGCCGGGTCGGGGGTGACGGTCGCGACGATCTGGTCGAGTCGCACGAGGTCTCCGGGGGTGACGGTGACGGTGAGCGTTCCCGGCTGGTTCGCCACCAATTTGTGCTCCATCTTCATGGCCTCGATGGTGGCGATGGTCTGGCCGGCGACCACCCGACTGCCGCTGGTAACCGCGACGGAAACAACGGTTCCCGGCATGGGGGAACGCACGTCGGGCGAAAGAGCGCCCGCCACCCGATCGCGCCCGGCCAGCAGCTCTGCCAGTAGTTCGGCGCGACCGGGCAGCAGGAGGTCAAACGCAACACCGTCATGGCCGAGGTACACATGACCAGAATCGCGTGCCACGTCGTAGATCCGCGTCGCTCCCGCAAACTCCACTCGCACCCGCTCGGCGGCCATCTTGCTGATGCTGCCGGCGGCCGACGGATGATCGCCGACAGTGACGGATGCTGAGCCAGGTTCCCCGAGAACACTCACGGTGACGACACCGTCGCTCATGCCCGCGCCTCCAACACCGAGCTGGTACCGGGTCGGACGATGCTCGCCAAGCCTCCATCCGCTCGGCCGCTGCCAGAGGGTCGCCTGATACTCCGGCTCGCGCCCGGCCTCGGCCGCAGCGACAACGTGCAGCAGCAGGGCTGCGGCCGCGAGCACGTGGTCATCGGCCCGCCGAAAGTCCAGATGCGGCAGCGTGCGCTCGATCAGCCCGGTGTCGAGCTCACCCGCCCGAACGGCCGGTTCCTGCAGCAGCAGACGAAGATATTCCAGATTGGTCGGCACGCCAAGCACGAGGGTGTCGGCGAGGGCGCGGTCCAGTCGGGCAATGGCCGTTGCACGGTCGGAGCCCCAGGCCACGATCTTGGCAAGCATCGGGTCATAGGTGCCGCCGATCGTGAGCCCCGGCAGGAGTGCGCTGTCGACACGAATGCCGGCGCCGGTCGGTTCGACCAGAGCCAGCACCGTGCCCGTCATCGGCAAAAAATCACGGTCAGGTTTCTCGGCATAAACCCGCGCCTCGATCGCATGCCCGCTCAGGCATATATCGGTCTGGACGAGCCCGAGAGGCTCCCCCGCGGCAATACGAAGTTGCCAGTCGACCAGGTCGACGCCGGTGACTAGTTCGGTAACCGGGTGCTCGACTTGCAGACGGGTGTTCATCTCCATGAAAAAGAACTCGTCGGGGGTATCAGCGGCGACCAGAAATTCCACCGTGCCTGCGCCGCGATAGTCGACGCTGCGGGCGGCGGCACACGCGGCCTCACCGATGCGGGCCCGGGTGGCGGCGTCGAGCAACGGGGAAGGCGCTTCTTCGATAACTTTTTGGTGGCGACGCTGCAGCGAGCACTCGCGTTCGCCGAGGTGAACGACGGCCCCGAAGTTGTCGGCGAGCACCTGCACCTCGATGTGGCGGGGGCTGGCGACGAGTCGTTCCAGAAAAAGGGTATCGTCGCCGAAGGCGCTGGCGGCGATGCGCCGAGCGGTCACGAGAGCGTCGGGGAGCAGATCGGCACTCTCAACGACCTGCATGCCCTTGCCACCGCCGCCGGCCGACGGTTTGATCAACAGCGGGTACCCCACCTCGGCCGCAGCATCGATGAGGTTCTCGTCACTCTGCCCCGGACGGGCGATTCCGGGAATGATCGGCACCCCGAATCCGGCGACGTGGTTTTTGGAGCGGATCTTGTCGCCCATCACGGCCAGCGCGTGAACGCTTGGACCGATGAACACGATGCCGGCGTCGGCGCAGGCCTGCGCGAAGGCCCGATTTTCGCTGAGGAACCCGTACCCCGGATGAATGGCCTGGGCGCCGGTCTGCGCGGCGGCGGCGAGTATTCGCTCAATAGCGAGGTAGCTCTCGGCCGGGGCCGCAGGGCCGATCCGCACCGCGACATCCGCTAGCTGCACGTGTTTGGCATCACGGTCAGCGTCACTGTAAACGGCAACCGAGCGGATGCCACGCTCGCGCAGGGTGCGCAGGATGCGGCAGGCGATCTCGCCGCGATTGGCGACCAGCACGGTCTTGAAGGAGGTGTTCTGGGTCATGTTCATCACATCCGAAACAGGCCGAAGGCGGGATCCGGCAGCGGAACAGCGGCACAGACCTCGAGGGCGAGACCGAGCACGGTACGGGTGTCGGCGGGGTCGATGACGCCGTCGTCCCAGAGTCTGGCGGTCGAATAATACGGGCTGCCCTGGTGCTCGTATTGGTCGGCAATCGGTTGCTTGAACGCGGCCTCAGCTTCGGGCGACCACTCGTCACCGCGCGACTCGATCTGCTCCCTCTTAACGGTCGCGAGCACGGCGGACGCCTGCGGGCCGCCCATCACCGAGATGCGGCTGCCCGGCCACATCCAGAGGAAGCGCGGCGAATAGGCGCGGCCACACATGGAATAGTTGCCGGCGCCGAAGGAGCCTCCGATGACGACGGTGAGTTTGGGAACGCGGGTGGTGGCGACGGCGGTCACCATTTTGGCGCCGTGCTTGGCGATGCCGCCGGCCTCGGCGTCTTTACCGACCATAAAGCCGGAGATGTTCTGCAGAAAAATGAGGGGGATGCCGCGCTGGTCGCACAGTTCAATGAAGTGGGCGCCCTTCTGCGCCGATTCAGCGAACAGGATGCCGTTGTTGGCGACGATACCGACCGGGTGGCCGTGCAGGTGAGCGAATCCGGTGACGAGGGTGACGCCGTATTCCTTTTTGAATTCGTGGAATTCGCTCGCGTCGACCAGGCGGGCGATGACTTCGCGAACGTCGTAGGGCTGCTGCACGTCGACGGGGACGGCGCCGTAGAGTTCGGCCGGATCGACTTCCGGCTCCCGACCGGCCAGAACCTCCCAGGCTGGTTTCTGCGGCTGCGGCAGGGTCGCCACGATGTCGCGCACGATCTGCAGGGCATGATCGTCGTTCTCGGCGAGATGGTCGGTGACGCCGGAAACGCCAGAGTGCAGGTCGCCACCGCCGAGATCCTCGGCCGTGACGATCTCGCCGATCGCGGCCTTGACGAGCGGCGGTCCGCCGAGAAAAATTGTGCCCTGATTGCGCACGATCACGGTTTCGTCGCTCATCGCTGGAACGTAGGCTCCGCCGGCCGTACAGGAGCCGAGCACCGCAGATATCTGCGGGATGCGGGCGGCGGACATCCGCGCCTGGTTGTAGAAGATGCGACCGAAGTGGTCGCGGTCCGGAAAGACCTCGTCTTGCCGGGGCAGGAAGGCACCGCCGGAGTCGACGAGATAAACGCACGGCAGGCGGTTCTCGACCGCGATTTCTTGCGCGCGGAGATGCTTCTTGACCGTGAGCGGATAGTAGGTGCCGCCTTTGACTGTGGCGTCGTTGCAGATGACGAGCACGGGACGGCCGTGCACGAGACCGATTCCCACGATGATTCCAGCACCGGGACTGTCGTCGTTGTATATCCCGGTGGCGGCGAGCGGGGCAATTTCCAGAAAGGGGCTGCCCTCATCGAGCAGACGGTCGACGCGCGCTCGTGGCAGGAGTTTGCCGCGGGCAACGTGCCGCTGCCGGGACGCCTCGGCACCGCCGAGCGCCGCCGTACTGAGGCGAGAGCGAAGTTCCGCAACGAGGGCGCGTTGCTCGGTGTCGTTGGCCAGAAAAGCCGGTCCGCTGTGGTCGATTTCACTCGTGAGTACGTGCATCGCCGGCTGAGTCTCCTTCGACTGGGCGCCAATCACAGTTAATGATTGGTAACTCAAATTAGGTTAGCTAGTGTTAACTCAAATGTCCAGTGATGAGAGAACGCACAGTCCCACTACGCGCAGCCCCACCACGCCGCGCAGTCAGGCCAAGGCCGAACGCCGGGCCGCCCTGCTGAGCGCAGCGGCTACCCTGTTCGCTCGCTCGGGCTTCAATGGGGTATCGATTGAAGACCTCGGTGCGGCTGTCGGAGTGAGCGGACCGGCCGTGTATCGCCATTTCACCGGCAAGCAGGCCGTGCTCGCCGCCCTGCTCATTGATGTGAGCGAGGATCTGGTCGCCGGGGGCGGTTCGGTCGTCTCGACGACAACGGATGCCGCGGCCGCCCTTCGCGATCTCGTGCGCTTTCACGTGAGCTTTGCCCTCTCCAACCCGGATGTGATCCGAGTGCAGGACCGCGACCTCGACAGCCTGTCGGAGTCGGATCGGCATCGGGTGCGGGTGCTCCAGCGCGAGTACGTCGAACTCTGGGTGGCGGTGTTGCAACGAGTGCACCCGTCGGTCGACGAGGCACGGCTGCGCATTCGAGCTCACGCCACCTTTGGGCTATTGAACTCGACGCCGCACAGCGCGCGCGCTTCGGCGAAGCCTGCCGTGCGCACCCTCCTCGAAGAAATGGCGCTCGCGGCGCTCGGCCTGCCCGCCTTGTAGCGTTTCAGGGCACGGCGACGTGCGGGTGATCTGGGCCGTGTTCATTTTTAGATGGTCACGACGCAGCACTTCGCCCGGCTCGGTCACCTTCGTCACCCCAGCGGGTTAGAGCCAGGCGGTGCAGACACACAACTCGTTGCCCTCCACGTCGGCGAGCACCCACCAATCGGGAGCATGGTCGTCGGTCAGCAGCACTCCCCCGACCTCGAGTACGGCCGCGACCCGATCTTCGGCATCGTCGCCGGGCACGTAAACGTCGAGGTGGATTCGGTTGCGATCGGTGCGTGCGGTTCCCATGTGCTGAAACCAGACCCTGGGGGCGAGGCCGCGCGGGTCGACCAATTCCATGCCGTCGTCCCCGACAACCTCCGTATAGCCGAGGCCGACCCGCCAGAATGGGCGCACGGCATCCGCATCGGTGCAGTCGATCGCGATGTCATAGCGGGCCGGTTGCCCGGGGTCGGCGGTGGCGCCGAGGGTATCGGCGATCTCCTGCACGCGAACGGCAAGGTCGAGGTCACGCGGGGTGACTCCCCCGACATCGTGCGACGTCAGCACGAACGACACCCGGCCATAGCCGAGGCGCAGATCGGGATGATGGTTCATCGACTCGGCCACCGCACCAACCTGGTTGACCAGTGCGAGCGCCGACGCGAAGTCCCGCGTGCGAAACATGGCATGCAGGCATCCATCGAGGTGAACGAAAGCGGTACCCGCCAGCGGCTTCTTCGTCGCGTCGGGAGACAGGAGTGTGCCGTGAGCGGTCATGACTCTACTGTGCTCCGCCCCGGCACCCAGGTCAACTGCGTATCCACTCTGCGTCCCCCCAACTCACAGCCACTACCTGCGCGATTCCTGAGTGCCTGCCGCACGGGTGCTCAAGCAGCCTTCCGCCCGATCACGCCTATCGTAGAAACTTCTGATAGGAAAACATAACACTGCTGAGTTTCTCTCGCCTTTAGGGTTGTTTTGGGCTATAATTGTGGGTGAAGGAGGCACCGCCGCCATGACCCTCACCGCCCCGCCCGAGTCCAGCTCGGAGCCGTTGTTTTCTCGGGTGGAGGTCATTGCTCAGGCCGGTGCGAGTCTCTCGTCGGCTTTGGATGGTGTGCGGTTTGGTCACCTTGACGACGCGGAGGCCATCGCGGTGTTCACGGCGTTGGAAGAGCTGGGCCGCAAGGTCGATAGCGCCAGACTACGAGCCACCACCGACAT